>CAVZNZ010000011.1:0-89715 GCA_963776815.1 uncultured Gammaproteobacteria bacterium
GCTGCGTATTCCAACTGCTGCTCGGACAGTCCCGGGATAGACCCCGATCCAGAACGTGTTGTTCATGACGAGGTCGGAGCATTCCAGCGATCCGCTTACGCGATACGCGCGATCCGTTGAAATACGGCTGGCGGGTCAGGTTCCCGGCGAACAACTGCCTCGTCCCGACCTTCCTGCGATTCAAGTGCCTGACCACTTCCTCGCGTTCGAGCCCGGACTCAGGCCGGATCGTCAGCGGAAATCCGAACCAGCTGGGGTCGCTGCCCGGTGTGGCTTCCGGCAGTACCAGCCTGTCCGCGACGCTAGACAGCTTGTCGTGCAGGTAGCGGAAGTTCGCCTTGCGACTCTCGATGAAGCCCTCGAGCCGGTCCAACTGCGCGACTCCGACCGCCGCCTGCATGTCCGTGATCTTCAGGTTGTAGCCCAGGTGGGAATACGTGTACTTGTGGTCGTACCCTTTCGGCAGCTGGCCGAGTTGCCACTTGAATCGCTTGCCGCAGGTATTGTCCCGTCCCGGCGCGCAATAGCAGTCCCGGCCCCAGTCGCGGATCGACTCGATGACGCGCTTCAGGACGTCGTCGTCGGTGAACACCGCACCGCCCTCGCCCATCGTGATGTGATGCGCCGGGTAGAAGCTGAGTGTTCCGATGTGGCCGAACGTGCCGACCTTGCGACCCTGGTAGGTAGAGCCCAGCGCGTCGCAGCAGTCCTCGATCAGCCAGAGATCGTGACGCTCGGCAATCCGCATCACTGCGTCGAGATCGAATGGATTGCCGAGCGTGTGCGCAATCATGATCGCCCTGGTGCGGGGCGACAGCGCCGCCTCAATCAGGCTGGCATCGATGTTATAGGTCGGCAGTGCCACATCCACGAACACGGGAACCAGCCCGTTCTGGATGATCGGATTCACGGTGGTCGGGAACCCGGCCGCGACAGTAATGACCTCGTCGCCTGGTTGCAGGGCGCGGTCCGCCAGAAGCGGCGACGTCAATGCGCTCAACGCCAGGAGATTCGCCGAGGAACCTGAATTCGTCGTAAGCAGGTGCTTCCGCCCAAGGAACGACGCCAGCCGCCGCTGGAAGATGTCGTTGAATCGCCCGGTCGTGAGCCACCCGTCCAGGGACGAATCGACGAGATGCTCGAACTCCGGCGCTCCGATGACCTTGCCGGACGGCGGAATCGGGGTGACGCCTGGCTTGAACGCCGGCTCCACGATGGTCTGCGCAAAAGCGCGCGCTTCGGCCTTGGCCAGCTCCCTGTGGACCCGTGCGAGACACTTGTGGCTGGCATTTCCGACGAGCGTCAGCCCGTCAACGGTTCTCCAGCCGGCGCGGTCAAGACGCAGCCACAGCCCTTCGACGGCAAGTGACGTGTCCTCCTTGCGCAGGCCCAGCGTGGAAGCGCTCGATGGCGGCGCATCCGAGCCAATGGGCACGCAGCGCAGGTGGCCGTCGGCATCGATGCCGGAAAGGGCGAGGTAGCTGTTGGTTCCGCCTGCTGTGCTCTCGTGACAGATCGACCCGGGGGCGATATCAGTCATGCCTGCCCGCTCCCGAAAATTCCGCAATCTGGGCCTGCGAGTAACGGAGCATGTCCTCGCCTTCGAAATGCGCCCTGTACCACTTCAAGGACTCCCTGACGGCCCGATCGACGTCCCAGCGCGGTCGCCAGTCGAGTCGCGTCCGCGCCTTGCTCGCGTCAAGGCGTAACTCGTGCGCCTCGTGCACGTGCTTCTCGCTGTCGATCTCGAATGACCGCACCTTTCTCCCAGCTTTCGGTTGCGACGGCCACGACATGCGAGACCGGCTTGGACTCGCGAGGATCCGGCCCGAAGTTCCACGGCTCCGCATACTCATTGCCATGCGATTGCCAATGCCTCTGCGAGTGCCATGCATCCCGCGATCGGATCGAACACGTGCTGCCACGGGCGGGTCGCGGTGGGATGACGGATCCGGACGGGCTGGCCGCAAGCGAAGGCTCGCACGATGTCGGGCAGGAGCCGATCTGCCGCCCAGTCACCGCCGCCGATGACATTGCCGGCCCGCACGGTAGCGACGGGCACGCCATAGGCTCGCAGAAAGCTGTCGCCGATACGACGCCGCAACGAGTTCGGCGCCTGCCTTGCTGCTGCTGTAGGGGTCGACGCCCCCTAGCGCATCGGACTCCCGTAACGGTCTGCCGGACTCGTCGTTCGCGTAGCACTTGTCGCTCGTTACCACCACAACGGCCTCGACGCCCGGCGTGATGCGCAGCGCGTCCAGCACGTGGACTGTTCCCATGACGTTGGTGGCGTACGTCTCGATCGGAGTCCGGTAACTCTCGCGCACCAACGCTTGCGCAGCGAGATGAAAAACCACGTCCGGCCGCGACGCCTGAACCACCTTCGCTACGCTGGCGGCGTCCCGGACGTCACACCGTGCGTCCGAGATCAGGCTGGCCACTCGAGCGACTTCAAAGAGATTGGGCTGGCTGGGCGGGTCCAGCGCTGCCCCCGATACCTCGGCCCCCAACCGGTGCAGCCACAGGCAGAGCCAGGATCCGATGAATCCCGTGTGGCCGGTGACCAGGACTCGCTTGCCTGCCCAGAAAGAGTCGGTCATGTGCCATACTTTCCAGGGCGCCCTGCCCGCAGGTCCATAACTCCTCGAGATAATTGCGTTCACGCAGGGTATCCATCGGCTGCCAGAACCCGGTGTGGCGGTAGGCCCTGAACTCGCCCTGCGCCGCCAGTGTCTCGAGCGGCCCACTCTCCCATGCGGTCTCGTCGCCGTCGATCAGGTCCAGCACCTTCGGCGACAGGACAAAGAAACCGCCGTTTATCCAGCCACCGTCACCGAGCGGCTTCTCGCGTCAACCGGGTCACTCTGTCGCCATCCGTTTCCAGCACGCCGAAACGTCCTGGCGGCTGAGTCGCGGTGACGGTTGCCAGCTTCCCGTGCGATTGGTGAAAGGATATCAACCGGCCAATGTCGATGTTGCCGACGCCGTCACCGTAGGTCATGCAGAAATCGTCGTCGCCGATGTACGACCTGACTCGGGCCAGCCGACCCGCCTGTCTGCGTCGTGTCACCCGTCTGGACGAGCGTGACCTTCCATGGCTCAACGTGCCGCTGGTGCACCGTCAAGACTGTTGTCCGTCAGGTCGATCGTCACGTCCGACAGGTGCAGCGCGTAGTTCGCGAAGTACTCCTTGATCAGGTACCCGCGATACCCGAGGCAGATCACGAAGTCGTTGATGCCGTAGTGCGGAGTAGATCTTCATGATGTGCCAGAGGATCGGCTTGCCGCCGATCTCGACCATCGGCTTCGGGCGCGCGGCCGTTTCCTCCATCAGGCGCGACCCGACGCCACCAGCGAGAATGACTGCCTTCACTGCGCTCCCCCTCCGGTGGATGCCCGGACTGCCGGACACTGAACTCGGGCAGGTTCTGCGACGGGCTTCAGCAAGTCCTGCATCAGGCCTCCCTTGAGTCCAACGACATAGTGTGACGGATACGATTGCCCCGACGCTGCGATCAGGTTCTTCGTCGAGGTCCGGCTTCCATGCCGGCTCGACGATCGCACGCGTGATTTCGGTCGCCGCGGTCGGCACCCCGAGCACCAGCACGACGACGATCGGCCAGAACACCTTCCTGCGCATGGCTTCCGCCGGCGCCGCCAGGACATCGGCGCTCGCGAGCGCCAGCACGAGCAGCGCCGGAATCGACGCCCGCATGACCAGGTCGTTACTCGGGCCGAAAAACAACAGGGGCAGGATCCAGAGCAGGATGCCCGCAACCCAGAGCAGCCCGTCACGCCGGACGACCAGCAGCAGGCCCAGAGGACTCCGCATTCCAGCAACACGAACTGCAGGTAATGGGGCACGAAGAACAACCAGGGCTCCTCGCTGCCGTGCGTCGTGCCGGAAGCGGATGCCGCCAGCGCCCATGGTCAGGTACGCGCCCGCCAGGGCAGCACGTCACCAGGGCGGCCAGGACCGCGACCGGGTCGATCGACCTGCCTGGGTCCAATCCGGGCGACGCCGCGCAGCCAGACCCAGCCAGCGAGAGGAGCGAACCCAATCGCGGTGAGCGGCGACCAGGGACGGGATCAGCGCGACGATCACGGGCAGCATCCGCAGGAACGCGGGGTTGTCCTGGTTCCGAAAGAGCAGGACGTCGCAATCCAGCCGGGCAGCGCGTGGTTCGGCACCCAGAACAACTGGGTCGTGTGCGACGAGTACTGGAAGCGGGTGGCCCACCACTCCAGGTGATCGACTGGCCGGAGGTGGGCCGCAAGCCCGAAGCCCCCGCGCAGCACGGTTCCCAGCAGGTCCATGCCGCTGAACAGGACCAGCACGGCGACGATGATGAGTGCGGCCCGGAACGTCGTGGCCCGCTCCACGGCCAGCGCCAGGAACAATGCCACGCCGATGGCGGTCCAGATCAGCAGAGCGGTGTCTGCCACACCGACGCCCGCGACCTTGCCGACGAGCGCCGCCGGCAGGTAATAGGCCAGTGGCGCCCGCAGCACCGACTGCCCCCCGTCCAAGTGCCCCGTAGCCGACGGGCCAATGCGCCGACGACCAGGTCCCGGAGCACCGCGTCGCGCGTGTACCAGTCAAAATTGGCGAAGAAAAGGTGCCCCGCACCGCCCAGGGATGACCAGAGCAGCGCCGCCGCCACGACCAGGCCACCTCGGGCGCCCAGTCGCACGGCTGGCCTGCGTCGGCCCACGCCGCCACCAGCCCTTTCAGGCCAGCGGCAAGCAGCAGACGGCCGGGACGGCGACCCACCAGCGGAACCAGCCGACCAGGAAGATCGCGACGGGAAGCGCCAGATAAAGCACCGCGGCCCGGTCCAGCGCGGAGAGTCCGGCCCGGCCCGGTCCTGTCGCGCCGCTCGATCCGGTCCGCCAATTCCTGAGTTGTTGTTCGCACGTTGATCCTGCATGTCCCTGAGGCCGCCCGCCCCGGAGGCGAATCCCCGCGGCTCTCGGCCCGCCCCGTGGCAGTCGCGCTGCCGGTCATCGGAACGTATTATGTGCAAATCGGGTGCCGGAGCCGTACCTCGGGTCCAGGCGCACGTAAGCAAATCCGTGACACGGGTCGCCCCTGGCTCGGGCTCCCGGACCGAGAATCGGCTTCCGAGTTAACAGTTTTCTGCGACCCGCCGGATGGTCACGAAGCGACACTAACGAGAAGCATTGGGCCAGATGAACGATAACGCACTGTATGCAGCCACCGGCGCGCGGAATGCCCTGCAGGGCCTTCCCCAGCGCCTGGTCGCCGACGGCCTGGTTGCCGACGGCGCGATGGTGGATGCAGTCGCCGCCGCCAAGGAGCGCCGCATCAGCATCGTCACCTACCTGGTCGAGCACAACCTCGCCGACGCCCGCGAGATCGCGATCGCCGCCTCCCAGGAGTTCGGCGCGCCGCTGCTGGACCTCGACGCCATCCAGCCCGACCTCGAAACGGTCCGCATCGTCAGCGAAAAGATCCTGCGCAAGCACCGCGTCCTGCCGCTGGTCAAGCGCGGCAAGAAGCTGTTCCTCGGGCATTTCCGACCCGACCAACCTGCACGCGCTGGACGAGGTCAAGTTCGCCACCGGCTTCTCGGTCGAGGCGATCGTCGTCGAGGAAGACAAGCTCGAGCAGCTGCTCACCCGCTCGCTCGAGCAGGTCGACACGACGATGCCGGAGCTGGCCGGCGACGACTTCGAGATGGACAGTCTCGAGGTCAGCGGCGGCGACGACGAGATCAATGCCGAGGACGTGGATCGGTCGGACGTCGAAGACGCGCCGATCGTCCGCTTCGTCAACAAGGTGATGCTGGACGCCATCCGGCGCGGCGCCTCGGACATCCACTTCGAGCCCTACGAGCGATCCTACCGCATCCGCTTCCGGCTCGACGGCGTGCTGAAGGAAGTCGCCGCGCCGCCGGTGCAGCTCGGCTATCAAGCTGGCGGCCCGCCTCAAGGTCATGTCCCGGCTCGACATCGCCGAGCGGCGCGTCCCGCAGGACGGCCGCATCAAGATGAAGATCTCGAAGAACCGGGCCATCGACTTCCGCGTCAGCACCTGCCCGACGCTCTTCGGCGAGAAGATCGTGATGCGTATCCTCGATTCGTCGAGCGCGATGCTCGGCATCGACTCGCTGGGCTACGAGCCGTTCCAGAGGCAGCTCTACCTGGACGCCCTGGCGCGCCCGCACGGCATGATCCTGGTGACCGGCCCGACCGGCAGCGGCAAGACCGTGTCGCTGTACACGGGCCTCAAGATCCTGAACACGGAAGACACCAACATCTCGACGGCCGAAGACCCGGTCGAAATCATGCTGCCCGGCATCAACCAGGTGAACATCAACCCGAAGGTGGGCCTGACCTTCGCCGGCGCGCTGCGCGCATTCCTGCGCCAGGATCCGGACATCATCATGGTCGGCGAAATCCGCGACCTCGAGACCGCGGAGATCGCGATCAAGGCCGCGCAGACAGGCCACCTGGTGCTGTCCACGCTGCACACGAACGACGCGCCCAAGACGCTGACGCGCCTCGTGGACATGGGCGTGAAGCCCTACGCGATCGCGACCTCGGTCAGCCTGATCATCGCGCAACGACTGGCGCGCCGCCTGTGCAGCAACTGCAAGACGAAGGTCGACGTTCCCGCCGAGGCCCTGCTCAAGGAAGGCTTCACGCAGGAGGAAATCGCGAACGGCATCCAGATTTACGGGCCCGTCGGTTGCACCCAGTGCACGGACGGGTATAAGGGCCGGACAGGAATCTACGAGGTGATGCCGGTGTCCGAGGAGATCGGGCGCATCATCATGGCAGGCGGCAACGTGATGGAGATCAAGGCAGCAGGCCGTACGCGAGGGCGTCTGGGGCCTGCGCCAGTCCGGCCTGAAGAAGGTCAGGGACGGCATCACGAGCCTGGACGAGATCAACCGCGTCACGGTCGACTGAGCTTAGGGCACAACAGACATGGCCGAAGTCATCGCAGGCAAGCAGTTCCCGTTCCTCTGGGAAGGCAAGGACAAGAAGGGCAACCGGGTCAAGGGCCGCGGGCTCGCCAAGGACGAGATCGAGATGCGCGCCGACCTGCGCCGCCAGGGCATCGCCGCGACGCGCGATCCGCAAGGAGAGCCAGCTCTTCAAGCGCGAAGGCAAGGTCACCGCCGAAGACATCGCGATCTTCAGCCGCCAGCTCGCCACGATGCTGACCGCCGGCATCCCGATGGTGCAGGCGTTCGAGATCATCGGCGTCGGCCACGACAAGCCGGCGATGCAGAAGCTGGTGCTGGCCATCAAGGCGGACATCGAGACCGGCAACGCGCTGCACGCGGCGCTCGCCAAGCATCCGCTGTACTTCGACGACCTGTTCGTGAACCTCGTCGAGGCCGGCGAGCACGCCGGTGCGCTCGAGACGGTGCTCGACAAGATCGCGACCTACAAGGAAAAGACCGAGGCCCTGAAGAAGAAGATCAAGAAGGCGCTGTTCTACCCGGCGGCCGTGCTCGCCGTGGCCGTCATCGTGACGGTCATCCTGCTGATCTTCGTGATCCCGCAGTTCGAGAGCCTGTTCAAGGGATTCGGCGCGGACCTGCCGGCGTTCACGCAGATGGTCATCAACATGTCGCGCTGGATGCAGGACAACGGCTGGATGCTGCTGATCGTCGTGGGCGGCGCGGCATTCACGTTCGCTTATTTCTACAAGCGCTCGCGGCCGATGCGCCAGTTCCTCGACCGCATGTCGCTGCAGATGCCAGTCATCGGCCCGATCCTGAAGAAAGGCCGCCATCGCCCGCTTCGCGCGCACGCTCGCGACGATGTTCGCCGCCGGCGTGCCGCTGGTCGAAGCCATGAAGTCCGTGGCCGGCGCCACCGGCAACATCGTCTACCAGGACGCCGTGCTGAGGATGCGCGACGAGATCTCCACCGGCCTGCGCCTGCAGCGCGCGATGGAGAACACCGGCCTGTTCCCGAACATGGTCGTGCAGATGATCGCGGTCGGCGAGGAGTCCGGCTCGCTCGACGAGATGGCCGGCAAGGTCGCCGACTTCTACGAAGCCGACGTCGACGCCGCGGTGGACGGCATGTGCAGCCTGCTCGAGCCGCTGATCATGGTGATCCTCGGCGTGCTGGTCGGCGGCCTCGTGATCGCGATGTACCTGCCGATCTTCAAGCTGGGCGCGGTCATCTGACGATCGCAGACGTGCTGCAGGAAAGCCCCGCGCTGCTGATCGGCAGCGCGTTCCTGTTGTCGCTGCTGGTCGGCAGCTTCCTGAACGTGGTCATCCATCGCCTGCCGATCATGCTCGATCGGCAGTGGCGCGCGCAGGCCGAGGAGATGCTTGGGCCTGACGCGGCGGCAGCGCAGGCGACCGCCAGCCAGGGCAAGGCCACCAGCGCCGCACCGCCCGCCATACAACCTCGTCACGCCCCGCTCCGCCTGCCCGCACTGCGGCGCCGATCACGGCCCACCAGAACATCCCGGTCGTGAGCTGGCTGCTGCTCGGCGGCAAGTGCGCGGGCTGCGGCACGGATCTCGCCCCGCTACCCGCTCGTCGAACTCTGCACGGCCATGCTGTCCGCCGCCGTCGCCTGGCGCTTCGGCTGGCACTGGCAGTCGGTCGCGGCGCTTGCTTCACCTGGTCCCTGGTCGCGCTGACCGTCATCGACCTCGACCACCAGCTCCTGCCGGACGTCATGACGCTGCCGCTGCTCTGGCTCGGCCTGCTGCTGAGCCTCGCGTGGCACCCCGGCCTGGCCGCGCCCATTCCGGTCGACTCCTGCTCCGCGATCATCGGCGCCGCCGCCGGCTACCTGAGCCTGTGGAGCGTCTACTGGGCCTTCAAGCTGCTCACCGGCAAGGAAGGCATGGGCTACGGCGACTTCAAGCTGTTCGCCGCGCTCGGCGCCTGGCTGGGCTGGCAGATGCTGCTGCTGATCATGCTGCTGTCCGCGTTCACCGGCGCGGTGGTCGGCATCGCGCTGATCGTGCTGCGCGGCCGCGACCGCAACATCCCGATCCCGTTCGGCCCGTACCTCGCCGCCGCCGGCTGGATCGCGCTGATGTGGGGCCCGCAGATCGTCGACGGCTACCTGTCGATCACCGGCCTCGGGCCGCTGAGCCGCTCGCCGGGCCAGAACGCCATGAGCGCCCAGCCCTTCCGCGTCGCCCTCACCGGCGGCATCGCCAGCGGCAAGTCCACGGTCGCGGACCTGTTCGCCGCGCTCGGCGTGCCGGTCATCGACACCGACGTCATCGCCCGCGAGGTGGTCGAGCCGGGCCAGCCGGCGCTGGCCGCGGTCGTCGCGGCGTTCGGCCCCGACGTGCTCGACGCCGACGGCCGGCTCGACCGCCGGCGCCTGCGCGAGCTCATCTTCGCCGACCCCGACGCGAAGCGCCGCCTCGAGGCCATCCTGCACCCGGCGATCCGCGCCGAGATGGAGCGGCAGTCGACGGCCGCGCGGCGGCCCCTACCAGGTCCTGGTGATCCCGCTGCTGGCCGAGGGCGGGCGGCGCGACCACGTCGATCGCGTGCTGCTGGTGGACGTGCCCGAGGAACTGCAGGTCCAGCGGCTGATGATGCGCGACGGCGTGTCGCACGAGCAGGCGCAGGCGTCGCTGAACGCCCAGGCCACGCGGGCACAGCGGCTCGCGCTGGCCGACGACGTGATCCGCAACACCGGGCCGCGTGGACGACCTGCGCGAGCAGGTCGCCGAACTGCACCAGCAATACTTGCGTCTGGCGAGCCTAGGCGCATCCGCTCTCGCCCGCCTGGCGGGAGACGGCGAATGTCCCCTACGGGTTGTGCGGCTCCGCACCCCTAGAGCAGAATACGTCGATGAACGCAAACGAGGCCGCGGTGCCCTCGGCGGACGCGGCCACCCGCGTGATCGTCTACGAGCAGCCGCTCAACGAGCGGATGCGCAACTTCCTGCGCCTCGATTTCCTGTACCAGCAGGCGGTGCACCACCACACCAAGGCCGACTCGTGGTCGACGCGTGCGGCGGTGTCGACGCTGCTCGAGATCCTCGCGATCACGCAGCGCGGCGACGTGCGCGGCGAGGTGCTGAAGGAACTCGAGCGCCAGCTGAGCATGCTCGCCGCGTACAACACGCGGCCGGGCGTCGACTCGGCGCGGCTGCGCGTGCTGCTCACGAAGCTGCACCGCATGCGCGACGAGCTGAGCGGCGTCGGCGCGCTCTTCATGCAGAAGCTGCGCGACTCGGAGTTCCTGAACGCGATCAAGCATCGCAGCACCATCCCCGGCGGCACCTGCGAGTTCGACCTGCCGGACTACACGCACTGGCTCAACCAGCCGGACGAGGTGCGCGGCGCCGACTTCGCGCACTGGCTCGCGGTGATCCGCCCGCTGGGCGACGCGGTGGGCGAGCTGCTGTGGATGACGCGCGAGCAGGCGCAGCTCGAAGCCCGAGGTCGCGCCCGGCGGCGTGTTCCACCTCACGTTCGACCGCGACGTGCCGTGCGCAGATGATGCGCATCGCGCTGCCGGCCGGCACCGACATCTACCCGGAGATCAGCGGCAGCCACTACCGCTGCAGCGTGCGCTTCCTCGTCTGGCAGGACGCCGAGAACCGGCCCGTGCAGACCACCGAGGACGTGCGGTTCACGCTGTCGACCTGCACCTGAGGCGGCGTCGGCCGTGCCTGCACCGTCTCCTGCCCCACCTGCCAGCGCCGGTCGAATGGTCGGACGCCTCGCCATTCCGGCCGTTCTGCAGCGAGCGCTGCAAGCTGATCGATCTCGGCGCGTGGATGACGGAAGGACGCGCGATCCCGGGCGAGGAGATCCGGCCCCGTCGAGCCAGGAGTCGGACGCGCCGGGCGAGCCACCGCGGCACTGACCAGCGGACCGGCGCACGATGCATCACGACTTCTGGCATGAGCGCTGGCGCACCGGGCAGACCGGTTTCCACCAGCAGTCGGTCCACCCGTTCCTCGAGCGCTGGTGGCCGCGGCTCGGCGTGCCGCCCGACGCGCGCGTCTACGTCCCGCTGTGCGGCAAGAGCCTCGACATGGCCTGGCTCGCGAAGCGCGGGCACGCGATCGTCGGCAGCGAACTCAGTCGCGTCGCAATCGAGGAATTCTTCGCCGAGCCAGTCGCTCGAGCCGACGCTGACCCGGCGCCGACGGGGCTTCACGCTGCACGCCGCCGGGGCCTTCGAAATCTTACGAAGGCGACGCACTCGCCCTCACGCCCGCGATCACCGGCCCGCTGCAGGCGTTCTACGACCGCGCCGCGCTCGTCGCGCTGCCGCCCGAGATGCGCGACCCCTACGCGGCGTCACTGGCGCACACTGCTGCCGCGCGGTGCACACGGCCTGCTGGTCGTCGTTCGAATACCCGCAGGAAATGAAGGGCGGGCCGCCGTTCTCGGTCGAGACCGACGAGATCCTGCGAGCTCGTGCTGCCGGCGCGGTTCTCGGTGCAGGAGCTCGAGCGCGTCGACATCCTCGCGCAAGAGCCCGAAAGTTCGCGGAGTTCGGGATCCCGGCGCTGCACGAGATTGCGATACGCGCTGCGCAGACGCGCAGTGATCCACGGCTCGACGAAACGCAGCTAACGAAGCCTGGCGACCCAGCGAGTTGAGCGCCGCGACGATCGGTGCGTCCGCCTCGAGGATGTCCTCGCCGGACAGTCGCTGCACCTCGACCCACTTCAGCGCCTGGCCCTCGAGCCCGCGCGGCTCGCCGGTCCACGCGACACGATCCACATGTCGAGCCACACGACCCGCTCGGGATATTCGTGCGGGTAGCGGATCAGCCGCTCTGCTGCGTGCACGACGACGTCGAGTTCCTCGCGCAGCTCGCGCACCAGCCCCGTCGAATGGCGTCCTCGCCCTCGTGCAGCTTTCCGCCAGGAAATTCCCAGCGCCCGGCCAGCGCCTTTCCCGGCGGCCGCTGTGCGATCAGCACGCGGCCCTGCGCGTCGAACAGCGCGCCCGCGACGACATTGAGCTGAGGAAGGTCCATGGAGTTCACGAGTGCGCAGCCACGAGAGCGAAGCCCAACTCGTGTCGGTTTCCTTGCGGGGATTGTTCGCAGGGCCGTCGGCGGCATGGACGCCGCCGTCGGAGCCTACAGGGACGTATTCACGGCGTCCCTGCGGGCACTCCCCGGCAAGGAAACCGCTAGCGACAGCGAGGCTCACGCCTCCCTGGCGAGCTGCCCGTGGCAGTGCTTGTACTTCTTCCCCGACCCGCACGGACACGGCTCATTGCGCCCGACCTTGCGGCCGTCGCGCACCACCGGCGTGAGCGCCTCGGGACCAGCGCCGCCACCCGCGCCGAACAGCCCAGGTCCACCCTGCCCCGGCGCCGCTGACTCGGGCCCCACGGGCCCGCCGTCTCCGGAAATCGCCGACTGCGGCGCCGCATGCTGCAGCTGCAGCCGCTGCGCCATCTGCCGCTCGCGCTCGCGCTCCTGCTCCTCGATCTCGGCCTCGGTGCGCACCTGCAGCCGCGACAGCAGCGAGATCGAGTCGTGCTTGATCCGGTCGAGCAGCGCGCCGAACAACTCGAACGCCTCGCGCTTGTACTCCTGCTTCGGGTTCTTCTGCGCGTAGGCGCGCAGGTGGATGCCCTGGCGCAGGTAGTCCATCGCCGCCAGGTGCTCGCGCCAGTGCTTGTCGAGCTCCTGCAGCATCACGGCCTTCTCGAGGTGGCGCATCACCGGCGCGCCGACCTGCTCGACCTTCTGCGTGTAGGCAGCCTCGACGGCCTCGACGACGCGCTCGCGCAGGCCCGGCTTCCGCGATGTCGTGGTCCGCCTCGAGCCAGCCCTTCGGGTCCACCTGCACGAGGAACTCGCGCTCGATGGCCTCGGCGAGGCCGGGCAGGTCCCACTCCTCCTCGACGCTCTCGCGCGGCACGTACTGGTCGATGATGCCGTTGACGACCTCGGCGCGGATGCCGGTGATCGAGTCGGAGATGTCGTCCGCCGCCATCAGCTCGGTGCGCTGCTGGTAGATGACCTTGCGCTGGTCGTTCGCGACGTCGTCGTACTCGAGCAGGTTCTTGCGCAGGTCGAAGTTGTAGGCCTCGACCTTGCGCTGCGCGCGCTCGATCTGGCGCGAGAGCATCTTGCTCTCGATCACCTCGCCTTCCTTCATGCCGGCCGTCGTCAGCCAGCGCTTGGTGCGCTCGGGGTCGCCGAAGATGCGCATCAGGTTGTCTTCGAGCGACAGGTAGAAGCGGCTCGAGCCCGGGTCGCCCTGGCGGCCCGAACGGCCGCGCAGCTGGTTGTCGATGCGGCGCGACTCGTGGCGCTCGGTGCCGACGATGTGCAGGCCGCCGGACGGCCACCACTTCCTCGTGGCGCTTCTGCCATTCGCTCGCGCACGCGCTGCACCGTGGCCTCGTCCGCGCCTTCGAGCTGCGCGAGCTCGGCCTTCAGGTTGCCGCCGAGCACGATGTCGGTGCCGCGGCCGGCCATGTTGGTCGCGATCGTCACGGCGCCGGGGCGGCCGGCCTGCGCGACGATGTGCGCCTCGCGCTCGTGCTGCTTCGCGTTCAGCACCTCGTGGGCGATGCCCTGCTGCTTCAGCACGCCCGACAGCATCTCCGAGGTCTCGACCGAGGTCGTGCCGACCAGCACCGGCTGGCGGCGCTTCACGCACTCGCGGATGTCCTCGACGATCGCGTCGAACTTGTCCTTCTGCGTCAGGTACACGAGGTCGGCCGCGTCGTCGCGGATCATCGTCCTTGTGCGTCGGGATCACGACGACCTCGAGCCCGTAGATCTGCTGGAACTCGAACGCCTCGGTGTCGGCGGTGCCGGTCATGCCGGCGAGCTTCGCGTACATGCGGAAGTAGTTCTGGAACGTGATCGAGGCGACCGTCTGGTTCTCCTCGCGCACGCGCACGCCTTCCTTCGCCTCGACGGCCTGGTGCAGGCCGTCGGACCAGCGGCGGCCCGGCATCGTGCGGCCGGTGAACTCGTCGACGATGATCACCTCGCCGTTGCGGACGATGTACTCGACGTCGCGTGCGGTACAGCGCGTGCGCGCGCAGCGCCGCGTTCAGGTGGTGCATCAGCCGGATGTTCGACGGGTCGTACAGGCTCTGCCCCTCGAGCAGCAGGCCGGCCTTCAGGAACAGGTCCTCGACGTGCTCGTGGCCCGTCGTCGGACAGGTGCACCTGCTTCGACTTCTCGTCGGCCCAGTAGTCGCCGTCGCCTTCCTCGGACTCCTGCGCGCTGCAGGCGCGGCACGAGCTCGTTGATGCGCGTGTAGAGCTCGGTGCTCTCCTCGGCCGGGCCGGAGATGATCAGCGGCGTGCGCGCCTCGTCGATCAGGATCGAGTCGACCTCGTCGACGATCGCGTAGGCGAGGTCGCGCTGCATGCGGTCCTCGAGCCGGAACGCGAGGTTGTCGCGCAGGTAGTCGAAGCCGAACTCGTTGTTCGTGCCGTAGGTGATGTCGGCGGCGTAGGCGGCGCGCTTCTCCTCGGCCGACTGGCCGGCCTTGACGACGCCGACCGTGAGCCCGAGGAACCGGTAGATCGGGCCCATCCACTCGGCGTCGCGGCTCGCGAGGTATTCGTTGACGGTGACGATGTGCGTGCCGTTGCCGGGCAGCGCATTCAGGTACGCGGGCAGCGTGGCGACCAGCGTCTTGCCTTCGCCGGTGCGCATCTCGGAGATCTTGCCGTCGTTCAGCACCATGCCGCCGATCAGCTGCACGTCGAAGTGCCGCAGGCCGAGCGTGCGGCGCGACGCCTCGCGGACGACCGCGAACGCCTCGGGCAGCAGGTCGTCGAGCGTCTTGCCGGCGGCCAGCTGCTCGCGGAACTGCCGGGTCTTGGCGGCGAGCTCGGCGTCCGACAGCGCCTGCAGCGCGGGCTCGAACGCGTTGACCTTGCGGACCAGGCCGTTGTACTGGCCGACGAGCCGCTGGTTGCGGCTACCAAAAAGACGGGCAAGCCAATTGGCCACGGGGGCTCCGGGGAGGGGCGCGAAGGGGAAAGGCGGGAATTTTACAGGAAAGTGAGCAGCGACTAGCGGTCAGCGGGAAAGTAGGGACGGAAATGGCGGCTTCAAGCGCGCCTTCCGCACTATCCCCTATCCCCTGATCACTGTTCACTCGCCCTGCGCGTCAGGGCGCGCTCAGGTACCGCATCGGGTTCAGCGTGTTGCCGTCCCGCTCGACCTCGAAATGCACGTGCGTGCCGGTGGAGCGGCCGGTGCTGCCGATCACGGCGATCGCCTCGCCCTTCTGCACGGCCTCGCCCTCGCGGACCAGGTTGCGCGAGTTGTGGCCGTAGCGGGTCAGGTAACCCGTGGGATGGGTGATCTCGACGACGTAGCCGTAGCCCGTCTTGTAGCCCGCGAACGAAACCACGCCCGGGCCCGTGGAGATCACCCTGGTGCCCGGCTCGGCTGCAAAATCGACGCCAGCGTGGAACGCACCGCGGCCGGTGAACGGGTCCGAGCGATAGCCGAAATGCGAGGAAATCCAGCCGCCGATCATCGGCCAGCCGCTCGGCAGGATCCGCTCGCCCAGGCTGCCGCGTGGACATCAGGCTCTCGAGCACGGTCAGCTGCCGCTCGCGGTCCTGCAGCTGCGCCTCGAGCGAGTCGAGCACGGCCGTGAGCTCCGGCGCCTGCGGCGGAACCGCGCGGACATCTCGTTGCCTTCCGGGCCGCCGGCCGGCGGCGGCTTGTCGAAATCGAACTCGCCGCGGTCCAGGTCGGCCAGGTCGGTGATGCGCCGGCCGAGCGCGTCGAGGCGGATCATGTGCGCATTCATCGTGCCGACGCGCGAGGCGAGCGCGTCGACCTTGCCCTGCATCTGGCCGCGGACGGCCTGCAGGTCCATGCGCTGCTCGTCGATCGCCTGCGCCAGCTCTGGCTCGTCCAGCGGCCCGGCGACAGCCGCCCAAGCTGCACGCCGGCGGCGAAGATCGCGGCCGCGACGAGCAACGCGCCGCCGCCAAAGGCAAGCAGGGTGCGAGGGTGACTTCAGGTCGAACTGGCGGACCGTCCCGGTCCGGCCTGAGACGATTTTCAAATTCATCGCGGCGCACAACCTCTTCGCGGCCGTTGAGAATGGACGCTTTGGCCCGCAAGCAGGCCGCGCCGCGTCACAGTTCAAGCCGGAAGGATCGGGATGGGAGCAAACTCCCCAACCGGTTGCCGTCGTTTTGTTGTCGGCGCCCGGGAGGTGGACCCGCCCAGCTGCAAGGCGGCAAACTATGAACGAACGGGTCGCCGCTGGCAATCGAAAAAGCACGTATTAGAAATATTTGGTTGACAATGAGCGACCCGCTGAAACCCCTGTTTTCGACCCCGCTGGACGGGCTGGACCGTCTGGCCCGCAAGGCTGCCGAGGCCGTCGGACTGGCCGACGTGGTGCGCCGGGAACTGCCGGATTCGCTGGGACAGCATGTGGTCGGCGCAGCCCGTCGTGCCGACGACCTGGTCGTGATGGTCGACTCTGCAGCGTGGTCCGCGCGTGTGCGCTATGCGGCGCCGAAGCTGGTGCTGCGGCTCGCGGAGCTGGGCGAGCCGGTCGCGGGGAAGGTGCGGGTGCGGGTACGGAGGCCGGGACGCAGACAGTGAACAGTGAATAGTGGGCAGTGGATAGTCGGACGGCAAGCGCTGAGCGCCGCTCCAATCCGTCACTATCCCCTACTCCCTAGTCACTATTCACTATTCTTCACGCCGTCGCAGCGGCCGCCGCAACGTACGAAATCGGCGCGTCCTGCAGCGTTTCGAACGTCACTTCTTCCCACGCGGTACGGTCGGCAATCAGCGTGCGCAGCAGGCGGTTGTTCAGGCCGTGGCCGGACTTGAAGCCGCTGAACTCGCCGATCAGGCTGTGGCCGAGCAGGTACAGGTCGCCGATCGCGTCGAGGATCTTGTGCTTCACGAACTCGTCTTCGTAGCGCAGGCCGTCCTCGTTCAGGATCCGGTAGTCGTCGAGCACGATCGCGTTGTCGAGGTTGCCGCCGAGCGCCAGGTTGCGCGAGCGCATGTACTCGAGGTCGCGCATGAAGCCGAACGTCCGGGCCCGGCTGACCTCGCGCAGGAACGTGGTCGTCGAGAAGTCCATCGAGGCGACCTGCGAGCGGCGCTTGAACACCGGATGGTCGAACTCGATTTCGAAGTTAACCTTGAAACCGTCGTAAGGATCGAACCGCGCCCACTTCTCGCCGTCCTCGACCTTGACGCTCTTCTTGATGCGCACGAACTTCTTCGGCGCGTTCTGTTCCTCGATGCCGGCCGACTGCAGCAGGAACACGAACGGTCCCGCGCTGCCGTCCATGATCGGCACTTCGTCGGCCGAGAGCTCGATGATCGCGTTGTCGATGCCGAGGCCCGCGAGCGCGGACAGCAGGTGCTCGATCGTCGAGACCTTGACGCCGTCCTTGACGATGGTCGTGCCGAGGGTCGTCTCGCCGACGTTCTCGGCGCGCGCCGGGATGTCCACGGGCTCGTCGAGGTCGGTGCGGCGGAACCAGATGCCGTGATTGGCCGGCGCCGGGCGGAGCACCATCAGCACCTTCTTGCCGGTGTGCAGGCCGACGCCGGTGGCGCGGATCGAGTTCTTCAGCGTTCTTTGCTTCAGCATCCTGGGGTTATGGTCGCGCGCGGGCCGCGTCCCCTTGCATTAAGTTAGCCGGGGAGGATACCACAGCCGCGATGTCGAGCGTAGATCGCTGATCCACAAAGACTTTTCCGCCAGCGGTCGGGATGGAGGGCAGCCGGTCATCGGTCCAGCTCCCGCCATCCGCCGCTCCGGGCAGCCGCCAGCCGCCGGTTCGCCCGGCGGCCAGCCGCAGGACATCAGTCGGCCTGGCGGCGCAGGAACGCCGGGATGTCGAGGTACGACTCGCCACCCACGTCGGCACGCACGTCGTCGCCCACGGCGCGCTGACGGCGCCGCAGGTTCGCCGGCGTCTCGTAGTCGGCGTAGTTGTCGAGCGGACGACGCATGCGCGCGTCCGCCGGCCACCACCTCGACTTTCGGCTGCACGCCCTGCGGCAGGCCGCGGACGGCCGCCGGACGGCCAATGCCGGTCGCCACCACCGTCACGCGGATCTGGTCGGTCATCTCCGGGATCGATCACGTAGCCCACGACCACGGTCGCGTCCTCGGACGCGTACTGCTTGATCGTGTCGCCGACGACGTGGAACTCGCTGGTGCGGAGGTCCATGCCGGCGGTGACGTTGATCAGCAGGCCGTGCGCGCCCGACAGGTTCACGTCCTCGAGCAGCGGGCTCGAGATCGCGGCCTCGGCCGCCGCACGCGCGCGGTTCTCGCCGGTCGCGGCGCCCGAGCCCATCATCGCCATGCCGGTCTCCGCCATCACGGTCTTCACGTCGGCGAAGTCGACGTTGATCAGGCCGGGCCGGGTGATCAGCTCGGCGATGCCCTGCACGGCGCCCTGCAGCACCTGGTTCGCCGACTTGAACGCGTCGAGCAGCGTCGTGTCGCCGCCGAGCACCGTCAGCAGCTTCTGGTTCGGGATCGTGATCAGCGAGTCGACGTACTTGCCGAGCTCGCCGATGCCCTGGTCCGCGAGCGCGAGGCGCTTGTTGCCTTCCATCTCGAACGGCTTCGTGACCACGGCGACCGTCAGGATGCCGAGCTCCTTCGCGACCTGCGCCACGACCGGCGCGGCGCCCGTGCCCGTGCCGCCGCCCATGCCGGCGGTGATGAAGATCATGTCCGAGCCCTCGACGAGCTCGACGATGCGGTCGCGATCCTCCATCGCGGCCTGGCGGCCGACTTCCGGATCCGCGCCGGCGCCGAGGCCCTTGGTGATGTTCGAGCCGATCTGCAGGCTCGCCTTCACCTTGGAATGCTTCAGTGCCTGCGCATCGGTGTTGATGCAGACGAAATCGACGCCCTCGATTCCCGAGCTGACCATGTGCGTGACCGCGTTGCCGCCGCCGCCGCCGACGCCGACCACCTTGATGACGGCCCCCGAGTTCTCCGTGTCTGCAAGTACGAACATGTGTGTGCTGCTCCGATGATGATTGGTGACTGATGACCGGTGATTCGTGACTAGTGAGGAGCGGCCACGCCGCCCCCCGAATTCGTAACTGCCCCTTCCGCTGCCCTTCTCACTACCCGCTATCCGCTTTGTTCAGAAATTGCCCTGGAACCACGAGCGCATCCGGTCGACGACCGTGCGCATGCCGTTCGCGACCGGCACCGCGCGACCGCGGCGCACGTAGTTCTCGCGCCCGAACAGCAGCAGGCCGACGCCCGTTGCATGGATCGGGTTGCGCACCACGTCGACGAGCCCGCTCACGCCCTGCGGCAGTCCGAGCCGCACCGGCGCATGGAACACTTCCTCCGCGAGCTCGATGACGCCTTCCATCTTTGCGCTGCCGCCGGTGAGCACGACGCCCGCGGCGATCATTTCGCTGAAGCCGGAGCGGCGCAGCTCTTCCTGCACCAGCGCGAACAGCTCCTCGTAGCGCGGCTCGACGACCTCGGCGAGCGTCTGCCGCGCGAGCCGGCGCGCCGGGCGGTCGCCCACGCTCGGCACCTCGATCGTCTCGTCGGGGTTCGCGAGCTGCGACAGCGCGCACGCGTACTTGATCTTGAGTTCCTCGGCGTGATGCGTCGGCGTGCGCAGGCTCACCGCGATGTCGTTCGTGACCTGGTCGCCCGCGATCGGGATCACCGCGGTGTGGCGGATCGCGCCGCCCGAGAACACGGCGATGTCGGTCGTGCCGCCGCCGATGTCGACGAGGCACACGCCGAGCTCCTTCTCGTCGTCGGCGAGCACGGCGTAGCTCGAAGCGAGCTGCTCGAGCACGATGTCCTCGACCTCGAGCCCGCAGCGCTGCACGCACTTCACGATGTTCTGCGCGGCGCTGTCGGCGCCGGTGACGATGTGCACCTTCGCCTCGAGCCGGACGCCGGACATGCCGATCGGCTCGCGGATGCCTTCCTGCGCGTCGATGATGAATTCCTGCGGCAGGATGTGCAGGATCTTCTGGTCGGCCGGGATCGCCACGGCGCGCGCCGCGTCGATCACGCGATCGACGTCGCCCGGCGCCACTTCCTTGTCGCGGATCGCGACGATGCCGTGCGAGTTCAGCGAGCGGACGTGCGAGCCCGCGATGCCGGCGAACACGGAGTGGATCTCGCAGCCGGCCATCAGCTCGGCTTCCTCGATGGCGCGCTGGATCGACTGCACGGTCGAGTCGATGTTCACGACCACGCCCTTCTTCAGGCCGCGCGACGGGTGCGAGCCCACGCCGACCACTTCGATCGTGCCGTCGGGACCGAGCTCGCCGACGATCGCCACCACCTTCGAGGTGCCGATGTCGAGGCCGACGATCAGGTTGCGTTCAGGCTTTCTAGGCATCGGGTGTCGCATCCTCCTGCGGGGCGACGGCGACGGCGGAACGCGCGTTCCAGCCGACGCTGAATCCATTGGTGTAGCGCATGTCTACGTAGTTGATCTCGGCGAGCCGCTTGGCGACCAGCGGGCTCGCGAGGCGGATGAAGCGGTCCAGGCGATCGGTGACCGCGAGCCGGCCGAGCTTCACGATGACGCCGTTCGCGAGCTCGATCTCCCACGCGCCGCGCTCGTCGAGGCGCACGCCGGTGAGGCGCAGGCCGGACTCGAGCAGGCGCCCCTGCGAGTCGAGGTACAGCTGCGCGACGACGCCTTCGCTTCCTTCCGGGCCCTGCAGCAGCGGCAGCTCCGGCGGCACGTAGCGGGCGTTGCGGATGAAGAGCTCGCCGCGCGCGTTCAGCAGCCCCGCGTCGTTCCAGCGCGCCGCGGCCACCTGTTCCGTGACGATCACGCGGATCGCGTCGGGCCAGCGCCGCTGCACGACGGCGCGGTCCACCCAGTCGATGCGCTCGAGCCGCTCGCGCACGCCGTCCAGGTCCACCGACGCGAGGCCGCCCTTGACCACCTCGATCACCGCGCTCTCGATCTCGGGCGGCGTGACGCGCTGGAACGAGCCCTCGACGAGCACGCGGCGCACCGGCCGGTCGAGCGCCATCATCAGCAGCCAGGCGACGACGGCACACGCGGCGACAGTGCCCGCGGCCACGGCGAGCGCGCGCCAGTTCAGCCGCTCGAGGAGCCCGGGCTCCCCGTGCGCGGCCTGGCGTCGATTGCGCTTCTTCCAGGGCAGGACCATGTGTCTCCCTCAGCTCCTGCGCACGGCGAGGCTCGTCTCGAGCACGCGCCAGACGAGGTCGTCGAATTCGATGCCGCGGTTGCGCGCGGCCTTGGGCACCAGCGAGTGGCTCGTCATGCCCGGCGCGGTGTTCACCTCGAGCAGCCACGGCCTGCCCGCGCGGTCGCGCATGAAGTCCACCCGGCCCCAGCCGCTGCAGTCGACCGCGAAGAACGCGGCGAGCGCGAGGCTGCCGAGTTCCTGCTCGAACGCGCCGCTCGCGCCCGGGCACAGGTACTGCGTGTCCTCGGCGACGTACTTCGCGTGGTAGTCGTAGTACTCGCCGGCAGGCACGATGCGGATCGACGGCAGCGCCTCGACGCCGAGGACCGCGACCGTGAACTCGTCGCCCTGGATCAGCTGCTCGACCAGCATCGGGCCCGGGTAGCGGGCCGCGAGCTCGACCGCGGCGGCGAGGTCCGCGTCCTTGAAGCACCGCGTCACGCCGACGCTCGAGCCTTCGCACGCCGGCTTCACGATCACGGGCAGGCCGAGCTTGTGCGCCGCGGCGACCACGTCGTCGCCACGCTCGAGGCTCACGTAGCCGGGCGTCGGCAGGCCGAGCGACAGCCACACCTGCTTGGTGCGGGTCTTGTCCATCGACAGCGCCGAGCCGAGCACGCCCGAGCCCGTGTACGGAACGCCGAGCGCCTCGAGCAGTCCCTGCACGATGCCGTCCTCGCCGCCGCCCCGCTGCCCGTGCAGGATGTTGAAGACGCGATCGAAGCGTCGTCCCTGCGGCGCCGCGAGCTGGCGCGCGAGTTCCGGGATGCCGTCCACGGCCGCGGCGTCGACGCCGCGCCGCTGCAGCGCCTCGAGCACGTTGCGGCCCGAGTCGAGCGAGACCTCGCGCTCGGACGACGTGCCGCCCATCAGCACGGCAACGCGGCCGAAGTCGCGCGGGTCGGTGATTCGATGCGGTGCCAGCGTCATGCGCGACCTCCCTGCGCGGCGAGCGCCTGCAGCGCGGCAGGCAGGTCGTGGGCCGCGGCGCCGATGCTGCCCGCGCCCATCGTGAGCACGACGTCGCCGTCGCGCGCGATGCCCGCGAGCACCTGCGGCAACTCGTCGAGCGACTTCAGCAGCACGGGCTCGACCTGGCCGCGCGAACGGATCGCACGGCACAGCGACTTGCCGTCCGCACCCGCGATCGGCGCCTCGCCGGCCGGGTACACCTCGGCGACGACCAGCGCGTCCGCGGCCGACAGCACCTGCGCGAAGTCGTCGAGCAGGTCGCGCGTGCGCGTGTAGCGATGCGGCTGGAACACCAGCACGATGCGCCGGTCGGGCCAGCCCTGGCGCGCGGCCTCGAGCGTCGCGGCAACCTCGGTCGGGTGATGGCCGTAGTCGTCCACCAGCGTCACGCGCCCGGACGGGCCGTCGACGTCGCCGAGCCACTGCAGGCGACGCTCGATGCCCTGGAATCCGGCGAGCGCGCGCTGGATCGCGGCATCGTCGATCTCGAGCTCGGTCGCCACGCAGATCGCGGCGAGCGCGTTCAGCACGTTGTGGCGCCCGGGCAGGTTCAGCGTGATCGCGAGTGGCGCCCGCCCCGGCCGCAGCACGTCGAAGTTCGACTGGACGCCGCGGCGCTCGACGTTGACGGCGCGCACGTCGACGGACTCGCCGAGCCCGTACGTGAGGTAAGGACGCGCGATCTGCGGGACCAGCGCCGCCGCCTCTGCGTCGTCGGCGCAGATGATCGCGAGCCCGTAGAACGGCAGGTTGTGCAGGAACTCGACGAAGCTCAGCTTCAGCTTGCCGAAGTCGCCGCCGTGCGTGCCGAGGTGATCGGCGTCGACGTTGGTGACGATCGCGATCATCGGCTGCAGGTGCAGGAACGACGCGTCGCTCTCGTCGGCCTCGGCGACGAGGTACTCACCCGCGCCGAGCCGTGCATTGGCGGCGGCGCTCTTCAGGCGCCCGCCGATCACGAACGTCGGGTCCGCGCCGCCCTCGGCGAGCACGCTCGCGACCAGGCTCGTGGTCGTGGTCTTGCCGTGCGTGCCGGCCACCGCGATCGAATAGCGGAAGCGCATCAGCTCGCCGAGCATCTCGGCGCGCTTCACCACGGGAACGCGCCCTGCCAGCGCCTCCGCGACCTCCGGGTTCTCCGCGTTGATCGCGCTCGACACGACGACGACGTCCGCACCGGCGACGTTGCCGGTGCGGTGACCGATCATGATGCGGGCGCCGAGCTTCTCGAGGCGGCGCGTCGAATCGCCCGCCTTCAGGTCCGAGCCCTGCACCGCATAGCCGAGGTTCAGCAGCACCTCGGCGATGCCGCTCATGCCGCTGCCGCCGATGCCGACGAAATGGATCGTGTGGATGCGACGCATGCGGTCCTTCATGCCGCACCTCCCGCCGCCGCGACGCAGGCGTCGGCAAGCCGCTCATCCGCGTCGGTGATGGCGGTGCCGCGCGCCGCCTGCGCCATCTGCAGCAGCCGGGGCCGGCCGGCCTCGAGCAGCGCGCGCAACCGCGCCGCGAGCGTGATGGGCGTGAGCTCCGATTCGGGCATCAGCACCGCGGCGCCCGCATCGACGACGTAGCGCGCGTTGCGAGTCTGGTGATCGTCCACCGCCGCGGGAAACGGCACGAGGATCGCGGGCACGCCGGCCGCGGCGAGTTCCGCCACGGTCAGTGCGCCGGAGCGGCACACGGCGAGGTCGGCCCAGCCGTATGCGCCTGCCATGTCGTCGATGAACGCGCGCACGTCGGCTTCGATGCCGCGCGACGCGTACGCGGCGGTCGTCTCTTCGACGCCGCGCGCGCCGGTCTGGTGCAGCACTTCGGGCCGCAGCGCCTCCGGCAGTTCGGCGATCGCGGCCGGCACCACGGCGTTCAGGCGCGCGGCGCCCTGGCTGCCGCCGAACACCAGCAGCCGCACCCGGCCCTCGCGCCCGGCGTAACGACGCTCCGGCGGCGCCACGTCCGCGATCTCGGGACGCACCGGGTTGCCGACACGCTCGGCCTTGACGCCTGCGCCGAAGCTGCCGGGGAATCCCTCGAGCACGCGGTCGGCGAGCCGCGCGAGCACGCGGTTCGTCATGCCGGCCACGGCATTCTGCTCGTGCACGACCAGCGGCCGGCGCAGCAACCACGCGGCGACGCCGCCCGGGCCCGACACGAATCCTCCCGCGCCCAGCACGACGCGCGGGCGATGCCGGCGCACGGCGCGGATCGCCTGCAGCAGCGCCACGGCGAGACGGAACGGCGCCGCGAGCAGTGTCGCGAATCCCTTGCCGCGCAGTCCGCTGACACTGAGCCACTCGACCGGGATGCCCTCGGCCGGGACGAGCCGCGCCTCGATGCCGCGCTGCGTGCCGAGCCACACGATGTCGTAGCCCGCGTCGCTGCAGCACGCGCGCGGTCGCGAGCGCCGGGAACACGTGACCGCCGGTGCCGCCCGCCATGATCATGGCCGTGGGTCGCGTCATTCGCGTCGCGCCTCCCGGCTCACCGCGGAACGGCCCGACATCTGGACCTCGTGATTGATCCTGAGCAGCAGGCCGATCACGCCGAGCGTGACCAGCATGCTGCTGCCGCCGTAGGACAGCAGCGGCAGCGTCAGGCCCTTGGTGGGCAGCAGGCCCATGTTCACGCCGATGTTGACGAATGCCTGCAGGCCGACCCAGATGCCGATCGACGCCGCGACGTACGACTGGAACGCGAGACCGGCATCGGCGGCGCGGCGCGAGATTTCCATCGCGCGCCCGACGAGCAGCGCGAAGAGGCAGACGACCAGCAGCACGCCCACGAAGCCGAACTCCTCGGCCAGCACCGCGAACACGAAGTCCGTGTGCGCCTCGGGCAGGTAGAAGAGCTTCTGCACGCTCGAGCCGAGCCCGACGCCGAACCATTCGCCGCGTCCGATCGCGATCAGCGACTGCACCAGCTGGAAGCCGCTGTCGAACGGGTCTTCCCAGGGATTGCGGAACGCGACCAGGCGCCGCATGCGATACGACGAGGTGACCGCG
The DNA here is from genome assembly GCA_963776815.1 of uncultured Gammaproteobacteria bacterium. Taxonomy (GTDB): domain Bacteria; phylum Pseudomonadota; class Gammaproteobacteria; order Steroidobacterales; family Steroidobacteraceae; genus RPQJ01. Next base: position 25,144 of record CAVZNZ010000011.1, read on the forward strand.
AGCAGCGCCATCGCGCAGACGCCGAGCACGACCGGCACCAGCAGGTGGTGCAGCCGCACGCCCGCGAGGAACAGCACTGCGAGGCCGGTCGCCATCAGCACCGTCGCCGCGCCGAAGTCGGGCTCGAGCAGCAGCAGCACGGCTGCGGCCGCGAGCACGCCCACCGGCTTCATGAAACCCTTGAAGCTCGAGCACAGCTCGTCGGAGCGGCGCACGGCGTAGCTCGCGATGTACGTGAGCAGCATCACGCGGGCGAGCTCGGACACCTGGAAGTTCATGAACCCGAGCCGCACCCAGCGCCGGCTGCCGTTCACCTCGTGGCCGAGCCCGGGGATCAGCACCAGCAGCAGCAGCACGAACGCGCCGCCGAGCAGGTAGATCGAGTGCTTCTCCCACACGCTGGTCGGAATGGCGATCGCGACCATGGCCGCGACCAGCCCGAGGCCGACGTAGATCAGCTGGCGCTCGAAATAGAAGAACGGGTTGCCGGTCTCGTGCTCGGACACGCTGATCGAGGCCGACGCCACCATGACGAGCCCGACCAGCAGCAGCGCGGCGACGGTGCCGACCACCCAGGGATCGAACATGAAGCGCCGTGGCTGGCCGGTGGAGCGCGCGTAGGACATCGTCGTGGTCGTCATGCGGCCAGGCTCCTGACGGCGTCGGCGAATTCGTCGCCGCGGTGCGTGTAGTCGCGGAACATGTCGAGGCTGGCGCAGGCCGGCGAGAGCAGCACGGTGTCGCCGGGCTGCGAAGCGGCCTGCGCGGCGACGACGGCGGCGCGCATGTCGACGCGCGAACTCGGTGCGTGCACACGCCTGCGAGCGCTTGCGCGAGTGCCGCGGCGTCGCGGCCGATCAGCACCACGTGCCGGACCTTGCCGCGAAACGTCTCGCGCAGCGGCTCGAACGCCTGGCCCTTGCCGTCGCCGCCGGCGATGACCACCAGCGGGCCCGCGAGTCCCGCGACGGCCGCGATCGTCGCGCCGACGTTGGTGCCCTTCGAGTCGTTCACGTAGCGCACGCCGTCCACGTCCGCGACCCACTGGGTCCGGTGGGGAAGCCCGCCGAATGCGGCGAGCGCGTCGAGCACCGGCGCCCGCGGCAGCTCCAGCGCCTCGCACATCGCGAGCGCCGCGAGCGCGTTCGCCACGTTGTGCAGGCCCTGCAGCCGCATCGCCGCGACCGGCAGCAGCGGCTCGCCGCGGCAGCACAGCATCGGCTCGGGATACACGCGCCAGCGAGTAGTCGGCCAGCGTGTCCTCGAGGCTGAACGAGATCACGCGCTGCCCGGGTCGCGGCATTGCGCGCACCACGGGATCGTCCGCGTTGATCACGGCCGTGTCGCATCCGTCGAAGATCCGCGCCTTGGCTGCCGCGTAATCCGCGAGCGAGTCATAGCGATCCATGTGATCGGGAGTGACGTTGAGCACCGTCGCCGTCGCGGTCGCGAGCGAGTGCGTGGTCTCGAGCTGGAAGCTCGACAGCTCGAGCACGTACAGCTCGGGCACCGGCCGCTCGAGCAGGTCGAGCGCCGGCTCGCCGAGGTTGCCGCCGGCGATCGCCGACGCGGTGCGCGGCATTCGCGAGCTCCGCGAGCAGCGCCGTCACGGTGCTCTTGCCGTTCGTCCCCGTGATCGCGGCCACCGGCGCCTGCGCCTCGCGCGCGAACAGCTCGATGTCGCCCACGACCGGCACGCCGCGGCTCATTGCCTCCACGGCTACCGGCTCGCGCACCGAGAGTCCGGGCGAGATCACGACCTGCGCGACGCCGTCGAGCAGGCCCGACTCGAATGCGCCGGTGCGGACCTCGGCCGCGGGCACCTGCGCACGCAGCGCCGCAATACCCGGCGGCTCGCTGCGCGTGTCGGCGACGCGGACCTCGAGGCCCTTGCGGTCGAGGTAGCGCGCGCTCGACAGTCCCGTGCGACCGAGACCGAGCACCAGCGCCCGGGTCCCCGGCTCGAGCGGCGCGAGATTGTGCACGCTGGCCGTCATCGCAGCTTCAGGGTCGCGAGGCCGATCAGCACCAGGATCACGGTGATGATCCAGAAGCGCACGATGACCTTCGGCTCGGCCCAGCCCTTGAGCTCGAAGTGGTGGTGGATGGGCGCCATGCGGAAGATGCGCTTGCCGCGCAGCTTGAACGAGCCCACCTGCAGGATGACCGACACCGTCTCCATCACGAAGACGCCGCCCATGATGAACAGCACGATCTCCTGGCGGACGATCACGGCGATCACGCCGAGCGCGGCACCGAGCGCGAGCGCGCCGATGTCGCCCATGAACACCTGCGCCGGGTACGTGTTGAACCACAGGAACCCGAGCCCCGCGCCGAAGATCGCCGAGCAGATCACCAGCACCTCGCCGGCACCGGCGACGTACGGAATCGCGAGGTAGTTGGCGAACACCACGTTGCCCGACGCGTACGCAAACACGCCGAGCGCGCCGGCCACCAGCACCGACGGCATGATCGCGAGGCCGTCGAGGCCGTCGGTGAGGTTGACCGCGTTCGAGGAGCCGACGATCACGAAGTACGAGAGCACGATGAACAGCGGCCCGAGCGGCAGCACGAAGTGCTTGACGAACGGCACGATCAGCGTCGTCTCGACCGGCGTCTTCGCGGTCAGGTACAGCGCGATCGCGGCACCGAGGCCCGCCACCGACTGCCAGAAGTACTTGTAGCGAGCGACCAGGCCGCGCGAGTCACCGACCACGAGCTTCAGGTAGTCGTCCCAGAAGCCGATCAGGCCGAAGGCCACGGTCACCGCGAGCACGATCCACACGAAGCGGTTCGAAAGCTCGGCCCACAGCAGCGTCGCGGCGACGATCGCCACGAGGATCAGCGCGCCGCCCATGGTCGGCGTGCCCGCCTTCGAAAGGTGGCTCTGCGGCCCGTCGGAGCGTACGCGCTGGCCGACCTGGTGCTCCGCGAGCTTGCGGATCATCGACGGGCCGACCAGGAACGAGATCAGCAGCGCCGTCAGCGCCGCCATGATGGCCCGCAGCGTGAGGTAGCTGAACGCGTTGAAGCCGGTGTAGTACTGCGTCAGCCATTCGGTGAGGTAGCGCAACATGCTAGTGGCTGCCCCCGTGCGTGGACGCCCCGCCGGTCGCGAGCGCGTCCGCGACGCGCTCCAGACGGTTCGAGCGCGAACCCTTCACCATGATCGTGAGGCCCGGGTGCAGCGCCGACTTCGCCGCGGCAACCAGGTCGTCGACACCGGCGAACCAGGTCGCACCCGGCCCGAAAGCGTCGACCGCGTGGTGGGCCTCGTCGCCGACGGCAAGCAGGCGCTTGACGCCGGTCTTCTGCGCGAGCTCGCCGATCTCCGCGTGCAGCCGCGCCGACTCGTCGCCCAGCTCACGCATCTCGCCGAGCACCAGCCAGTGCTCGCCCGGGATCGTCGCGAGCGACAGCAGGCCGGCGCGCACCGAACCGGGGTTCGCGTTGTACGAATCGTCGATCAATCGCGCACCGCCCAGTGCCGGGCGTGTCTGCAGCCGGCCTGAAACCGGGCGCATCGTGGCGAGCCCGTCCGCGATCGCATCGAGGCCCGCGCCCGCCGCGTGGGCCGCCGCCGACGCCGCGAGCGCATTCATCACGTTGTGATCGCCCGCGAGCGCGAGACGGATGCGGCGCCGGCCGAGCGGGCTCTCGAGGTCGAACTCGCTCGCGAAGCCGTCGTCGGCAACGGTGCCGCGGACGTTCGTCGCGCTGAAGTCGGCGCGTTCACGCATGCCGAAGGTGACGACGCTGCCGGCTTCCCTCGCGAGCCCATGCCAGAACGCTGCGAAGCGGTCGTCCTCGTTGATGACCGCGGTGCCGCCGACGCCCAGCGCCTGGAACATCTCGCCCTTGCCGCGCGCCACTCCCTCGATTCCGCCGAAACCCTCGAGGTGCGCCGGACCGGCGTTGATGACCAGCCCGACGTCCGGCGCGGCGATCGAAGCGAGGTGCGCGATCTCGCCCTGGTGGTTCGCGCCCATCTCGATCACGGCGTAGCGGTGCTTCGACGTCGAGCCGCGCGAGCGTCAGCGGCACGCCGATGTGGTTGTTCAGGTTGCCCTGCGTCACCAGGCACGGGCCGCACATGCCGAGGATCGCGCCGGTCATCTCCTTGACGGTGGTCTTGCCGTTGCTGCCGGTGATCCCGACCACGGTGCCGCGCGAAGTCGCGACGCCATGCGCTGGCGAAGCCGCGTCGAGCGCCTCGAGCGTATCGGGCACGACGACCTGCGGCGATCGGCGCCGAGACCAGGCGGCTCACGAGCGCGCCCGCCGCGCCGCGGGTCGCCGCCTGCGGCACGAAGTCATGCCCGTCGAAGCGCTCGCCGCGCAGCGCAACGAACAGCGAGCCGGGCTCGAGCGTGCGGCTGTCGGTGGTCACGGTGCCGAAGCCGGCGCCGGCTCCGTGCAGCACGCCGCCGGTGACGCGGGCGAGTTCGGCGAGGTCGCGGATCATGCCTCCTCCCCGAGCGCGTCGAGCACCACCGCGCGATCGCTGAACGGACGCACTTCCTGGCCGACGAGCTGGTAGTCCTCGTGCCCCTTGCCGGCGATCACGACGACGTCGCCGGCATCGGCCTCGGCGATCGCAAGGTGGATCGCCTCGGCGCGATCGGCGACGACGTGAGCCGCTTCCGGGTGCTGCAGTCCCGCGAGGACCTGCTCGATGATCGAGCGCGAGTCCTCGGTCCGCGGGTTGTCGTCGGTGACGACCACGACGTCGGCGCGGCCCTCGGCGATCGCGCCCATCATCGGTCGCTTGCCGGGATCACGGTCGCCGCCGCAGCCGAACACGCAGATCACGCGGCCTCGCGCGTGTCCGCGTGCGGCGTCGAGCACCTTTGCGAGCGCATCCGGAGAGTGCGCGTAGTCGACCAGCACCAGCGGCTGGCGGCCACCGCCGAAGGCCTCCATGCGTCCCGGAGGCGCCACGCAGATGGCCAGCGCGGCCAGTGCCTGCTGCAGCGGTACGTTCCAGCCGAGCAGCACGCCGAGCACTGCGAGCAGGTTCTCGGCATTGAACTCGCCGACGAGTCGCGAGCGCAGCGTGCCGGCACCCCAGCTCGTCTCCACGTGCACCGTCAGCCCGGCCGTCGTCGTGCGCAGCTCCGGGACGCGAATCCAGCCGCAGTCGCCGGGCGCCCAGATCTCGTTCGACGTGGAGAACAGCACGCGCTCCAGCGCCGGGTCGAGCGTGTCGGCGAGTCCGCGGCCGAAGTCGTCGCGGACGTTGACGACCGCGCAACGCAGGCCGGGCGAGCGGAACAGCTTCGCCTTCGCGGCGCCGTAGGCATCGAGCGTGCCGTGGTAGTCGAGGTGGTCGCGCGTCAGGTTGGTGAACACCGCCGTGTCGAAGCGCACGCCGTCGACACGTCCCTGGTCGAGCGCATGCGACGAGACTTCGACGCTCATGGTCTTCGCACCGGCGTCGCGCGACTGCGCGAGACGACGATGCACGCTCACGCAGTCCGGGGTCGTGAGGCCGGCGGTGGCGAGCGCGCCCGGCCTCCCGAAGCCGATCGTCCCGAGGTACGAGCCCCTGCGGCCGACGGCATCCGCGGCCTGCGCGAGCAGGTAGGCGGCGGTCGTCTTGCCGTTCGTGCCGGTGAATCCCGCGACCTGCAGCTGTGCCGAAGGCTCGCGGAAGAAGCGGTCGGCTATCTGCCCCACGCGCTGCGACAGGTCCGGGATCGCGAGCACGACGGTCTGCGGAGGCAGCGACGGCGCCTCGACGCCGGGCGCGGGCTCCCAGAGCACCGCGACTGCGCCGCGTTCGACTGCGGCCGGCGCATGCTGCACGCCGTGCGACGTGCGGCCCGGACAGGCGATGAAGGCACTGCCCGGGCGTGGCCTGCCGGCTGTCCTGCGTGATGTCGGTCACCTGCAGGTCGCGCAGCGGGTGAACGATTCCGTCGAGCAGCGACACGAGCGACGCGCGGTACTCGGGCGCGGTTCCGGATCCGTTCGCGGCGTTCACTTCGCTGACGGGCGCACGGCTCACCATGGGTCCTGCGCCTGCACGAGTGTGGTTGCGGGCACGCGCTGCAGGTCGTCCGGCGGGATCGCGAGCAGGCGCAGTGCGCCGGACATCACGGAGGAGAACACCGGGGCCGCGACCTCGCCGCCGTAATAGGCGCCGCTGGTGGGCTCGTCGATGATCACGACTGCGGCGAGGCGAGGATTGCTCGATGGCACGACGCCGCCGAAGATCGCGAGGTACTTGTTGGTGGAATAGCCGCCGGTTTCCGAGGCCTTCCACGCGGTGCCGGTCTTGCCGGACACGCGATAGCCCATCACGGCCGCGCGGCGCGCGGTACCGACGTCGCTGACGACCGACTCGAGCATGCGCACGAGTTCACGCGCGACCGGCTCCGGCATCACTCGCTCGCCGGCGGGCGGCGTGTCGACCTTGCGCAGGCTGATCGGGCGCTTGACGCCGCCGGCACCGAGCACTGCATAGGCCTGCGTGAGCTGCAGTGGCGTGACTGACAGGCCGTAGCCGTACGCCATCGTCGCCTGCGAGATCGAGCGCCAGTGTTCGTACCCGGTCAGGATGCCGGCGGACTCGCCGGGAAAACCGGAGCCGGAGACGCGCCCGAACCCGAACGCGTCGAGCGCGGTCCACATCTCCTGCGGCTTCAGCGACAGCGCGATCTTCACCGTGCCGACGTTGCTCGACTTGGCGAGCACGGTGGTGACGTCGATCGTGCCGAGGTTGTTGTGGTCCTTCACCGTCTTGATGCCCACCCGCATCATTCCGGGCGCGGTGTCGATCAGCGTGTCGCCGTGGTAACGCCCGGTCTCCATGCCCGCGGCCACGACGAACGGCTTGATGCTCGAGCCGGGCTCGAGGAAATCGTTCGTCGCACGGTTGCGGTAGCGGGAAGCCGCGTACTGTTCGCGGTCGTTCGGGTTGAAGGCCGGCTGGTTGACCATCGCCAGCACTTCACCGGTCGCGATGTCGATCACCACGATCGAGCCCGCGCGCGCCTTGTTCGCCTGCACGGCCGCTTTCAACTCGCGGTACGCGAGGTACTGCACGCGCAGGTCGATGCTGGTGCGCAGGTCCTGGCCCGGTCGCGGCGCCTTGATGCGCTCGATGTCCTCGATCGTCCGGCCGAGGCTGTCGCGCATCACGCGCTTCGCGCCCGGCTCGCCGCCGAGCCACTGGTCGTAGGCGAGCTCGAGGCCTTCCTGGCCGACGTCGTCGACGTTCGTGAAGCCGAGCAGGTGGCCGGTGACTTCGCCCGCCGGATAATAGCGGCGGTACTCGCGCAGCGTGTCGACGCCCGGGATGCCGAGCGCCTTGACCTTCGCCGCGTCCGTCGGCCGCATGTGCCGCACGAGGTAGACGAACTCCTTGTCGAGGCTGCTCGTGACCCGGCGCGCGAGCCACTGCGTGTCGCGGTCGAGCGCCTTTGCGAGGCGCGGGAAGTCCTGCGGCACCTCGGCGAGCTTGCGCGGGTCGGCCCACACGGTGTCGACCGGCGTGCTGACCGCGAGGGCCTCGCCGTTGCGGTCTAGGATCATGCCGCGGTTCGCCGACAGCTTGGCCACGCGCAGGATGCGGGCGTCGCCCTGCTTCTCGAGGAAGTCCTGGTCGATGACCTGCAGGTAGACGGCGCGTGCGAGCAGCGCGACGCCGCACACGCCGAGCGCACCGAGCACGAGCCAGTGCCGCCAGCGGCCGCCGCCGGTTTCGCCGGTACGGGTCGTGCTGCGCTTCATGGCCGGACGATGCGCAGGTCGGTCGCCTGCGGGATGATCATGTGCAGGTCGTCGCGCGCGACGCTCTCGACCCGGCCGTTCGTCGCCCAGGTGCTCTGCTCGAGCTGCAGCTGGCCCCACTCGATGTCGAGCTCGTCGCGCTCGCGCGTCAGCCGCTGCAGGTCGTTGAAGCGATTGCGCGCCTCGTGCTTGCCGTAGATGACGCCGAGCGCCGACCCGAGCAGCGCAAGCCCGAGTGCGGCCACGACGAGGCGCCAGGCGATCGTGCTCATGCCGCCAGCCTCTCTGCCACGCGCAGCACGGCGCTGCGCGAGCGCGGGTTGCGCGCAACCTCGGCTTCGCTGGCGTCGATCGCCTTGCCCACTCGCCTGAGGCGCGGGCGGGCGTGCGGCGGCACGTTCGGCAGTCCCGCGTACACGGGATCGCCCTGCTCCTCGCGCCGGATGTAGCGCTTGACGATGCGGTCCTCGAGCGAGTGGAAGCTGATCACGCACAGCCGGCCGCCCGGCGCGAGCAGTCGCACCGCCTGCGGCAGCGCGGACTCGAGCGCGTCGAGCTCGCCGTTCACGTGGATGCGGATCGCCTGGAACGTGCGGGTCGCGGGATGCTTGCCGGGCTCGCGGGTCGGCACGGCCGCAGCGACGATCGCCGCGAGCTGCCCGGTGCGCTCGATCGGCTCGACGGTGCGTGCGGCGACGATTGCCCGCGCGATGCGGCCCGCGAAGCGCTCCTCGCCGAGCGTGCGCAGGACGGCGACGATGTCGCGCTCGCTGGCACGCGCCAGCCACTGCGCCGCGCTCTGTCCTGCCTCGTTGTCCATGCGCATGTCGAGCGGCCCGTCCTGCATGAAACTGAAGCCGCGCCTGGCCTCGTCGAGCTGCGGCGACGAGACCCCGAGGTCCATCAGCACGCCGTCCAGCTCCCCTTCCAAACCTGCCGCCCGGACCCGCTCCTCGAGCTGGCCGAACGACCCCCGTATCAGCGTGAGACGTGGCTCCCCCGCGAATCGCGCCTGCCCGGCCCGGATCGCGTCCGGGTCGCGGTCGAGCGCGATCACGCGGCCGACCGGCCCGAGCGCACCCAGGATCGCGGCGGTATGGCCACCCCGCCCGAACGTCGCGTCGCAGTACCGACCGTCGGCCCGCACCGCGAGCCCGGCCAGCACTTCGTCGAGAAGTACCGGCGTGTGTTCCGCCACGAGCGCGCCTAGAGCGACAGCTGCTCGAGCTCGGAGGGCAGGTCGCCCGTCTCCTCGCCCGCCTGCAGCCACGCCTCGCGGCGCTCGTTCCAGTGCTGCTCGTCCCAGAGCTCGAAGCGACTGCCCTGCCCGATCAGCATCGCCTGACGCGTGAGGCCCGCGTACTCGCGCAGCTTCGGCGGCACGAGCACCCGGCCGTGGGAGTCGAGCTCGAGGTCGGTCGCGTGACCGACCATCAGCCGCTGCAGCCGCCGCGCCTGGGGATTCAGGGTCGGCAGCCGCATCAGCTTGCGCTCGATCTCCTCCCAGTCCGGGAGCGGGTAGATCAGCAGGCACCGGTCCGCGCGATCGACGGTCGCGACCAGGCGGCCCTCGCTGCGCTCGACCAGGGTGTCCCGGTACCGCGCAGGCATGGCTACCCGCCCTTTGGCGTCGAGCGTCACTTTGTTGGCGCCACGAAACATGTCAGGTTGCTAGATTGGGCCGACAGCCCATTTCATCCCACTTTGTCCCACCGGCCGCGAATATAGGTCGCGCGCGCGTAGGGAGTCAACGGCCGCGCGCAAAGATTTTTCCAAGGGGTACAGGAACTTAGCGCCCCAATCCTCACCCCGGTTGGTGGTTTTGAGTGGGTATCTTTATTTTAATCAATCGTTTACCGATTCTTCTTGAATTTGGACTTAGATTACAGCGAACGTGGGAAACACCAGCCAAGGCACGCGCGGATCGTCACAACCCGTGTCCGGGCGGTCCAAATACGACGATTTGCCCCGGCAGTTAGTGGGATGGCCTCCCGCCAGGCGCCGGAAAACCGGCCTGGCGGCCTATCCCGGGGACCGGTGGGACAAAATGGGAGAAGCCGGACGCCAGCATGCCCGGCGCGCGTCGCGGCTGCGGCGGCGCCGCAACACTTGACAGGAGCGACGATATCTGATCGAGAGAAAGTGGGAGTCGGCCGATAAGCCGGGTTCTGTCGAGGGCAACCATCCATCTGGGACGCGCGTCGCCGCGTGTCTCGAGCGACCTACCCGGAAGCCTCCGCGAGCAGCGGGTGCGGGCCCGGTGGCCCGCGTGCTTCCCTATTTGGTCTTGCTCCAGGTGGGGTTTGCCGTGCCGTCGAATGTTGCCACCGACGCGGTGCGCTCTTACCGCACCGTTTCACCCTTGCCGTCGCCGCATTGCTGCAGCGCTTGGGCGGTTTGCTTTCTGTTGCACTTTCCGTGGGCTCGCGCCCCCCAGGCGTTACCTGGCACCTTGCTCTATGGAGCCCGGACTTTCCTCCGCGAACGAATTCGCAGCGATTGCCTGGCCGACTCCCGCGCACAGTATACAGGCCGGACGCCACGGCCCGTGCGTGAGAGCGCTCAGGACTCCGGCGCAGAGCCGAGCGCGAGCGCGCGATCGTAGAGTTGCTTGCGCGGCCTCCCGCTGACGCGGGCCGCGACTTTCGCAGCCTGCGAGACCGGCAGCTCGTCGAGCAGCGCGCGCAGCAGCTGATCCACCTCGGCGTCTTCCGGCGCAACCTGCTCGGTGGCCCCGCCCACGACGATCACGATCTCGCCGCGCGACATGTCCGGATCCCGCAGTGACTGCTCCGCGAGCGTCGCGACCGTGCCGCGATAGACGCTCTCGAAACGCTTGGTGATCTCGCGCGCCACAGCAGCGGGGCGCGCTGCGCCGAGCGCCTGCACCATGTCCGCAAGCGATTCCTGCAGCCGGTGCGGCGCCTCGTAGAAGACGAGCGTGCGTGGCTCGCTGGCGAGTGAGCGCAGTGCCTCGAGACGGGCGTTGTGCTTCGACGGCAGGAAACCCTCGAAAGTGAACCGATCCGTCGGCAGTCCGGCCACGCACAGCGCCGCGATCGCTGCGCAAGGCCCGGGCACGGCGACCACCTCCACTCCCGCGTCGATCGCGGCCCGCACCAGCGCAGCCCCCGGGTCACTCACCAATGGCGTTCCCGCATCGCTCACGAGCGCGACGCTGGCACCTTCGCGCAACCGCTCAACGACGCGCTCGGCGCGCGCGCGCTCGTTGTGCTCGTGCAGCGACTCGACCGATCCGGCCGCGCGAGCGATTCCACAGGCGTGCAGCAGCTGGCTCGTGTGCCGCGTGTCCTCCGCGAGCAGCAGGCTCGCGTCGCGCAGCATGTCGCGCGCGCGCGCGCCGAGGTCGCCGAGGTTGCCGATCGGCGTGGCCACTAGGAACAGTACGCCGGCACGCCGCCGCACTATAGAATCGTCTGGTTCGTTCGCCACGCACTCCCTCCGGTGCCCCATGCTGCACGCACGACTTCAAGGACGGCAAGTTCGCGCCCTGCTCTGCACCGTCGTGATCGCGATCGGCGCAGCGCTCGCGGCGCCGCCCGTGCCTCCGGCCTTTGGACAGGACGTCACGTCGGCCGAGAGCCTCGCGCGTAGCGGGCAGCACGCCGAAGCCGCGCGGCTCTACGAGCAGCAGGCGAAGCGGCTGTTCCGCGGCTGGGATACCCGCCTGGCGCTGCTTGCCGCGCGGGAGTACCTGGCCGCGGGCCAGGCCGCGGACGCCGAGCGCATGCTCGCAAAGGTGGGCGGCAGCGCCAAGGGCGACGACGCGGTCCTGCTCGGTCGCATCCAGGCAGAGATCGCGCTGTCGAAGGGCAACGGACCGGCGGCGCTGGCGGCCATCGATGGCATACCGAAACCCTGGCCGGCGCCGCTCGAGTCCGAGCTGCTGCTGCTGCAGGCACAGGCGTATTTCCTGTCCGGGCGCACTCTCGACGGCATCCACGCGCTCGAGCAGCGCGGCCGGCTGCTTGGCACTGCCGAGGCGCGCGACGCCAATTACAGCTTGCTGGTGGAATCACTGCAGCGCAGCGGGTCGGTGTCGGCGGTTCCGCCGGGCGCCACGGACAGCGATCGGGCGTGGTTCGAGCTCGCGCAGCTGCGTGCGGCCGGCGCCGGAGATCCGGCCGCGGCGCAGCGGGCGTTCGACTGGCGCACGCGTCACCCGAATCATCCTGGTACGGCGCTGCTGTCCGCACCAGGGGCGCCCGGCCAGACACAGCCGGGCGTTGCGGTCGCGCTGCCAGTCGGACAGCCCGCGGCCGTCGCGTTGCTGTTGCCGCTGTCGGGCCGTCAGGCGGCGGCGGGCATCGCGGTTCGCGACGGCTTCCTGGCCGGATACCTCGACCGGCCGGACGTATCGCCGCGCATCCTGGTGTACGACACCGCCGCGATGGGCGCCGCCGCGGCCTACCAGAAGGCACTCGCGGACGGCGCCCAGTTCGTCGTCGGCCCGCTGACCAAGGACGACATCGCGGTCATCGCGGCGGGACAGGTCCCGGTGCCGACACTCGCGCTGAACAGCTATGCGGGCGCAACCGTACCGTTCCTGTTCCAGTTCACGCTCGACCCCGAGCAGGAGGCGCGCGAGACCGCGCGGCGCATCGCTGCGGACGGACACAAGCGGGGAATCGCGCTGTTTCCACGCAGCTCCTGGGGCGAGCGGCTCTATGCCGCATTCACAGCGGAAATGCAGGCGAACGGAGTCGAGCTGACGGGCGCGCAGTACTACGATCCCGGCACGCGCGACTACTCGAGCACGCTGCGCGCGGCGCTCGGCAGCTACGCCGGGGCCGGCGATCGCAAGAGCGGGCAGCCCGCTCAGCAGCGCGATTCGATCGCCGAAGCGGGCTCCGGGCCGCAATTTGCGTTCATCGCGGCGACCGCGCAGGCCGCGCGTGCGTTGCGGCCGCAGCTGCGCTTCCAGATGACGTACGACCTGCCGGTGTACGCGACGTCCGACGCCTGGGACCCGAGCACGCGCGCCGCGTCGGACCTCGACGGCATGACGTTCCCGGAGATGCCGTGGATCCTGCACGACGGCCAGGGAGCGACGGCACTGTGGACCGTGCTGCAGCGCGAGTGGGCCGGCGAAGCGCGGGGGCGCCTGCGCCTCTACGCCTTCGGGTACGACGCGGTCGCACTGATGGCGGAAATGCGCGCCGGTCGCACCACGACCGCGGTCGACGGGCTGTCCGGGCGCCTGACGTTCGGCCCCGAGGGCCGCGTGCAGCGGGAACTCGACTGGGCGCGGATCGAGGGCGGCCGCCCGCAGCCGATCGGCGCGAGCGTGGCGATGGCGCCAAGTGTGCCCTGAGACCACGCGCAGCGTCGGACAGCGCGGCGAGGACGACGCCGCGCGTCACCTCGAGTCGCAGGGACTCACGCTGCTGGAGCGCAACTACCGTTGCCGCGGTGGCGAAATCGACCTGGTGATGCTCGACGGCGGCACGCTGGTGCTGGTCGAGGTCCGGCTGCGATCGTCCGGGCAGTTCGGCGGGGCCGCCGCGAGCGTGGGACCGCGCAAGCAGCGCCGATTCGCACTCGCAGCGCGTCACCTGATGCTGACGAAACCGGACTTCCGTGCGCTGCCGGTGCGCTTCGACGTCGTGGCGCTGGACGGCGCGGGCGGATCGACCCGCATCGAATGGATCCGGGATGCGTTCCGGATCGGGTGACCGGCCTACTTGACGACCTTGAGCTTCGCGCGCGATCCAGCCGGCTTCGCAGGCGGCTCCGGAGGCGTGTCCACGGGCGGTGTCGGTGCGGGCCCGCCGTCCTCGTCGCCGAAGATCATGCCCTGCCCGGTCTCGCGCGCGTAGATCGCGAGCACGGCGTCGATCGGTACGCGCACCATCATGCTGGCGCCACCAAAGCGCCCGCTGAAGCTCAGCTCGTCGGCGCCCATCCGCAGGTTCGCGGTGGCGTTCCAGCTGACGTTCAGGATGATCTTGCCGTCGCGCACGTACTGGCGCGGCACGTCCACGCCGGTGATCCCTGCGTCGACGACGATGTGCGGCGTGCAGTCGCTGTCGCTGATCCACTCGTGTATCGCGCGCAGCAGGTAGGGCTTGCGCGATTTCACGCGTGCATTTCCAGCTCGGCCTCGCTCAGGCTGGCGCGGAAAGCCGGGTGCGCGAACACGCGCTTCGAGTAGCGGTCCACGGCCTGCGCAGAGCCGGGCAGCTCGACCTGCCAGTGCCGCAGCCGCCACAGGATCGGCGCGACCGCCGCGTCGAGCAGCGAGAACTGGTCCGAGAGGAACCATGGGCGCACGCGGAACAGCGGCTCGGACGCGAGCGATGCTCTCGAGCAGCACGCGACGCTGCCGCTGCTGCTCGCGACGCTCGCCTGACTCGAGCCCGGGCACCAGCGAGTACCAGTCCTGCTCGATGCGGTGCAGCGCGACGCGCGCCTGGGCGCGGCCGCCCGGGTCCGCCGGCGACCAGCGGGGGCGCAGGGAAAGCGCTCGTCGAGGTACTCGCAGATGATCCCGGCCTCGTAGACCACGAGGTCGCGGTCCACCAGCGTCGGGACCGTCTGGTAGGGATTGAGGTCGATCAGGTCCTCGGGCGGGCGGGCCGGGTCGGACTCGACGATGCGCACCGGCGAGGCTCTTCGCCGCAACGACGATCCGCACCCTGTGGCAGTGCGGATCATCCCCGCGGGAAAAGAGAGTCATCATGCAGATGAAGCGGACATCCCCGCGAGGGGGACATTCTCCTTTTCCGGCGCGTCCAGAAAAGGAGAATGTCCCTACCGCGGGGAATGTCCCCGTTTCTCACTTCACGTCCTTCCAGTATTCCTTCTTCAGCAGCTACGCGAGCAGCGTGAAGAAGACCAGGAACGCGATGCACCGGGAAGCCGAGCGCGCGCGCTGCAGCTGCGCGGGCTCGCCGATGTAGTCGAGGAAGTTCACCGTGTCGCGCACGAACTCGTCGTATTCCTCGGCGTGAGCTTGCCGGGGTGCCCGGCTTGAACTCCTTGAAGTGCCTGCTGCGCATTGCCCTGCGCGTCGACGTGGCCTTCCCAGACCGGCTTCCTGCACGCCCTGCAGCTCCCACAGCACGTGCGGCATCGCGGTGCCCGGCAGCACGATGTTGTTCACGCCGGTCGGCTTCGCCGGGTCGGCATAGAACGACTGCAGGAACGTGTAGAGGTAGTCCGTGCCGCGGCCGCGCGCGATCAGCGACAGGTCGGGCGGCACCACGCCGAACCAGCGCTTCGCGTCGTCCGGGTTGATGCCGATGCTTCATCGTGTCGTGCGGGCGCTCGCCCGTGAACATCAGGTTGTCGATCAGCTGCGGCCTCGGTGATGCCGAGGTCCGTCGCCATGCGGTTGTAGCGCACGTACTTCGCCGAGTGGCAGCCGAGGCAGTAGTTGACGAAGTTGCGCGCGCCGCGCTGCAGCGAGGCCATGTTGCGCGACGTCGTTGCCCGCCTGCTCGAGGTGCGCCTCGCCGCCGGCCGCGAACGCCGCCGCCGGGAGCCAGCGCCGCGAGCGAGGACGAGGAGCTTAGTGCGCATGGTAGGTGACCCTCGTCGGCACCGGCTTGGTCTTGTCGATGCTCGTGTACCACGGCATCAGCAGGAAGAACGCGAAGTAGACGACCGCGAAGACGCGCGCCAGGTTCGTGTACAGCGGCGTGGCCGGCTGCAGGCCGAGGAAGCCGAGCGCCACGAAGCTGATCGCGAACGCCGCCAGGACGAACTTGAAGATCGGCCCGCGGTAGCGGATCGACTTGACCTGCAGCGGTCGAGCCACGGCAGGAACACGAACAGCATCACCGCGGCGCCCATCAGCAGCGCGCCCGAGCGACTTGCTCGGCACCGCGCGCAGGATCGCGTAGAACGGCGTGAAGTACCACACCGGCGCGATGTGCGGCGGCGTCTGCAGCGGGTTGGCCGGCTCGAAGTTCGGCGTGCTCGAGGAAGTAGCCGCCCATCGTCGGCGCGAAGAAGATCACCAGGCTGAAGATGATCAGGAACACGCCCACGCCGACCAGGTCCTTCACCGTGTAGTACGGGTGGAACGCGATGCCGTCGAGCGGGATGCCGTCCGGGCCCTTCTCCTTCTTGATCTCGACGCCGTCCGGGTTGTTCGAGCCGACCTCGTGCAGCGCCATGATGTGCGCGATCACCAGGAACACCAGCACCAGCGGGATCGCGATGACGTGCAGCGCGAAGAAGCGGTTCAGCGTGATGTCGGAGATGAAGTAGTCGCCGCGGATCCACTCGGTCAGCGAGTCGCCGACCACCGGGATCGCGCCGAACAGCGACACGATCACCTGCGCGCCCCAGTAGGACATGTTGCCCCACGGCAGCAGGTAGCCGAAGAACGCCTCGGCCATCAGCGCGAAGTAGATCAGCATGCCGAAGATCCACAGCAGCTCGCGCGGCTTCTGGTACGAGCCGTACAGCAGCGCGCGGAACATGTGCAGGTAGACGACGATGAAGAACGCCGAGGCGCCGGTGGAGTGCATGTAGCGGATCAGCCAGCCCCACTCCACGTCGCGCATGATGTACTCGACGGAGCCGAACGCCTCGGCCGCCGAGGGCTTGTAGTTCATCGTCAGGAAGATGCCGGTGACGAGCTGGATCACCAGCACCAGCAGCGCGAGCGAGCCGAAGAAGTACCAGAAGTTGAAGTTCTTCGGCGCGTAGTACTCGGCGACCTGCTCCTTCCACAGCTTGGTCATCGGGAAGCGCTCGTCGATCCAGGCCGTGAGCGCCGCGAGGCGCCCGCCGCCGGCCTGCGGCGGTCTGGCTGCGTGCTGCCCATCACGCCTTCTCCGCTTCGGCGCCGATGAGGATGCGCGTATCGCTCAGGAAGCGGTACGGCGGCACCGGCAGGTTGGTCGGCGCCGGGCACGTCCTTGAAGACGCGGCCCGCCAGGTCGAACTTGGAGCCGTGGCACGGGCAGAAGAAGCCGCCCGGCCAGTCGGCGGACGACGGTCACGTCGCCCGGCGTGAACTTGTCGAGCGGCGCGCAGCCGAGGTGCGTGCAGACGCCGACCAGCACCAGGTACTCGGGCTTGAGCGCGCGCGCCGGGTTCTTCGCGAACTCCGGCTGCTCGGACTCGTTCGAGTCCGGGTCGCGCAGCTGGCCGTCGACGCCCTCGAGCTGGGCGAGCATCTCCGGCGTGCGGTGGACGACGTAGATCGCCTTGCCGCGCCACTCGACCTTCACCATGGCGCCCGGCTCGAGCTTGCTGATGTCCACCTCGACCGGCGCGCCCATCGCCTTGGCGCGGGCGCTCGGCTTCCAGGACGCCAGGAACGGAACGGCGACGAACGCGGCGCCGACGGCGCCGGTCGCGATGGTGGCGACGGTCAGGAAGTGACGCCTGCCCGTATCGACTTCTTCGGTCATCCAGCGCTCTCCTCGGCGGATTCGGGTGCTCGCTGGCGGCGGTCCGGACGGCCGCCGCGGGCAACAAGGCATTATAAGCAGCGCAGCAAGTGCGGGACAAAGACAAGGGAGCGTGAGCAGGGATGCAGTGAGCGGTAGCAGAGTCGCAGCCCGACGGTCGAGCGACGCCGCGCGCGGTACGCATACGTACTTGCCGACTAGTCCACCAGTCACTGCTCACCGACGCTAGCGTCCCGCTCTCGATCACCTGCTCCGCGTCCGCGATGCGCCGGATCTGCGCCCCGAGGCCCTGCAGCTTCTCCTCGATGCACTCGTAGCCGCGGTCGATGTGGTAGATGCGCTCGATCTCGGTCGTGCCCTCGGCCACCAGGCCGGCCAGCACCAGGCTCGCCGAGGCGCGCAGGTCGGTGGCCATGACGGGCGCCGCGGTCAGCTGCGGCACGCCCTTGATGATCGCCGTGTTGCCCTCGAGGCGGATCTCCGCGCCCATGCGCCGCATCTCGAGCATGTGCATGAAGCGGTTCTCGAAGATGGTCTCGACGATCGTGCCGACGCCGTCGGCCACGGTGTTGAGCGCCGCGAACTGCGCCTGCATGTCGGTCGGGAAGCCCGGGGTGCGGGGCGGTGCGGATGTCCACGGACCGCGGCCGCCGGCCGCGCATGTCGACCTCGATGAAGTCGTCGCCGCGGGTGACGGTGGCGCCCGCCTCCTCGAGCTTGGCGAGCACCGCGTCGAGGTGCTCGGCGCGGGCGCCGCGCGCCCGCACGCGGCCGCCGGTGATCGCGCCGGCCACGAGGTAGGTGCCGGCCTCGATGCGGTCCGGCAGCACGTCGTAGCTGGCGCCGTGCAGCGACTCGACGCCGTCGATGACGATCGTGTCGGTGCCCTGGCCCGCTGATCTGCGCGCCCATCGGCGTTCAGGAACAGCGCGAGGTCGACGATCTCCGGCTCGCGCGCCGCGTTCTCGAGGATGGTGCGGCCCTCGGCGAGCGCCGCCGCCATCATCAGGTTCTCGGTGCCGGTGACGGTCACCGTCTCGAGCACGATGCGCGCGCCCTTGAGCCGCCCGGCGCGGGCCTTGATGTAGCCGTTCTCGATGTGCACCTCGGCGCCCATCGCCTGCAGCCCGGCGACGTGGATGTTCACCGGCCGCGCGCCGATGGCGCAGCCGCCGGGCAGCGACACGTCGGCCGAGCCGTAGCGCGCCACCAGCGGGCCGAGCACGAGGATCGCGGCGCGCATGGTCTTCACCAGCTCGTAGGGCGCGAAGGTCTCGCGCGTGGTGCGCGGGTCGACCTCGATGCGCATGCGCTCGTCGACCGTGACGCTCGCGCCCATGCGGCCGAGCAGCTCGATCATCGTGGTCACGTCCTGCAGGTGCGGGACGTTGCCGATGGTGACCGGCCCGTCGGCCAGCAGCGCGCCGGCCAGGATCGGCAGCGTCGGCGTTCTTGGCGCCGGAGATGCGCACCTCGCCTTCGAGGGGCACGCCGCCCCGGATCTGCAGCTTGTCCAAGTGGGTCGCTCCGTTCAGCCGGCGCCGCCGCGCGCGCGCCACTCGTCCGGCGTGAACGCCTGGATCGACAGCGCGTGGATCTCGCGGCCCATGCGCTCGCCCGAGGCCCGCGTAGACCAGCTGGTGGCGCTGCAGCGTGCGCTTGCCCTCGAACTGCGGCGTCGACCACCACGGCCTCGAAATGCGTGTCGTCGTCCGTCAGGACGCGGACCTCGGCGCCCGGCAGGCCGGACGCGGATCAGCGGGTCGACCTCGTCGGCGTTCATGGGGTTTGGCGATGGCGGGTAGGGGATGTGGGAGGCTGCGCAGTTTAACCCGGCCGCCGACACGATCCGCTAGCCGCTAGCCGCTCCCGCTGAGCCACCGACGCCTGACCCCACCGAGCCCTGTCCGGCATGCCCGCCTCCGACCCGCTGATCGCCCGCGGCCGCCGCGTCCTCGCCACCGAGGCCGAGGCCGTCGCCGCCCTCGCAGCACCGCCTGGGCGAGCGATTCGCCGAGGCCTGTGCCGGCTGATCCTGCGCTGCGAGGGCCGCGTGGTCGTCACCGGCATGGGCAAGTCCGGCCACGTCGGCAGCAAGATCGCCGCGACGCTCGCGAGCACCGGCACGCCGTCGTTCTTCCTGCACCCGGCCGAGGCCAGCCACGGCGACATCGGCATGATCACGGCGCGGGACGTCGTGCTCGCGCTGTCGAACTCCGGCGAGACCGACGAGCTGCTGACGATCCTGCCGCTGCATCAAGCGGCTGGACGTGCCGCTGGTCGCGCTGACCGGCAACCCGGCCTCGACGCTGGCGCGCTATGCGACGCGTCACGCTCGACGTCAGCGTCCCGGCGGAGGCCTGCCCGCTCAACCTCGCGCCCACCGCCAGCACCACCGCGACGCTCGCGATGGGCGACGCGCTCGCGGTCGCGGTGCTCGAGGCGCGCGGCTTCACCGAGGAGGACTTCGCCCGCTCGCACCCGGGCGGCAGCCTCGGCCGGCGCCTGCTGCTGCACGTCGACGAAGTGATGCGCACGCGGCGACGACCTGCCGGCCGTCGGCCCCGACACGCCGCTCAGCGCCGGCCTGCTCGAGATGAGCCGCAAGGGCCTCGGCATGACCACCGTGCGTCGACGACGCGCGCCGCGTGCTCGGCGTCTTCACCGACGGCGACCTGCGCCGCGCGCTCGACCGGCAGCTCGACGTGCACGCGACGCCGATGCGCGAAGTGATGACGGCAGGCCGCAAGGCCGCGCGCCCGCGCATGCTGGCGGCCGAGGCCGTGCACCTGATGGAAGAGCACCGCATCACCGCGCTGCCGGTCGTCGACGACGCAGGCGTGCTGGTCGGCGCGCTCAACGTGCACGACCTGCTGCGCGCCGGGGTGATGTAGCGTGGACGCGGTGCTCGAGCGCGCGCGGCGCATCCGCCTGCTGGTGCTGGACGTCGACGGCGTGCTGACCGACGGCCGCCTGTACCTCTCGCCGCCGGCGAGGAGCTCAAGGTCTTCCACGTGCGCGACGGCTCGGGGCTCGTCGCCGTGCAGCGCGCCGGCGTGACCGTCGCGATCATCTCGGGCCGGGACAGTCCGCCGCCGTCGACGCGCCGCGCCGCCGAACTCGGCATCCGCCACGTCGCGCCAGGGCGTGGCCGACAAGGGCGCGGAACTCGACGCACTGCTCGCCGAGCTCGGCGTCGCGGCCAGCGGACACCGCCTGCGTCGGCGACGACACGCCCGACCTGCCGATGCTCGCGCCGCGCGGGCTCGCGGTCGCCGTCGCCGACGCGCACCCGGCCGCTGCTGGCGCGGCGCACTGGGTCACCCCCTCGCACGGCGGCCACGGTGCCGTCCGCGAAGTATGCGATCTGCTGCTCAGCGCACGCGCTGCGCTGACCCGGCGGCTCACGGCCGCGCTGATCGGCGTCGCGGGTCACGCGTTGCTGTACGGCCTGCTCGCCGGCCGCGACGATCGGACGTCGAGACGTGGCGACGCGGCCGACGAGCGCGGCTACTACCTGACGGACGCGACGCTGACCGAGATGGGCCCGGACGGCACGCCGCGCATCGTCTGCGCGCCGACTCGATCGAGCAGCAGCTGGCCGACCAGAGCGTCGACCTGTCGGACCTCGCCCTCGACTACACGGACCAAGGACTCCGGCAACTGGACGTGACCGCGCGCTCGCGGCCAGCATGCCGCCGGACCGGCGAGTCGCTGCTGCTGTGGGCGGCTACGTGAGGATCACGGGCGAGCAGTCGCGGCAAGGCCGCGATGATCCGCACCGAACGCGTGTCCTACGACATCGACCGCGAGCATCGTGCAGACCGCGAGCCCGGTCGCCGTGCAGTTCGGAGCACACGAGTCGAGGCCCGCGGCCTGCGCGCCGTGTTGAACGACGGCACCCTGCGGCTAGAATCGAACGTCCATGGCCGCTTCGTTCCCTGACGCCGCGCGGACGCGCCTCGCGGCCGCCATCGCCTGCTGCTTCGCGGCCGGCCTGGTCGCGGCCGCGGCCCCCGAGCTGCCACGCCCGTCGAAAGACGCCGATCGACCTGGAGGCGGCGTCCTCCGACTTCGACTACCGCAACAACACGCTGCTGTTCAGGCAGGTGAAGATCACGCAGGGCGCGATGATGGTCGAGGCGCAGGAGGCGACCGCCACCGGGCTCGATTTCGAGAACTCGCAGTGGACGCTTAAGGGCCAGGTGCGGATCACCGTGCCGGACGGCAAGCTCGACTGCCGACCGATGCCACGGTGACTTTCCGCGACAACCAGATCGCGAGGCGCTGGTCCGCGGGACGCCGGCCACGTTCGAGCAGCGGCTGAAGGAAACGCAGCAGCTGGCGCAGGGGCGCGCCGAAGTCGATCGAGTACGACGTCGCAGCGGCACGGTGCGGCTCGCGGCGACGCCTGGCTGAGCGACGGCGCAGAACGAGATCCGCGGCAACACGCTCGTCTACGACATCGCGAAGCAGCGCGTCGCCGCGAACCCCGGCGGGACGGACCCGGGCGGCGTGCGCATCACGATCAACCCGAAGAGCCAGGACAAGCCCGACTCCAAGCCAGGCGCCAAGCCCGGCCCCAAGCCCGCCGAACCACCGGCGCCGGCGGTACCGCAGCAATGAGCCTGCTGCGGGCGGAGTCGCTCGGCAAGCAGTACCGCTCGCGGCAGGTCGTCGCCGACCTGTCGCTCGAGGTCGCGCTCGGGCGAGGTCGTCGGGCCTGCTCGGCCCGAACGGCGCCGGCAAGACCACCGCCTTCTACATGATCGTCGGGCTCGTGCCCTGCGACGCGGGCCGCATCTGGCTCGACGACCGCGAGCTGACCGCGCTGCCGATGCACCGCCGCGCCCGGCTCGGCCTCGGCTACCTGCCCCAGGAAGCCTCGGTCTTCCGCAAGCTCACGGTCGAGGACAACATCCGCGCCATCCTCGAGACGCGCGACGACCTCGACGACGAGGCCGGACGCGCGAGGCCGCGCTCGAATCGCTGCTCGAGGAGCTGCACATCGGCCACATCCGCGGCAGCATCGGCATGAGCCTGTCGGGCGGCGAGCGGCGGCGCGTCGAGATCGCGCGCGCGCTGGCGGCGGAGCCGCGCTTCATCCTGCTCGACGAGCCGTTCGCCGGCGTCGACCCGATCTCGGTGGACGACATCCAGCGCATCATCCGCCACCTGAGCGCGCGCAACATCGGCGTGCTGATCACCGACCACAACGTCCGTGAAACACTCGGCATCTGCAGCCGTGCGTACATCGTCAGCGCCGGAAGTGTGATCGCGTCGGGATCGGCGGAAGAGATTCTTGCCAATCCTCAGGTGCGTGAGGTCTACTTGGGACAGGATTTCCGACTCTGATCCCAGGGGACCCCCCCAGGCTCACCCGCGATGCTCAAGCCGGCCCTGCAGCTCAAGCTCGGTCAGCAGCTGACGATGACGCCTCAGCTCCAGCAGGCCATCCGGCTGCTGCAGCTGCCCGTGCTCGAACTCCAGGCGCAGGTCCAGGAGGCGCTCGAGAGCAACGTGATGCTCGAGGCCGAGGAAGAGGAGCAGATCGACCTCACCTCGCTCGACCAGCCCGCCCCGACCGGGCGAGGACGACGAGGGCGCGCCGGACGACGACCGACGAGATCGTCGTCGAGATGGAGGATCCGTGGGCCGAGTCCTCGACGCCGTCCGGCGACGGCCGCGCCCAGGACGACGACGACCGCCCGCTCGAGTTCACCGACGACCGCGGGCGCGACCTGCACCAGCACCTGGTCTGGCAGCTCGAGGTCAGCCGCCTCGACCCGCGCCAGGTCTGGATCGGCGAGGCGATCGTCGACGCGCTGAACGACGACGGCTACCTGACCGAATGCGCCGCCGACATCGCGCGCAGCCTGAGCGCCGACCTGCCCGTGACCGAGGAGGACGTCGAGCAGGTGCTCGCGTTCGTCCAGACGCTCGACCCGACCGGCGTCGGCGCCCGCACCGCGGCGGAGTGCATCTGCCTGCAGCTCGCGCAGCTCGAGCCCGCGACGCCGGGGCGCGAGCTCGCGCTCACCATCGCGCGCGACCACCTGCAGGCGGTCGCGGACCGCGACCTCGCCGCGCTGCGCCGGCTGCTGGAGGCGGACGAGGACACCCTGCTCGAGGCGCTCGCGCTGATCCGCGGCTGCAACCCGCGGCCGGGATCCGCATTCGAGGGCGCCCAGCCCGAGTACATCGTGCCGGACGTGTTCGTGCGCCGCACCGACCAGGGCTGGTCCGTCGAGATCAACCCGGCCTCCGTGCCGCGGCTCAAGGTCAACCAGGGCTACGCGAGCCTCGTGAGCGCGTTCCGCCGACTACGCGTCGCTGCGCGCCCAGCTGCAGGAGGCGCGCTGGCTGATCCGCAGCCTCGAGATCCGCAACGACACGCTGCTGAAGGTCGCGCGCACGATCGTGCAGCGCCAGGCGGCGTTCCTCGAGCAGGGCGACGAGGCGATGCAGCCGATGATCCTGCGCGACGTGGCCGAGGCGGTGAGCGATGCACGAGTCGACGATCTCGCGCGTGACCACCGGCAAGTACATGCACACGCCGCGCGGCATCTTCGAGTTCCGGTTCTTCTTCTCGAGCCACGTCTCGGGCGCCGACGGCGGCGACGTCTCGTCGGTCGCGATCCGCGCCCGCATCCGCAAGCTGATCGCCGACGAAGATACCGGACAAGCCGCTGAGCGACGCGCAGCTCGCCGAGGTCCTGTCGCGCGAGGGCGTCAAGGTCGCGCGGCGCACGGTGGCCAAGTACCGCGAGGCGCTCGGCCTCGCCTCGTCGAGCGAGCGGCGCCAGGCGACGGCGCGGGCCTAGGCCCGGCGGAACCGGACTGGATTGCGGGAGTCGAACCAGAAGAAGCGCTGAAGACCAGCAAAGAGGAGAAGAAGATGCGAGTGCACTTGAGCGGACACCACGTCGACGTCACGCCGGCCCTCAGGACTACGTGGAGAGGAAGCTGGCGCGCGTCATGCGCCGCTTCGACCACGTGATCGACGTGCAGTGCATCCTCACCGTCGAGAAGCTGCGCCACAAGGCGGAGTCCAAGGTGGTCGTCCGCGGCTCCACGATCTACGCCGACGCGGTCGAGGACGACATGTACGCCGCCATCGACGCACTCGCCGACAAGCTCGACCGCCGCGTGCGCGAGCACAAGGAGCGGGTCCGCGACCACCACGCGATCGACGCGCAGAAGCACGGGCTCACCGCCGCGCAGTAACGACAACCGATGCGACTGATCATCGTCAGCGGCCTGTCGGGATCGGGCAAGAGCGTCGCGCTCGACATGCTCGAGGACCTCGACTTCTACTGCGTGGACAACATCCCCGCGGGGCTGCTGCCGGGATTCATCGCCTACACGGTGCGCACCAGCGAACCCGCCTACCGCCTCACGGCGGTGGGCGTGGACGCGCGCAACCGGCCCGAGGACCTCGCGGACGTGCCGCGCCTGGTGTCGGAGCTGCGGCGCAGCGGCATCGGCTGCGAGATGCTGTTCCTGCGCGCCGACAACGAGGCGCTGCTGAAGCGGTTCAGCGAGACCCGGCGCCGTCATCCGCTGAGCCGCAACGGCATCGGCCTGCAGGAGGCGCTCGAGCAGGAGCAGCGGCTGCTCGAGCCCGTCGCGAACGCGGCCGACCTGACGATCGACACGTCGCGGCTGTCCGTGCACGAGCTGCGCGAGATGATCCGGTAGCGCGTGGTCGAGCACCCGGCGACCGGGCCGTCGCTGCTGTTCGAGTCGTTCGCCTACCGGCACGGCGTGCCGGACGACGCGGACTTCGTGTTCGACGCGCGCGCGCTGCCGAACCCGTACTGGGACCCGACGCTGCGCACGCACACCGGCCGGGACGATGCGGTGGTGAAGTTCCTCGACGAGCAGGAGGACGTCGCGAGCTTCCTCGCCGACGTCACGGGATTCCTCGAACGCTGGCTGCCGTCGCTGGTGCGCTCGAACCGCAGCTACCTGACGGTCGCGGTCGGCTGCACCGGCGGGCAGCATCGCTCGGTGTACCTGGCCGAGAAGCTCGCCGCGCACTTCAACGGCAAGTTCGGGCGGACGCTGATCCGCCACCGCGACCTCGCGAGCCGTCGCCACGAGTAGGCGCGCGCATGTCGCCTACGACGGCCAGGCCGAGGACTTCTTTGCCGCTCCGGGTCTACCGCGCATCGAAAACTCCGGCCGAGGACGCCCGGAGTTTTCGGCGACCCTTGCGCCGTCGGGCCCGCGGCAAAATTTCAGCGGTGACCGCCTGAGGGTCGGCCCAGCCGCGGGCCAGCGACGTCGCTGCGGCGTCCGACACGGAGCGGCAAAGAAGTCCTCGGCCTGGCCGTCGAGGCGACTGCGTGCTGCGCGACGCCTCGCGGCGACGGCGTCGAAGTCGTAAAGTGCGGCGGCCATGGTCGACCAGCGCACACCTGCCAAGAAGATGAGCCGGCTCGCAACCCTGCAGAGGGCGCTCGAGCAGGGCACCGGCCGCCAGGTGCATCGACTGGTGAACTCGATGCATCCGGCCGAGGTGGCGTCGCTGCTCGAGTCGCTGCCGCCCGCGCAGCGCGAGCTCGTCTGGGACCTCGTCGATCCCGAGCTCGAGGGCGACGTGCTCGTCGAGGTGAACGAGGAAGTCCGCGGCGACCTGATCCGCGAGATGGAGACCGAGGAGCTGGTCGCGGCGACCGAGGGCCTCGAGGTGGACGACCTCGCGGACCTGCTCGCCGACCTGCCCGAGGCGGTCAACCAGCGCGTGCTGCGCTCGATGGACTCCCAGGACCGCGAGCGGCTCACCGCCGTGCTCGGCTACGACGCCGACACCGCCGGCGGCCTGATGAACACCGACACCGTGAGCGTGCGGCCCGACGTGACGCTCGAGACGGTGCTGCGCTACCTGCGGATGCGCGGCGAGATGCCCGAGAAGACGGACTCGCTGTTCGTCGTGAATCGACACGACCGCTACCTTGGCGCGCTGAGCCTGACGCAGCTGCTGACCGAGGACCCCGAGCGCACCGTCGGCGAGGTGATGAGCGCGGAGGCCGAGGCCATCGCGCCCGAGACGCCGGCCAGCCAGGTGGCCAGCCTGTTCCAGGACCGGGACCTGTTGTCGGCGCCAGTCGTCTCGCACGACGGCCGGCTGCTCGGCCGCATCACCGTCGACGACGTCGTGGACGTGATCCGCGACGAGGCGGACCACTCGGTGATGAGCATGGCGGGCCTCGACGAGGATGCCGACATGTTCGCCGCCGTCGTGCCGAGCGCTCGCCGTCGCGGCGTCTGGCTCGGCATCAACCTCGCCACCGCATTCCTCGCCGCGTGGGTCGTGGGCCTGTTCGAGACGACGATCCAGAACATCGTCGCGCTCGCGGTGCTGATGCCGATCGTCGCGAGCATGGGCGGCGTCGCTGCCACGCAGACGCTGACGCTGATCGTGCGCGGTCTCGCGCTCGGCCAGGTCGAGCGGACGAACGCGCGCTGGCTGATGACGAAGGAGATCGCCGTCGCGCTGCTGAACGGGTTCGCCTGGGCGACGGTCGTGGCGATCGTCGCGATGCTGTGGTTCCGCAGCTGGCGGATCGCCGGCGTGATCTTCGCCGCGATGGTGGTGAACCTCGTGGCGGCGGCGCTCGCGGGCGTGACGGTACCGCTGCTGCTCAAGCGAATGGGCGTCGATCCGGCGGTCGCGGGCGGCGTGATCGTGACCACGGTCACCGACGTCGTCGGTTTCGCCTCGCTGCTCGGGCTCGGGACGCTGGTCCTGATGTAGCTCCGCGCGGGATCCGAACTCGCCGGCCTGCGAATTGATCTGAGAGTTCCCGGACAGCGGCCCGAGCCTGCGCCTCGCATGCGCTGACACGTGCCTCGCCCGGGATTAACATGGCCCGCCAGACCGGCCGCC
The DNA here is from genome assembly GCA_963776815.1 of uncultured Gammaproteobacteria bacterium. GTDB lineage: Bacteria > Pseudomonadota > Gammaproteobacteria > Steroidobacterales > Steroidobacteraceae > RPQJ01. The sequence goes on from CAVZNZ010000011.1 coordinate 52,168, forward strand.
GCCCCGAACCCTGGAGACCCCCATGCGGACCTTCGCCTCGACCCGTCTCGCCGTCGTGTTCACTGCCCTGCTCGCGCTGGCGTTCCCGGCGCTCGCGAGCGGACCCGCAGTCGGCAGCCCCGCGCCGGCGTTCAAGCTGGAGGACCAGAACGGCAAGTGGCACAGCCTGTCCGACTATCGCGGCAAGTGGGTCGTGATCTACTTCTACCCGAAGGACGACACGCCGGGCTGCACCACGCAGGCCTGCAGCTTCCGCGACAACGTCTTCGCGTTCGACAAGGTCGGCGCGGTGATCCTCGGCATCAGCGTCGACGACGCCGCCTCGCACAAGGCGTTCGCCGAGAAGCACGGCCTGCCGTTCACGCTGCTCGCGGACCCGACCAAGGCCGTCACGAAGGAATACGGCGTGCTGAAGACGTACATGGGCGTCATGGAGATGGCCCGTCGCGACACGTTCATCATCGACCCGGAGGGCCGGGTGGCGAAGCACTACGAGTCGGTCGATCCGGACGGCCACTCGAAGCTGGTGCTCGAGGACCTGAAGGCGCTGCAGGCGGCGCAGAAGAAGGGCTGAAAAATCGGTGCCATGGCGACCGATTCTCTATTTCCGCCGTCACTGCCGGAAAATCGGAGAATGTCCCCTAATTCTTCAGCGCCCGGATGCCGCGGTCGAGGCCGTCGAGCGTGAGCGGGAACATCCGGTCGCCGAGCAGCTGCCGCACGATGCCGATCGAGGCGGTGTAGTCCCAGCGGTCCTCGGGCTCCGGATTCAGCCACGCGTGACGCTGGAAGCGCTGCGTGATCCGCTGCATCCACACCGCGCCCGACTCGTCGTTCCAGTGCTCGATGCTGCCGCCCGGCTGCATGACCTCGTACGGGCTCATGCTCGCGTCGCCGACGAAGATCACGCGATAGTCCGGCGGGTAGGTGCGCAGGATCTCGAGCATCGGCGTGCGCTCGGCGTGGCGGCGCCGGCTGTCCTTCCACACCGACTCGTAGAGGAAGTTGTGGAAGTAGAAGTACTCGAGGTGCTTGAACTCGCTGCGCGTCGCCGAGAAGAGCTCCTCGCACACGCGCACGTGGCTCTCCATCGAGCCGCCCACGTCGAGGAACAGCAGCACCTTGACCGCGTTGTGCCGCTCCGGCACGAACTTCAGGTCGAGCAGGCCCGGCATTGCGCGCCGTCGAGTCGATCGTGCCGTCGAGGTCGAACTCGTCGGCCGCGCCCTCGCGGGCGAAGCGGCGCAGCTTGCGCAGCGCGATCTTGATGTTGCGCGTGCCGAGCTCGACGTTGTCGTCGAGGTTGCGGTAGTTGCGCTGCTCCCAGACCTTGACCGCGCGCTTCTGGCCGCCCGCTCCGCCGATGCGGACGCCCTCGGGGTTGAAGCCGCCGTGGCCGAACGGTGACGTGCCGCCCGTGCCGATCCACTTGTTGCCGCCCTCGTGCCGGCCCTGCTGCTCCTTCAGCCGCTCCTCGAGCGTCTGCATGATCTTTTCCCAGCCGCCGAGCGCCTCGATCTGCGCCTTCTCCTCCTCGGTGAAGTCGCGCTCGATCAGCTTGCGCAGCCAGTCGGCCGGAAGCTCGGCGCCGAGGCTCGCGAACGCCTGCTCGATGCCCTTGAAGTGCGCCGCAAACGCACGGTCGAAGCGGTCGAAGTGCTTCTCGTCCTTGACGATCGCGGTGCGGGCGAGCCAGTAGAAGTCGTCGACGCTGTAGCTCGCGACCCGCGCCTCGAGAGCCTGCAGCAGCGTCAGGTGCTCGGTCAGCGAGACCGGGATGCCGGCTTCGCGCAGCGTGAAGAAGAAGCGCGTCAGCATGCCGGGCTCCGAACCGTCGCGTCGCGGCCGGCAGTGACCGGGGGCTCCTGGCCGGGACGCCGTGAATCCATCCATGGAGGCTCCGCGCGCGACGTCCTGTCGCGCGACGGCCCGGCCAGGAGCCCCCGGTCACTGCTGGCGAAGCGGCGCGTTCAGGCGCTGCGCAGGTGGCTGCGCGCAATGTTCGATCGCCGACGGCTGGCGAATCGCAGTCGCGACACGCGACGGGCGTCCGCAGCACTTCGGTTCCGTGGGTCATCCCCGGGCCGTGCGCGGCATGGACGCCGCGCACGGAGCCTACAGGGACGTACTTGCGGCGTCCCGGGGAAGACCCACGGAACCGCAGTACTGCGGACGAGGACCGCGCGCGCACGACGGCATCGCTCAGGAGCGGTTCTGCTGCCGCCGCTGCAGGAACACGAGCTGCTCGAACAGGTGCACGTCCTGCTCGTTCTTCAGCAGCGCGCCGTACATCGGCGGCAGGCTCTTGCGCGGATCGTCGGTGCGCAGCGCCTCGGGCGGCACGTCCTCGGCGAGCAGCAGCTTGAGCCAGTCGAGCAGCTCCGAGGTCGAGGGCTTCTTCTTCAGTCCCGGCACCTCGCGCAGCTTGTAGAAGGCGTTCAGCGCCTCCGACAGCAGCTCGCGCTTCAGCTGCGGGTAAGTGCACGGCGACGATACGCGTCATCGTCTCGGCGTCCGGGAAACGGATGAAGTGGAAGAAGCAGCGGCGCAGGAACGCGTCCGGCAGTTCCTTCTCGTTGTTGCTGGTGATCACGACGATCGGCCGGTGCGTCGCCTTGATGAGTTCCCGCGTCTCGTGCACGTAGAACTCCATGCGGTCGAGCTCGAGCAGCAGGTCGTTCGGGAACTCGATGTCGGCCTTGTCGATCTCGTCGATCAGCAGCACCGCCTGCTCTTCGCTGTCGAACGCCTCCCAGAGCCGGCCCTTGACGATGTAGTTGCGCGATGTCGTGGACCTTCGCCTCGCCGAGCTGCGAGTCGCGCAGGCGGGACACGGCGTCGTACTCGTACAGGCCGTGCTGGGCCTTGGTGGTCGACTTGATGTGCCAGCGGTACAGCGGCCTGCCGAGCGCCGCGGCCATCTCCTCCGCGAGCTGGGTCTTGCCGGTGCCCGGCTCGCCCTTCACGAGCAGCGGGCGCGCCAGCGTCACGGCGGCGTTGACCGCCATCATCAGGTCCTCGGTCGCGACGTAGCGCTCGGTGCCCTCGAATTTCTTGCTCATGCCTGCACCTCGAGCAGCTTCATCGTGTTGGTGCCGCCGGACACGCCGGACAGCTCGCCGAGCGTCAGGATGATCTCGTCGCCCGGCTTCACGTGGCCGCGATCGAGCAGCTCCTTCGAGATCGCGCGGTAGAGCTCCGCGGGATCGGTGTGCGTGATGTCGAACGGGATCGGGTACACGCCGCGGTACAGCGCGACGCGCCGCTGCGTGCGCTCGTGCCGCGTGAACGCGAAGATCGGGATGTCCGAGCGGATCCGCGACATCCACAGCGGCGTCGAGCCCGACTCGGTCAGCGCGACGATCGCCTCGACGTCCATGTGGTTCGCCGTGAACATCACCGCGTGCGCGATGGCCTGGGCGAACTCGCTCACCTTGCCCTCGAAGCGGTCGCGGCCGCGCGCGCGGGCGAGCTGGTACTTCTCCGCGCCCTCGATCACCTCGGCCATCGCCTCGACGGCGCGGCTCGGGTACTTGCCGACCGCCGACTCGCCCGACAGCATCACGGCGTCGCTGCCGTCGAGCACGGCATTGGCCACGTCCGAGACCTCGGCCCGCGTCGGCACCGGGCTGTGGATCATCGACTCCATCATCTGCGTCGCGGTGATCGTGACGCGGTCGAGGCTGCGCGCCATGTGCAGGATCTGCTTCTGCAGCCCGGTGAGCTGCGCGTAGCCGACCTCCACGCCGAGATCGCCGCGCGCGACCATCACCGCGTCGCTCGCCTTGATGATCTCCTCGAGGCGCGGGATCGCCTCGCTGCGCTCGATCTTGGCGACGATCCGAGCATCGCTGCCGGCGGCCTTGAGCAGCGCGCGCGCTTCCTCGACGTCGGCCGCCTGGCGCACGAACGACACGGCGAGGTAGTCGACGTCGAGCGAGGCCGCAAGCTTCACGTCCTCGCGGTCCTTGTCGGTGAGCGCCTTCGCCGACAGGCCGCCGCCGCGCCGGTTGATGCCCTTGTGGTCCGACAACTCGCCACCCGTGAGCACGCGGCATTCGACGCGCGTGCCGTCCACGCCGACGACGCGCAGCTCGATCTGGCCGTCGCCGAGGATCAGCTCGTCGCCCGGCTGCACGTCCCGCGCCAGGTCGGGATAGGTCATGCCGACCGCGCGGTCGGTGCCTTCGTGCGCGCCGATCGCCGGGTCGAGCGCAAAGGGCTCGCCCTCGGTGAGCACGGCCGTGCCGTCGGCGAAACGCTCGATGCGGATCTTCGGACCCTGCAGGTCGCCGAGCACCGCCACTTTCTTGCCGACCGCAGCGGCCGCGCGGCGGACGCCGTCGACGCGCTTGCGGTGGTCGGCCGCCTTGCCGTGCGAGAAGTTGACGCGCACGACGTCCGCCCCGCGGCGGATCACGTCCTCGAGGACGCCCGGGGCGTCGGTGGCCGGGCCGAGCGTAGCGACGATCTTGGTGCGACGGAGCATGGGGAGGGGGTGATCAGTGAGCCGTGGTTGGGGGATAGTGAAGAAGAGAAGGGGGTCGTGACTAGGGGGCAGGGGGTAGTGAAGAGTCTCGCGGCCTCATTCCGGCCTCTTCACTACCCCCTGCCCCCTGATCGCTACCCCCTAGGCTCGGTTTCCCGGGCCTATTTCGCCGCCCGTTCCTCGAGCACCTCGACCGCCGGCAGCTTCTTGCCCTCGAGGAACTCGAGGAAGGCGCCGCCCGCGGTGGAGATGTAGGAGATGTCCTCGCCGACGCCGTATTTCTCGATCGCGGCGATCGTGTCGCCGCCGCCTGCGATCGAGAACGCCGGGCTGCGGGCCACGGCCTGCGCGATCACGCGCGTGCCCTCGCCGAACTGGTCGAACTCGAACACGCCCACCGGCCCGTTCCAGACGATCGTGCCGGCGCCCTTCAGCGCCGCGGCGAAACGCTCGGCGGTGTCCGGGCCGATGTCGAGGATCATCTCGTCGGCGCCACCTCCGCGACCGGCTTCACGTCGGCCTCGGCCGAAGCCGCGAACTCCTTCGCGACGACGACGTCGGTCGGCAGCGGGATGTCGGCGCCGCCGGCCTTCGCGACGCTCGAGCAGTCCCTTGGCGATGTCGATCATCTCGGGCTCGTGCAGCGACTTGCCGATCGGGTAACCGGCCGCCGCGAGGAACGTGTTGGCGATGCCGCCGCCGACGATCAGCTTGTCCACCTTGCCGAGCAGGTTCTCGAGCACCGTGAGCTTGGTGGAGACCTTCGATCCGCCGACGATCGCGATCAGCGGCCGCTTCGGGCTGCCGAGCGCCTTCTCGAGCGCCTCGAGCTCGCCGGTGAGCAGCGGACCCGGCGCAGGCGACCGGCGCGAACTTCGCCACGCCGTGCGTGCTCGCCTCGGCGCGGTGCGCCGTGGCGAACGCGTCCATCACGTACACGTCGCAGAGCGCCGCCATCTGCTTCGCGAGCTCGTCCTTGTTCTTCTTCTCGCCCTTGTTGAAGCGCACGTTCTCGAGCAGCACGATCTCGCCGGGCTCGCAGGCGACGCCGTCCAGCCAGTCGCGCTCGAAGCGCACCTTCAGGCCGAGCAGCTCGGAGAGCCGCGCCGCGACCGGGGCGAGCGAGAACTCCTCGTCGTGCACGCCCTCCTCGGGCCGCCCGAGGTGCGACATCAGCATCACGCGGGCACCCGCCGCGTGCGCGGCCTGCATCGTCGGCAGCGACGCCCGGATGCGCGCGTCGCTGGTGACGACGCCGTTCTTGACGGGAACGTTCAGGTCCTCGCGGATCAGCACACGCTTGCCCTTGAGGTCGAGGTCGGACATGCGCAGGACACGCACCATGCTGTGCTCCGTTTTGGTCAGCTGTTGAAGGACGGGGCCGGGCGGGCGCGAATCACTTCGCGATGACGCGGGCCATCTCCAGCACCTTGCAGCAGTAGCCCCACTCGTTGTCGTACCAGGCCACGATCTTGACGAAGGTGTCGTCGAGCGCGATGCCGGCCTCGGCGTCGAACACCGACGTGCAGCTCTCGCCGCGGAAGTCGGTCGCGACGACCTTCTCCTTGGTGTAGCCGAGCACGCCCTTCATCGGGCCCTCGGACGCCGCCTTCATCGCCGCGCAGATCTCCTCGTACTTCGCCGGCTTCGAGAGCTCGACCGTGAGGTCGACCACCGACACGTCGGACGTCGGCACGCGGAACGCCATGCCCGTGAGCTTCTTGTTCAGCTCCGGGATGACCTTGCCGACGGCCTTCGCGGCGCCGGTCGACGACGGGATGATGTTCTCGAGGATGCCGCGGCCGCCGCGCCAGTCCTTGTTCGACGGGCCGTCCACGGTCTTCTGCGTCGCCGTCGCCGCGTGCACGGTCGTCATCAGGCCGCGCTTGATGCCCCAGGTGTCGTTCAGCACCTTGGCGACCGGCGCGAGGCAGTTCGTCGTGCAGGAGGCGTTCGAGATGATCGCCTGGCCGGCGTAGGTCTTGTCGTTCACGCCGAACACGAACATCGGCGTGTCGTCCTTCGACGGCGCCGACATGATCACCTTCTTCGCGCCCGCCGCGAGGTGCTTCTCGCCGGTTTCCTTCGTGAGGAACAGGCCGGTCGACTCGACCACGACGTCGGCGCCGACCTCGCCCCACTTGAGCTCGGCCGGGTCCTTGACCGCGGTGAGGCGGATCTTCTTGCCGTTCACGACCAGCGTATTGCCCTCGACCGACACGTCGCCCTTGAAGCGGCCGTGCACCGAGTCGTACTTCAGCATGTAGGCGAGGTACTCGGGCTCGAGCAGGTCGTTGATGCCGACGATCTCGATGTCCTTGAAGTCGCGCGCCGCCGCGCGGAACACCATGCGCCCGATGCGACCGAATCCGTTGATGCCAACCTTGATCGTCATGTCTCGACCTCCCGGGTAAGAAATTGCAGGACTTGAGCAGTCCGTCCACTGTCCGGACGACGTTCTCCGGCGTGAAGCCGAAGTGCTCGAAAAGCTTCTTGGCGGGCGCCGAAGCGCCGAACGTGTCCATGCCGATGACCGCGCCCGCGGGCGCCACGTAGCGCCACCAGCCTCGCGACGCCGGCCTCGATGGCGACGCGCGGCACGCCGGGCGGCAGCACACTGTCGCGGTACTGTTGCGGCTGCGTGTCGAACAGCCTCGGTGCAGGGCATCGACACTACGCGCATCTTGCGGCCGGCCTCGGTGAGGCGCTTCGCGGCATCGACCGCGAGCCCGACCTCCGAACCGGTCGCGATCAGGATGCAGTCGGGCTTGCTGCCGCAGTCGACCAGCACGTAGCCGCCGCGAGCCGATGTCCGCGACCTGCGCCGCGCGTGCGCTCCATCGGCGGCAGCGCCTGGCGGCTCAGGATCAGGCTGGTCGGCCCGTCGCGTCGCTCGACGGCCGCGGCCCAGGCGACCGCGGTCTCGACCGTATCGCAGGGGCGCCACAGCCGCATGTTCGGGATCATGCCGCAGGCTCGCCACGTGCTCCACCGGCTGGTGCGTCGGGCCGTCCTCGCCGAGGCCGATCGAGTCGTGCGTGTAGACGAGGATCACGCGCTGCTTCATCAGCGCCGCCATGCGCACGGCGTTGCGCGCGTAGTCGGAGAACACCAGGAACGTGCCGCCGTACGGGACGAATCCGCCGTGCAGCGCGACGCCGTTCATGATCGCGGTCATGCCGAACTCGCGCACGCCGTAGTGCAGGTAGTTGCCGCCGATGTCGTCGCCGGTAACGGCCTTCGACCCCTTGTGGTTCGTGTTGTTCGAGCCGGTCAGGTCGGCCGATCCGCCGAGCATCTCGGGAATCGCGGCGCCGAGCACGTCGAGCACCTTCTGCGACGCCGAACGCGTCGCCAGGGCCGCGGGCTTTTCCTGCGCGGCCGTGACGAACTCCTCGACCGCCTTGCGCCAGCCGGCCGGCAGCTCGCCCTTCAGCGCGACGCTCGAACTCGGCGGCGAGCTCCGGGTACGCCTGCGCGGTAGGCCGCCATGCGCTGCTGCCAGGACTTGCTCGGCCTTGGCGCCGGCCGCACGCGCATCCCAGCGCGGCCCGGATCTCGTCCGGCACGACGAACGGCTCGTACGGCCAGTCGATGTGCTTGCGGGTCGCGGCCACCTCGGCCTCGCCGAGCGCCGCGCCGTGCGTGGCCTCGGTGCCCTGCTTGTTCGGCGAGCCCCAGCCGATGATGGTCTTGCAGCAGATCAGCGACGGGCGGTCCGGCTCGGCCTGCGCCGCCCTGATGGCGCGCTCGATGGCGGCCGGGTCGTGGCCATCCACGTCGCGGACGACGTGCCAGCCGTACGCCTCGAAGCGCTTCGGCGTGTCGTCGGTGAACCAGCCGTGCACCTCGCCGTCGATCGAGATGCCGTTGTCGTCGTAGAAGCAGATGAGCTTGCCGAGCTTCAGCGTGCCGGCGAGCGAGCAGGCCTCGTGCGACACGCCTTCCATCAGGCAGCCGTCGCCGAGGAACACCCACGTGCGGTGGTCGACGATCTCGTGGCCCGGGCGATTGAACGTCGCGGCGAGGATCTTCTCCGCCAGCGCCATGCCGACCGCATTGGCGAGGCCCTGGCCGAGCGGCCCGGTGGTGGTCTCGATGCCGAGGTGCGGGTCGAGCTCCGGGTGGCCGGCGGTGTGCGAGCCGAACTGCCGGAAGTTCATCAGCTGCTCGATGTCGAGCGGATAGCCCGTCAGGTGCAGCAGCGAGTACAGCAGCATCGAGCCGTGCCCGTTCGACAGCACGAACCGGTCGCGGTCCGCCCACTGCGGGGTTGCCCGGGTTGTGCTTCAGGTGGTCGGCCCACAGCACCTGGGCGATGTCGGCCATGCCCATCGGCATGCCGGGGTGACCGGAATTGGCCTTCTGCACCGCGTCCATGCTGAGCGCACGGATGGCGTTGGCGAGCTGCCGGCGGGTGGGCATCGGGGGACCCCTTTGGTAAGTCGACTATTTTCTCCCGCGCCGGTCGGCGTTTGCAAAGTCGCACTTGCACGGACTTTCCAGCCGCCCGGACAGTCAGGAAGGCCCGGAATGGCGCGCTGGCGGTGGAAACCGGGCCGCGAAACACGGATACTCCGCGGACCCGTCAGCGCGTCTGGAATGCGTATTAATGTCAAACAGTTACCTGTTCACGTCCGAGTCCGTGTCCGAAGGCCACCCGGACAAGGTCGCCGACCAGATCTCCGACGCCGTCCTCGACGCGATGCTGGCGCAGGACAAGCGCGCCCGGGTCGCCTGCGAGACGCTGGTCAAGACCGGCGTGGCGATCGTCGCCGGCGAGGTCACGACCGAGGCCTGGGTCGACCTCGAGGAACTGGTGCGCGGCGTGATCTGCGACATCGGCTACACGTCGTCGCACGTCGGCTTCGACGGCCGCACCTGCGGCGTGCTGAACATCATCGGCAAGCAGTCGCCCGACATCGCGCAGGGCGTGGACCGCGGCAACCCCGAGGAACAGGGCGCCGGCGACCAGGGCCTGATGTTCGGCTACGCGTCGAACGAGACCGACACGCTGATGCCGGCGCCGATCTGCTACGCGCACCGCCTCGTCGAGCGCCAGGCCGAGGTGCGCAAGAGCAACCTGCTGCCGTGGCTGCGCCCGGACGCGAAGTCGCAGGTCACGTGCCGCTACGTGGACGGCAAGGTCGTCGGCCTCGACGCCGTCGTGCTCTCGACGCAGCACGACCCGGACGTGAAGCAGTCCGACCTGCGCGAGGCGGTGATGGAACTCATCATCAAGCACGTGCTGCCGAAGGAGTGGCTCGGCAAGGACACCAAGTTCCACATCAACCCGACCGGCAAGTTCGAGATCGGCGGCCCGGTCGGCGACTGCGGCCTCACCGGCCGCAAGATCATCGTCGACAGCTACGGCGGCATGGCCCGCCACGGCGGCGGCGCGTTCTCCGGCAAGGACCCGTCGAAGGTGGACCGCTCGGCCGCCTATGCCGCGCGTTATGTCGCGAAGAACATCGTCGCGGCCGGCCTCGCGGACCGCTGCGAGATCCAGGTGTCCTACGCGATCGGCGTCGCCGAGCCGACCTCGATCACCGTCGACACCTTCGGCACCGGCAAGGTGAGCCAGGAGCGGCTCGAGAAGCTGGTGCGCGCGCACTTCGACCTGCGCCCCTACGGCATCGTGAAGATGCTCGACCTCGTGCACCCGATGTACCGCGCGACGGCGCCTACGGCCACTTCGGCCGCGAGCCCGTCCACATGACCTACAAGTGGAAGGAGTTCATCGGCGGCAAGAAGGTGGAGAAGAGCGAGGCGTTCACGGCCTTCACCTGGGAGAAGACCGACAAGGCCGAGGCGCTGCGCAAGGACGCGGGACTGTGAAGACAAGGGGATCGTGATCAGGGGGTAGGGGATAGTGAAGGGCCGGACGGCCGGCCGCGCCGGTCTCTTCCACTATCCCCTATCCCCTGCTCACTACCCCCTTTTCCTTGCCCTGCCGCGGCCCCGCGGCAAAATCGCGCCCTCGCCTGAGGAGCGCTGCAACGGGCCGTCTGCCCGCCAGGCTCAGGCACTTGGGAAACACCCAACCGCGCTCGCTGACCTCCGTGCAGGTCGGGCGAGCGAATCCAACCCGATTCCCCGCCCGAACCATCACGGTCAACGAGAGGACCGCACGATGAACGCTGTCGTTTCGACCGCAAAGAACCAGCGATTTCGTGGTGGCCGACCTGTCGCTGGCCGACTTGGGCCGCAAGGAAATGGCCATCGCCGAGACCGAGATGCCCGGCCTCATGGCGATCCGCAAGGAATTCCGCGCCGCGCAGCCGCTCGAAGGGCGCGCGCATCGCCGGGCTCGCTGCACATGACGATCCAGACCGCGATGCTGATCGACACGCTGAAGGCGCTCGGCGCCGACGTGCGCTGGGCCTCGTGCAACATCTACTCGACGCAGGACCACGCCGCCGCCGCGATCGCCGCGGGCGGCACGCCGGTGTTCGCCTACAAGGGCGAGACGCTCGACGAGTACTGGGAGTACACGCACCGCATCTTCGAGTGGCCGAACGGCCAGCACGCCAACATGATCCTCGACGACGGCGGCGACGCCACGCTGCTGCTGATGCTCGGCGCGCGCGCCGAGAAGGATGCGTCGGTCATCGCGAAGCCGACCAACGAGGAAGAGACGTCGCTGTACGCGTCGATCCGCAAGCGCCTCGAGACGCAGCCGGGCTGGTACTCGAAGCGCCTCGCCGAGATCAAGGGCGTCACCGAGGAGACCACGACCGGCGTGAAGCGGCTCTATGAGTTCGCGAAGAAGGGCGAGCTGCCGTTCCCGGCGATCAACGTCAACGACTCGGTCACGAAGTCGAAGTTCGACAACCTGTACGGCTGCCGCGAGTCGCTGGTGGACGCGATCAAGCGCGCCACCGACGTGATGGTCGCCGGCAAGGTCGCGGTCGTCTGCGGCTACGGCGACGTGGGCAAGGGCTCGGCCGAGTCGCTGCGCGCGCTGTCGGCGCAGGTGTGGATCACCGAGATCGACCCGATCTGCGCGCTGCAGGCGGCGATGGAAGGCTACAAGGTCGTCACGATGGACGAGGCCTGCGACAAGGCCGACATCTTCGTCACCGCGACCGGCAACCTGAACGTGATCACCCACGACCACATGAGCCGGATGAAGCACCAGGCGATCGTGTGCAACATCGGCCACTTCGACAGCGAGATCGAGATCGCGTCGCTGAAGAAGTACCGCTGGGAGAACATCAAGCCGCAGGTGGACCACGTGGTGTTCCCGGACGGCAGGCGCCTGATCGTGCTGGCCGAGGGCCGGCTCGTGAACCTCGGCTGCGGCACGGGCCACCCGTCGTTCGTGATGTCGAACTCGTTCACGAACCAGGTGCTGGCGCAGATCGAGCTCTTCCGCACGGCGCGAAGTACGAGAACCAGGTGTACGTGCTGCCGAAGCACCTCGACGAGAAGGTGGCGCAAGCTGCACCTCGAGCGCATCGGCGTGCAGCTGACCGACGCTCACTGCCGAGCAGGCGGCCTACATCGGCGTCGCCGGCGCAGGGCCCGTTCAAGCCGGACCACTACCGGTACTAGACGTCCGCGCTTCGCGATTCGCGAGACGGAACGGCCGCCCTCGGGCGGCCGTTTTCTTATGTCGCGTGACCTATCGGCCGACCTATTTCTTCCGGGCGAGCGTGAGGCCGTCGCCGACCGGGAGCACGCTCAGGTCGATGCGCGAATCGCGATGCAGGTGCTCGTTGAAGTGCCGCAACGCGACGGTGTCCTCGTCCGCGACCTCCGGATCGGCCACCCGCCCGCTCCAGAGCGTGTTGTCCGCGACGACGAGCCCACCCGGGCGCAGCAGCACCAGCGCCCGCTCGTAGTACCCGACGTAGTTGGTCTTGTCGGCGTCGATGAACGCAAAGTCGTAGGACGCCGCTTCGCCCGCGGCCACCAGCGAATCCAGCGTCTCGAGCGCCGGCGCGAGCCGCAGGTCGATCTTGTGCGCCACGCCCGCCTCGGCCCAGTAACGGCGCGCGATCGACGTCCAGTGCTCGCTCACGTCGCACGCGACGATTCGGCCTTCATCGGGCAGCGCCGTCGCGACACACAGCGACGAGTAGCCCGTGAACACCCCGACCTCGAGGCAACGACGCGCACCGGTGAGCTTCGCCAGCAGCGCCATGAACTGCCCCTGCTCCGGCGAGATCTGCATCCGCGCCAGCGGGTCGGCGGCGGTTTCCTCGCGCAGCCGCAGCAGCAAGCCCGGCTCGCGAAGCGAGACGTCGAGCAAGTATTGGTACAGCGAATCCGTGAGCGATATCGAGCGATTGGACATCGGAGGTGCCGGGCTTGGAGTTTGAAAGTATCGTCCCCGATACTGTCAGAAATCCAGAGCCGAACCTCATGCACCGGCTGCTGCAATTCACCGACACGCACCTGCTGGCCGACCCGCAGGGCATCGTGCGCGGCACGCGCACGCTCCAGAGCCTGCAGGCCTGCCTCGAGCACGCGCGCCGCCGGCACCTGCCTGCCGACCTGATCGCCGTCACCGGCGACCTGGTGCAGGACGAGCCCGCAGGCCTACGGCGTGTTCGACCTGCTGTTCCCGGACCTGGGGGCACCAGTGCTGCTGATCCCCGGCAACCACGACGAGCCCGCCGAGCTGCGTCGCCGCCTCTCGCACGCGCCGTTCCAGGTTGGCGGCACGCGCGTGATCGGCAACTGGGCGATCGTCCTGCTGGATACCTCATTCGAGGTGTCGGGCCGAGGCGAAGGCAACCTCGGGCCCGCGGCCCTGCGCGAGCTCGACGCCGAGCTCACGCGCCACCGCGACGCTCACGTGCTCATCTGCCTGCACCACCCGCCGATCTCGATGGAAGCCGCGGGGCTGGACGCGCTCGGGCTGAAGGACGCGGACGAGTTCCTTGCCACGATCGACGGCCACGACAACGTGCGCGGCATCGCCTGGGGACACGCGCACCAGTCGCTCGACGTGTTCCGCGGCGCGACGCGACTGATGTGCACGCCTGCGACCTGCATGCAGTTCAAGCCACGCGATCCCGGTTTCGTGGTCGACGACCGGCCGCCCGGCTACCGGGTCATCGACCTGCACGACGACGGCAGCCTCGCCACCGAGGTCGTGTGGCTCGAGGGATACGCGTCGATGATGCGACGGCTCGCCACGCTGCTGCTCGGTCTTGGGCTGCGTGCTCGGCTCCGGCGCGAGCCACGCGCGCGACAAGCACGTCCTCTGGGCCGTGCAGGGCCAGCACAACACCGTCTACCTGCTCGGATCGATCCACGTGCTGCGGCCCGGACGACGCGGGGCTGCCCGACGTCGCGCAGCGGGCGTACGAGGATGCCGAGCAGCTCGTGATGGAAGTGGACCTCGACGACCCGCTCGAGGGCGACCCGATGGCGATGCTCGAGGAAATGCAGCGCATGGCGCTGCTGCCCGAGGGCCAGTCGCTGCGCGGCATCCTCGGGCCGGACTACGCGGCCGTCGCCGAGCGCGCGAAGCAGTCCGGGCTCGACCTCGCGATGCTGGACGGCTTCGCACCCTGGTTCGTGGCGACGAGCCTGCTGCAGGTCGAGCTCGCGAAGCGCGGTTACACGCCCGAATTCGGCATCGAGCAGGTGCTCGCGGCCCGCGCGGCCGGGGACCACAAGCCGATCCAGGGACTCGAGACCGCCGCCCAGCAGTTCGGGATGCTCGCCGGCATGCCGCTGCCGATGCAGAAGCGCTTCCTGATGATGACGCTCGACGAGTCGGCGCAGCTCGACCAGCAGGTCGACCAGCTGGTCGGCGCGTGGCGCAACGGCGACACCGCAAAGCTCGCCAGCCTCCTCTCCGAGGAGTTCGACGAGTTCCCCGACCTGTACCGGACGCTGACCGTCGACCGCAACCGCGCCTGGATGGCCCGGCTGACGGACCTGCTGGACGATCGCGACGACTACCTCGTCGTGGTCGGCGCCCTGCACCTGGTCGGCGACGGCAGCGTCGTCTCCCTGCTGCGAGAAGCGAGGCTTCAAGGTGGTCCAGCAATAGCAGGCGGGCAAGGCCGCAGCGCTTGCTAAACTACGCAGCCGCCCATTCGTGCTGGAGTCCGCCCGTGAGCCTTTTCACCGAAGCCTGCAAGGTCATCCCCGGCGGCGTGAACTCGCCCGTGCGCGCGTTTCGCGGCGTCGGCGGCGAGCCGATCTTCTTCGCCCGCGCGAAGGGGTCGCACGTCTGGGCCGCCGACGGACGGGAGTTCATCGACTACGTGGGCTCGTGGGGCCCGATGATTCTCGGCCATGCCGACCCGAAGGTGATCCGCGCGGTGCAGCAGACGGCCGAGGACGGCCTGTCGTTCGGCGCGCCGACCGAGATCGAGACCGTCGTCGCCCGCAAGATCATCGAGATGGTGCCGTCGATCGAGCTCGTGCGGATGGTCAGCTCCGGCACCGAGGCCACGATGAGCGCGATCCGCCTCGCGCGCGGCTACACGAAGCGCAACAAGATCATCAAGTTCGAGGGCTGCTACCACGGCCACTCGGACTCGCTGCTGGTGAAGGCCGGCTCGGGCATGCTGACGCTCGGCGTGCCGACGTCGCCCGGCGTGCCGCCGGAACTCGCTGCGCACACGGTCACGCTGTCCTACAACGACGCGGCCCAGGTGCGCGCGGCGTTCGCGGAGATCGGCGCGGACGTCGCCTGCGTGATCGTCGAGCCCGTCGCCGGCAACATGAACTGCATCCCGCCGGTGCCGGGCTTCCTCGAGACGCTGCGCGAGCAGTGCACGAAGCACGGCGCCGTGCTGATCTTCGACGAGGTGATGACAGGCTTTCGCGTGGCGAAAGGCGGCGCGCAGGAACTCTACGGAATCCGCCCGGACCTGACGACGCTCGGCAAGATCGTCGGCGGCGGCATGCCCGTGGGCGCCTTCGGCGGCCGCCGCGACATCATGGAGCACATCGCGCCGCTCGGCCCCGTGTACCAGGCAGGCACGCTGTCGGGTAATCCCGTGGCGATGGCCGCGGGCCTCGCGACGCTCGAGGGAATCGACGCGCCGGGATTCCACGCCAGGCTCGCCGTGACGACCGACCGGCTCGTGCACGGACTGCGCGCGGCGGCACAGCGTGCCGGCGTCCCGGTCGCGACCAATCACGTCTGCGGCATGTTCGGGCTGTTCTTCACGTCGGCCGCGCACGTGAACTCGTATGCCGAAGCCACGGCGTGCGACGTGGAGCGCTTCAAGCGCTTCTTCCACGGCATGCTCGACGAAGGCGTGTACCTCGCGCCGTCGGCGTTCGAGGCCGGCTTCGTCTCGGCGGCGCACACGGACGCGGACATCGACGCGACGATCGCAGCGGCGGAGCGCGTCTTCGGGCGGATCTGACGCCTCCGGGCGAGCGGCTCGAACTGCGTTTCAGCGCGGGCCGGCGCCACGCCTGGTGCCACGTGCGGCGAGCACCTCGGCGTATGCCTCGAGCATGCGCGCGGCGATCCGCTGCACCTCGAACTCCGAGAGGTCGAGTGAGATCCGGTCGCGCGGCCGCGCCGCGGCGCGACGCAGCGCGTCGGCGAGCGCGGCGACGTCGTTCAGCGGAACGAGCTCGATCGGGAAGCGTCGCGCGATGTCGCGCGGCCCCTGTGCGTCGGTCGCAATCACCGGCGTGCCTGCGTCCAGCGCCTCGACGATCACGCGCCCGAACGGCTCGGTGCGCGACGGGCTGACGAATACGTCGAACGCCTGGTAGAGCTGCTTCGCGTCCTCGCGGAATCCGGTCAGCGTCACGTTGCGGCCCGCAAGCCGCTGCAACCGGTCCCGCTCGCGTCCCTCGCCGGCGATCACGAGCTTCGCGCGCGGCAGCGACGCCGCCTCGAATGCACGGATCAGCAGGTCGAACCCCTTGCTCCGGGCGAGGCGTCCGACGCCGCCGATCACGAAGTCCCCGTCGTCCGCGCCGAGCTCCGCCCTCAGGCGGCGCACCTCCTCGGGCGCCAGGCGCCGTTCCGGCACCAGCGAGTTCGGCAGCAGGAACACGCGGCCACGATACGTGGCAGGCACGGTCTTCAGTTGCCACTCGGAGATGCAGAACAGGCCGTCGGTCTGCAGGTAGTGCGGGCCGTTCAGCGACAGGTGCAGCGTGCAGAAATGCGCCGGACCGGCGCCGATCTGCGCGACGAACCGCGTGCCGCGGCGCAGGTGCGTGTGGATCACGTCGGGCTGCCAGGCGCGGATCGCGTCGGCGAGACGGCGACGCGTGCGCCACAGTCCCGGGGGCACCTCGATGACCTCGACGCGCGAATCGAGGTGGTCGCGAATGCTCGCGCCGCCCGCGCTGCGATGGTCGCTGCGCAGCACCAGCGCCACGTCGTGCTCGCCGCACATCGCGTTGCAGGCTTCCGCCGCCGCGCGCTCGGATCCCGCGAAGCCACTCGACAGGATCACCTGCATGATGCGCAGCCGGCCCGGCGCCCTGTGTGCCGCCGCCGCGATCGGTCGTGCAGCGCCCGGGATCAGCCGCGCAATCGCATCGACCGCGACGTCCACGCCATTGCGCAGGTCGAGCGCCGTCAGCCGATCCGCCATCGCTGCGCGGCATCATCGTCCGCGAGCAGCGACACGGCCTCGCGACCCAGCGACGCTGCGTCGAGTGTCGCGGGCCGCACGTACCCGCGCGCCGCGCAACTCGCGATCCGCGCTGGCTGGTCCTCGGCGATCGGCGCCGCCACGCATGGTGTGTGCTGCGCAATCGCCTGCAGCAGCAGGCTGCCGCCGTTGATGACGCCGAGGCGCGCATCCCGCAGCAGTCCCATCAGCTGCGAGTTGGGCAGCGTGTCGAGCACGTGCACGCCGGCGGATCGCGGCTGTGGCGGCGTGAAGCGCGGGCCGAGCACGGCGACCACCGGCAGCCCCGTCTCGCGAGAGATGCGGCTGCTCGCGTCGTAGTAGTCCTGCGTCGCATCGACGCGTCCATTGAAGACGCCTCCGCCACCCGGGCACGCGAGCACGTAGCGCCCGGGCTCGATCCCCAGCTGGCGCTGCAGGTCACGAGTGGCAGGCTCGTCGACCGGCTCGTGCAGCACTTCGAGGAATTCGACCGCACAGCCCGGCATCAGGCGCAGCCGCAGGCGTTCGGCCGCACCCAGTTCGCCGCCGAGGAACCTCGGCTGCGCGATCCAGTGCTGGTCGATCCAGCGCATGCGTCGCAGCCGGAAGCCCTTGCGACGAGTGGTGGCGCGCGAACTCACGAACACGACGCGCGCGCCGAGTTCCTTCGCCGCACGGTACTGCGCCACGCGACCCGAGCTGTCGAACACCACGACGTCCGGCCGCTCGCGCTGCAGGATGGCCTTCACCTCGGCCGTCTCGTACGTCGGCGAGCGCTCGACGAGCAGCACCGGGTACGGCGCGCCGCGCGAGTAAGGCGCATCGCGGCTCACGACGAACTGGATCGCGCAGCCGGGCCAGCGTCGCTCCAGCGACCGCGCGACCGCCAGGGAGCGGAAATACTCCCCGGCGCCGCCCGGCCCGGACACGGGAATGAACAGGAATTTCGGCTGGCCCGTCACCGGCGCGATTCTAGCGCGCGCCGGTGGGTGGGCCGGTCAACGAATGCGCGCGTTCGCCGCCTGCTCGGCTTCGAGCCGGCCGTGCTTCACGAGCCGCGCCTCGATGCCGGCACGCGTCCGCTCGTGCGCGGCCGCCAGTGCCTCGACGCGCAACGCCGCCGTCGAACCCGGCCAGCAGGCGGTCGTCCTCCTCCCTGGACCAGGGCCTGCCCGCGTTGCGCGGCAGGTTCGCGTTGCGCCTCGACATGCGGGTGCGCGCCTCGAGCGTCTCCGCGGCCATGAACAGCGCGCGCACGACGTCGGGGGACTGCAGCGGCCCGTCCGCCGGCATGCTCGCGCCGTCGCCCGGGTCCACGCCCGCTGCGAGTGACTTCAGTATTTCTGCCGCCTTGATGTCGTCCATGACCATCGCTCCGTTTCGGTTGGGGCTGGCCCGATCCAGCCGGTGTCCCATTCGAGTACGGTCCGTCTCGCGAAGCGAGCGGCAAACATGTCGTGAACGATGAATTTTGCAGCCGGGATGCCGACCCGAGCCTGCTGGCGCCGCCCCGGCTCCTACCGATAGCCGATCTCGAACATCGGCCGCAGGTAACTCAGCCGCTCCACCGGATCGTCGAGCTCGAGGCAATGCTGCTTGTGCACTGCGGGCACCGGCAGGATCTCGGCGAGCCGTCCGGACACCCAGCCCGCGTCGTCGGGACGTCGCTCGAAGTCGACGTACGGGTCGCCGATCTGCGTCAGCGCGGCGTCGATCGCGGGGCCGAGCTCGGCGTAGGCCTCGGGCAGTGGCGTCGGCGGGTCCACAGGCAGCCACTCGACGTCCGCGAGGTTGAGTCCGTCGCGTGCGCGACGCCGTTCGACGATCCGGAATCGCCGCTCCCCCAGCGCGCGAATGCCGAGCAAACCGTCCGGCTGCTGCGAAAAATCGACGATGCGCGCATACGTCCCGACGTCGAACGTCAGCGCCGGGCCGCCGGCCTCCTGTCCTTCGCGGATCTGCACGACGCCGAAGCCGGTGCCGTCGCGCATGCAGCGCTTCACGAGGTCGAGGTAGCGCGCCTCGAAGATGCGCAGCACCAGCGGCCCGCCGGGGAACAGGACGGTACTGAGCGGGAAAAGCGCGATTTCCTCGCTCATTGCGGCTCAGGCCACGCTGCGCGCCCGCAGCGCGTCGAGCAGGCGCTCGTGCAGGCCGCCGAACGAACCATTGCTCATCAGCACCAGCTGGTCGCCGGGCCGCGCCTCCGCCACGATCGCCGCCGTCAGCCGCGTCGAGGTCGTCGTGCACGACCGCGAGGCTCCCGAGCGGCGCCATCGCATCGGCCACGTCCCACTTCACTTCCGGCGACTTGTAGACGAACACGCGGTCTGCGCCGCGCAGTGATTCCGCGAGCGCCGCCTTGTGCGTGCCGAGCTTCATCGTGTTCGATCGCGGCTCGAGCACCGCGATCACGCGCCCGGCGCCCGCCTTGAGCCGCACGCCCTGCGAGCGTGCTGGTGACCGCCGTCGGGTGATGCGCGAAATCGTCGTACACGACGATGCCATCGACGACGCCGCGCACCTCGAGCCGCCGCTTCACGCCGGCGAACCGGCACAGCGCCTCGATCCCGGCCGCCTCGTCGACGCCCGCGTGGTGCGCGGCGGCCAGCGCGGCGACAGCGTTCTCCGCGTTGTGCCGGCCGAGCAGGCCCCACTGCACTTCGCCGACGCGGCGCTCACCGCGATACACGGTGAAGCGCGCGTAAGCCGAAGCCGGGTCCGCGTCGATGTGCCAGTCGGCCGGCACGGAGCGGTCGGTCGCATAGCGCTCCACCGGCGTCCAGCAGCCCATCTGCAGCACTTCGGCCAGGTTGCGGTCCGCGCCATTGACGATCAGTCGCCCGTTGCCCGGCACGGTGCGCAGCAGCAGGTGGAACTGCTTCTGGATCGACGCCACGTCCGGATAGATGTCGGCGTGGTCGTGCTCGAGATTGTTCAGGATCGCCGTGCGCGGGCGGTAGTGCACGAACTTGGCGCGCTTGTCGAAGAACGCCGTGTCGTATTCGTCGGCCTCGACGACGAAGTGACGCCCGCCGCCGAGGCGCGCGCTCATGTTGAAGTCGAGCGGCACGCCGCCGACCAGGAACCCGGGCTCGAGGCCCGCGTGCTCGAGGATCGACGTGAGCAGGCTCGAGGTCGTCGTCTTGCCGTGCGTGCCGGCGACCGCGAGCGTCCAGCGACCCTTCAGCACGTTGCGCGCCAGCCATTCGGGCCCCGACTCGTACGGGCGCCCGCTGTCGAGAATCGCCTCGACGAGCGGGTTGCCGCGGCTCATCACGTTGCCGATCACGAACACGTCGGGCTCGAGCTGCACCTGGTCCGGCTGGTAGCCCTCGATCACGTCGATGCCGAGCGCCGCGAGCTGCGTGCTCATCGGCGGATAGACGTTGCGGTCGGAGCCGGTGACCTTGTGGCCGGAGGCGCGTGCGAGCGCGGCGATGCCGCCCATGAACGTGCCGCAGATGCCGATGATGTGCAGGTGCATGCTCAGGACCCCGGGCCGCGCACCATGCCGACCAGCGTGTTGATGACGATGAAATACGTGAGCGCGACCGCGATGCCGGTGAACAGGCTCGAGTCGGTCGCGAGCTTGATGATGCGCCCGGTGACCAGCGCGAAGATCACGACGAGCCCGAGCGCGACGCCCTGCGCGATCGCCGAAGAGGCCCCGAAACCGAGGCCGGTCACGAGCAGCTGCAGCGGCAGGTAGATCACCAGGCCGAGCAGCGCGCCGGTGCCGAGCACGGCCGCGACCGTCTGCTGGAAGCGCTCGGCGTGGTTGAAGACCTTCAGCACCAGCCAGACCCACGCCGACAGCAGCAGCGGGTCCGCGACCAGGAAGAAGAACCAGACGACGCCTGACTCGTTCAGCAGCAGCAGCTGCACGGCGCTCACGGCGACGTAGGCGGCAAGCGTGAGCCAGCACGAGCAGCGACGACGTCGGAAGGTCCTGCGGACCCCGCCGCCAGAGTACGATGTCGAGGAAGATCCTGAGGAACTGCTGCACTATCTGCACGCGGCGGGCCCGGGAGCCGCGATTCTACACGCAGGTAACAGGAAGCATGCGCGACGCCACGCTGGTCACGACCCAGGACCAGCTCGACACGGCGGTCTTCCGGCTGCAGTGCGGCTGCGCGACTCGCGATCGACACGGAGTTCATGCGCGAGAAGACCTATTACCCGCAGCTCTGCCTGGTGCAGGTCGCGACCGACAGCGACTGCCTGCTGATCGATCCGCTGGCGGGGCTCGACCTCGATGCGCTGCACGCCGTGCTTGCCGACCGCTCGAAGCTGAAGATCCTGCACGCAGCGCGCCAGGACCTCGAGGTGCTGCTAACTCGGCGGACGCCCGATACCCGCCCCGGTGTTCGACACGCAGGTGGCGGCGGCGATGCTTGGCTTTCCGCCGCAGTGCGGCTACGCGGAACTGGTGGCGCGCCAGCTCGGGCACTCGATCGACAAGGCGCAGACGCGTACCGACTGGTCGCGCCGGCCGCTCACGCCGGCACAGCTCGCGTATGCAGCGGACGACGTGCATCACCTGCTGCAGCTGCACGTCGAGCTCGCCGCGGCGCTCGAGGCCAAGGGTCGCGCGACGTGGCTCGCCGAGGATGCGGCCGCACTCGAGGACCCCGCGCTTTACCGGACCGAGCCAACCGACGCATGGCGCCGCCTGAAGGGCCTCGGTCGGCTGAAGCCGCGCGAGCAGGCGGCGGCGCGCGCGATCGCCGAGTGGCGCGAGCAGCGGGCGATCGAGTCGGACAAGCCGCGCGGGTGGATACTCTCCGACGAGGCGCTCTACGCGCTCGCCACGCTGGCGCCTCGGACGGCCGCTGACCTGGAAGCGATCCGAGCGCTGC
This sequence comes from uncultured Gammaproteobacteria bacterium, assembly GCA_963776815.1. Taxonomy (GTDB): domain Bacteria; phylum Pseudomonadota; class Gammaproteobacteria; order Steroidobacterales; family Steroidobacteraceae; genus RPQJ01. The sequence continues at coordinate 74,085 of CAVZNZ010000011.1, forward strand.
CACCCGGGGTGGTCCGCAAGCGCGGCGACGAGCTGCTGGCGCTGATCGGCGCTGCAGTCGATTCGCCGCGATGCGCCTGAGCTGGAAAGGGCGCAGGAGCGCCCGACGCCTCAGGAAAACGCGCCGCGTCGCGAAGCTGCAGCAGAGCGTCCGGGACCGGGCCGCGGCGCTGGAGGTGAGCCCGGAAGTGCTCGCCACGCGACGCGACGTCGAGGCGCTGGTGTTCAAGGACCGGCCGGAGTCGGCCGTGCTGCGCGGCTGGCGCCGCGCGGTGATCGGCGAGCAGCTGCTCGCCGATAGGGACATTCTCCTTTCGGAAGGGACATTCTGGATTTCCGCGCCCATTGGCGGAAATCCAGAATGTCCCCTAGGAGCATGTCCCTCTTCCGCGGCGCGCAGGAACTCCGCGTACACCTTGTCGACCGGCTGGTCGGCGTTGACGACCTTCAGCAGGCCGCGGGACTGGTAGTGCTCGACCAGCGGCCGCGTCTGGCTCTCGTAGACCTTGAGCCGGTTCTCGATCACGTCTTCCTTGTCGTCCGCGCGCTGCACGAGCAGCGGCGCTTCTTCGCCCGGATGGTTGTCGCAGCGGTCGCCATTCGTCGACGGCGAACTGAACACGTTGAAGACCTTGCTGCACTTCGGGCAGCTGCGCCGGCCCGTGAGGCGCTGGAACAGCGCCTTCTGGTCGACGTCCATCAGCACGACCGCGTCGATCGGCTGGCCGATCTCGGCGAGCAGCTTGTCGAGCGCACCCGCCTGGGCGACGTTGCGCGGATAGCCGTCGAGGATGAAGCCCTTCGCTGCGTCCGGGCGGCCGAGCCGCTCGCGGATCAGCCCGAGCACGATCTCGTCGGAGACGAGTTCGCCCGCGTCCATCGCCGCCTTGGCGCGCTTGCCGAGCTCCGTGCCGCGGGCCACGGCATCGCGCAGCAGGTCGCCGGACGAAACCTGCGGGATGCCCCTGTCGTCGCGCAGTTTCTGCGCCTGGGTGCCCTTGCCTGAACCGGGTGCGCCGAGCAGTACGAGTCTCATTGGTGTCGTCCACGGACAAAATCGGGTGGCGGCACCCTACCGAAATCCGCACCTGCCGCCAATCGTGCGTTCGTCTTGTACGGGCGCGACCAGCCGCCCGCATCGGGTATGCTATGGGCTTGCCAGAACACCGTAACCCCAAGATATCAATGAGCTTTTTGGAGTTCGCATGAACAAGAAGACCCCGCCCCGCAACGCTTTCTACGCCCAATCCGGCGGGGTCACCGCCGTCATCAACGCCTCGGCCTGCGGCGTGATCGAAACGGCCCGCAAGCACAAGGGACGGATCGGCAAGCTGTACGCCGGCCGCCACGGCATCCTCGGCGCGCTGACCGAGGACCTGATCGACACCAGCCTCGAGAGCGCCGCCGACATCCGCGCGCTGCGCCATACGCCCGCCGGCGCGTTCGGCTCGGCCCGCTACAAGCTGAAGAAGTACGAGGACAACCCCGCCCAGTACGAGCGCCTGATCGACGTCTTCAAGGCGCACGACATCGGCTACTTCTTCTACAACGGCGGCGGCGACTCGGCCGACACCTGCCTCAAGGTGTCGATGCTGGCCGAGAAGCTCGGCTACCCGCTCACCGCGATCCACGTGCCGAAGACCGTGGACAACGACCTGCCGATCACCGACTGCTGCCCGGGCTTCGGCTCGGTCGCAAAGTACGTCGCCGTCTCGATCCGCGAGGCCGGCTTCGACGTGGCCTCGATGGCGCGCACCTCCACCAAGGTGTTCGTGCTGGAAGTGATGGGCCGGCACGCCGGCTGGATCGCCGCGGCAGGCGGGCTCGCGGCCGAAAAGGCCGGCGATTCGCCGCACATCATCCTGTTCCCGGAAATCACGTTCGACGAGGAGAAGTTCCTCGCCCGCACGAAGGAATGCGTCGAGAAGTACGGCTACTGCGCCGTCGTGGTGTCCGAGGGCGTGAAGAACGCCGAGGGCAAGTTCCTCGCCGACGCCGGCACGCGCGACGCGTTCGGACACGCACAGCTGGGCGGCGTGGCCCCGGTCGTGGCGCAGCTGGTCAAGGAAAAGCTCGGCTACAAGTACCACTGGGCCGTGGCCGACTACCTGCAGCGCGCCGCCCGCCACATCGCCTCGAAGGTGGACGTCGAGCAGGCCTACGCGGTCGGCAAGGCGGCGGTCGAGCTGGCGATGAAGGGCCACCACGCGGTCATGCCGGCCATCGTCCGGACCTCGCAGAAGCCCTACCGCTGGAAGATCGGGGTGGCGCCGCTCGACAAGGTCGCCAACGTCGAGAAGATGCTGCCCCGGGACTACATCACCCCGGACGGCTTCCACATCACGCGCGAAGGGCCGCCGCTACCTGGCCCCGCTGATCCGGGGCGAGGACTACCCGCCGTACAAGGACGGGCTGCCGCAGTACGTCGTGCTGAAGAACAAGCCGGTCCGGAGGAAGCTGAAAACGGCCTTTGTGGTATAGTCCCGCGCCTTTTTTGACGGCCGGGCAAGGGACGCAGAGCCCCGCCCGGCCGCCATTCACCCAGGAAAGATCCTCGTTGGGAGGTTTGCAATGACCACTTCTCTAGCGCTGTGGCTGGCATCGGCGCCGGCGTACTCGCGATCGTCTACGGCGTGCTCTCGGCACGCTGGATCGTGGCGCAGCCGGCCGGCAATGCGCGCATGCAGGAAATCGCCGCGGCGATCCAGCAGGGCGCCAACGCCTACCTCAACCGGCAGTACACGACGATCGCGATGGTCGGCGTGGTGCTGTTCGTCGTGCTCGGCGTCGCGCTCAACTGGGCGACTGCGGGCGGCTTCGCCGTCGGCGCCCTGCTCTCGGGCGCCGCCGGCTACATCGGCATGAACGTGTCGGTGCGCGCCAACGTCCGCACTGCGCACGCGGCGAGCGTCGGCCTCGACCCGGCGCTGCAGGTCGCGTTCCGCGGCGGCGCCATCACCGGCATGCTGGTCGTGGGCCTCGGCCTGCTCGGCGTCGCGGCCTACTACGGCCTGATGCTGAACGTGCTCGGCGACGCCGACCACGCGCTGCACTCGCTGGTGGGCCTCGCGTTCGGCGGCTCGCTGATCTCGATCTTCGCGCGACTCGGCGGCGGCATCTTCACCAAGGGCGCCGACGTGGGCGCCGACCTCGTGGGCAAGGTCGAAGCCGGCATCCCCGAGGACGACCCGCGCAACCCCGCCGTGATCGCCGACAACGTCGGCGACAACGTCGGCGACTGCGCCGGCATGGCGGCGGACCTGTTCGAGACCTACGCGGTCACGCTGGTCGCCACGATGCTGCTCGCGGGCCTGACGATGTCGTCGCTCGGCGTCAACGCGGTGCTCTACCCGCTGGTGCTCGGCGCCGTGTCGATCGTCGCCTCGATCGTCGGCACCTTCTTCGTGAAGGCGCGCGAGGGCGGCAAGATCATGAACGCGCTGTACCGCGGCATCATCGTCTCGGGCGTGATCGCGGCGATCGGCTTCTGGTTCGTCACCCAGGCGATGATGGGCGACGAAGCCAATCGTCTGTTCTTCTGCGCGCTGATCGGCCTCGCGCTGACGGCAGCGATGATCTGGATCACCGAGTACTACACCGCGACCGAGTACGCCCCGGTGCGCTACGTCGCCGCAGCGTCGCAGACCGGCCACGGCACGAACGTGATCGCCGGCCTCGCGGTCTCGATGAAGTCGACCGCGCTGCCGGTGCTCGCGATCTGCGCCGCGATCTGGGGCGCCTACCAGCTCGAGGGCCTGTACGGCATCGCGATCGCCGCGACCGCCATGCTGTCGATGACGGGCATGATCGTGGCGCTCGACGCCTACGGCCCGATCACCGACAACGGCGGCGGCATCGCCGAGATGGCGGGCCTGCCGAAGGACGTGCGCAAGATCACCGACGCGCTCGACGCCGTGGGCAACACGACCAAGGCCGTCACCAAGGGCTACGCGATCGGCTCGGCCGGCCTCGCCGCACTGGTGCTGTTCGCGGACTACACCAGCAACCTCGAGATCGCCGGCAAGCTGCAGGAGTTCTCGCTGTCCGATCCGGCCGTGATCATCGGCCTGTTCATCGGCGGCCTGGTGCCTTACCTGTTCGGCGCCATGGCGATGGAAGCCGTGGGTCGCGCCGCGGGCTCGGTGGTCGTCGAGGTGCGCCGCCAGTTCAAGGAGATCCCGGGCATCATGGAAGGCACGGCCAAGCCCGACTACTCCAAGGCCGTGGACATGCTGACGCGCGCGGCGATCAAGGAGATGATCGTCCCGTCGCTGCTGCCGATCCTGATCCCGGTGATCGTCGGCTTCGGCATGAACCTGCTGCTCGGCCCCGGCGCCGGCATCCGCGCGCTCGGCGGCGTGCTGATCGGCACGATCGTCACGGGCCTGTTCGTCGCGATCTCGATGTGCACGGGCGGCGGCGCCTGGGACAACGCCAAGAAGTACATCGAGGAAGGCAACTTCGGCGGCAAGGGCTCCGAGACGCACAAGGCGGCCGTGACCGGCGACACCGTGGGCGATCCGTACAAGGACACCGCGGGCCCGGCCATCAACCCGCTGATCAAGATCATCAACATCGTGGCGCTGCTGCTGGTGCCGCTGCTCTAGGGACTGTCCCCAACGGGGACTGTCCCTTCCCGCATGGGGACTGTCCCTTGCGATGGTTGATCGAAGAAAGGCCCCAAAAACGGGGCCTTTCTTTTTCCGGGTGACCAGAATCGTGTCCGTATGTGACGGCAGCCGTCACCAGCTTCCCGACGCGCCGCCTCCGCCGGAACTGCCGCCGCCACCCGAGAATCCACCTGACGAACGCGAGGAGCCCGACGACCACGAGCCGCCGCCACCGCCGCCGGAGGTGATCACCATGCCGCCGATCGTGGCGCTGCCTGTCTTGCGCAGTTCAGCTTTGGCCTTGCGGTGCCATTCCTGCCGCGACACGATCACCTTGGCGATCGGAAAGCAGATCACGTAGGTGACGAACAGCACCAGCGCGCCGCGCACTCCAAGCACGACGATCGGGAACATCGCCCAGAACGGAATCAGGAACAGGTAGAGGAACCACCCCGCACCCGGCGTCAGCACGCCGATGATCGTGAACAACCCGATGATGCCAAAGATGAACGCACCGAGCAGGATGCGCATCGGCCACGGCGGCAGGTCGCCTTCGAAGGCATTGATCTCCGCGTCGTCGAAGGCGCTGCGGCTTGCGCCCGACTCGACCGGCGCCGTCGTCGTCTCCGCGGGAACCTGCCCCTCGAGCGTGGCGACGATCGCATCGACGCCGGCGGTGACGCCGTCATCGTAGCGGCCGTCGCGGAACGGCGGCGTCATCCGGTCGCGGATGATGCGCGCGGCCTGCAGGTCGGTGAGCGTGCCCTCGAGGCCATAGCCCACTTCGATGCGCATGCGGCGCTCGGCGGGCGCGACGATCACCAGCACGCCGTTGTCCCGTCCTGCCTGGCCGAGTTTCCATTGCTCGAAGACGTGCACCGCGAAGTCCTCGATGCTCTCGCCTTCGAGCGATTCGAGCGTCAGCACCACGACCTGGTTGGTCGTCGCCCGCTCGTGCGCCGCGAGCTTCTCCTCGAGCGCGCGCCGCGTTTCCGGCGACAGGATCTCCGCGTTGTCGACGACCCTGCCGGTCAGGTAAGGCACGTCGGCGGCGGACACGGTGAACGCGGCCACGACCAGCAACAGGAATACAGCTCCGAGCCAGCCGTGCTGCGGCGTGCTGCTCATGCGCCCTCCTCCACGCCGGATGCGCCCTGCACCAGCGCGTCCGGGAACCGCTCACGCGCATGCCGGCCTGCGAAGCCTTTTTCCGCCAGCAGCGCCTCGATCGCCGTGAAGCCCGCGTCGAACGCCCCGACCAGCTGGCCGGCAGCGAGCGACGGCATCATGCGCTCGACGACCGCCTGCCACTCCGCGGCAGACACGCGGTCCCGGTACGCAACGTCGGGCACGATGACGACGCTACGCTCGAATCGACTCACCAGCACCAGCAACGCGTCGCGGCCAGGCGTGGCGAACAGCTCGCGCGCCAGGAACACCACCTCGGCACGCTGACGCACCTCCTGCTGCATGCGCCCGCGGCGGATCAGCAGGCGCGCAATACCCGGCGCCAGCATCGCGATCAGCGTCACCAGCAGGCCCGCGCCGAGGATGCTCACGGCCTGGGCGAGCAGCGCGCCCGGCGTCGTCCAGCCAGGATGCAGCAGGTCGACGACCAGCGTGCCCAGCGAAGCGAGCGACGCCCCGAGCGCGAACGCGCGCCAGGGGACCTCGGGGTAGAGATCGGACCGACGCTCGACGGCGGCGACGATCTCGACACCGGTCCGCGCCTCGAACTCCGCGACCCGCCGCTCGATCGCCGCGGCGTCCGCTGCCGTGACCACCTGCGTCACCTTGCTCATCGGCGCGACTCGCTCTCGTCGCGCGGCTCGCCGACGAGGTGATCGAGCCAGCCGACCTGCGTGGTGAGCGAGCCGTCCGCGTGCAGGCTGATCCACCGGTAGCCCGGCGGCCGCCGATCCATCACGCAATGCTCGGTCCGGGGTGCGAACTGGGCGCAGGTCGAGGGCGTGGTGAGCACGCGGACGCTACCGCGCATCTGGTCGAATTCCTGGTGCACGTGCCCGGCCAGCACGCAACGGACCTGCGGATGGCGATCGACCACGTCGAAAAACGCATCGCCGTTCTCGAGTCCCACCCCATCGAGCCACCGGCTGCCCACGGGAACGGGCGGGTGGTGCAGGCAGACCAGTACCGGCACGTCGTGCAGCGCGCGCAGGTCCGCGTCGAGGCGCACGAGTTCCGCGTCCGCAAGGCGCCCGTGCGGACGGCCCGGCACGTGCGTGTCCAGCAGCACCAGCCCCCAGGCGCCAAGCCGCGCGCGACCGCAGTACTGGAAGCCGTCGCCCTCCAGCAGCCGCGCCATCAACGCGGGGTCGTCGTGGTTGCCGGGCAGGCAGAAGACGCGCGATGCACGGCCCTCGAGCGCGCGGCGAAACCCGGCGTAAGCGGCCTCGCTCATGTCGTCGCCGATGTCGCCGGTCGCGAGGATCGCATCCGGGACGGGTCCCTCGGCGAACGCGGACTCCAGCGCCAGTCGGAACGACAGGGCCGTATTCAGGCCGTACAGTTCCGTCGCCGGCTTACCGAACAGGTGTGGATCCGTCAGCTGCAGCAACTGGACAGTCGGCATCGCGTCTATCATCTCGGCCAGGATGTCCCACGTATGGTAAATCGTCTGCCGCCGTCGAGTCCCGAGACGGAGGATGACCTGGTTGCGGAGGCCGAGCGGCTGCTGCGACAGGGCGAGCCCCTGCTCGCGTACAACTTCGCGGACGTCGGCGTGCAGCGCTGGCCGGAGAACCTGCGCCTGCGGCGGCTTCAGGCGCTGGCGCTGGCCCGGAGCGGCGACGCTGAGCGCGCGAACCGGCTGCTGTCGGAGCTGGCCCAGGCCGGCGCCGACGATGCGGAGACGCTCGGCGTGCTCGCCGGCACCCACAAGGAACTCGGCATCGCAGCGCGCGACGACGCCCGGCGTGAGGCTCACCTCGAGTCGGCCTACCGGCTGTACGCCCAGGGGTACGCGATGTCGGTGCAGCGTGGAAGCGCTGCCGGCGCGTATTACACCGGCATCAACGCAGCGACGATGGCGGTGCTGCACGGCCACATCGACGAGGCGCGCTGGATGGCCGCCGACGTGCAGCGCATCTGTTCATCGTCGCCGGCGGGCGACGGGGACGACGGGGCGGAATACTGGCGCCAGGCGACACTCGGCGAGGCCGCGCTGATCCTCGGCGACGCTCCGGCAGCGACGCGCCATTACGCGAATGCGATGGTCCTGGCACACGGCCGCTACGGCGACCTGAGCAAGACGCGCCGGCAGGCGCGGATGCTCGCTTCACACCTGGCGATCGACGACACCTGGCTCGAGGAGGTCCTGCGTATCCCGCCGGTGCTGGTGTGCACCGGCCACATGATCGACCAGCCGGGGCGAGTCACGCCGCGATTCCCGGCAGGACTGGAGGCCGCCGTCGGTGCGGCGATCGAGTCGAGCCTCGACGAGATCCGACCGCTGGCGGCGTATGGGTCCGCGGCGTGCGGCGCAGACATCCTCTGCCTGGAGCGCGTCCAGGCACTCGGCGGCGAGATCCACGTGGTGCTGCCGTTTCCGCCCGACGAGTTCCGCCGCACCAGCGTGGAAATCGCGGACGGCAACTGGGGCACCCGCTTCGACCGGCTGCTCGGCACCGCGCACAGCGTCACGGTCACCAGCGACCACCGTGCGACGGGCAGTGTCGCGCCGTTCGAGTACGCCAATCTCGTGCTCACGGGCATGGGTCAGTTGCGCGCGCAACTGCTCGACACGGTGTTGCACGGGCTTGCCGTCTGGGACCGCGGCGGCGGCGCGCCAGGCGGCGCGGCATCGCTGGTGTCCGCGTGGGAGCGACGCCGCGTCCGCATCCACCACGTGCGGCTCGACGGACTTCGTCCGGCAGCCGCGCGACCCAACGACAACGGCGCCGCGGTGACGCATTCCGCGCTGGCGGCCGAGCAGCGTTCCCGCCACAGGATCAAGGCACTGCTGTTCGCTGACGCGGTGGGTTACAGCCTGCTCACAGAGGACCAGATCCCGATCTACGTCGAGGTCTTCCTCGGCGCCGTCGCGGACCTGAATCGACGCACGCAGCATCGCTGCGAGCACGTCGAGACCGCCGGCGACGGCTTCTACATGGTCTTCGCGGCAACTGAGGATGCGGCCAAGTACGCGATCGAGCTGCGCGACATGGTGAGCGGCACCGACTGGGCAGCGCACGGCCTGCCGCCGACCTTCGGCCTGCGCATCGCGTTGCACTGCGGCCCGGTCTATTGCGGCGTGGATCCGGTGACCGGGACTCCTCTTTACACCGGGCCGCACACCAGCCGCGCCGCGCGCATCGAGCCGGTCACGCCGCCGGGCCAGGTTTACGCGAGTCGCGCGTTTGCCGCAGTCGCCGCGGCGCGCGGCGTCGATGGGATCGAAATGCGCTACGTCGGCCGGACGCCGCTCGCCAAGCGCAGCGGCTCACTGGATCTGTACCACCTGCAGCGCTCGCACTAGCCTGCGCGGCCGCCTAGCGGGCCGGTCATCTCCACCACCGACTCGAGCAGCACGCCGAGCGAGGCTGCAAAGTCCGCGAACGGCGCTCGTCGGCTTCGTCGAACGGCTGGCCGTCCCGGCGGTTCAGCAACTGGGTGACGGCGAACACCGCACCGTGGCGGTCGTGCAGCGGCAGGCAAAGCACCGAGCGGGTGCGGAAGCCGGTCTGCGCGGTCGACCTCGCGATTGAAGCGCGGATCCTGGTAGGCGTCCGCGACCCGCACCGGCCGGCCGGAAGTCGCGGCCGCACCCGCGATGCCGCTGCCGATCGGGATCCCTGACTCGCCGGGCGCCGGCGTCCTGGGCGACGCGCAGCACGAGTCGCCGCGCTCCTGGTCCACGAGGAACAGCGGATGCGCGCTCGGCGTTCAGCAGCTCGCCGACGCGGCGCGTGAATACGCGCAAGGCCTGCTCCAGCATGCTCTGGTAGGCCTCGTCGCTCGCGAGCGCCGTCGCCTCCAGGAAGCGCTGCGACTCGCTGCGTGAGCTCCTGCAGCGTGCCGGCGGAACGTCGCCTCGTCCATGCTGTGCGACGCGCTCGCTCGAGCGGCTGCCTTGTGCGTGCTCTCCGCGAGCGTGCGCATCATGTGCTGGGTATTGGCGATGACCGCCTCGGTGAACGTGGAGAGCCGGCCGTCCTCGAGGTGCAGGATCCGGTCGGCGACGTCGAGGATGCGGTTGTCGTGGGTGACGAGCAGGATCGTGGTGCCGTGCTCCTTGGCCAGCGCCTGCATGCGGTCGACGACCTCGCGGCCGGACGCCTTGTCGAGCGACGCGGTCGGCTCGTCGGCCAGCAGGATCGCCGGCTCGCCGACGAGCGCGCGGGCGATCGCGACGCGCTGGCGCTGGCCACCCGACATCTGGTCGCGCTCGCTTGTCGAGGTGCTCGCCAGGCCCACGGCCTCGAGCATCGCGTCGGGCCCGCGCGCCGCAGTTCGGCGCGCGGAGCGGCCGGTGACCCGCAGCCCGAGCTCGACGTTCTGCGAGGCGGTCAGCGCGGCGAGCAGGTTGTGCTGCTGGAAGATGAAACCGATCCGCCGGCGCACCGCCTCGAGCGCGGCGCTCGCTCGCGCCGCGCAGCTCCTGGCCGAGGATCCGCACGCTGCCCTGCCTGCGCCGAGCGCAGCGCGCCGACGAGCGTCAGCAGCGTGGTCTTGCCCGAGCCCGAGGGCCCGGTGACGATGACGATCTCGCCCGCGCGGGATCGTCGTCGGACGTCGAACAGGATCTGGCGGCGCAGCGCGCCCTTGCCGAAGCAGTGGTGAGGTACTCCACGACGACCGGCGGCACCGCGCCCATCAGAAGACCTCCGCCGGGTCGAGCTTGCGCACCTTGCGCAACGCCAGCAGGCCGGAGAGCCCGCACATGAGGAGCGTCAGCACGAACACGACCAGCGCGCGGTCCAGCCGTGATGTGCAGCGGCAGCCGCGTCGCGCCGGCTGCGACCCTGTAGAGCCAGGCCGCCGCGGCGACGCCGGGCAGGTAGCCGAGCACGGCGAGGATGGCGGCCTGCTGCAAGCACGATGCCCGACACGAAGCGGTTGCGGTAACCGATCGCGCGCAGCGTGGCGTACTCGTTCAGATGCTCGGAGACGTCGGCGAACAGGATCTGGTAGACGATGATCGCGCCGACCACGAAACCCATGATCGCGCCGAAGGCGAAGATGTAGCCGATCGGCGTGGCGCCGTTCCAGTAGGCCGTCTCGCGGGCGATGAAGTCCGGCCTTGGTCAGCACCAGCGACGTCCTTCGGCAGGTCGCCCGCAGGCGTCGCGCACCGCCACCGGGTCGGCGCCCGGCTGCAGGCGGATCAGGCCGAGCTGGATGTCGTCGCGCGAGCGCTCCGGGAACAGCCGCAGCCAGTTGTCGTCACTGGTCATGATGGTCCCGTCGATGCCGAACGAGGGGCCGATCTCGAAGAGGCCGACGACCTTCACTTCGCGGTCGTTGACCTCCGTGACGATCGGCCCGTCCGCCGCGAACTCTCGCCGCACCGGGCCGAACTCGGGTCGCGACGCGGCGTCGAACAGCACGACGTCCTGCTGGCGCAGCAGCTGGCGCGGCCTCGGCGAAGCCCGGCGTGTCGAGCATGTCGTCCTCCGGATCGACGCCCACGACGTTGATGTTGCGCCGCTCGTTGTTCCAGGGGTTCTTCCACACGCCGGGAAGATATAGACGGGGCTGACGTCCGCGACCTCCGCGAGGCCGAGCGCCTGGTAGAGGCGGCGGATCGAGAACGGCGCCGGGCGCACGATGAAGACGCTGTCCGGGCTGAACAACGCGATGTCGTAATGGAAGCGCTCGTGGAAGCGCAGCGTGCTCTCGAACAGCGCGGAGCGGAAGCCGAGCTGCATCATGATCAGCAGCACGGCAAAGGCGATGCCGGCGACTGCCACCGCCAGCCGCAGGGGCTTGTGCCGCAGCTGCCGCCAGCCGAGCGGTGCTCGCACGGCAAGCGAGCTGCAGCCATGACGTCAGCGGCCGATCTCGACGTCGACCTGCAGGTGGGTCAGGCTGGCCGCGGCCTCGGGTCGTCGAGCCGGATCTCGACCTCGACGATGCGCGCGTCCTTGCGCGCGGCAGGATCGGTGCCGATCTCGTCCTGCTTCTGCACCTGGGGCGGATGCGCGCGACGACGCCGGTGAGCGGCGCGCGGCGAGAGCATCGCTGCTCACCGTGCGCTTCTGGCCCACCTGCACGTTGCGGATGTCGGTCTCGTAGACCTCGGCGATCGCGTACATCGGCTCGACGTGTCCGATCTCGAGCACGCCTTCGGCGCCGGCGAGCTCGCCGGCCGTCGCGTGGACGTCGAGCACGCGGCCGGCGAACGGGGCGCGCAGGATTGCCTCGCTCGAGTCTCAGCCTGCTGGCCTCTGCCACCACGTGCCTCGGCACTCCGCGACGCGTGACTCCGCCACGCTGGCGGCAGCGCGGCGTGCCTTGCATGAGTCGCGGCACCTGCCTCGGAAGCGCCCTTGGCCTGGTCCGCGACGTCGTCCGACGTGAGCTTCCGCTGCTGAGTAACTCGGCCTGGCGCTCGACTGGCGGTGCGGCGACTCGGCCAGCACGCATGCCTCGTCGGCCATGCTCGACGCGGTCGCGCGCATCGCGCTTCGCTGTCTCGAGCCCCGCGCGCGCCTCGACGAGCTCGCGCCTTGAGCTACGCGCGACGGCGTCGGATCTCCGCGAGCACCTGCCCCTGTCTGGGACGCCCGCGCCGCGCTCGACGTACCAGGGCGCGTGATCACCGCGCCCGACACGGACTCCGGCATCGAACTGAAGCCCGAGGTGCACGATTCCTCCTTCCGGCTCGAGCCGACCGAGCGCAGCAACTCCGCGCTGATCCGCTCCGCAGGTCTTTGCGGCACCCGGTGGCCTCAGCTCGCCCGTGTATGCCAGGCGGTGACGAAAGGTGACGAACCAGGGCGACCAGCAGCGCGGAACTGCCTCCACTGCCGGTGATGGGGTCGGAATGCTGCCGTTCGACATTGCTCGTTCCTGCTTTCAATCCCGTCCAGGGTCGTCATGCGACCTCTGCAACATTTCGATTAGCGCGTTCGCGTCCCTCGCGGTGGTAGCCCACGGCTCACGACCGCGTCGAACGTCCTTCACATTGGTGAGGCTGAACCCGGCTCATCGTCGGGACGGACCAGCAGGTCGGCGCGCTTGCCGGCCTCGCGGGCCGCGGCCATCGTGCCCACCTCCGCCGCCTTGAGCATCAGCGGATAGGAATCCTGGCACGCGATAGCGGCGTACTGAAGGGCAGGTAGTCGGCCCGCGAGCACCTTCCACGGTGAGGGCACCGACGGGGTAGCCACCTTCGTAGTTGTTTGGGCGCGCGCTCACGTCCACCGCCAGGCACGCGGACCGACCGGCCGGCTCGCGCATGCGGGTCCACCGGCAGGTTGTCGAGGATGCCGCCGTCGATGTGCAATTGCCCGTCGATCACTGCCGGGGGGAACACTCCCGGCAGCGACTATGCTGGCGCGCAGAGCCTGCGGCAGTGAACCCCGGTCGTGGAGACCGGCTCTGCCCGGAGCCGAGCGAACTGGTCAAGGCAGAAGTAAGGCAGCGGCAGGTCCTCGATCATGGCCGCCGAGGTACTCGCCGATCAGCCGCTCCATGCGGCCGCCGCGCAGCAGCGAGATCAGCGGCAGCGTCATGTCGCCGAACGGCTTGCCGTCCACGAACGCGGCTCGCGCCCCGCCGTGATCGCTTCGTCGGGCGGCAGGTCGAGCGCGATGGCCGAAGCCCATCACGGCGCCAATGCTCGAGCCGCCGATCCAGTCCACGCCCGAGCGCCGGCCTCGCACATCGCCCTTGTACACGCCGAGATGCGCAAAACCGCGAGCGACACCACGACAAGCACCATCCCGAGCGCCGAGCCGTCGATGATCCGGGACAGCCGCTCGAGATCGGCCGGCACGCCCTCGCGAAGGTGCAGGTGGAAGTCGAGCGGGCCGCGACTCCAGCCAGCGCCTCGTGCCCGACAGCGTGGCTCGGCTTTGCCAGGGTGGTACGAGCAACAGCGCCTGGCGTGCTACCGGCCCCCCCGGCGGAATCCAGCAAGCCCGTGCTCCCATTCGCGGCGCGCCGGATCGCGCGTGGGCATCGCCGACCATGAGTACGAGGTCGGCGTGCCGAACGGCGACGTCCGACCAACTGTGGGTCGCGCCGGGGTCGGCCACGTAGATCAGGAACCGGTGCCGACTGCTCCTGGTCCGTGAGCCACTGCTACGACTGCCGGCGATACCGGCGCCGCGGCACGGGCCGGGTAGTTCCAGCCCGGGGACCTGCGCCACGTCGCCCCGGCAGTCAAGTACGCGTACCGGGCCCCGCTGTCCCAGCGACCGGGCGAGCCGATCCACGAGCCGGGGTCACGGTATCGCTGCGGTCGAGCGGCACTAGGGCTACCACGTCCGAAACGGTGCGGCGGGGGCGCCGTGACACCGGCGGTGCGGTCACGCAGCCGAGTGGCGATGCCTCCGGCGAGCTGGCGCGTCAGCTCCGGCCGGCGTTGCGAAAGGCGATCGAACGCGGCCGTGTCCATCTTGAGCAGCAGGCTGTCGCGCATGGCGCGGATGCCGGCCGAACGCACGCCGCCGGCGAGCATGCCGATCTCACCGATGGTCTCGCCTGGGGCGACTTCGGCCACCAGCCGGGACTCCGGTCCCTTCCGGTTCGGACACGTTCGATCCAGACCTGCATCCGGCCGCGCACCAACAGGTAGAGGCCATCCGCAGCGTCGCCCTGCCGGAACAGCCATTCGCCGCCACGGCAAGTCACGGTCTCGAGTTCTGATGAAAGTTCTGCGGCCGACTCTGGCGAAAGTGCCAGGCCGCGCTGCACGGCATCGCGCAGCGGCGATAGCGTCGAGGTGTCGATCAATTTTGTTCCCCAGGGCCCGTTCTACATTCAATTTCTACGGGCAGTCCGAGACAGTAACATTAAGCGACGGAGCGCGGAGTTGTCACCCCGCCCGGTGGCTCATCCCTTCCGGGCGTTGCCCGGCCGGCCGCGACGAGTGAGACGTCGTGATGCATCGAAGAGCCGAAATGGCCGCGGCGCAAAATCAAGGGGTTCCCGTCCTGACGCAGGCCTGCCGACAGCCCTGAACCGCATGGTGCACAATGCCCGCAGTTCGTCGGGTCGTCGTAATCGGGAGCAATGATGCGTTTCAATCGACATTTCGGTTTCGCCGGTGCCGCGGCGCTAGCGCTGGCGCTGGCATTGATCGCGGCCCCGGCCCGGGCCGATTCCGGCACCGCGGTCCACGACAAGGTCATCGCCGCCATACAGGCCGACAAGGCAGCATCGATCGAAAGGCTGCGTGACTGGATCGCGCTGCCGACGATCGCCAACATGGGCATGAACACGCCGCAGGGCGCCGAGTACATGCGCCAGCTGGCGCTGGACGCGGGCTTCCAGAAAGCGCGGGTCGTCGAGACCGGCGGCGTGCCAGGCGTGTTCGCGACTCTCGACGCCGGCGCGAAGACCACGCTCGCGATCTACTTCATGTACGACGTGAAGCATTACGACCCGGCCGAGTGGTCGTCACCGCCGCTCGAAGGGAAGATCGTCGAGCGTGCTGGCGAGGGCACGATGCTGGTCGGCCGCGGCGCAGTGAACCAGAAGGGCCCCGAGATGGCTTTCCTCACCGCGCTGCACGCGTTCAAACAGGCCGGCGTGAAGTTGCCAGTGAACCTCATCCTCGTTGCAGAGGGCGAAGAGGAAATCGGATCGACCAACTTCTCCGAAGATGCTCGCCGACCCCGAGGTCGCAGCGGCATTGAAGCGCTCGGTCGGCGCGTGACGATGCCCGCGACCGGCCAGTCGCGTGACGGCTCGGTATCGCTCGATCTCGGCGCCAAGGGAGTGCTCGAGGTCCAGCTCGTGTCGAGTGGCGAGAAATGGGGCAAGGGTCCGGCCAAGGACGTTCACTCGAGCCTGATGGCCCGCGTCGACAGCCCCGCCTGGCACCTCGTC
>CAVZNZ010000012.1:0-927710 GCA_963776815.1 uncultured Gammaproteobacteria bacterium
ACCCGCAGGTCGTACGCTGCCTGGAAATTCAGCCAAGACCGTGCGTCGCCGCCGAAGTAACGCGCCAGCCGCATCGCCGTGTCCGCGAGACACCCCGCCGCCCGCGTACGACGTCGTTGATCCGCAGCTTGGGACATTCGCCAGCGCTTTCGCCAGGGCATTGGCACTCCATCCCGGCGAGGACGTGAACTCCTCACGGATCACCTCGCCAGGATGAACAGGTCGCATGCCATTCTTGGACATCTTGTTCACCTCAGTGGTAGTCGACGATTTCCACGTCCGTGGGACCATCATGAGCCCAACCGGAAGCGGATAGCTGAACTGGTCGTTGATCCGGATGCTGTGCTGGCCTTTCCGGTCACCTGGCAGCGCCTCCAACCGATTGCCCGGCGGTGATAGCAGGAACTGCAGGGTATGCGCAGCATCAGCATCGCGAGTTTGCGCGCCGCGACGTTCGCAATCGGCGGGACCGACTGGTACCTGCCGGTCTCGAAGAGGCGCCGCGTTTCCGTGCAACGGAAGCTCTTGATCACGCCGCCATCGTATAACGGTTTAACGTTAAACATCAAACCAGCCGAGCTACGGCCAGCCGCGACCTGCAGGGTTGAGTTTGTACGGGACCGCGACCGTCCCGGGACGTCAGAGAGTGCACCTGTGGGTGGGATAGCGGCTGAACAACGCGGTGCCTCAGTCGCGACTCCAGCAGCAGAAGGATCGCGACGCTGGACCGGGCCGCACCACGGCGACCTTCAGTCTTTCACGCCCGCGAATGCGAACGGGCTGTCCGTCCGGAAATGCCGGGCGACTTCTCCCGAAACGAACTTGCCGTCGACCAGCAGCGCGGAATTCTCCGTCAGGCTGAGCTTCCGGACCGGACTGCCCGCCACGAAATTCAGGTTCTTCAGTTCAACCAGAACAGGTACGGGCTGAATGCCGATTCGAAGTAGTAAACCATGTTCTTCTGATCCGACATCGTGCGCCACTCGGTCGCCGCGATGTTCGGTTGTCCCGGCGTCGTGATACCCACGGGCACTGACGCTGCGGATCACGCTCAGCGCGGTCGCCAGCGCCTCGATGGGATCGTCGGGCTTGACGACCGTGCCCATGTAGTAACTGGCACGCACAAACCGGTCGGACGCGCGATTCGTGCCGGGCGGGAACGTCTGGCCGCCGACAGTTTCCCGGTAAGCGTTGAGGGCGAGTTGCTGGTCGAAGGTCGGCGAATTCGTCATGACGGTGTACTGCTTGCCGTGATGGATGACGAGTTTGCCGTCGACGTACTCGAAGATTGCCGAGTCGCCGCCAGGGTCCAAAATGGAGAGGTGAGCCACGCCGGCATGGCCGCTGGAGAGCTCCAGCGCAACGATGTAGAAGGCTCCTTCGAGAGCTTCGACGGCCTCGCCGACGGTGGCGAAGTTGTCGAGCACGTACTGGGACCATCCGGTCACCCAGAGCGGTTTCCGGGGGTCGTTGGCCGCCGGGTTACCGTAGTCTGACTCGGCCAGGTAGAGGGCATTTGCGGCGAGGCCTCTCGTTCAGGCCATCGACCGTGCCGATGTCCCACCCCGCGGTCGTGATGCTGCCGTACTTCGACGTCCAGATGATCGCACCCGGAGCGCCGCCGTCCCTGCTCAGGCCGCGGGGATAGACCCACAGGTTCGAACTGTGCGATCCGATCCAGTCATTGAACCGCGTAGTGATCACCATGTCGTTGGGTCCGATATAGACTGCGCGAGTGCACGCAGCCAACAGCTGAACGGACGCAATCGCAACTGCTGAGGTAGGCCGGCGATGGCCAGCCCACGAAACTTCTGCAACTCACCCATTGCATTGCCCCTTGAGGAATATCCCGCAGGCGAACCTAGCCTGTCATAGGGGAGGTGTGTCGGGCGGGTGACCATTCCGGGTCACCTTCGGCGAGCAGCACTCGCTCGGCTCTTGACCTGAGATGGCTCCGGTCGCCCCACGATAGCCTGGAATCTTCCCAAGTGCTCGGTGCACGCCGCGTGCAGTTCCAGGAGCTCGAGGATGGCCACGAGTGCCTTACGTTCTTCGAGCCGGTTCGAAGCGCGTACGCCTTCGGCGTGAAGAGCAGAATGCCGCGCCCGATAATGCCTGCCACGTGACGCCGGACCGTTTCCTGGGTATCCCGGTAATCCTCGCGATCGCCCGTCGCGACATGGGCACGACCAGTGCCCGGCGGTAGCGGTTCACGTGCAGGAAGCCCGGTCTTGCGTGTTGCAGTATCAAGGCTCGCTGGACGTTCCCCGTGGTCGTCGAACGAGGATCAGCAGCTCGACCGGTTGCGCTCCAGGTGTCCAGCGAGCTCGCGGTGCATCGCAAGGCAGTGGTTCAACAGCGCAAAACCGCCAGCCGCAACTGTCGCGCAGTGGCCTTGGCCGACACCGAATAGCGATCACTCCGGAACACCTGCCGGCACTGGATCATGTCAGTGTTCCGTCAGGCCGGAATGCCGCTTTCCCCACCAGTGACTTCAGCATACCGTCAACTGGTGCGAATGGGCACTTGAGCGACGCGAGGCGGGCCCGGCCGACGGCACCATGTCGTGTCGGGCGCGCCCATCGTCTCTGACACAGCGAGACAGCAAGGGGACCGGAGTCGGTTGATGGGAATCGAACCCCGTCGAGCCGGCCTGCTCCGACCGCCGGATCAATCACCTGCGAACAGCAGCGGTTCCGCGTGTGATTGACGTGTGATGCCGGGGTGCGCGTTCGCGCAAGTGCCCTACTTCCCGGGATGCACCATCGCGTCGATCGCCACGGTGACCGCCAGGATCACAGCATCATACTGATCGGGCTCGATCTCCACGCCGTATGAGTCCCTAACGCAGAACCACTTCTTCGAGACCTTGGCGACCTTTGCTTGCCATCACCAATCTTGTACTCGTGCGCCAGCAGGTCACCCTGAACCTCGAGGTCCGGCCCATCGGCGATTTTCACGACCCAGCGTTCCCGGATCGGCGTGATCAGCGCCCGTTTAACTTCCGCGACCTTGTGGCCCTTGCCATCTTCGATCGCCATCGAGTCCTTGGCGCGCAGCATCCGCTCCTGGATCTGCGCCTCGACCTTGCCTTCGGTGTTCTCGAACTCGAGCGTGCCCCGCACACGCATCATCTTGCCGTTCACCTTGAACACGCCCTCGCCGCGGTCGTTCTCGATCCAGAAGTCGTCGCCGAACGACACCGGCTTCTCGCGCATCTGGTAGCGCTGCGCGCCGTTTCGCGTTCGTGTCTGAATCCGCCGGCGCACCACCTTCCGTCGACGTTGCCGTCCCGGAACGGAGGTCCAGTCCTGCGCAGGACTCGCGGATGGCACGCTCGCTGCCACCGTGATGACCAGCGCCGCAATCCATCTCCAACTGGACATGCTCGACTCCTCTCTTGGAGCCGACAAGTCTTCCGCGCAATGCGTACACCCGTCCAATAGCGACTTCGCATCGTCACTATGCCGGTCGCGCGTACGCAGGTCACGGCAGTCTCGGACGGTGAGGCCGATTCCGTCGCCGAAAGGTGGAGCGGGTGATGGGAATCGATCCCATGGGCTGTCCTGCCCTGCTCGCCGGATTAATCACTTCGACAGCGACTGAGTCGCGTGCGATTGACGTGCGAAAACCCAACCCGCGAGGTTGATTATGCCATATCTTGCATAATCAAGTCTTCACGATTATTCTCTTGCCATGAAACCCGTCGTCTGGTTCGGGACTTCCAAGGCCGACCTCAAGGCGTTCCCGGCAACGGCGATGAACGACATGGGCCAGCCAACTTGTCCGGGCGCAGTGCGGACTCGATCCTGACGACTGGAAGCCGATGGCATCAATCGGTTCTGGTGTTCGGGAGATCCGGGTGCGCGATCCATCCGGAGTTTCGTTCGTACGATCTACCTCGCGACGCGGCCTGAAGCGATCTACGTCCGGCATTGCTTCCGCAAGAAGATGCCGAAGACCGCCCGGCAAGACATCGATTTGGCACGACAACGGCTGGCCCATACTCCAGGAGGGCACCTATGGCTTCGAAGAAGTCGCCGGCGTACTCAAGATCTCTATCCCGAGGATCAGGCGGCGGAGATGGAGATGCGCTCGCTTCTTCTCCAGGGTCTTGGAAGTTGGCTCGCCAGCTCGGGCATGACGCAAGCGGAGGCGGCGAAGATCCTTGCGGTGAGCTCAGGCCCGGGTCTGGACGTCAAGCGCGGCAAAATCAGTTCCTTTCAGCCTCGACTTGCTCGTCCGGCTGGCAGCCAGGGCCGGCCTGAATCCGAAGTTGAAGCTGGTCGCTTGAGGGAATGCCTTCTGCGGGCGCGTCCGCCAGCGCAGAAGCGGGCGAGCGAAGAAGCGGAGCGGGTGATGGGAATCGAACCCACGCGGGCCGCCCTGCTCCGCTCGCCGGATCAATCACTTACCGGCAGCGATAATCGCGCGTGTGATTCGCGTGTGAAACCCGGATATCCGGGTTGACTCAGTTCGCTCGTTGAACGACCAGCCTGACTCCGAGGGCGGCGCAGACTCGAGATACCGTGTCGAACCGGGCTGAGCCCCGGTCGTAACGCCTTGTAAAGGGCCTCGCGGGCGAGGCCCGTGGACTTCGCGATGTCGCTCATGCCCCTCGCGCGCGCGATGTCGCCGAGCGCCGCTGCCAGCAGAGCTGGATCGTTCTCGGCGAAGACGGCCGTGAGGTACTCGGCGACCGCCTCTTGGCTGTCGGATACTCTGCCAGTCGGATTCCGGCAGATCACTGGCCTAACCTTCTTGCGTTTCATCGTCATCCGTCCTCGATCATCGCAGCCCGTCGCTGCGCCGCGACGATGTCCGTCCGTTGCGAAGACTTCGATCCACCGCCGAGCATCACGACCAGCTGGTCGCCCCGCAAAGTGAAGTACATGCGCCAGCCGGGACCGAAGTGCTCTGGCGTATCGACGACACCCTTGCCGACCGGCTTCACGTCACCCAGATTGCCGAGCGAGGCCTTGCGGAGTCGCGCGACCAGCCGACGCTGAGCCGTCTTGTCGCTCAGGCCTTTCAGCCAGGCATCGAACTCGGGCAGGGTCTTGATGACGTACACGCATGAATTGTAATCGTTCGATTACATCTGGCAGATGCCCAAGAACGACGAAGGGCCCCTCGGGGCCCTTCTAAGTCTTTGAATCTAGATGGAGCGGGTGATGGGAATCGAACACACGTGAGCTGCCCTGCCCTGCTCGTCGGATCAGTTACTTACGAACAGCGACGATCCAGCGTGTGATTGACGTGTGACGGCGCGCCGGACCGCCGCTCCCGCGAGAATTTCGTCCCGATAACGGATGCTCGACGCCTGAGATCGACCTTGGGCAGTCGGCCAAGGATCATCGAAGCAGACGTCCGCAGCATATGCACGGGCTACTCGAACGCCTCACGCCGAGGCTACGTTGACTACCGGATCGGCTGGGCTTCTGGAAACTTCCAGCTGCCGTCCAGGACTTCCTTGCGCGGGCGATAGAGGCGCGCCGTGTAGTTCCAGCCCTTGGTGATGGCGATGTAGTTTGATTGCTTCGGGTCGCCGCCGAAATGAATCGTGATGCCGCCATCACTGTCCTTCTTCGCGGTCACGTCGTTGAATGAATAAGCGTTCGACGCGTTCTTCTCGAAGTAGCCGTCGCCGTTGTAGACACTGACCGACCAGAAACCGTCGACCGGAACGTCCTTGACCTTCAGCACGTAAGCCGTATTGCCGTCGTTCAGCTTGGGGAACACGTTCACGTAAACCGCGTCCGTCTCGGGATTGCCGCCAAAGCCAGCGGCCGTGCCGATCAGATGGCGAACGGTGTCCACGTCCCCCACGTCGCCGAACATGCGCTTACTGTCGGGCAGCGTGCTGCCCATCAATTTCAGCCCTTTCGCCACCGTCTCACGCGTCGTGTCGTCCCAGTTCGGAATCTCAAACGATCCGGGCGAACCCTGCTTCGCAAGGATCTGGTCCTGGATAGCGTTGGCGGCCTTCAGGTCGTCCGGACTGGACGGGTCAACGAAGGTGCGAAAGGCGACCTGAACGTAGCGCGTCCCGATCTTCTCTTGCGTAAGAACGTATTCGCCGGGATCGTAGGCGATCAATTTGATGTAGTGGTCTTCGTTGACGACGAGCATCGACTGGAACCGCTTGCCTGTGTCCGGCTTGACGATCGTCACCGGCTGCGAGAGGTCGAACACACCCCACGAGAACAGCGTGTCGCGGTTGATTCGTACGACCATCTGCTTGTCGATCGAGGCCGGCATGCGGTCATGCCCGAACTTACCGAACATCCCCGCATCCACTTTCTTCTTGAAGTTGTAGTCGCTTTCGGCGCGCTTGAAGTTGTCGGGCGTGACGCGGACCGTCGCGGTTCCCGGTCCCTCCGCGGCAGCCTGAGCCGGGAGCAACGTCGGCGCCATCATCAGGAGGGCCGCGCTCAACGCGCCCGTCATTTTGCCCGCCTGTCTCATATTCGATCCTGTCTGCTGTGCGTTTTCCGGTGGCAGGCGCAACCTTGCGCGCCTGCGCCTCCAGGTGAAAATGGTTCTTGCGGTTACGGTGCCGGTTTGGCTTCGGGGAACTTCCAGCTGCCGTCGAGAATTTCCTGCCGCGGGCGGTACTGGCGGACCATGTAGTTCCAATCCGGCGGCGTCGGAATGCAGTTCAGGGTGGTCTTTCTGACAGCCCCCGAATTGCACGGTGACCGATCCGTCGGCGCTGGGCTTGGCCGTGATGTTGTTGACCGAGTAAGAGTTGAGGTCGTTCTTCGCGAACAGCCGACCCTTGTCGTAGACGCTGATCGACCAGAACCCGTCCACCGGCGCGTCCTTCACCGTGAGCTTGTGCACGGTATTGCCGTCGTTCGCCTTCGGGTAGACGTTGATGTACACGGCCGCAGCCTCGGGGTTGCCGCCCCAGCCGGCGGCCGTCACGATGAAATGCATCACAGGATCGATCTCGTCCTTCCAGCCGAACCGCGGCGGGGTGTTCTCTCCGAGGTGACCGGACAGCACGATCAACGCGTCGCGAATCGTCTTCTGCGACGCTGGATCCCAGTTCGGCACCTCGAACTTGCCGATGCTGGCCTGCTGGATTTTGATCGCATCCTGCAACGCGTTGACGCTCTGCACGTCCTTCTCGCTCTCGGGATCTACGAGCGTCCGGACCACCGCCATCATGTAGCGTGTGCCGATCTTCTCTTTCGTGTACGTGAAGCGGCCGGGTGCGTAAACGACCGCCGGCGAGTAGTGGTCCTCGTTGACGATCAGCAGCGACATGAAGCGCTTGCCAGTATCTGGCAGCGTGATGGTAACGGGTCCGGCGTCAAGGTCGAAGACGGCGGCCGAATACAGCGTGTCACGGTTCATGCCCACGACATCCTGTTTGTCGACGGGTGTCGGCTCGCGGCTGTGCACGAACTTGCCGAAGCCGCCACGCTGCACGTTGACGCCGAAATACATGTCACTTTCGGCACGAGTGAAATTCTGCACGGTGACGGGCACGGTGGGCTGGGCCGCCACCGTCGATTGCGCCAGCGCGGGCGACCCCACGACCGCCAGCACGCTTCCGAACATTCCGATCCAAGCGGCCCTGTACCTGGTCATGCGCTCCAACTCCCTCGTCATTGCTTTGAATGGTTCCGCGATGGCAGTGGATTTCGCCGCCTTCGGGTCAATATCCACTGCCGGTGCCGGCACTGCCCTGCCCCTTGAATGTCGCCATCGCCGACTGTCCAGCCGCCAGCATGAAGCCGACATCGGACCCGAACGTCACCATGTTGAAGCCGCGGGCGACCATCTTCGCCGCATACGCGGGCGTCATGTTGTGCATCGCGACTGCAAGGCCATGCCGCCTCGCCGCGGCGACGATCCGGTCGTAGGTTTCCAGCAGCACGGCCTGGTCGGTGTCGAGATGCGGCGGGAAACCCATGTCGAACGCGAGGTCTGCCGGACCGACGTAGATCGCATCGAGTCCCTTCACCGCCAGGATCTCGTCGAGGTTCTCCAGCGCCTGCCTCGTCTCGATCTGCGCGATGGCGAGACAGCTGGCATTGGCGTCTGCCACGTAACGCGGACCTTGCTTGACCAGCATCCGCACCGGACCAAAGCTGCGCTCGCCAAGTGGCGGGTACTTGGTTGCGGCGACCAACGCCGCCGCCTCGGCGGCGGTGTTGACCATGGGGCAGATGATCCCCTGGGCACCCGCATCGAGAGCGCGATAGATCGTGCCCGGATCGTTCCACGGCACGCGCACGAGCGGGACCGGACCGGCCGAACCTGCGTTACCCAGCGCCGCGAGCAAGGGGACGAGGTCGGGCAGATCGATGAACCCATGCTGCATGTCGAGCGTGATCGAGTCCCAGCCAAGGGTCGTCATCACCTCGGCGCTCACGACGTGGGGCAGGCACAGCCAGCCGTTGGTGGTGGCCTTGCCTTCGGCCCACAGGGCTTTGAGTTTGCTGGTCATTGCTTGATCTCTGTGGAAAGCTGGGGGACGGCGCGAGAGATCGACGATTTCAGCCCAACAGGCCGCCGGTCACGGCCTGGATGAACTGACGCGTCGCCTCGCCGTGCGGCGACATCAGCGGTTCCAGGTTGGCATCGCTGGCGAGTTCGACACAGCCACGCGGGTTGGAGAACTCGCGGAAACCCTCGATACCGTGGTGTCGGCCCATGCCGCTCTTGCCGACGCCGCCGAACCCGAGATTCTCCTGCGCACCCTGCAGCGACGCCGCGTTGACGCAGAAGCCACCCGAGGAAGTGTTGCGCTGTAGCCGTTCAATCAGCGCTGGCTGGTCCGAGAAGATGTAAATGCCCAGCGGTCGCTCAGCCGCGTGGATGCGATTGATGACTTCGTCGAAGGCTGCGTAGGTGACGATCGGCAGGATGGGCCCGAAGACTTCGCTCTGGTCGAGCAGCGAGCCCGCTTCCGGGTTGACCACGAGCGTGAACGGCATACGGCACGGGCCGCTCTCACTGCTCGCTGCTGTTCCCAGTTCGATGACACTCGCGGGTTTACGCGACCGCGCGTCGTCGACGTAGCGCTGCAGGCGCTCGAACTGCCTGCTGTTGATGACCGCGCAATTCATCGGACTGCGGGTGAAGTCGCCGAAAGTCGTCGCAACGTAGTCCCTGACCAGGCCGATGAACACGTCGAGCTTGCTCGCGGGTACGTGGCAGTGATCAACGGTGATGCACAACTGGCCGTTCTTGGTCAGCTTGGCGCCGAGCATGTTGCGCACGTTCTTCGCCGTCACGGCTTCTTCCGTGAACACCGTCGGGTTCTTGCCGCCTAGTTCCAGCGTCACCGGCACCAGGTTTTCGGCGCACTTCTTCATGACCTCGCGGCCGATGGCCGTGTTGCCCGTGTAGAGCAGGTGATCCCACTGCAGGGTGCTGAAATGGCGCGCAAGGTCGAGGCCGCCGTTGACCACTGCCACGCGGTCGCGGTCGAAGGTCGCGCCGAGCATTTCCGCCAGCAACTCACCGACGGCCGGCGTCTGCTCCGACGGCTTGATGATCACGCGGTTGCCGGCAGCGAGCATTTCACACAGCGGCCCGACCGTCAGGTCGACCGGGAAATTCCACGCCGGCATGTTTCCGACCACGCCCTTCGGCTGGTACTCGATATAGGCTTTGGAACTGCCGTACAGGTGGGGCTCCAGGTCCCGGTATTCGCGTGCCATCCAGGTGGGCAGCGCCTTCGCGACAAACTGGGCGCGGCCGACGACGTTGAGCACGTCGAACATGTAGGCCGTCAGTTCCGGGTGGTAGCCGTAATCGCTGTTCAATGCGTCGGCGATGCGCTTCGCGTTGGCCATCATCATGCCCGGGATGCGCTGCAGCAGGTCCATGCGCTCTTCGAGCGTCGGACAGGGAGCTTTCAGATACGCGGCTCGCTGCAGCGCGAAGGTCTGCTCCAGGAGGGCGATGGCTTGCTGGTCGGTTGAACTGCTCATGGATCTCTCGTAGTGAATGGCGGGCATGCGGCGAGTCGGCGGGACTCGGCGCTTAGTTCCAATCCTGCTTGATCATGTCCGCACCCTTCTCCCCGATCATGATCGTCGGCGCGTTGGTGTTGCCGCCGCAGATGAAGGGCATGATGGAACTGTCCACGACACGAATGCCTTCGAGGCCGTGGACACGCAGCCGGGCATCGACGACGCTGGTCGCCGGGTCCGGTCCCATGCGGCAACTGCCGACCGGGTGGTAGTTGGTGTGGCCGACCGTGCGGCAGAAATCCGCCCAGTCGTCGTCCGTCTTGCAGTGCGACGTCTGCAGATCGCGCTTGACCAGCTTGCTCATCGTCGGCGTCTCGAACATCTTGGCCGTCCGCTTGACGCCCTCGACCATGGCCTTCATGTCGTCCGGGTGGCTGAAGTAACGGAAGTCGATCACCGGATCATCGTTGAAGTCGGGCGAGGCCAGCTTGACGCTGCCGCGACTCTTGGGATGCAGCAACAGAACATGATTGGACATGCCGTGCTTCCAGCGCACGTCGCGCCCGTGGTCGAGCGCCAGCACCACCACGAACTCGTACTGGATTTCCGGCTTGGGCGACTCGGGCGTCAGACGCATGAAGCCGGTCACTTCCGTGAACGATGTCGCCAGCATGCCGCGTCGTTCGCGCTGCCAACGGCGCCAGGACTTCAGGAACGCGAGCCCGGCGGTCGGTGAAATGCCGAAGAGGTTCGGGTCGCCGGGGATGTGGTACGCGAGACAGATGTCCGGATGATCCTGGAGGTAGCCGCCGACGGCAGGCAGGTGCGCGACCGAAGTAATGCCGAGCTTGCGCAATTCGGCGCCGTCACCGACGCCTGAAAGTTGCAGCAGCTTGGCGGAGAGCAGTCCGCCGCCAGCTACGATCACTTCCTTGCGGGCACGGATCGTGCGCTTCGTGCCCTGGTGCACCACCTCAATGCCCACGGCGCGCGTTCCCTCGAACAGGATCCGCGAGCAGACGGTGTCGCAGCACAGGGCGAGGTTCTGACGCACGCCCAGGAACGGGTGAATGTAGGCCTTGCCCGTGTGATGACGCTCGCCGTTCTTCATCATCACCTGCACCGTGTTGAAGCCCTCCTGCTCCGCGCCATTGAAGTCCGGATTGAACGGCTCGCCGGCCTCGATGCAGGACTGCTTCAAGATGCTGTGCCAGGGGTTGTCCGTGCGGATGTCTTCAACCCACAGCGGGCCGTCCGTCCCGTGAAAGGCATTGGCGCCCTTGCCCCGGAAGCTCTGGTTGTTCTCCGACTTGCAGAAGTACGGCAGGACGTCGTCGTAACTCCAGCCGGGGTTGCCGAGCGCTGCCCATTCGTCGTAATCGCGGCGGTTGCCACGCACGTAGAGCAACGTATTGACCGACATGCCACCACCGAGGCCACGACCGATCGGGTGGTAGTCCCTGCGGTTGTTCAGGCCCGGGTCGGGCACGGTATTGAACGCCCAGTTGTTCGAGCTCTTCCGCGGCACGAGAGCGATGGCGCCGGCGGCGGTGTTGTCGGCGAGGAATCCGCGCCGGTCGGGGCCGGCCTCGATCAATACGGCGCTCACCGACGGGTCCTCGGTCAGGCGCGAGGCGACGACGCAACCGCCCGGGCCACCGCCCACGACGACGAAATCGTACGTTTCCATGGTCACAAGCTCCTCACGGTGGTCGCCGCCGAATCGTCCACGAAGGAATACTCTCGGGCCTTACAACACCTTGCCGGGGTTGCGTTCACGGCCATCCTCCCCAAGGACGCGGGGAATTGTGCGTCCAGTGACGCCCGTGTGTATTGCCGTTTCACGCCATTGTGTTTACATTTCCCGCCACACGGCGCCGTCATGTCCGTCACGAGGTCCGTTGGTGATGAACGAAGCAGTGCGATCGCCGCAGGTTCGCGCCCGCGGGTTGACCGGCTTTGCCGAACTCGTCGCCCAGCATGGAGGTGACTGCGCCGCGCTTCTGAGCAGCGTCGGGATTTCAGCGCAGTTGCTGAAGACGCCTGACGCGACGCTCGACCACCAGAAGCTGGTGATGCTGCTGGAGCGCGCCGCGGTGCAACTGAAGCTCAATGACTTCGGGCTGCGCTTGGCAAAGCTGCAGGGCATCGAAATTCTAGGCCCGGTCGCGCTGATGGCGCGGCATGCCGCCAAGGTGGGGGATGCCATCGCCGCGGTCGGCCGGCACCTGCCGTATCACAGCCCGGGCGCCGAGGTGCAACTGGACATGGCGTTGTCGCGCGGTCGCGCATGTTTACGCTACGACCTGCACCTGCCCACTCAACTGCCGCATCGTCACAATTCGGAGCTGGCGCTCGCGATTGCAGTGAAGTTTCTGCGCCTGGTGTCGTTGGCTGCGCCGGACGATTGGGTGGTTCACTTCTCGCACGGTGAGGGCCTCACGCCATCGCAATATCGCCGACACCTCGGCTGCGAAGTCCGGCTCGCGCAGGAGTTCGACGGTGTGACATTTCCGGCGGCACTGCTCGACGTCACGATCGACACATCGGATCCGGCCCTGGCGCGGGTCGCCTCGTCGTTCGTTTCCGACGTGATCAGGCGATTTCCCCTGGACATCGATCTGCAGGTGGAGACCTTGATCGCTCGTCAGCTCGCTAGCAGAGGCTGCACGCTTCCCCGCATTGCGCAGCAACTCCAGTTGCCTGAACGCACCCTGCAGCGGCGACTGCAGGGCGCTGGACTCACGTTCGAAGAAATCGTCGACCGCGTACGCCGGCAGCGAGCGCAGGAGTACCTGTCGCGAACGGTAATACCGTTGCGGCAGATTTCGACACTGCTGGGTTACACGGAGCAGAGCACATTCATTCGATCGTGCCATCGCTGGTTTGGCAAGTCGCCGCTCGGTGTGCGCGAGCCGAGCTGATTCACTCCGGAGGAATCACCCGTAGACTGCCGCTGATTGCACGCGGCGGCCGCCACCTCGACCGGCCCCTTCTGGCCGACAGTACCCTGCCCCGGATGTCCGCTTCGGGAATCCCGACGTCGACAAGAGTCGCCAACGTGTGAATCCATAGCCTACACCAGACGACGATAGCCAACGCGGGACAGGTTGAAGGCTTGGGACGACCGCGCGATCAAGACATGGGTCGCGCGGGACACTCTGGCTGGAGTTGGCTGTCGATGTCTCAGCTTGACGGGAAAGTGGAGCGGGTGATGGGAATCGAACCCACGTTAGTAGCTTGGGAAGCTACAGTTCTACCATTGAACTACACCCGCGCCGGCCCGTGATTCTATGCAGGATCCTGACGCCCGGCAAACTGCGTTCTGACGTGACCAGCTGCGCCCACGGCGCCAACAAACGAACGGCGGCGCTGGAAACGCCGCCGTTCGCTTGTGCTCAACTCAGAACGAACTGGTTGGTGCTCAGCCCAGGTCGAAGCGGTCGAGGTTCATCACCTTGCTCCAGGCCTTGACGAAGTCCTGCACGAGTTTCGCCTGACCTTCGGACGAGGCGTACACCTCGGCCACGGCGCGCAGCTCAGCGTTCGAACCGAACACCAGGTCGACTGGCGTGGCCGTCCACCTGAGCGCGCCGGTCTTGCGGTCGCGTCCCTCGTAGAGACCCTCGGTCGTGGGCGACTTGCTCCACTTCGTCGACATGTCGAGCAGGTTGACGAAGTAGTCGTTGCTCAACGTGCCCGGCCGCGAGGTGAACACGCCGTGCTTCGACTGCCCGGCATTGGCGTTCAGGGCGCGCATGCCGCCAACCAGGACGGTCATCTCAGGAACGGTCAGCGTCAGCATGTTCGCCCGGTCGACCAGCGCCACCGTCGGTGACAGACTGCTGCCGTTGCCGAAGTAGTTCCGGAAGCCGTCAGCCGTCGGCTCCAGCACGGCGAAGGACTGCACGTCGGTCTGCGCCTGCGTGGCGTCCGTGCGGCCCGGCGTGAACGGCACCTGCACGTCGAAGCCCGCGCTCTTCGCCGCCTGCTCGACCGCGGCGTTGCCGCCGAGGACGATCACGTCGGCGAGCGAGACTTTCTTGCCGCCCGACAGCGAGCCGTTGAAGTCCTTCTGCACGGCCTCGAGGCGCTGCAGCACCTTGCCAAGTTCGGCCGGGTCGTTGACGGCCCAGTCCTTCTGCGGAGCG
Organism: uncultured Gammaproteobacteria bacterium; assembly: GCA_963776815.1. Taxonomy (GTDB): domain Bacteria; phylum Pseudomonadota; class Gammaproteobacteria; order Steroidobacterales; family Steroidobacteraceae; genus RPQJ01. Next base: position 14,090 of record CAVZNZ010000012.1, read on the forward strand.
AGCCGGATGCGCGCGCCGTTCGCGCCACCGCGCATGTCGGTGCCGCGGAACGAGGCCGCCGACGCCCAGGCCGTTCGGATCAGCTCTGGACCAGTGAGACCCGAGGCGAGGATCTTCGCCTTCAGCGCCGCCGTGTCGTTCGCGTCGATCAGCGGGTGATCGACGGCCGGCACGGGATCCTGCCAGATGAGGACTTCACTCGGCACTTCCGCGCCGAGATAACGGGCGCGGGGGCCCAGGTCGCGGTGCGTCAGCTTGAACCAGGCCTTCGCGAAGGCGCGCTGGTACTCGTCCGGGTTCTCCTGGAAGCGCTTCGAGATCTTGCGGTAGCTCGGGTCGAACTTCAGCGCGAGGTCCGTGGTGAACATGATGGGCGCATGACGCTTCGTCGGGTCGTGTGCGTCCGGGACCAGGTTCGATGCCTGGCCGTCCGCGGGAATCCACTGGATCGCACCGCCGGGGCTGCGCGTCTGCACCCACTCGAAGGCGTACAGGTTGTCGAGGTACTGCGTGGTCCAGGCGACCGGGTTGGCCGACCAGGCGCCTTCGAGGCCGCTGGTGACCGTGTCGGCACCGTTGCCCTTGCCGCACTTGTTTTTCCAGCCGAAGCCCTGCTCCTCGAGGCCGGCCGCCGCGGGCTCGGGGCCCACGCACTTCGCGGGATCATGCGCGCCATGCGCCTTGCCGAAGGTGTGGCCGCCCGCGATCAGGGCGACGGTCTCCTCGTCGTTCATCGCCATGCGGCCGAACGTCTCGCGGATGTCCCTGGCCGCTGCGAGCGGATCGGGGTTGCCGTTCGGGCCCTCGGGGTTCACGTAGATGAGGCCCATCTGCACGGCCGCGAGCGGCTTCTGCAGCTTGCGATCGCCGCTGTAGCGCTCGTCAGCGAGGAACTTCTGCTCGGGCCCCCAGTAGACCAGGTCGGGCTCCCAGTCGTCGACGCGGCCGCCGGCGAAACCGAAGGTCTTGAAGCCCATCGACTCGAGCGACACGTTGCCGGTGAGGACCATCAGGTCGCCCCACGACAGGCTCTTGCCGTACTTCTGCTTGATCGGCCAGAGCAGGCGCTTGGCCTTGTCGAGGTTGGCGTTGTCCGGCCAGCTGTTGAGCGGGTCGAACCGCAACTGGCCGCCGTCCGAACCGCCGCGGCCGTCGATCGTGCGGTAGGTGCCGGCACTGTGCCAGGCCATGCGGATGAAGAACGGGCCGTAGTTGCCGTAGTCGGCGGGCCACCAGTCCTGCGACGTCGTCAGGACCTGCTTGATGTCCGCCTTGACGGCGTTCAGGTCCAGCTTGGCGAATTCCCTGGCGTAGTCGAAGTTCTCACCCAGCGGATTCGACCTCGCGTCGTGCGCCCGCAGCACCGACAGGTCGAGTTGGTCGGGCCACCAGAACTTGTTGGGCACAGGCATGCCCGACGCGCCGGCCGCCACCGCCGGCACGATCGGCATTGCGGCCAATGCGCAGGCAACGGCCAGCGTCCTGAGTTTCCTCTGCATGGGTACTCCTCCATCAAGCGGAACGATTGCGTACCCGAGGATGGTAGGACGACATCGAGAATCAACCGAACGATTGATTCAATCGATTCGATAGATTTCAGTAATCACCGGCCCCGCCGCCATCGGCGCGCTGGCCGAACACCAGCGGCTTCAAGGCGAACAGGTTGATCGCGCCCGTCGTCGAGATGCATGCGAGCCAGGCGAGGTGATGCGGCACGGCCAGTCGCTCGACCAGCCACCAGTTGAGCGCCGTCGTCACGACCGCGATGCAGGAGTAGAGAACGTACGCGCGGGCCAGGCGCGGCGCGTAGGGCACGTTGGATCGGAATGTGAGCGAGCGGTGCAGTGAATACTGCCGCGGCACGCCGATGACGAACGCGGCGAGCCAGCTCGTGGGCGCCCGCGGCTGCAATGGATTGATCCAGTAGATCAACTGGTAGGTCGCGAGCCCGATTGCCGCTCCAGCGAGCGCGACGAGCAGCAGCCGCAGCTTTTCCGGCAACCGGTCGAATCGCGTTCGCCAGGCGGCCCCGCTGTGATGCGCTGCCGGGCTCATGCGGCTCCGAACCAGCCCATGCCTGCCACCGCGAGCAACGTCCCGACGAACACCAGCGCGCCCAGCAGGCTGTCGAATCTATCCAGGAAACCGCCCTGCCCCGGCAACGCGGCGGAGAAGTCCTTGATGCCTGCGCGCCGCTTCACCCACGATGCGGCAAGATCCCCGGCCAGCCCAGCGACGCCTGTCAGAAGCGCGATCGTAACGGTGGCCGGCAATCCGGCGCCGAGCATGTCGCGTAGCAGCAGCGCCACCACGACCGCGGCGACGAGACCGCCGGCGAGTCCCTCGATCGTCTTGCGCGGACTCACCCGCGGTGCGAGCTTCACACGACCCACCAGCTGTCCGGTCACCTGGCTGAAGCCATCGCACGCGGCGGTGACGAGAAAGAGAAACGCGAATACCGGGGATGGCAGGTACCAACTGGTGACCAGGGCGAGTACCGCGACGACAGCGAACAGTGCCCACGCGTGCGCGGGGCGCGGCGGTTTCATCGCGTGCCACGCAAGGGTGAGTTCCACGCCACCGGCCGCCAGTATCACGGCAACGAGTGCCGTCACCCACGGGCGTCCGGCCGCGCTCACGGCCAGCACCACGTGCACGATGAGGAAGAACACGGCGAGCTTGAGCCACCGCGCACGCGCGATGTCTGCGGTAGTGCGGCGATTCGCGAGCGCCATGAAGATCGCGCCGAGCATGAAGCCCGGCAACGTGACGGCGAGGACGCTCGGGATCATGCCGACCGCACCACGCACCTGACCGCAGCCGGCCTGCATTGCACGGTCACGGTCGTGACTTCCTGCAGCAATTCCCCGTCGGCCATCAGCGTGCGCGGCGCCGCAAGCTCGAGTCGCACTGTGGCAGCCTGGCGCATGCCTTTCGCTCCGAACGCACGGCTGCCGGCCAGCACGGCGAAGTTGTGCAGCAGCTGCCGCGGCCACCGAAAGTCCTGCTCCATCACGTCGAGGACGCCGTCGTGCGCACTTGCATCTGGAAAGCCCCGAAAGTTCGCCAGGTGTGCGGTGTTGTTGATCACGATGCCAGTGTAGCGCCCGCTTCGGACTGCACCATCGTCCACGAACAGGCGGGCATCGAACGGTCTCGGCACGACGACCATCGCCGCCGCCGCGTAGGCCGCGCGACCCAGTCGGCTCAGCCGCTGGCGACCGTACATCACGACGTCCGTCACGTACCCGACTGCCAGCGTGCTGGCGCAGAGCCGCTGCTCGACCCGCCCATTGGCGAATTCGACGCCGACCTCCATCAGGTCGAGCGGACGGCAGTCGAAGCGCCGCAGCGACGCCAACGCCCGCGCTGCATCGGCAACGCCGAGGTCACGCGCGAGACAGTTGCCGTGTCCCGCCGGCAGCACGGCCAGTCTCTGTCGCTCGAGGTCCATGCCTTGCAGCACTTCGGCGATCGTCCCGTCGCCACCGATCGCGATCACGCCGTCGAAACCGGCGGCATCGCGCGCGAGCCGGGTGGCGTGCCCCGGTATCTCCGTGTGGACGAATTCGGCGTCGACGTCCTTCAGTTCGCGCAGCCGGTCCAGCAGCAGCCCGGCCTCGCGGGCACGACCGGCAGCCGGGTTCACGATCGCCAGCCACTTCACGAGGCGGTTCCCGCGCGGCGCTCGCGCAGCACCCAGTAGACGTCCGCGCACGTCCGCACGCCACCGTGGCAGCAACGCCAGCAACAGGAGTTCTTCGCAGTTTCCGAGCACGCTTGCGCCGGCGGCCGCATACAGCAGCCAGGGATGGAAGCCGAACACGAACAGCACACCGACGAAGATGCCGAGCAGGTAGCCCGCGATCTTGGACAGGTACGTGTGGAAGCTCGACAGCCGGCCGTAGCGCAACAGCGCCACGAGATTCTCGAGCAGCCAGGCACCGACCACGACCGCGGCGACCGTCGCGTGGTTACGCAGCACTTCGGGGTGAAACGCTGCGATGCCGTAGATCGACGCGAACAGCAGCAGCGTGTCGGCCACGGAGTCGAGCAACGCGCCCAGCCTGGACTGCAGGTGAAAGAGTCTCGCGATCAGGCCATCGGCGATGTCCGACAGCAGCGCCGGGACCAGGACCCACGTGAACGCCGTCTCGTGTCCGGTCGCCGCGAGGAACACGAGCACCGGCGCTGCAACGATGCGGGCCGCGCTCAGCAGGTTGGGAAGCATCCGCAGCGCTGCCGTCGGTCCGCGGCGGGACGACGTTACTCGTGGCTCCATGTGGCTGGCTCAGCTGACCGGGGCGCGACTGATATTGGATCAGCCGGCGGCGGTTTGAATAGGGGATTCCCGCCGGTCGGTATTTACAGGCCTGCACCCCGCCGCCACACTTCGGCTCGTCCGTCCTGATACAACAATGTGGAAACGCACATGGATCGGATCTCGCGGCACGCGTCTTCTCAGTGGCGATTCCTGCAACTGACGTTGGTCATCGTTGCTTGGCTGCTGGTGAGCCCTTACGTCGAGACCCGGGCGGGCATGCACGTGGCGATGCACGTGCTGCTGTTCGACCTGATACTGGTCACGATCTGGGCGAACCCGCAGTGGCGACAGGCCGGCAAGGTCATCTGGGTGCTCTGGGCGATATCGCTGTTTGCATCGACCGCCTCGATTCTCGACGTCCTGCCGCAGCTGGTGAACGTCGAAAGGACGATCGACGTCGCGCTGATCGCGCCCGTGACGATCGCGTGCATCGTCGGCGTGCTGACGTTCGTGTTCCGGGCCGAGCGCCCGACCGTGGACGGCATCTTCGCGATGGTGGTCGTGTACCTGCTGATCGCGATGGTGTTCACCGAGCTGTACTACATGCTGCTGATCTGGAACGACCAGGCGCTGCACCTGCTGAAGCCTATCGAGCAGATGACGCCGCGCGAGCTGCGGGGCGAGCTGATGTATTACAGCGTCATCACACTATCGACCGTGGGTTACGGCGACGTGCTGCCCGTGTCGCCGCTGGCGAGGTCACTCGCCTCGATCGAGGCGCTGATCGGGCAGTTCTACGTCGCGGTCGTCGTGGCGACGTTCGTCGCCCTGTACACGACGCATTCACTGGCCGAGCGCGCCGCGCGACGGGAATCCGGCAAGCACGGAGAGTAAGCGGGGATCGTGCGCCGACGCCCGGTCGGGCATCAGTGCTTCGCGCCCGCCAGGTCCTTCAGCAGCCGGTACCAGTGGTCGAGCCCGGCGTAGAACGAAGCGACCTCGATGCGCTCGTTGAGGCCGTGCGAATACTCGTCCTTGCCCCTGATGAACAGGCTGCACACGCCGTACGTCGGAATTCCGGCGCGACGGAACACGGAGCCGTCGGTGGCGTAGGCCGCCATTTCCGGGACGATCGGCACGCCGGGGAAGTCCGCGTGCACGGCACCGCTTCACCGCGGCCACGACGTCCGGGCGCAGCGGCGAAGGATCGCTCGGCTGCGGGTCGCCGATGCCCTTCACTTCGACCTTGTCGCCGGCGAGCTTCTGCAGCGTGGACTGCACTTCCTCGAGCGGCGTTCCGGGGAACACGCGGCAGTTGACCGTCGCGGTCGCCGATTGCGGCAGTGCGTTCTCCGCATGGCCGCCCTTCAGCAACGTCGCAACGCAGGTCGTGCGCAACTTGCCCACGAACTGCGGGCTGGCGGACAAGGTCTGCACGGCGGCCTCGTCGCGCGGGTTGGCCGCGAACTTCGCCATTGCCGCACCGATCGGGCCGGGCGTGACCTTGGCCGTGGCTGCGAAATTGCCCAGCGTCCAGTCGTTCCACATCACCGGGAACTGGTACCTGCGCAGCGCCTCGAGCGCGTCGGCCAGGTCGTAGATCGCGTTGTCCGCACGGGGCTCCGAGCTGTGGCCACCGGGATTGCGCGCGGTCAGCTCGAAGCTCGCGTAGTACTTCTCGGCGCCCTGGATGTAGTAGACCTCCGGCTTCCCGGTCTCATCGTTCAGCACGCCCTGGCCGCCGTCGCCGTTCAGCGCATATTCGGCGCCGGCAAGATGCTTCGCGAGGTCGCGTGTCGTCAGCATCGCCGTCTCTTCGTCGCCGGAAAAGGCGATCACCAGATCGCGCGCCGGCACGAAGCCCTCGGCCTTGAGCCGCAGGAACGTCGTCGTGATCAGCGCGACTTCGTTCTTGATGTCCGCCGTGCCGCGACCGTAGAAGTACCCGTTCTCCTCGATCAGCGTGAACGGGTCGCGCTCCCAGTCCTCGGCCCGCGCCTCGACGACGTCCATGTGGCCGAGCAGCAGGATCGGCCTGGCCTGCCGGTTGCTGCCACGGTAGCGAACGACGAGCGAGGCGGTTTCGCCAAGCGGACGGATCTCGATGTCCTCGGCCGGGAACCCCGCCGCCTTGAACCTGGCGGCAAGGTACTGGGCCATCACGGGCACCTGCCCGTGGCCTTCGGACGTCTGCATCGCGACGATCGTCTCGAAGATGTCGCGAGCCTGGGCACGAACCGCAGCCGGCGCTTCGCCCCTGCCCTGTGCAGGGGCCGTCGCTGCCGCAACCGCCGTCGTGCCGGTCAGCAGGCCGAGCACTATTGCAGTCGTCACACCGCGCATCACCCTCTCCTGCTGCCGCTCCCACTCTGGCGGCCAGGGCCGCCCTGCCCGCGGCCCGGGCCACGGTGCTGCGAATGATAGGACGGTCGGCCGCGCGACGCATTCGGTGACGCTGCCTGCTTCGGCTGCGCATTCTGCGGCGGGCGCGCATTGCGCTGCGCGGGCTCGCGCTCGAAGTTGATCCCGGTGCGATCGAGCGGCAGCACGTTGATCTTGCGGCCGAGCACTCGCTCGATGGCGCGCAGGCGGTCCCGCTCGTCGCTCGCCACCAGCGACAGCGCGTGACCCGAACTGCCCGCGCGGCCGGTGCGGCCGATGCGGTGCACGTAGTCCTCGGGCACGTGCGGCAGCTCGTAGTTGACGACCTGCGGCAGCTCATTGATGTCGATGCCGCGGGCTGCGATGTCGGTCGCGACCAGCACCTGGACCTTGTAGTCCTTGAAGTCCGCCAGCGCCTTGGTGCGGGCGTTCTGCGACTTGTTGCCGTGGATCGCGGCGCAGTTGATGCCGTCGCGCTCGAGCTGCTCGGCGAGGCGGTTGGCGCCGTGCTTGGTGCGCGTGAATACCAGCGTCTGCGGTGTCGCGCCCTCGCGCAGCAGGTGGCTCAGCACCGCACGCTTCTCGCCCTGCTCGACGAGGTGCACTCGATGCTCGACGAGCTCGGCAGGCGCGTTGCGCGGCGCCACCTCGACCGTCAGCGGGTCGTGCAGCAGGCCCTTCGCGAGCGTGCGGATCTCGTCGGAGAACGTCGCGGAGAACAGCAGGTTCTGGCGCTGCTTCGGCAGCGTGGCGAGCACGCGGCGGATGTCGCGGATGAAGCCCATGTCGAGCATGCGGTCGGCTTCGTCGAGCACCAGGTAGCGGACTGCGCGAGACGTCGATGGCGCGCTCGTTGATGTGATCGAGCAGCCGGCCCGGGCGTCGCGACGACGATGTCCACGCCCTGGCGCAGCGCCTCGATCTGCGGGCGCGGGCTCACGCCGCCGAAGATCAGCAGCGTGCGCTGGTGCAGGTGGCGGCCGAAGTCGACGAACGACTCGCCGACCTGCGCGGCAAGCTCGCGCGTCGGCACGAGCACGAGCAGTCGCGGCGCGCGGGAGCCGCGGGGATTGGGTTGCTCCTCTTCGAGGCGCTGCAGCAGCGGCAGCGCGAAGGCGGCGGTCTTGCCGGTGCCGGTCTGGGCGGCGGCAAGCAGGTCGCGGCCGTCGTGGACTGCGGGGATCGCGTTCGTCTGGATGGGCGTGGGTACGGTGTACCCGATTTCCTGCACGGCACGCAGCAGGGCGGCCGAAAGGCCGAGTTGGTCAAAGGACATGTGGTTTCCATTGCGCTTCTCCCGCGTCAGGCGGGAACCGGTCGAAGCGTCATCGATTCAATGACGGGATCGGGGGCGCGGAATGCAGACCACGATGAGCTTGCTTGAGGGAAAATCGGTGCCATTCACCTATTTTCCAGTCGGGAAAATAGGTGAATGGCACCGATTTTCCCATGCGCAGACCGGACTGCGCGGCGGCAAACTTGCTGCGCATTCTACACGAATGCGCCCAGGGCGCCGGCCCAACCGGAAAAAGCCAGCCCTGCCCGTGCCTTAGCTGCCGAATATCCCGCCGACCAGGCTGCGCATCGTGCCGTACACCTGCTCGACGTTCATCCCGCATGCACGACGAGCCACAGCAGCGCGCCGATGTAGGCGGTGGAGATCAGCGCGACCACATAGCCGATCAGCAGCAGGACACCGTCGCGCTCGGCGATCCCCAGGCACAGCAGGATGATCGCGATCGCGGGCAACGTGTTCGCGAACGGCACCAGCGGCAACGGCGCCATCAGCAGCAGCACCACCACGACCAGCGTCACGCCATGCACCGAATTGACCAGCGGGGAACCGGTCAGGGCCGGCAGCCGGGGCTTCACCAGGTGCTCGAATCGTTCGGCGGTCCGCTGCGCGCGGCCGAGCACCTGCTGGACTGCGTCCGAGGGCAGCGCATGGTTCAGCAGGCGATCGGGCAGCCAGGGCAGCCGACCCAGGATCACGGCCACGCCGATCAGCAGCATCGGCAGGCCGAGCGCCGTGCTCATGAACGGCAGCGAGACCGGGATCAGGAACGGCATGGCCAGGATCGCGCTGAATACCAGCAACCCCTGCTCGCCGACATGGCCCAGCAGCTCGCGCAACGTGACGACGTGCCCCTGCACCGCGCGGGCGGTCGCTGCCAGCGCTTCGGAGAGTCGGACGTCGGGGTTGCGGAACTGGACGGCGGTCATGGGCGATGAGCGATATCATTCGGTGCGGTCACACGCGCGTCAATCGAATCATGACCAAGGTCGCTTCACATCGCCTCGATCCAGCGCACTACCCGCTCAAGGTGCGCATCCTCGCCCGCTATGCCGACGTGGATCCGCTCTGGCACATCAACAACGTCGCCATCGCGCAGTACTACGAAGAGGCGCGCGTGTCGGCGAACACGCCAGATGCTGGACGGTGACCGCATACCGATGCCGACCGGCGAGCGCATCCTGATCGCACACCAGTCGATCGACTACCTGCACGAGGCCAGCTACCCGGGTGCGCTCGAGGTCGGCGTCGGCGTGCTCAGGATCGGCAACTCGTCCTACCAGTTCGGCATGGGCATGTTCCAGCACGGGCTGTGCGTCAGCGTCTCCGACGCCGTGATGGTATTTGCGGACAAGAACGGTCCGGCGCGCTTGCCGGACAAGTACCGGCGGCGGCTCGAGGAGTGGCAGTTGCGCGCGTAGCTCCGCAGCCGCCGCAGGCGACGGACGCAGGCGATACCCAACGCTGAAGCTCAGCGCCGCAGCGAAAGCCGGTCGGCGGCCTGCTCGGTCAGGTTCTTCACCTTGAACGCGAAGATCACCTTCAGCACGCCGATCACCAGCGCCCAGCTCGCGATCAGGTACACGATCGAGAGACTGCCGGCCAGCGGGTTGACCACCACGAGGATGCCGAACAGGATCGACAGCGCGCCCATCAGGTACAGGATCCACTCGCGCGACGTGGCCGCCCGGACCTTGTAGCCGAGCATCACCAGGAACACGCCGAGCAGGATCGCCTCGAACGCGACCATGTAGATGAAGGCGATCATGCTCACCGGTGGATTCAGCAGTGCGTAGGCGCCGACGACCAGGCCGAGGATGCCGATCAGCAGCATCAGCCACCAGCCATCCTTCTCGCGGTGCTGCAGCGAGCCCACGACGTTGAGCGCGCCGTCGACCAGGATCGTAGCCGCGAAGAACATCGCGAGCACCAGCAGCGCGATGCCCGGGTTGATGAACGCAAGGATGCCGAAAATCACCGAGGCGATGCCGCCGAGAAGAAAGACCCACCACGTGCGACGGACCAGCGTACTGGCGTTGCCGCCAAAGCTCGACAGGATCCCTGAACTGTTGGCCATCGATTGCTCCCGGGCGCATTCGCGCGCCGTATGATTGGTGTTCCAGTCCCCCGTACCGGACTTTATCCACTTGACACCCGCGACACCAGACGAGCCGCCGGCGGCCGGCCCGGGACCCGACACAATCGCGCATCCGCGCGCAATCCGCAGTTTCGTCGCCCGCGCCGGTCGGATGACGGTCGCGCAGGAACGCGCGTGGCGCGATCTCTGGCCAATCTACGGAGTTGGCGAGGAGTCCGACGAGGCGCTCGACCTCGATGCGCTGTTCGGTCGCAACGCGCGGCGCACGCTCGAGATCGGGTTCGGCAACGGCGAGTCGCTGGTCGCCCTTGCTGCCGCGCATCCCGAGCAGGACTTCCTCGGCATCGAGGTCCACCGCCCCGGCGTCGGCCACCTGATGCTGCGCGCTGAAGCGCTCGGCCTCACGAACGTGCGAGTCGCGTGCCGTGACGCGATCGAGGTGCTCGAGCGGCGCGTGCCCGACGCCTCGCTCGACGAAGTGCTGCTGTATTTTCCCGACCCGTGGCCGAAGAAGCGGCATCACAAGCGCCGCATCGTGCAGGCCCCGTTCGTCGAACTGGTGGCACGGAAATTGAAAAGTGGCGGACGCTTCAGGCTCGCGACGGACTGGCAGCATTACGCCGAACAGATGCTGGACGTCGTCGGCGCCTGCCCGCTGCTCGAGAACGAATTCGCGGCTGGATTCGCGCCGCGCCCTGACAGCCGCCCGCTCACGCGGTTCGAAAGCCGCGGCCAGCGACTCGGGCACGGAGTCTGGGATCTCTGCTTCCGCAAGCGATAGCGTCACGGACGGCAGAAGAGAATTTCACCAGTTCGTCGAACAATCGCAGTTCGCAGATTCCGCTACTTGAACTCGGGTTCGCGCAGGACTACAAGGGAAGCTAACGACATCCAAGGGACACGAGCACCGCGACTCGCAGAGGTTGAGATCATGGCCAAGCCCGCACCTGTCATCGGCCAGTGGTATCGGCGCACCGGCGGCGAATCCTTCGAGGTCGTGGCCATCGATCGCGACGATCGCACCATCGAGATCCAGTATTTCGACGGCACGGTCGAGGAGATCGAAGTCGACGAGTGGCTCGAGGACGAGATCGAGGCGTGCGAGGCGCCCGAAGACTGGACGGGCTCGCTCGACGTCGAGCCCGAGGACACCGAGAACGAATACGAAGCGGAGCCGGGCAATTCGAAGCCGTGGGCCGACCCGCTGCAGTTCGTCGATCGCGGCGAAGCGTCCGGATACTCGGAGATCGAATTGCCGGAGGCCGACGAGGCCGATCGCTACTGAATCATCGGCCGAGATCGGCCGGCTCCTCGAGCGGCACGCTCGCGATCGAGCGTCACGTAGCCGTGCTCCACGCTTACGGGCAATGCGCGCAACTTCATTCCCGCGCACGGCCCCGATACGCAGAAGACCGGTCTCGATATCGAACAATGCGCCGTGCATCGCGCACAGGATCAGCGGCGCTTCGGGCGCGAGGAACCCGTCCGGCGTCCAGTTGAGCGGGAATCCCGCGTGCGGGCAGTAATTCACGTATGCGCGCACGCAGTCGCCTTGCCTCACGACGAAGCCGCGCAGCGGCCAGTCGCCCGAGCCCATCGTGAACCCCTTCGCGCCGGGGTCGGCGAGCTCGTGCAGCGGGCAGATCACCCGCGCGAGATCCACCTCCACGATCAGCCGCCCGCCGTGCCCGACCCGGCCCTGGCCTGCTGGCGCGTGACCAGGTACAGCAGCACGAGCGCCGGCAGTCCGAGCGTGGCCGTGTACACGAAGAAGACCGGATAGCCGACTGCGTCCACGACGAATCCCGACGTGCCCATCAGCAGCTTGCCGGGCAGCGCATACATCGACGAGAACAGCGCGTACTGCGTCGCCGTGTACGACGCGCTGGTGAGGCTCGACAGATACGCGATCAGCGCGGTGCCGGCGATCCCCATCGACACGTTGTCCGCGCTGATGACGACCGCGAGGCCGCCGATGCTCGGCTGATTCAGCCACGCGAACACCGCGAACATCAGGTTCGAGATGATCACGCCGACGCAGCCGAGCACGAGCGTGCGGACGATGCCGTAGCGCGCCACCATCACGCCGCCGATCAGCGTGCCGAGGATCGACATGAAGACGCCGAAGCCCTTGGCGACCGCGGCGATCTGCTTCAGCGTGAAGCCGAGGTCAAGGTAGAACGGATTCGTCATCACGCCCATCGTGAAGTCGGCCAGGCGGTAGCTCGCGATGAACGCGAGCATCAGCAGCGCAAGGCGCTTGCCGTAGCGCGTGAAGAAGTCGAGGAACGGGCAGACGACCGCACCGATGAACCACGAGCCCAGCGCCTGCAGCGACTTCGGCCAGTGTCCCTTGTGCTCCAGCCACGCGATGACGCGCTGCTCCTGCGCGAGCGTCTCGCGCGCCACGCGCGGCTCGGGCTCCGATATCAGCAGCGTGGTCACGATGCCGACGCCGACGAACGCCGCCATCGCCGTGTAGGCCGCGGTCCAGCCATAGTCCGCGGCGATCCACAGTGCACCGGCGCCCGCGACCATCAGCGCGATCCGGTAACCGAGCTGGTAGGCCGCCGCCATCGCGCCCTGCATCAGCGGCGGCGCGGCCTCGATGCGCCACGCGTCCACCGAGATGTCCTGCGTCGCGGAACTGAATGCGACCAGCAGCGCGAACGCGGCGACCGTGCCCAGGTGCCCGACCGGGCTCAGGTGCGCCATGTTGGCGAGCCCGATCGCGATGCCGACCTGCGCCACCAGCATCCAGCTGCGCCTGCGTCCAAGCAGGCGCCCGAGCACCGGCAGCTGCAGGCGATCCACCACCGGCGCCCAGAAGAACTTCACCGAGTAGATGATGCCGACCCACGACAGCATGCCGATCGTGGCGCGCTCGATTCCCACCTCGCGCAGCCACGCCGAGAGCGTGGAGAACACGAGCATGAACGGCAGCCCGGCCGAGAAGCCGAGGAACAGCATCGCGAGCACGCGCGGGTTCCTGTATGCGCGCACGGCGTCGAGCCAGCCTCGCAGCCAGTGCTTGCGCTCGGGCGGCGGGCGCGCTCGCTCCGGTACCGGTCGTCTGTGTCACAGGTCGAGATCGATCGTCAGCGGCGCGTGGTCCGAGAACCGCTGCGCCTTGTAGATCGAGGCCCCGGTCACGCTGCCGCGCAGTCCCGGGCTCAGCACCTGGTAGTCGATGCGCCAGCCGACGTTCTTCGCCCAGGCCTGGCCGCGATTCGACCACCACGTGTACTGCTCAGGGTGCGGGTTGACTTCGCGGAACGCGTCGACGTAACTCACGTCGTCGAAGAGCTCGTCGAGCCACGCGCGCTCCTCGGGCAGGAAGCCCGAGTTCTTGCGGTTCGAGCGCCAGTTCTTCAGGTCGATCTCCTTGTGCGCGATGTTCCAGTCGCCGCACAGCACGTAGTCGCGCCGCTTGCGCTTCAACGCCTTCAGGTGCGGCATGAACGCTTCGAGGAAACGGAACTTGGCCTGCTGCCGCTGCTCGCTCGACGAGCCCGACGGCAGGTACACCGAGACGACGCTCAGGCCCTTGAACTGCGCCTCGATGTAGCGGCCTTCGGCGTCGAACTCCCGCGAGCCGAACCCCGCGACGACCCGCTGCGGCTTCTCGCGCGAATAGATCGCCACGCCGCTGTAGCCCTTCTTCTCGGCGTCGAAGTAATGGCAGTGGTATCCGTGCGGACGGAACGCCGGGTCGGCAAGCTGGTCTTCCTGCGCCTTGGTCTCCTGGATGCAGACCACGTCGGCATCCTGCGTCCCGAGCCAGTCGAACAGCCCCTTGCGCTGCGCGGAGCGGATGCCGTTCGCGTTCAGGGTGACGATGCGCATGGCCGCGCAGTATAAAGTACGCCCATGCACCAACCTGACTTCATTCGGCTCTGCATCGAGCTCGGCGTGCTGCGCTTCGGCGAGTTCAAGCTCAAGTCCGGGCGCCTGAGCCCGTATTTCTTCAACGCGGGCCTGTTCAACACCGGCCACGCGATCGCCGGGCTCGGCCGGTACTACGCGCGGGCCGCCGCGCTGTCCGGCATCGAGTTCGACATGCTGTTCGGACCGGCCTACAAGGGCATCCCGCTGGTGACGACGACTGCCGCTGCGCTGGCCGAGCACGAGAGCCTGAACCTGCCGTTCGCGTTCAATCGCAAGGAGGCGAAGGACCACGGCGAGGGCGGCGTGATCGTCGGGTCGCCGCTGAAGGGCCGCGTGCTGATCGTGGATGACGTGATCACCGCCGGCACCGCCATCCGCGAGTCGGTCGAGATCATCCGCTCGCACGGGGCGACTCCCGCCGGCGTGCTGATCGCGCTCGACCGCGAGGAGCGCGGACAGGGCGAGCGCTCGGCGGTCCAGGAAGTGCAGGAAACCTTCGGCCTGCCGGTCGTCAGCGTGCTCAGGCTCCGGGACCTGATGGCCCATCTCGAGGCCTCCGGCGACGAACCGACGCTCGCCGCCGTACGGGCCTACCGGGACCAATACGGGGTGTGAAACCCGCCGCGGTTTGACATAGTTCACAAAGCTGACGCGTGGAGATAGGTTCCACGGGTCACAGCGGCGCAGAATCCCGGCCCATGCGGATGATTCCGAAGCAAGACCTCGTCCTGGCCACGCTGGCAGCGGCCGTCGTCGCCGTCAGTGCGTTGCCCGCGAACGCAGCGCCGTCGAACGAGGCCAAGGAGGTCGTCTACCGCTGCAAGGACGCCAAGGGGCAGTCGTACTTCGGGCAGAACATCCCGGCCGAGTGCATGGAGGCCGACATCGAGGTGCTGGACGACACCGGCCGTGTCGTACGCATCATCCCCGGCAGGCAGTCGCTCGAAGCGATCGCAGCGCAGAAAGCCGTCGAGGAGGGCCACAAGGCCAACGCCCAGCGCGACCGCACGCTGCTCGCGACTTACCTCTCCGTCGCCGACATCGAACGGCTGCGCGACCAGCGACTCGACCTGCTGGTGCAGCAGGCGCACGTGACGGAGCAGTACATCGCCAACCTGAAGGAGCGCGAGGCGCGCCTGGTCGAGGACGTGCAGCGCTACCGGCCCTACAGTTCCGCGCCCAAGGCGCCCGTGCTGCCGGACCACGTCGCGGAAGACATCGTCAACACGGTGAACGGCCTGCAGGTCTACCAGCAGGAACTCGCGAAGAACACGGCGGAGCAGGACAAGCTGCGCACCGAGTTCGGCTCCGACATCGCGCGCTTCAAGGAACTGAAGGGCCTCAAGTAGTCCCCGAGCTGCCGAAGCCCCCCGCGCCGCGGTGGCTCTCGGTGAAGCTGTCGACCACCTCGAACTCCACCTGCACCACGGGCACGATCACCATCTGCGCGATCCGCTCGCCCGGCTGGATCGTGAACGCGGCCTGGCCGCGGTTCCAGCACGAGACCATCACCTGCCCCTGGTAGTCGGAGTCGATCAGCCCGACGAGGTTGCCGAGCACGATGCCGTGCTTGTGGCCGAGCCCGGAGCGCGGCAGCAGCACGGCCGCGAGCCCGGGATCGTCGAGATGGATCGCGATGCCGGTCGGCACGAGTTCGGTCTGGCCCGGCGCCAGCGTGAGCGGCGCGTCCAGGCACGCTCGCAGGTCGAGGCCGGCCGAGCCCGCCGTCGCGTAATGCGGCAACGGGAATTCGCTGCCGACCCTGGGGATCGAGCACGCGCACCTGCAGCGGGCGTGGCTTGCGTGCAGCGCTCATCCGGACGCCGCGTTGCCGGACTTCGAGTCCTGCTCGGCCGGCGCCGCGCCCTGCCCGCCCGCGGCAAATTTCTCCGCGATCACGGCGATCAGTTGAGCCGCGAGCTTCGACTTGCCGGCCTTCGGCAACTCGCGCTTGCCGCCGGGCCAGTAGACCGTGAGCGCGTTGTCGTCGCAGTCGAACGCGAGCCCGTCGCCGACCTGGTTGGCCGCGATCATGTCGAGCCGCTTGCCCTCGAGCTTGGCGAGCGCATTGCGTTCCACGTTCTGCGTTTCCGCGGCGAATCCGACGACGAACGGCCGCGACTTGCCGGCCGCCACCGTCGCCAGGATGTCCGGCGTGCGTGACAGCGCGAGCAGCAGCGAATCGCTCGTCTTCTTGATCTTCTCGGACGACGACCTGCACGGGCCGGTAATCCGAGACCGCGGCCGCGGCGATGAACACGTCGGTGCCTGGCAGGTCTGCATTCACGGCAGACATCATCTGCTCGGCGGTCTCGACGCAGACGCGTCGCAAGCCCGGCGGCGCCGGCAGGTTCACCGGACCGCTGACGAGCACGACCTCCGCGCCCGCGTCGCGCGCAGCTTCCGCCACCGCGTAACCCATCTTTCCGGAACTGCGGTTCGTGATGAATCGCACCGGATCGATGCGCTCGCGCGTGGGTCCCGCGGTGACGAGCACCTTGCGACCGGCGAGTACACCTGCGTCCGCCGGCGTGGCAGCGGGCGCGGCCGCGAGAATTGCTTCGACGAGATCAGCGGGCTCGAGCATCCGTCCGGGCCCCGTCTCGCCGCAGGCCTGGTCGCCGACGCCGGGGCCAAGGATCGTGACGCCGCGCGATCGCAGCAACGCGACGTTCGCCTGCGTGGCCGGGTTCGACCACATCAGGCGGTTCATTGCTGGCGCGATGCTGATCGGCACGTCGGTTGCGAGGCACAGCGTGGCCAGCAGGTCGTCGGCGAGGCCGTGCGCCAGTCGCGCGATGAAATCGGCGGTGGCCGGCGCGACGAGGATCCGGTCGGCCCAGCGCGCGAGTTCGATGTGGCCCATCGCCGCTTCGGCAGCTTCGTCCCAGAGATCGGAACGCACGGGCCGGCCCGATAGCGCCTGGAACGTGAGCGGCGTGACGAACTGGCGCGCACCCGCGGTCATCACGACCTGGACTTCGGCGCCACGCTCTCGCAGGCGACGGACGATCTCGGCGCTCTTGTACGCAGCGATGCCGCCCGAGACGCCGAGCAGGATCCGCACCGGTGTTGACGACCCCATGGGCGCATTATGGGGCGGCCCCGTTCGGCGCGGCAAAGGGACGTTCCGCAGTCCCGCGCAAAGGTCTTAGGCCATAACCGGCCGTTACTTCTGGCAGGACGGGCAGTAATACGTGGAGCGCTGGCCCTGGGTGAACTGGCGGATCGGCGTGCCACAGCGCCGGCACGGCTCGCCCGCCCGCTCGTACACGAAGAGCTTCTGCCGGAAATACCCCGGCGTGCCTTCCGCGTTCACGTAGTCCCGCAGCGTCGTGCCGCCCTGGCGGATCGCCTCGCCGAGCACGTCGCGGACGGCCCCGACCAGCCGCTCGAACCGCTCGCGACTCACGCGGCCCGCGGCACGGCGCGGGTTGATGCCCGAACGGAACAGCGCCTCGCTCGCATAGATGTTGCCGACGCCCACGACGATGCGCTGGTCCATGACGAACTGCTTGATCGCGACGCGGCGCCGCTTCGCCTTCGCGGCCAGGTAGTCGGCATCGAACCCGCGCTCGAGCGGCTCAGGGCCGAGGCCTGCCAGCAGCGGATGCAGTTCCGGGTCGCCCGTCACCCAGTGCAGGCTGCCGAACCGGCGCGGATCGTTGAAGCGCAGGCACTGTCGCGAATCGAGCACGAGGTCGTAGTGATCGTGGGTGAGCAGCGGCGCGTCGACCGGCAATACCCGCAGGCTGCCCGACATGCCGAGGTGCGCGAGCAACGTGCCGCGGTCGAGCTCGATCAGCAGGTACTTGGCGCGGCGGTGCACGTCCACGACGTGCTGGCCGGTGAGTTCACGAGCGAGCTGTCGATCGACCGGCCAGCGCAAACGATGCTCGCGCAGCACGAATCCCGTGACCGCGCTGCCGCGCAGCGCCGAGCGGATGCCGCGGCGGGTGGTTTCGACTTCGGGGAGCTCGGGCACTGTCGGAAGTGGATAGTGATCAGGGGGTAGGGGATAGTAGGAAAGAAGCAGCGGAAAAAGAAACCCGCCGGGTGGCGGGTTCTTCGCGAGACCAGCAGGCGCGAACGCCTTACTTGATCTTGGCTTCCTTGTACGTGACGTGCTTGCGGGCCTTCGGGTCGAACTTCTTGACCTCGAGCTTCTCCGGGTGGAGACGCTTGTTCTTGGTCGTGGTGTAGAAGTGACCGGTGCCGGCGGTCGAAAGCAGCTTGATCTTGTCGCGCATGGTCGGCTACTCCGGAATCAGACCTTGACGCCCTGGCCGCGCAGCTCGGCCACGATGGCCTCGATGCCCTTCTTGTCGATCGTGCGCATGCCGTTGCCCGACACGCGCAGGCTGACCCAGCGCTTCTCGGACTCGAGCCAGAAACGCTGCACGTGCAGGTTCGGCAGGAACCGGCGGCGGTTCTTGTTGTTGGCGTGGGAAACGGTGTTCCCGCTCATCGGCTTCTTGCCGGTGATCTGACAGACTCTGGACATGGCTGGATCCTCAGGTCGGGCCGGCCCTTGGGGCCGTTCCCGCGTAAACGAGCCGCGTTTTATACCAGCGGGGCGGTCCGGAGGCAAGGCCGAAGGGCCGGGACGGTCAGACGACGCTGACGATATCGCCGTAGCCCGCCAGCGCCTTGTCCGTCGTCAGCAGGTGCATCGGCTCGGTCCAGGGCCTGCGCGACGAGCAGGCGGTCGAACGGGTCGCGATGGATGCCCGGGAGCGTGGCCACGCGGGCAGCGTGCTCGCCGGTCACGGCCAGTTCGAGGAAACCGGCAGGCCCGAGGGCGGCGAGCACCTCACGCGGGTCCGCCGCGAGTTTCCCGAGCGCGACCTTGATGCTTATTTCCCAAATGGATGAAGCGCTTACGTAGACCTCCGACGCGCTGATAATGGCGCGCGCCGGGCCTGGAATCCGCGCCGGGTCCCCGAGCGCCCACAGCAGCAGGTGGGTATCGAGCAGTACGCGCCGCATCTATCGGCCCTCGAAGTCCTTGAGGATCTCCGGCGGCAACGGAGCGTCAAAGTCGTCGGGCACACTGATCCTGCCCTGCAGCAGGCCGAGCTTCTTCTTGCGGACGACTGGTTCCAGCGGCACCAGCCTGGCAACCGGCTTGCCTGCCTTGGCAATGATCACTTCCGCCCCCGCGGCCACTTCATCGAGCAGCCGGGAAAGGTGTGTCTTCGCCTGGTGGACGTTGACGATCGTGCTCATCGGGCCGAGCTCCAACTTAGTCCGACTTAGTCTAGTTGGAGCGACAGCATCCGGCAATCGGCTTGCACGGATGCCGCTCACAGCAGCCCCCGCTCGGCAAACGACACGCACGCCCCGTCGCCCACGACGATGTGGTCGAGCACGCGGATGTCCACCAGCGCCAGCGCCTCGCGCAATCGGCCGGTGATGAGCTCGTCCGCCTGGCTGGGCTCCGCGATGCCCGACGGATGGTTGTGCGCGAGGATCACTGCGGCGGCATTGCGGGCGAGCGCGAGCTTGACGACGTCCCGGGGGTGCACGCTCGCGCCGTCGATGGTGCCGCGGAACAGCTCGTCGAAGCTGATCACGCGGTGGCGGTTGTCGAGGAACAGGCAGCAGAAGACCTCGTGGTCCCGGTCGCGAAGGCGGGCGCGCAGGTACTCGCGCGTGGCCCGCGGGTTCGCGAGCGCGGGGCCCATCTGCATCAGCTCGGCGTAGTGACGGCGCGAAAGCTCGAGCGACGCCTGCAGCAGCGCGTACTTGGCATCGCCGAGCCCCCGCACGCTGCAGACTGCCTGGCGCTCGGCGGTCAGCAGTCCTCGCAGCGACCGGAATTCCCCGAGCAGGCCGCGCGCCATGTCGAGCGCCGAGCGGCCGGGCGGCCCGGTCTGCAGCAGGATCGCGAGCAACTCGGCTTCGCTCAGCGACGACGCGCCGAGCTTCAGCAGCTTCTCTCGCGGGCGTTCGGCGTCCGGCCAGTGTCGCAGTGTCATGGGCGTCCTTTCCTCGACGCCGATGCTCTGCCGGTACGGCCGCGCCTGCACCCCGCAAATCGGGTGCAAGCGTCGCGTTTCGCTATTTCTGGAACCTGGCCTGCAGCGCGGCGGCGACCACCGGGTGCACGAACTCGCGCGACGTCGCCCTGCAGGCTCGCGATCTCGCGGATCAGCGTCGACGAGATGAAGTTGAACTGCTCGGTCGGCGTCAGGAACACCGTCTCGACCTCGCTCGACAGGTGCCGGCTCATCGTGGCGAGCTGGAACTCGAACTCGAAGTCGGAGACGACGCGCAGGCCGCGGACGATCACGTTCAGTCCCTGCTTGCGGGCGAACTCCACGGTCAGGCCCGTGTAGCCCATCACCTCGACGTTCGGGACGTCGGCGAGCACTTCCTTCGCGAAGCCGACGCGCTGCTCGAGCGTGAACAGCGGCGTCTTGCCCGGGTTGGCCGCGATGGCCACGACGACGCGATCGAAGATCCGGCACGCGCGGCGCACCAGGTCGTTGTGCCCGTTGGTGAACGGGTCGAAGGTCCCCGGATACATCGCTCGGCTGCCCATGAGACCTCGCTATTCGACGTGTTGTGGCTCGCGGCGCGCCAGATGATAGCCCACCTCGCCGGCGCGCTTGCTGCGGAGCAGGGTCCAGCCCGCCGGCAGCTCGGGCGGGCCGGCCGCGGCCGCGTCCTCGACGTAGGCGAGACCGCCCGCGCCGCAGCCAGCCGCCCTCGTCGATCAGCCGGCAGGTTTCGGCGAGCACCCGGGACGCATAGGGCGGATCGAGGAAGACGATGTCGAACGGTTCCGGCGTGCCTCGCGAGGTAGCAGCGGCGTCCGACGCGGACGACCCGGCCCGGTCGCACTTCAGCGTGGCCAGCGTGTCGGACAGGTGCCGGGTCACCGCCGGATCGACATCGACGAACACGACCCGGCTCGCTCCCCGCGACAGCGCCTCGAGCCCGAGCGCGCCACTGCCCGCGAACAGGTCGAGGCAGCGGCTGCCGGGCATGTCGGCCTGCAGCCAGTTGAAGACGGTTTCCCGGACACGGTCCGGCGTCGGCCGGATCGCCTCGACCGGGGGAAAGTGGATCTTTCGCCCGCGCCACTCGCCGCCAATGATGCGGAGCAGCAAACGTCCGCCGGCCGCGGCCGGGCCGCAGCACCCCGTGCTATTTCCGTATCGGGTTCTTGCGCGGCATCCCCGCGCCAGCGTAGGCTCTCCAGCCGAAAAGTCACACACATGCGCGTGCAAGTTACGCGCGGTCAGGATCAAGGGGATAACGACATGTTAGATGCCAAGACGCGGCTCGTTGCGCTCGCTCGCTTCGTCGCGGGCGTGGCGCTCGAGCGGATGCGAACCTGAGCCAGAAGCGATCCGAATTTCCCGGATCGACTGCCGCCGACGACGTTCGTCGCGCAGTTCACCTCGACGACCGGCCAGCTTCCGTTGCCGATCGACCTGTCTGCCTTACGCCGGCTCAACGACGACGGCACGCTGAACATCCGCGCGCCCTTCAACGCTCCGCCCTTCACGCTGGCGGGCGCGATCGCTCAACACGCTGGACGGCTGCTCGACGACCGCGCACACGCTACGACGAGCTTCAACCAGTCGATCCCGGCGATCGATCACGCAACTCGACGGTGCGGCATGGTCGAGGTGTACCTCAGCAACACGACCAAGACACCGGCGCACGGCGCCGACCTGCCGCGCGGGCGTCACGAGCCCGGTGCGCCGCATCGCTCAGTAACGGCACTGGACTACACCGCGGACGTGGCGACCGATGTCGACAGCCGCGGCAAGATCCTGCAGGATCACGCCGCTCAAGCCGCTGCGCCCAGCAACGGCGCAGACCAACATCGGCTACATCGTGCTCGTCACGAACGGCATCACGCGATCTGAAGTTCGGCAACCCGGCGCAGCCGAGCGAGCACTATGCGGCGGTCAAGGCCGCACCGCCAACTGCGGCAATTCACCGACGCGACTCGAAGCCGCCTTTGCGGCTGCTCGAAGGGGCACCTCGCGATCGCCGCCGCCGGTCGAGGTCAATCCGGCGACGTCGTGCTGAGCTGGAGCTTCTCGACCCAGTCGGTCGACGACACGTTCGCAGGCGTTCGCGGCGAACGTGTCCCGGCCCAGCCGATCGCGGTGCAGGCCACCGGCCTGACGACCAAGCAGGTCGACCCGGCTGGGGCAAGGCCGAACATCTACGTCGGCACGACGCAGGTGCCGTACTACCTGACGAAGCCGGCGAGCACCAAGCGACCGCGTGATCCTCACGACGTACTGGCGTCGCCGCAGGCCCGCCGCCGTGCCCGGCTCGACCAGACGAGCCGCAACATCACGCGCTTCAATCCGATGCCGGCCGAAGACGACGCGACGTGACGATCCCGCTGCTGGTCACGGTGCCGAACGCGACGGCGGCGGGCAGGCGGCTGCTCGAAGCCCGCGGCCGGCTGGCCGGTCGCCATCGTGCAGCACGGCCTCGGCGGCAACCGGACCGACGCGCTTCGATCGCAGACGGCTTTCGCCGACGCATGTTTCGTCGTCGCCGCGATCGACCTGCCGCTGCACGGCATCACCGACACGACGAACCCGTTCTACCAGAAGGACAACGAGCGCACGTTCAACGTCGACCTGGTCGAACAACACGACCGGCGCGCCGGCCGTGCCGACGGCCAGATCGACCCGTCGGGCACACATGCACCTGCTCGATCGTCGTGATCGAGCCCGCTGACGGCGCGCGACAACTTGCGCCAGGGCGAGGCCGACATCGATCGTGCTCGCGAAGTCGCTCGCCAACCTCGACCTGAACGGCGACGGCAGTGCCGGACGTCGACCCGGCGCGCATCCACTACGTCGGCCAGTCGCTCGGGCGGCATCGTCGGCGGCGCGCACGTGCATTTCGCGGCCGAACATCCGCACCGCGACGCTGACCGTGCCGGGCGGCGTGCATCACGCAGCTCGCTGCTCGACTCGCCGACCTTCGGCGCCGCATTCGAGGCGGCGTGCGCGCCTCGTTCGCCGGCAATCCGGCCAGCGCCAACTGGCCGACAACAGCACGCTCTTCAACAACTTGTTCCGCGACATCCAGACCTTGGTCGATCCGGGCGATCCGATCAACCACATCTGCGATGCGCAGACGGTCAAGCCGCTGCACCTATCAAGGTCGTATGGCGACACGGTCGTGCCGAACAGCGCGACCGACCGCCTGATGCAGTGCGGGCAGCTGAAGAAGGTCAGTGCGCTCGGCCCGAACGCGGTCGGTCCGAAGGCGCCGGCGCTGTACGGCATTCACGGCCGGCTCGCACGGCTCGCTGTTCGACCCGACGGCGAGCCCTGCGGCGACTGCGGAAATGCAGACGCAGTGCAGTGAAGTTTGCAGCCTCTGCCGCGCAGCCCGGCGGGCCGTTCGTGGTGATCACCGAACCCGACTGTCATCCAGCAGTAGTCAGCGTCCGCTCTCGGTCGACGGCAGGAAGGGCGGGTAGCGATACCCGCCCTTTTTTTTGGGCGACTGTCTCCGGCTGGACGCCCCGTCGTCCCATCCGTTACAATCCTCGCCCCTCCCCGCCGATCCGGACCATGGGACTGTTCAGCTTCAAGTCGAAGAAGGCCGACGAGGCCGCGCCCGAAGCCGCCCGCGAAGCAGCCCGGCTTCTTCGCGCGCCTGCGCGCGAAGCTGAACCGCGGCGACTCGTGGCTCACCTACGACCTCGCGAACCTGCTGCCCGGCGGCAAGATCGACGACGCGGTCCTCGAGGAGCTCGAGACGCGGCTGATCGCGCGCCGACGTCGGCATCGAGACCACGGAGAAGATCCTCGGCAGCCTGCGCGCGCAAGGTCGCGCGCAAGGAGCTCGGCGACGTCGACGCGCTGCTCGCGCGCGCTGCGCGCGGTCGATGCTCGAGATCCTCGGCCCGGTGAGCCAGCCGCTCGATCGTCGACGAGCCGCGCAGCCCTTACGTGATCCTCGTCGTCGGCGTGAACGGCTCGGGCAAGACCACGACCATCGGCAAGCTCGCGCGGCGCCTGTCGCGACGACGGCCGCAAGGTCATGCTCGCCGCCGGCGACACCTTCCGCGCGGCCGCGATCGAGCAGCTGCAGATCTGGGGCGAGCGCAACGGCGTGCCGGTCGATCGCGCAGGCCGCGGGCGCCGATCCCGGCGGCCGTGATCTTCGACGCGCTGCAGTCCGCGCAGGCGCGCGGCATCGACGTGCTGATCGCCGACACCGCCGGCCGCCTGCACACGCAGAGCACCTGATGGAGGAGCTGAAGAAGGTGAAGCGCGTGCTCGGCGCGGCTCGATCCCGGCGGCGCCGCACGAGGTGCTGCTGGTGCTCGACGCCAGCCAGGGCCAGAACGCGCTCGCGCAGGCGCAGCAGTTCCACGAGGCGCTCGGCGTCACCGGGCATCGTGCTCACCAAGCTCGACGGCACGGCCAAGGGCGGCATCGTGCTCGCGATCGCGCGACCGGCTCGGCATGCCGCTCCGCTTCGTCGGCATCGGCGAGCCGGCCGAGGACTTCGGCGTGTTCGACGCCGCAGGCGTTCGTCGACGGCCGTGCTGGCGCCGACCCGCGGCGGCGGCGAGGCCGGCATGATCCGCTTCGACCACGTCTGGCAAGCGCTACCCGAACGGCCGCGAGGCGCTGTGCCGACCTCACGCTCGAGCATCGAGCCGCGGCGAGATGGTGTTCCTGACCGGCCACTCCGGCGCCGGCAAGAGCACGGTGCTGAAGCTGATCGCGCTGCTCGAGCGGCCCGACGCGCGGCACGGTGATCGTCAACGGCCAGAACACCGCGACGCTGCCGCGCAGGAAGATCCCGCCGTTCCGCCGCGCAGATCGGCGTCGTGTTCCAGGACCACAAGCTGCTGATGGACCGGCCCGTGTACGACAACGTCGCGCTGCCGCTGGTGATCGCCGGACGTGCCGCGAGAAGGAGATCGACAAGCGCGTGCGCGCGGCGCTCGACCAGGTGGGCCTGCTCGGCACGCGAGCGGAGCCGGCCGCTCGAGCTCTCGGCCGGCGAGCAGCAGCGCGTCGGCATCGCGCGCGCGATCGTCGGCAAGCCGCCGCTGCTGATCGCCGACGAGCCCACCGGCAACCTCGACCCGGACCTGGCGCTCGAGATCATGAACATGTTCAAGCGCTTCAACGAAGTCGGCGTGACGGTGCTGATCGCGACGCCACGACATCGCACCTGATCGAGCGCTATCGGCGTGCGGCGCGTGATGATCGAGGGCGGCCGCGTGGCGGGTGCAGCGGATGCGCCGCCGACTGCGTCGCTGGCACCTGCGGCGCTGCACTGCGTCGCGCGCGCACCTGCGTCGCTGCCGTCGATCGTCGCCGAGCGAGGCGACCAGCCATGAAGCAGCTGGCTCGAGCGCCACGTGCAGACGCTGGTCGGCTCGCTCGGCCGGCTGTGCGCAGCAGCCGTTCGCGACGCTGCTGACCGTGCTCGTGATCGGCATCGCGCTCGCGCTGCCGGCCTGCCTGCACGTGCTGGTGCAGAACGCGCGCGCGGCGACGCGGCGGCTGGAGCGACGCGCTGCGACGTCTCCGTCTACATGAAGCCAGCCGGCGACGCTCGCGCAGGCGCGAAGTCGGCTCGCCGAGCGCATGCGCGCAAGCGACGCGACGTCGCGGACGTCAGCGCTGGTCACGGCCGACGAGGCGCTCGAGGAGTTCCAGCAAGAACTCCGGTTTCGGCGAGGCGCTCGACGCGCTCGAGGACAACCCGCTGCCGCACGCGCTGGTCGTGCGGCCCGCCGACGGCGTTCCGCGACCCGACGCACGTCGAGACGCTGACCGACGAACTGCGCAGCTGCGCCGGCGTCGAGCTCGTGCAGCTCGACACCGAGTGGGTCAGCCGCTTCAACGCGATCCTCGACGTCGTGCGGCGCGTCGTGCTGCTGGCGGCGGGGCTGTTCGCGCTCGGCGTCCTGGTCATCGTCGGCAACACCATCCGGCTCGACATCGAGAACCGGCGCGACGAGATCGAGGTGACCAAGCTGGTCGGCGGCAGCGACGCCTTCGTGCGCCGGCCGTTCCTCTACACCGGCGTCTGGTACGGGCTCGGCGGCGGAGCTGATCGCGCTGGCTGATCGTGACGGTCGTCGATCGCTGGTGCTGGGCGACCCGGTCGCAGCGCATCGCCGGCGCTCTATGGCAGCGGCTTCGCGCTGCACGGGCTCGGCGTCGCAGGGCAGCCTGGCGCTGCTGCTCGGGCGGCATCCTGCTCGGCTGGCTGGGGTCGTTCATCGCGGCCACCCGGGAGCTGCGGGGCATCGAGCCGAAGTAGCACCGGCGCCGATCGAGCCTGCGCAGCCGTGAGCTCGCTGTTCAAGCCACTGAAGACGTATTGCTACAAATGACCGTAACATTTCCGGCAGTCTGCGGTCGGCATGAACTTCCCGGGTATTTAGCACTCTAATCGCCCGAGTGCTAATATCTGCAGTCGATGCATGGGGAGGACTCGCAAGCACATGACCACCACCGCCCTCGTTCGCCCGCAACCCTGCCGACCTGGCCCTCGTCGGCCCGATCGGCAGCCTCGACGCCTACGTCGACGCCGTCAGCCGCATCCCGGTGCTGAGCCGCGAGGACGAGTCCGCGCTCGCCACCCGCTTCCGCGACGAGAACGACCTCGACGCGGCCCGGCAGCTGGTGCTGTCGCACCTGCGCTTCGTCGTGCACATCGCCCGCGGCTACGCCGGCTACGGCCTGCCGATGGGCGACCTCGTGCAGGAAGGCAACGTCGGCCTGATGAAGGCCGTGAAGCGCTTCGACCCGACGGTCGGCGTGCGGCTCGTGTCGTTCGCCGTGCACTGGATCCGCGCCGAGATCCACGAGTACGTGCTGCGCAACTGGCGGCTGGTGAAGGTCGCCACGACCAAGGCGCAGCGCAAGCTGTTCTTCAACCTGCGCAAGTACAAGCGGAACCTCGGCTGGCTGACGGCGGAGGAGACGCAGGCCGTCGCGCGCGACCTCGGCGTCGAGCGCGAGCGAAGTCACCGAGATGGAGCGGCGGCTGTCGTCGCGCGACCTTTCGTTCGATCCCGGCGCCGGACGCCGACGACGAGGAAGAAACGTATTCGCCGTCGGCCTACCTGCCGGCGCCGGACGCCGACCCGGCCGATCGCGGTCGAGCGCGCCGAGTGGGACGACGACGTGTCCGACAAGCGTGGCGGACGCGCTGTCGCAGCTCGACGCGCGCAGCCAGGCCGATCCTGCGCGCGCGCTGGATGAGCGAGCACAAGGCCACGCTGCACGAGCTCGCCGACCGAGTACGGCGTGTCGGCCGAGCGCATCCGCCAGATCGAGGCGAACGCGATCAAGAAGCTGCGCAAGCTGGTGGTCGCCGAAGAAGCCTGAGGCTCAGGCCGCGGTCGAGACATACGAAGCCCTCTCCTGCTCACGCGGGAGAGGGCTGTCCGAAGGTCCGGTGAGGATCCGGCCATTCCGACTGTCGTCAGCCCTTCTTCTTCGCCTGGTCTGCAGCGCTGTCCTGCGTGACCGGCACGATCGTGATCTCGACGCGGCGGTTCTGCGCGCGGCCAGCCTCGGTGTCGTTCGACGCGATCGGGTAGTCCGGGCCCGCGCCGACCGTGACCATGCGCTGCGCCGGCACGCCGCGGCTCTCGAGGTAGGCCTTCACGCTGGCCGCGCGCTGCTCCGACAGCTTCATGTTGTAGGCGTGGCTGCCGGTGCTGTCGGTGTGGCCGGCGACCTGGATCACGGTCTTGTTGTACTCGACCAGCGTCTGCGCAACCTTGTCGAGCACCGCGTCGAACTGCGGGTTCAGCTTCGCGCTGTCGAACGCGAACGTCACGTTGCCCGGCATGTCGAGCGTGATGTTGTCGCCCTTGCGCACGACCTCGACGCCGGTGCCGGCCATCTGCTGGCGCAGCTTCGCTTCCTGCTTGTCCATGTAGTTGCCCACGGCGCCGCCGGCCAGCGCGCCGACGCCGGCGCCGATCAGCGCGCCTTCCCAGCCGCCGCCCGCGATCAGGCCGACGGCCGCGCCGGCCAGCGCCCCGATGCCCGCGCCCTGGCGCGTCTTCTGCTTCTCGGGATTGGTCGCGAAATCTTCGGTCGCGGCGCAGCCCGACGAGCGCGACGGCGACAGCAACGGCAGAAAGGAGTCCAGCCTTGTGACGAATCAGCATCGAGTTACTCCGGTGCGGCCAGGGCGAACGCGCCCCGGCGATGGGTTTGAGCGTGAGGATGCCCGGATGCCGGCAATGATGTCCCGCGAGCGCGGCGCGGAGCAATGGCGACTGCTTCACGGAACACGATCGCGTGCAGTTCGGCAACCGAGCGGGCATCCGGCTTCGAAGCACGTAAAATGCCGCGAACCACGAGCGTCGGCCCCGCGTCCGCGGCAGTCCTCGAGGAGCGTCCTCGGCGCAGATCCGTCGCCGACAGCGCGAGTGCGACCTGCGGTCCCCTGCGGCTCGCACCGCCGTGCCGTCGCGACGGGCTGCACGCCCGAAGGACGCGCCAGCGCGCCGGCCCGGCAGGCCATCGAGCAGATCGACGCCGCGATCCGACGCGGCAGGCGACCAGGCGACGAAATACTTCCCGGCGGAAAGTGCGCTGGCGACGAAGGGCAAGGTGACGCAGCTGAAGATCCGCGTTCTTCGCCAGGTGACTACCAGGGCATCCTGCGCACGCCGCGCCAGCCGATCCTCGGCCGGGCGCAGGGCTTGTCCGCTGCAGCCGCCGCAGAAGAAGGCCGAGATCTGGAAGGTGCTCGACGCCCGAGTGGGCCTCGCTGGTCGAGGGCACGGTTCCCGAGGCAACTCGACAGCGCCGGTGCAGGGACGTCGATCGACGGCGTTGCAGCTCGAGAGGAGCCCCCGCCGGCCGAGGTAAGCGCGGCCATGCTCGAGTCCGCTCAAGATTGGACTCCAGCCAGCACGAAGGAGCTCTGGGACACAGGCACTGGCGGCGAAGGCTGCCGGAGACCTGGAGCAGGCCGGGATGATCGGCACCCACACGAAGCGCAAGCGTCGAGAATCTGGTCGCCGCACTCGGCGGTGCGCCACGCGGGCCCGACCGCGCCCTGCCCCACCCACTCTCACCGGGAGCCCGCCGTGGCCACATCCCGCCGACATTCGAAGAAGAAGTCCCCGCGAGCTCGATCCGCTCGACCTGTACGACGTGCGCGGCCTGCTCTCCGAGGAAGAGCAGATGGTGAAGGACTCGGTCGGCCGCATGGTCGACGAGAAGGTGCTGCCGATCATCCAGCAGCACTTCGAGAACCACACGTTCCCGCGCGAACTGGTCGGCGAGCTCGCCGGCCTCGGCCTGTTCGGCAGCTCGCTCGAGGGCTACGGCTGCGCCGGCATGAACGCGGTGAGCTACGGGCTGATCTGCCAGGAGCTCGAGCGCGGCGACTCAGGGCTGCGCAGCTTCGTCTCCGTGCAGTCGAGCCTGTGCATGTACCCGATCTACACCTACGGCAGCGAGGAGCAGAAGCAGAAGTACCTGCCGCGCATGGCGACGCGGCGAGGTGATCGGCTGCTTCGGCCTCACCGAGCCGCACGGCGGCTCCGACCCGGCCAACATGAAGACGCACGCGAAGCGCCGCGGCCGCGACTGGGTGCTGAACGGCGCGAAGATGTGGATCACCAACTCGCCGATCGCCGACCTGTTCGTGATCTGGGCGAAGACCGAGGAAGGCATCCGCGGCTTCCTCGTCGAGAAGGGCACCAAGGGCCTCGCCGCGCCGGAGATCGAGAAGAAGTTCTCGCTGCGCGCCTCGATCACCGGCGCGATCTTCCTCGAGGACGTGGTGGTGCCCGAGGAGAACATGCTCCCGGGCAGCACGGTCGGCATCAAGGCGCCGCTGTCATGCCTGACGCAGGCGCGCTACGGCATCACCTGGGGCGTGATCGGCGCGGCGCAGGCCTGCCTCGCGCAGGTGCTCGACTACTCGCAGTCGCGCGTCCTGTTCGGGCGGCCGCTCGCCGCCACGCAGGCCATCCAGATCCGGCTCGCCGAGATGGCGCGCAAGATCACCACGGCGCAGCTGCTGTCGCTGCAGCTCGGCCGGCTCAAGGACGCGGGCACGATGTCGCCCTCGCACGTCTCGCTCGCCAAGTGGAACAACTGCCGCATCGCGCTCGACGTCGCCCGCGACGCGCGCGACATCCTCGGCGGCGCCGGCATCAGCGCGGAGTACGTGCCGATCCGGCACGCGCTCAACCTCGAGAGCGTGATCACCTACGAGGGCACGGAGACGATCCACCAGCTGACGATCGGCCGCGAGCTGACCGGCATCAACGCGTTCTAGCAGGTGCCGGCGGCGCCCGGCGGGCGCCGCTACTTGCGCGCGACCGAGTACTCCACCGTCACCACGGCCTTCACGACCTTGTCGACCGTGCTCGTGTCGTAGCTGCCGTAGTCCGCGGTGTCGGTCGAATTCGGCCGCGTGATCTGGAACACGCCCTGCGATGCGGAGCGCAGCGGCCCCACCGTCACGCCGCTGCTCGACGCGAACTGCTCGGCGCGCAGCTGCGCATCGCTGCGTGGCGGCGCCGATCAGCCGGACCTTGACCGCGTTCAGGTCGTTGTAGAAATACTGCGGCGGCCACGAATTGATGTTCACGCCCTCGCTGATCAGCGCCGAGGCCTGGGCAGCGATGCGCCCGATCAGCGCCACGTCGCCGGAGGATGAGCTCGAAGCTGCGGTCGAGTTCGTAGCCCGAAATGCGGCCGGTCTGCGCGCCGCCGGGCCCGATCTCGTAGACTGCGGTCGAGTCGCGACCGGACCGACGTCGACCGCGGCGCGCACCCTCGCCTGCCGTCGACTTCAGCATCTGCGACACGCGCGCGTGTCTGCCTCCAGCTCGCGATAGCCCGACTGCAGGTCCGCCGCACGCACGGTGACGGTCGCCGCGCCAGGTGCCGGCGTCCGACACGACCTTCTCCTCCGCGTAGCCCTTCACGGTGATCTTGTCGCCGGCGAGCTTGATGCGCTCGAGGCTGCGGCTCACCACGATCGACGAGGCAATCAGGCCGACCGCCAGCGCGAGCCCGAGCAGCAGCAGCCCGAGGGTCGTGGCACCGGCCTGGCGTCGAATTCCCATTGAGTCGTTCCGCATGGATTACCCGTCTGCCTCGCTGGTTCGAAGGGGCCGCAACAGATTGTCCATTGTCTCCGAGTCGTCGGTCGGCGTCAGCGGTCGCTGGACCGCCGCGCCGGCGTCGGCTTTCTTTACGGTTTCATGACGAAACAGCCGAGGGCTCACGCGAGATCTCAGGAGCATCTGGCCTAACCCATTGATTTGCAAGCGACTCGGAAAGCATGGCACGGACGTTGCTTAGTATTCAGCGTCCTCGTGTGGATGGTGGTGATGGACGGACGAGGAAGAAGGTGACGGGAAAAAGATCCGCTGGGGGATGACCGGAAGCGCAACTGACAACAGGGATTCGGCACGCAATACCCCGACTGTGGCGGCGCAAGAAAAAGCACAACGACAAAAACAGAATCGAGCGCCCCGATGAAGGACGACGACCCCGCGCAAGCGGGGTTTTTTTTGCCTCCCGCAGCAGGCCTTGGTGACGCAGCAGCGCGCCGCCCGCGGCGCAACGCAGCGTACACTGGACACCGGGCCGCATCGGCCCGGCCAACGAGGTCCCTGGCGTGCGAGCATCGAGAGCCGCGTCATTTGCGGCCATCGTCGCAGTGCTGGCGAGTCCCCACGCGATGGCTATCGAGGAACCAGCATTCGAGCTGCTCGCGCAGGAGGGTGCGTTCGAGCTCCGTGAATATGCCGCGTACCTGGTCGCCGAGACCCGCGTCGAGGCGAGCTTCACGGACGCCGGCAACGTCGCCTTCCAGCGCCTGTTCCGCTACATCAGCGGCAACAACGTGAGCCGGCAGAAGATCGCGATGACCGCGCCGGTCACCCAGTCGCAGGGCGAGAAGATCAGCATGACGGCACCGGTCTCCCAGACCGCCGCCGGCACGGGATTCCTGGTTGCGTTCACGTTGCCGTCGAAGTTCACGCTCGAAACGGCACCGAAGCCACTCGACCCGACCGTCGAGATCCGCAGCGTGCCCGCGCGCCTGCTGGCGTGCTGGCGTTACTCCGGGCGCTGGACCGAGAGCAACTACAGCTGACGCCGAGCGCCAGTTGCGCGATGCCATCAAGGCGCGCGGACTGGTTCCGCGCGGCGAGCCGATCCTCGCGCGCTACAACCCGCCGTTCACGCCGTGGTTCATGCGTCGCAACGAGGTCTTGATCCCGGTCGCGCGCTGAGACGGGCCGCCCGCGGGCGGCCCGTCATCGCTCCCGCAAAGGCGATCGGGTTCAGCCGGTCGACATGCCGAGCGCGGCCATCGCCGCATTCAGCTTGTCCTTCACCTGGCGCGCGGCGCCGACGGCCTGCTCCATGTTGCCCGACGCCTGGGCAGCGGTGGCCTGGCTCCACAGCGCCGTGGCTTCGTCCATGCCGGACCGTGCCGCATCGAACGCGGCCGCGTCGAGGCCGGCGGGCAGCTTCTTCGACTTCGAGAGAATGCCGACCCGGCTGGTGACGGCCGCAAGCTGCGCCGGAATGTCCGCCGACAGCGTGCCCCACTCGGCGTTCATCGCCTGCAGCGCGGCCGCCTGGGCAGCCTCCTTCGCGGCGCCAGCTGCAGCAGAGAGGCCCTGCGCCTGGGTGAGCAGCGCCGGAGCCGCGGCCAGCACGCCCTTGTAGTCCTTCTGGTCGAACTTGGCCTTCAGGCTCGCGACCTCGCTGGTCACGGCCTGCAACTGATCCGGAATGTACTGCGCGGCATCGGGACCGGCGGCGGCGATGGCCGCTTCGATGTCGGCGATGGCCTTCTTGGCCGGTTCCATCTGGTTGGCACAACCTGCCAGAAGCACGGCGGCCATTACGAGCGAAAGAAAGCCGGTGAATGCGGACTTGAGCTTCATCGGGAACTCCTTGGTGATTCGGCGTTGAAAGGCGTGATCAGGGAATGCGCAGCTTCTGGCCGACCTGGATCTTGTCGGGGTCGCTGAGCGTGTCCTGGTTGGCCTTGAAGATCTCCGGGTACAGGCTGCCGTCGCCATACACTTCCTTGGCGATCTTCCAGAGCGTGTCGCCCTTCTTCACCTCATACCATTGCGTGTAGGCGCTGTCGGCGGGCGCCGCTGGCGGCTGTTCCGGCGTTGCGTTCGGTGGCACTCCCCAGCCGGGAGGGTTCTTCTCTTGCATCGTGATCTCCTTGCTTCTGGTTGCAGTCAGGCGGCGGCGCGGCCCGTCGCGGTCTGCCCGTCCAACACGTGGACCCCACCCCTGGGGTTCCCGATACGCCGAGATGCACTCGACCGACGATCGTCTTCGACGGCGGCAATCTTACCCGGTCCCGGAACATCGCGCGGGACCGACGGCCCGAGCGGGATATCCTTCTCATCATGAGCGAACTTGCGATTACGCCGCACGCGATCGCGGTCCTGGCACTGACCGTGCTGGCCTTCGTCCTGTTCACCCGCGAGCGATTCCCGATCCCGGTGACCAGCCTGATCGTGATCGCGCGTGCTCGCGCTCGGCCTGCACCTGTTTCCCTACGAGCGGGACGGACGTGCGTGCTCGGGCCGCGGCAGATCTTCTCCGGGTTCGGCCACGAGGCCCTGGTCGCGATCTGCTGCCTGATGGTCCTCGGCCGCGCGCTGATGGTCACCGGCGCGCTCGAGCCGCTCGCGCGCGTGCTCGCGCGGCTCTGGGCGTTCAACCGCCACGTCGCGCGCTGCTCGCCCTGCTCGCGAGCGCCATGTGCCTGAGCGCGTTCATCAACGACACGCCGGTCGTGGTCGTGCTGATGCCGGTGGTGATCGGGCTCGCGATGCGCGCCGGGCAGCTCACCGTCGCAGCATGCTGATGCCGATGAACTTCGCCGTGATCATCGGCGGCATGGCCACGACGATCGGCACGTCGACCAACCTGCTGATCGTGTCGCTGGCCCGCGACCACGGCGTGCCGCCGATCGACATGTTCGAGTTCACGCGGCTGGTGGTCGGGCCCGCGCTGCTGGCCCTGCTCTACCTGTGGCTGGTGGCGCCGCGGCTGCTCGAGCGACCGCGCCAACCCGCTGGCCGGACTGGCGCGCTGCGGCGCTTCGACGCCGATCCTCTATATCGGGCCCCGGAGCCGCTGCCGCGGCAAGACCATCGGCGCGCGCCCGGCGCTGGACCGGCAACAAGATGGTCGTGCAGCGGGTGCAGCGCGGCACGCGACATGCTGGCAGCCCGCGACGACGCTCGGTGCTGCTCGAGGGCGACCGGCTGCTGGTCAACGACACCTCCGCGTACCTGAAGGAATACGAGCACGCGCTCGGCGCCACGCTCTACGACGCCGACCGCGGTCGACAGCCTGCCGCCCGAGCAGCACCCGCTGCGCGCCGCGGACCAGCAGCTGGTCGAGGTCGTGATCACCGAGGAATCGCCGCTGCACCGGCGCAACCTGCGGGAGACGCGCTTCGCCGAGCGATTCGGCGTCGTGATCCTCGCGATGTACCGCCCCTCGGACGAGGCGTCGCTCAGCGGCGAGATTCCCGGACCGCGAGCTGCGCTCCGGCGACGTGCTGCTGCTGCAGGGATCCACGCGAGCGGACCGCCGCGCTGAAGAGCGAGGCCGGGCTGCTGGTGCTCGACGGCACGCTCGACCTGCCGCGCACCCGCAAGGCGCCGGTCGCCGTCCTCGTCATGGCCGCGGTGGTGCTGCTGGCCGCGTTCGGCGTGCTGCCGATCTCGATGGCGTCGCTGCTCGGCGTGGTAGCGCTGCTCCTCACCGGCTGCCTGAAATTCGAGGGCCTCGGCCGCGGCATCAGCGCCGGAGGTCGTGCTGGTCGTGGTGGCGAGCCTGGCGCTCGGCCGCGCGCTGACCGCGACC
Source organism: uncultured Gammaproteobacteria bacterium (assembly GCA_963776815.1). GTDB lineage: Bacteria > Pseudomonadota > Gammaproteobacteria > Steroidobacterales > Steroidobacteraceae > RPQJ01. The sequence goes on from CAVZNZ010000012.1 coordinate 48,898, forward strand.
GGCGGCGCCGACATGCTCGCCAGCGGCTTTCATGGTCGGTCGCGAGCGGCCTGTCGACCCAGGCCATGCTCGCCGCCGTGATGATCTTCCTCGGGCATCCTGACCAATTTCGTCTCGAACAACGCCGCCGCCGGCGGTCGGCACGCCGGTCGCGCTCGCCATCGCGCAACAGATCGGCGCACCACCAGAGCCGTTCGTGCTCGCGGCGATCGTCGGCTGCAACCTGTCGTTCGCCACGCCGATGGGCTACCAGACCAACGTGCTGATCATGCAGCCGGGCGGCTACGTGTTCCGCGACTTCGTGCGCGTGGGCGGACCGCTGGTGCTGCTGATGATCGTCGCGTTCTCGATCGAGCTCGCACGCGCATGTCCCGCGTGACGCGTCGATCGGTTCACGCGAAGAAGTCGACAGGGCATCTGGACTCTCGCGCGAGTTGCACGCACAATGCGCACGCGCGCTTGACCTTATCGTGCGCGATCGCTCCGCCGCGTCGTCCACCTCACCCAGTTCTCGGGTCTAGTCCAACGGCGCGGCGGGGCGATGTCTCCCCGCCTACGCGGCGCCTGCAGCGCGACATCCGAGTCGATCACCAGCAGCCGGTCGCCCGGCTCGATCACGAGCGCGGGGTCCTGCCAGCAGCCGATGCGCCGGCCGCCGCGCCGGATCTCGACCACCAGCGAACCCACCATGTCGCGCGTCGCGCGGCCGATCTCGGCCGGTGCGCGGATCGCGCTCCTGCAGCTGGTAGTCGCCGCGGAACGACAGCAGCTCCGCGACGAAGTCCACCGTGGCGTTGCTCGTGACGGCGTCCGCCATCAGGTAACCGCCGAAGCGCGGCGGCGAGACGATCACGTCGGCCCCGCTCGAGCGCACCAGCTTGACGTTCTCCTGCTCACCGACCCGCGCGATCGATGCGCACCTGCTTCGCGATCTCGCGGACCGTGAGCACGACCAGCACCGTCGTGTCGTCGCGGCCGACGCTGACGATCACCGAGCTCGCCCGGTCGACGGCCGCGACCTTCAGCAGCTCCTCGCTGGAGGCGTCGCCGTGCATGCCGATGAAGCCCCGGTCCGCGGCCCGCTGCACCTCGTTCGCGTCCGGGTCGATCACCACGACCTCTTCGGGCTTCCAGCCGCGCAGCAGCAGCTCCGACGCGGCGATCGAGCCGCTGTGGCCGAAGCCGCACAGGACCACGTGGCCCTGCAGGTCTCTCTGCAGTCGCGTCATGCGCCATTCCTCGATCAGACGCTGGAAGACCAGCTGGTAAGCGGTGCCCAGGAACATGAACCAGACGAAGATGCGCACCGGCGTCACGAAGAACGCGTCGATCAGCCGCGCCGCGTCGGAGACCGGGACGATGTCGCCGTAGCCGACCGTCGTGATCGTGATCATCGTGAAGTAGATGACGTCGGTCACGCGAGACGTCGCCGTCGATGTTGTCCTGCAGCCCGCTGCGGTCGAGCAGGAAGACGGCGAACACCGCCGCAATCAGCAGCAGCACCAGGCCCGCGCGCATCAGCAGCGTGACCTCGGGAGGGGCGGCGGACTTGCGGACCAGGATCGGCGCGGCCTGGCCGCCGCGCTCGAGCGCAGGCGCCGCAGCGTCCGGCGCATGCGGCCGAACACCATCGGGTCCTGTTGTCTGCCGGCTGCCGCGCGCTCCGTTCATGCGCGCGACTATAGCTCAGGGCGCCGTTGCCCCGGAGGCGGCGGTCGTGGTCAGCGGACCGCCATCGGCTCGATTTCGTAGCCGATCACTTCGCGGGTGACCGGATCCAGTATCGGCTTGCCGCAGTTGAAGCGGCCCGCGAGCCGGGCCTGCCGCATCAACCCGGTGTCGGCCAGCAGGTTGCGCAACTCGATCGGTCCCTCGTCGTCGCGCACCAGTGCCGTCACCGGCTGCGACGAGCCTTCACGGGCCTGGCCCGGATCGGGAAACAGCAAGGCGATCACTTCCGAAGACATTCGTCCCACCTGTGCGGCACGGCCCCGGGAACTCCAAGCAAGTCCCGTGCCACGCACTGCGTCCCACGAAATCACGTACTTATGGTTCAATGCGCCGCGTTCGCGGGTGACACAATGCGTCACTCGCCGCCAGAACGGGTAGATCGATGACACCAGGAACCTCCCTGCCGGAGATCATTGCGCACCGCGGCAACGCGGCCGAGTTCCCGGAGAACACGCTGCAGGCCCTCTCCTCGGCCGTCGAGCTTGGCTTGAAGCACGTCGAGTTCGACGTCCAGCTGACGGCCGACAAGGTCCCGGTGGTGTTCCACGATTCGGACCTCGAGCGGGTCGCGGGCCGCAGCGGCATCGTGCACGAAATGACGTGGGCGGACCTCGGCGAGACTCCGGTCGGCGAGACGAAGCGCTTCGGGCACCGCTTCGCTTTTACATATCCGCCGTCGCTCGCGCAGGTCGTGGATGCGTTGGCCGGGTGGGACGGCGTCACCGCCTTCGTCGAAGTGAAGCGCGGCAGCCTGCGCAAGTTCGGTCGCGAGGTCGTGCTGCGCCGGATTGCCGAGGTGCTGAAGCCGGTGATGAACCGCTGCGTGCTGATCTCGTTCGACCTGCCGAGCCTGAAGGTGCTGCGACTGATGACCGGCGCGCGCATCGGCTGGGTCATCTCGGAGTACACGGATGAGACGCGCGCCGAGGCGGCTGCGCTTGCGCCCGAATTCATGTTCGCGAATCTCGAGCGCCTGCCCCCGGACCTCGAGCCGCTGTGGCCCGGCCCGTGGGCCTGGGCGATCTACGAAGTGCGGGACGTGAAGACCGCGCGCGAATGCCACGTACGTGGCGCCCGCTATGTCGAGACGATGACGGTGCGCGGGCTGCTGCACGGTTACGAGGAGAGCCGTCGCCAGTGGTGAGCGACGCGGCTCCCGGCCTCGTCCTGGCGCTCGACCAGGGAGGCCACGGCAGCCGCGCGATGCTGTTCGACGCTGCCGGCCGGGAACTGGCCGCGGCGCACGTGCCGGTCGCGACGACGCGCGACGGCGAGGATGTCGTCGAGCAGAATCCCGTCGAACTCGTGCAATCGCTGCAGGTTGCGGCCCGCGACGCCTGCGAGTCCGAGGCAGCTCGTGACCGGACGCTCGTTGCCGCCGGGCTGGCCACGCAGCGCTCGACGATCGTCTGCTGGGAGCGCTCGACGGGCCGTGCGCTGACCGACGCGATCTCCTGGCAGGATCGACGCAACGCGGCGTGGCTCGAGCTGACTGCGGCCGCACGCTGCTGCGATCCGGGAGAAGACCGGGCTGGTGCTGTCGCCGCACTATGGCGCGAGCAAGTTGCGCTGGTGCCTGGATCACGTCCCGGCCGTGCAGCGTGCCGCACGAGCGAACGACCTCGCCGCCGGGCCGTTGTCGAGCTTCCTGCTGGCGCGACTGCTCGACGAGCGGCCGGTCGTGGCCGACCCTGCGAACGCGTCCCGCACATTGCTGTTCGACCCCGCGATGCTCGACTGGTCGCCGGAACTGCTGGACGCGTTCGGCATGGACCGGCGCCACCTGCCCAGGTGCGTGCCGACATGTCACCCGTTCGGGCACATGACGATTGCGTCACGACGCGTTGCGCTGACCGCCTGCACGGGCGACCAGTCGGCGGCAGCATTCGCGTTCGGCTCGCCACGAAGGTCGATCGCGCTCGTGAACGTCGGCACCGGTGCGTTCGTGCAGCGTGCGGCCGATGCGCGCATGCCGCTGCCCGATGGATTGCTGCGCAGCGTGCTGCGGTCCGATGCGTCGGGTGCCGCGACGTACAGCCATGAAGGTACGGTCAACGGGGCCGGCAGCGCGATCGACTGGCTGCGCGACCGTGTCGCGCTCGACGTCGAGCGCGCCCTGGCGTCGCTCGATGTCGCCGCCCGGAGCAGAGGCACCGCTGTTCATGAACGGAGTCGGCGGACTGGGCGCGCCGTTCTGGGACGCGGACTTTCCAACGGAATTCGTCGGCAGCGGCGACGAACTGCAGCAGCTCGTCGCCGTGGTCGAGAGCATCGCGTTCCTGCTCGCCGTGAACCTGGAAAGAATGCAGCAGGCCGCGCCGCTCGATCGCATCTTCATCTCGGGCGGGCTGTCGCGCGCGGATTACCTCTGTCGTGCGCTCGCCGACGTGAGCGGATTGCAGGTGGATCGGTACGCCGTCCGGGAAGCGACGGCACGGGGCGTCGCGTTTCTCGCCGCCGGCGAGCCCGCTGGCTGGTCGGCGCCGCCGATCGAGCAGACGTTCACGCCGGCCGGCAACGCCCGACTCGCGGCGCGCTTCGCAGCCTGGCGTCGCGAGATGGCGCAGCGCGGCGCGCGGTAGCGCGCAGGTCACGCGGCGGCGCAGCTCGTTCGCCGCGGGCGCGGGGTCCGGGGCAATCGGGCCGCTCCATGTCGAGCGCCGCAGCGACGTCGCTGACCCGAGGCCGGATCCATCGCAATGACCCAGCGACTGAGACGTTGCCTCGGGTCCGACGGCGCAAGGCTCGCCGAAAAGCGAGGAACTTCGAAATTCGGTGAATGGCACCGAATTTCGAAGTCCTCGCTTTTCGATGCGCGCGAGACCTGGAGCGGCCCGATTACCTCGGATCTCGCGCCCGCGGGAAACGGATCGCAATATCGCGCCTACGCGCTCCCGAGCGTCGCGAGCACCTCCCGCTCGATCCACGTGCTGCCGCGACTCGCGTCGTAGTAGCCGCAGTGCCCGCCGAACGTCGTGCGCGTCACCCTGAGCGCGGCCGGCCGTGCGATGCGATCGAGGTCCTCGGCGGGAATGATCGGATCGTCCGCCGCCGAGATGATCCGCGTCGGGTGAACGATCGAGCCCAGCACGTCGCCGACGATCGCATAGCCGCGCAGGTACACGGGCAACGAAGGGTAGCCGCCGTACTGCCTGACGAGGTGGTCCGTCATGTCGGTGAGGTTGTCGAGTTGCTGCACTGGAGCCAGGTCGTAGAGGTGGGGCCACGCCTGCTGCTTCTTGCGCAGCGACCGGTGCCACTTCCAGACGAAGTACTTGCGGTAGAGCGCCCAGCCGCTCTCGAGCTTGACCAGCGTGTGCTCGGGATCGAGCACCGGGCACACCGCGACGACGTGCTCGAGATCGATGCCGGCATCGCGAGCGCGGGCCGCGACGCGCAGGAAGAAATTGCCCCCCAGCGAGAATCCCGCGAGGTTCAGGCCGCGCCCCGGGTTCAGCTGCTGCAGGCGCTTCACTGCGCCGACGACCTCCTGGATGCGGCACGAGTGGAAGATCTCGGGATTCAGGTGGTGGCTGTCGCCGTGATCGCGCAGGTTCAGGCGCACTACGTCGAAGCCGTGATCGAGCAGCAGTTGCCCGAGCGACAGGATGTACAGCGAACTGGAGCTGCCCTCCCAGCCGTGCAGCAGCACGACGAGCCGCGAGGCCGCCGGGCGCCCGAGGCTCTGCTGCGTCGCGTGGTGCGCGAGCAGCCTCACGCCGTCGCCGCAATCGAGCAGCAGCGGTTGCGACGCGCGGATCAGCGTTCGACAGCGCCGCTCGACGCCCGGGCGGCGGAACGGCAGGCTCGGGAACACCGACTGTGCGTGCCGGTTGGCCAGCCAGGCCGGCGGCCGGAAGTCGCCGCTCGCCCGATTCGCTTCCGGCGAACTCACGGGCGCCGGGGCTCCCAGGCGCGCCCGCGGGTCATCACGATCGGCGTGGAGCCCGGCAGCGACTCGATGAAGCGCGCGCCGACAACCTGCGACGGTGTGCGGAATCCCGCGACTGCGGGGCCCGCGAGCAGGCGCTCGAGCACGCCGAGTGCCGAGTGCACCGTGAATTCATACAGGTTCCCGACCCGGATGCGCGCGGTCACGAGATCGCCGCTCGGTGCCTGCACTTCGCCCCACACGAACGTCGGCAGGCGTGCGCGCGCATCACGATCCGGGCCCAGCGTCCGCGCGCTGGCGCGTGACTTCAGGAACGACTGCACCGGCCCGAGCCGCATCAGCGGCATCACGTACTTGAGCCGTCGCAGCGCCGCGAGCTGCTTCGGCGGCATCGGCACGTAGACCTCGATGTTCGGGATGCCCGTCGTGTGGAACGCCGTGCTGACGTCACCCCACGGGATCGTCGTCGCCTGCTTCGCGCCGTCGCCGAAGTCGATGTCACGCACGCGGAACGCGTGCTCGACCGTCACGAGCCGGCCGGAGCTGCGGATGCGGCCGCCGCGGGGCAGCCCTTCGATCGTCGAGCGCATCGTGCCGGCACTGATGCCGGAGCGCGAGTCGAATCCGAGCGCGAGGTAAGTGGCATCCGGCAGCGCCTCGTGCAACGCCGCGGCCACGCAGTCGGTGGCGACGACGTCGAAGCCCACTCCGGGGCACAGCGTGACGCCGGCGTTGCGCGCGTCCGCATCGAGCATCATCGCCGCCTCGAACACGTCGATCTCGCCGGTGACGTCGAGGTAGTGTGCACCCGCGGCGAAACACGCCCGCATCATCGGCGCGGCGGTGCTGGAAAAAGGGCCGGCACAGTGCAGCACGGCATCGATGCCAGTGAGCATGCGCGCGAGTGCCGCGGGATCGCCCAGGTCCGCGATCCGTGCTTCGCAGCGGAGCTCGGTCGCGAGCAGGCCGATCGATGCGGCGCTGCGGCCCGCGAGCACCGGCGCTAGCCCGCGGCGCGCAGCCTCACGGGCAATCAAATCGCCCGTGTAACCGTTCGCGCCGTAGACCAGGAAGCGGCGCATTACTCCGCGGGCACGACGCGGAACTCGACACGATTGTTCTGCGCCGCGACGGTGTTCCACGCACCCGCGGTGCTGCCCTCGGCCTGCTCGGGGTACTCGACCGGATTGCGACGTCCCGCGTTCGCGGTCTCGACGACGATGGCCCCGCCGGTCCGCTGGCGCAGCGAGGCGGCGAAGTTCGCGAAGTCGACGGACTGGCGCTGGGCCGGCGACAGCGAGTCGTCGAACGGGTTGCCGACGAGCTCGCACTTCTGGAAAGGAACGGTCGGGTCGGCCACCGAGAACCCGTCGGTCGGGACTGCCCGTGAGGCAGAAGTCGCCGACGTAGGATTCGACCACGATGCGGCCGCGGAACTTCTGCGGGTCGAGCCGCGCGGCGACGCTGCGCAGACGCTCGAGCCGCGTGCCGGCGAACGGCGCCTCGCCGTACGGAACGTACTCGACCACGACCGGCGTCCCCGTGGGCACGCCCGCCGGCGCCCCGGTCGCCGAGGCGGACGGCGCGAGCACGACGCCCGCCGCCGAAGCGGCAGCCGGTGAGACATACGCGACCGGAGGCGGAATCGCCGACACGGTCTTGCCGAGCTGGCCGACCTCGGCCTGCAGCTTCGCCAGCTGCTGCCCGACCACGCGGTTCTCCTCCAGCGTCTTCCAGTACAGGGCGCCAAGAACCGCGGCCGGGACCACGGCCAGCAGCGCGGTGAGCAGCACCGGCCACCACTGGCGCGGCGGTGGCTCGACGGGCAACTGCTCGACGACGGTCGCCGCCGGCGCCTTCGGCGCGCTTTCCTTGATCTCCGCGACGAGCCGGCGCGCGAACGCCTCGAACGTCGCGAGCATGAAGCGGCGCTGCTCCGCCAGCTGGTCCTTGACCAGCTGCTGGACCGACTGGCGCAGGCTCGCCTGCAACTCCGAGATCGCGATCGGCGGTGCGGCCCAGCTGCCGGTGGCCGCGACCGACGTGTCCATGGGTGCCTCGCCCGCCGGCACCCGGTCAGGCTCCGGCTGGCGGGACGTCGAAGGCCGCCACCATCGCCGCCGCCGTGGCACCCGCCCCGGCTGCCTGCCGCTCGAACAGCGCCGAGCGCTGCTGGCGGCGGTCGGGCAGCAGGTGCAGCTGGTAGAGCACGCGCGAAACGTCCACCGGCCGGACGGTCTTCGGCAGCACGCCGATGGCTCCGAGCGCCCGGGCCTGGCTTACGTACAACTCGCCTTCCTGCGACGTGTACATCATCAGCGGGATCGTGGCGGTCTGGGCGTCGCTCTTGATCGCCTGCACGGCCTGGAAGCCGTCCATGCCCGGCATCAGGTGATCCATGAAGATCACGTCCGGCCGGTTCTGCTGCAGGTACTCGAGCGCCTGCTCCGCAGACTCGGCCGTGTCGACCGCCATCCCATGCTGTTCGAGCATCCGGCTCAGGATCACCCGGGCCGAACGCGAATCATCCACGATCAGGGCCCGTTTGCCCGTCGTCATTCCCTGCACCCTCAGGAGGGCGGCCGACCGGCCGCCACGAGTACGGGCTTTCTACCTTGAACCGGCCTGCAAGCCAATCCCGGCAAACGCCTCTGGCCCTGCCCGGGGCCGGGCGTATGCTTGGCTTCGCGGTATTAGAAGGAAAACGGAGGCATCCAATGCCCTATTCGACCTCGGACATCCGCAACATCGCATTCGTGGGCCAGGCCGGCGCGGGCAAGACGCTTCTGGCCGAAGCCTTGCTCGCGCAATCAGGTGCAATCAGGGCCAAGGGGTCGCTGGCGCGCGGCACGACGGTGTGCGACTTCGATCCCCAGGAGAAGGCCCTGCTCCACTCGCTCGACGCCGCGATCTGCGGCTTCGAGACCCAGGGCAAGCGCGTGAACATGATCGACACGCCGGGGTATCCGGACTTCCTGGGCCGCAGCCTGTGCGCGCTCGAGGCGGTCGAGACGGCCGTGATCGTCGTGAGCGCGGTGAACGGCGTCGAGCCGATGACGCAGCGCATGATGGACTTCGCCAAGGCGCGCGGCCTGTGCCGGCTGATCGTCGTCAACAAGATCGACAGCCGGGAGGCGCGCACCGAGGAGGTGCTCGCGGAGATCCGCGAGGCCTTCGGCAGGGCGTGCCTGCCGCTCAACCTGCCCGCCGACGGCGGCGCGGCGGTCGTCGACTGCTTCTTCCAGGCGAAGGGCAAGCCCGCGGACTTCTCCTGCGTCGAGGCGGCGCACACGGAGATCATCGACCAGGTGGTCGAGGTGGACGAGGAGCTGATGGCGCTGTACCTCGAGCAGGGCGAGGAGATCTCGCCCGAGCAGCTGCACGACCCGTTCGAGAAGGCGCTGCGCGAGGATCACCTCGTGCCGATCTGCTTCTGCTCCGCCGAGACCGGCGTCGGCATCCCCGAGCTGATCGAGGTGCTGCTGAAGCTCGCGCCGAACCCGGCCGAAGGCAACCCGCCGCCGTTCCTGAAGGGCGAGGGCGCGGACGCCACGCGCGTGACCGTCGATCCGGATCCGGCGAAGCACGTCATCGCGCACGTCTTCAAGGTCACGATCGACCCGTTCGTCGGCAAGCTCGGCATCTTCCGCGTCCACCAGGGCACCGTGAAGGCGGGAGCGCAGCTCCTCGTCGGCGACGCCCGCAAGCCGATCAAGATCGCGCACCTCTACCAGCTGCAGGGCAAGGACCACATCGAGGTCGCGCAGGCGGTGCCCGGCGACATCTGTGCCGTGCCGAAGATCGACGAGCTGCACTTCGACGCCGTGCTGCACGACTCGCACGACGAGGACCACCACCACCTGAAGTCCGTGAGCTTCCCGCCGCCGATGCTCGGCCTCGCGATCCGGGCCGAGAAGCGCGGCGACGAGCAGAAGCTGTCGGAGTCGCTGCACCGGCTGGTGGCCGAGGACCCGTGCGTGCGCGTCGACCTGCACACGGCGCAGAACGAGACCGTGCTCTACGGCCTCGGCGACCTGCACCTGCGCGTGATGCTGCAGCGGATGACCGAGCGCTACGGCGTGGCGGTCAAGACGAGCCCGCCCAGCGTCCCGTATCGCGAGACGATCACGCGCCCGGCCGAGGGCCACCACCGCCACAAGAAGCAGACCGGCGGCGCCGGCCAGTTCGGCGAGGTGTACCTGCGCGTCGAGCCGCTGCCGCGCGGCGCGGGCTTCGAGTTCGTCGATGACGTGGTCGGCGGAGCGATCCCCGGCCAGTTCATCCCGGCGGTCGAGAAAGGCGTGCGGCAGGTGCTGGTCGACGGCGCGATCGCCGGCTTCGAGCTGCAGGACGTGCGCGTCAGCGTGTACGACGGCAAGCACCACGCCGTGGACTCGAAGGAAGTCGCGTTCGTCGCGGCGGGCAAGAAGGCCTTCATCACGGCGATCAAGGAAGCGGGCCCGATCGTGCTGGAGCCGATCGTGCGCGTGGAGATCACCACGCCCGCGGCGTCGATCGGCGACGTGACCAGCGACCTGTCGACGCGACGCGCGCGCATCAGCGGACAGGACACGCTGCCCGGCGGGCGGGCGCAGATCTCGGCGCTGGTGCCGCTCGCGGAACTGCAGGACTACCTGTCGCGGCTGAAGGCGATCACCGGTGGCGAAGGCAGCTACACGATGGACCTGAGCCACTACGACCCGGTGCCGCCGCGCAAGCAGCAGGAACTGGTGGCGGCGTTCAAGCCGCAGGAAGAGGCGGACTAGACGAAGGGGGTAGTGATCAGGGGGTAGTGGATAGTGAAGAGGCCGGCGTGACGCCGGCCGTCTTCTTCTGCCCTATCCACCAGTCACTGCGCACTGCTTCACGAGTCTTCATGTCCGGCGCGTGCGTCGCGACCGAGACCCGCGCACGATACCGGCGCGCGAGCGGCTTGTAGAACAGGCCACGCTTCACGCTCGCGAGCGCGCGGGCCACCACGCGGCGCTGCGGCGCCGGCAGCCGCGCGCGCAGCTTCGCCACGTCTGCGTCGAGACCGGGCCCGTACTGCGCCACCTGGCGCGGATAGACGGTCTCCTTCACGTAGCGATACAGCTTCTCGTCTTCCTCGTGGCGCGCCCTGATCAGCTCGACGATGCGCGGGTCGCCCAGCAGCTGCTTGCGGATCGTGCTCTTCGCCGCCACGTTGCGCGCGCGGTACTCGACGTCGAACGCCGGGTCGTCGACCCAGCGCGCGAGCATCACCAGTGACTCGTCGAAGCGCTCCTGCAGGCCGACGAAACCGACGTGGCGCTCGATCGCCTCGATGGCCCGCTCGGCATTCGCCTCGATCGCCCATGGATCCTGCGCCGTGTGCGTCCGGCTCAGGAACCGCACCTGGTAGTTCGCGAACTTCTCCAGCCACGGCTCGAAGTCGGAGACCTCGTCCTTGTTGCGGCGGTACTGGTAGTGCGAGATGCAGCGCTCGACCGGGTCGCGCAGGAACGCGAAATAGCGGATCGAGTCGCAGGCCTCGGCGAGGTTGCTGAGCGGGACGACGCCGTGCCCGGCGATGCTGCGCATCCGCGGATAGAAGCGCCGCGCGAACCTGAGGTCGTCCGCGGTGGCCACGCCCTTGACCTGCAGGTCGCAGTGACGCCCGGGGAACGACTGCCGGAGGATGTCGCACATCGTCTGGCCGCCCGTCTTCATGACGTGGATGTTGGCGACCAGGTCGATCCGGTCGGTCATGCAAGCGGCCGCGGCATCGCTGCCGAGCTGTATCCGTAGAAGGGGTCGAGTTCGGCGTCGATGCGCCCGTTCAGCCAGGCGACGTCGTCGGCCGAAAGGTAGTCCACGTACCCGCCGATCTTGCCGCGGCGCGTCTTGAACGACTCGGGGTCGCCCTCGCGGCCCGCCGCGAGCGGAGTGCCGTCCGCCGGCCGCGTCGCCTCGCGCTTCTTCATCGAGCCGAAGCTGCCGTGCTCGACCGACGCGCGGATCGTCTCGTCGGTGACCGACGCGAGGCCAAGGAACGCGGCGACCCGGCGCATCTCGCGCGCGGTGTCGGCGTGCAGGTCCTCGTAGCGCACCAGCAGGAAGTCGCGTGGCACGCGGCGCTGGTCCGCCCAGACGTTGTAGTAGCGCAGCATTCCCTCGAACGAGCCACGGGGCCAGTGCAGGTAGGTCGAGATGTCGCCTTCGAAGCGGTGCTCGCGACGCGTCACCTGGAAGTAGTTCGAGACGACCGCGTCGCGCAGGTCGCGCACCAGCAGGATCACGCGGCAGCCCGCGAACTCGCTGCGGTCCGGGTTGATCTCGGCCGCTGTCTTCTTCTGCGGCATGCCGTCGTGCTTGGCGAGGATGCGCGGCACGCCTTCGAACCGCGGCATCCGTGCGCCGAGCTCGACGCGGGCAAGCTCCGGATGGCCATGATGCAGCGCGAGCATCTGCCCCATCATGACCCGCAGCCACGTACGACCGGTCTTCGGATAGGAGAGCAGGAACACGTCCGCCTGGCGCGGTCGCCGCAACCTGCGCACCCACGTCACCGGCGGCAGCAGCTCGAAGCGGTTTCCGATCAGGAACCCGAGTGGCGGGTCCTGCAGCAGCAGTCGATCGTTGCTCATTTGTCCTCGCGTTCCCCGTCAGGACCGACCGGCACGTCGGCCTCGATTCCGAGCCCCCGGCGCAACCTGCGCCACGCGTGCCGCCACGGCCGGTTGCGCTTGCGCGCGTTTGCGTGCGGCCATGGTTGCACCGGGAATCGGCGCGCCGAGGAAATTGCACAACCTGTCCCAGCCCGGCTCGCGCGTCGGGTCGAGTTCGAGGTACTGGCCCGGCCGGCTCGCGAAGAACTCGCGGATCGACGCGTTATGCGCCCGGTACGCGGCGAGCCACGCCTGCCGGCTCGCCTCGTCGCGGGACGGGTCGGCGTGGCTGCCGAACTGCCACACGCGCATCGGCCTGATGCGCCGGTCCTTGTAGAAGGTGACGCAGCTCGCGATCCAGGCCGATTCGTCGCGGACAGTAAGGACGTAGCGCGCGTCCGGATAGAGAGCGTAGATCTCGCGCCAGATGCGGAAGTACGGGTTGTCGGTGAACGCGTCGAACATCTCGAACGTCGGCAGGCGGAAGTTGCCCGCGTCGATCTGGCGGATCAGCGTCTCGCCGTCGTCGGCGCCCGGGTAGCTGCCCGGCTTGTCGCCATTGATGGTGTGATAGCCGAGGATCCGCAGCGCCTCGAACAACGTCGTCGTGCCGGTCTTGTAGAAGCCGATGCCGAAGATCTTGCCGTCGTATTGCGCCATGCGGTCCGCTCCGTGTGTCAGCCGCGTCCGCCGGCGAGGCCCTGGATCTCGTCCGCGAGCGCCAGAGCTCGCGCCTCGCCCGGCCGCGCTGCTTGTCGTCGAGCGTGGCGTCGAGATCGCCGAGCATGTCGACGAGCGCGGCACGGCTGCCGTCGATGGCGACGCGGTACTGCGGCGTCCACAAGTCGTCCGGCCGGGCGATCAGCTGGGTCATGCGCTGGTCGAAATCGCGCACCTGCACTGCGGTCCGCCAGTGCTGCCGCGAGCGCGTCGCGCCAGATGCGGCGGTTCTCGCGCCACTCCGGCATGAACGACCGCGCGTTCGCCGCGTAGTCGCGGACCAGCGCGTGCTGCTGCTTCGTCGAGCGGGCCCGTGAATCGCTGGATCGCCCGCGTCACCGACTTCTCGCGACGTGCCTGGCGCTCCTGGGGCGTGCGCCGCGAAAACTCGCGCCAGGTGTCCTCGTCCTTGCGCTCGAGGTTGCGCATCAGCTCGGCGACCTGCTCGTCCGTCAGTGTCCGCGCGACTGCTATGTAGCCGGGCGCTGCCTGCGCGAAGATGTCGCGCCAGTACTGCTCGGTCTGCCGGCTCGCCCGCAGCCACTCCGATCCGTCGACGCCCTGCTCGAGCGAGCCCGCGAGATCGCGCAGGAAGTCGGCGTACTTGCGCAGCTCCGACTGGCGATGCCAGTCGAGGTTCGCGGACAGCGTGCGCGAGAGCTGCTCGGACTGCGCGTCGTCGAGGCTGACCAGGTCCTGGAAGTAGAAGCGCGACGATCGAGTCGAGCCGCGGATAGATCAGGCCCGCCCCGCAACCCGCGAGCAGCACGAGCACCAGGCAGGCTGCCGCGGCCCGCAGCCGGCGCGGCATCCGCAAGGCCTGGAATGTCGTGGGCTCGGTCGGCATGCGTCCGGGGACTCTATTCGCCGCCCTGCTGGCTGCCAAGCGGCTCGAGCAGTTCCGGACCCTGGTTGCGCGCGTCGTTGACGCGGCGCCCCACCGGCCTCGCGACGAGTCCTGCGCCCGCCCATGGCACCAGCAGGCCGGTCGAGGCGCTCGACGTCGGCATTGCGCGGGTCGAGCCATTCGGCATATGCGGGCGGCGGGCACGATCACCGGCATGCGATCGTGCACGTGGGCCACCGAGGCCGCGGGTGCCGTGGTCACCAGGCAGCACGACTCGAGTGGCTCGCCACTCGCCGGGTCGCGCCATGATTCCCAGAGCCCGGCGATGCCGAACGGCTCGCCGCTCGCGAACGCGATGAAGTACGGCTGCTTGACGCCGCCGACTGCGCTGCCACTCGTAGTAGCCGTCGGCCAGCACCAGGCACCGGCGGCGCTTGTACGCGTTGCGGAACGAAGGCTTCTCGCCGCAGCGTCTCGCCGCGCGCGTTGATCATCCGCGCGCCGATCGATTTCTCCTTCGCCCACGACGGCACCAGGCCCCAGTAGAGCATCGCGAGCCCGCGGCCGCCCTGCTCGTCCGCGCGCACCGCCGCGATGTACTGCGTCGGCGCGATGTTGTAGCGCGGCTCGACCTCGGGCGCAGCGGCAACGCCGAACAGCCGGGTCACGGCTTCGTGGGGAGAATAGAAGGCGAAGCGGCCGCACATCGCAGGTGACCCGCTACTCCCGCGTCCCCGTGCCCTTCTCCATCAGCCACACGCTCAGCGCGAACAGCGCGACGACCGCCGCCAGCATGATGCCGAACGCAAGCCAGACGTTGACGTCGGACACGCCGAGGAAGCCGTAGCCGGAACGCGTTGACCATGTACAGGATCGGGTTCGCGTGCGAGGCGGTCTGCGCCCACTCCGGCAGCATCCTGATCGAGTAGAACACGCCGCCGAGGTAGGTGAGCGGCGTCAGGATGAACGTCGGGATGAACGAGATCTGGTCGAAGTTCTTCGCGAACACCGCGTTGATGAAGCCGCCGAGCGCGAAGACCAGCGACGTGAGCAGCACCGCGCTCACGACCACCAGCGGGTGCTCGACGTGCAGGTGCGTGAAGAAGAGCGCGATCACCGTCACCACGAGCCCCACGAGCAGGCCGCGCAGCACGCCGCCGGCGACGTAGCCGAGCACGATCAGCCAGTTCGGCAGCGGCGACACCAGCAGCTCCTCGATGTGCCGGCCGAACTTCGCGCCGAAGAACGACGACACCACGTTGCCGTAGCTGTTGGTGATCACCGACATCATGATCAGCCCGGGCGCGATGTACTGCATGTAGGTGAAGCCGCCCATGTCGCCGATGCGCCGGCCGATCAGGCTGCCGAAGATCAGGAAGTACAGCGTCGCCGTGATCGCCGGCGGCACCAGCGTCTGGCCCCAGATGCGGACGATCCGGCTGAACTCGCGGATCACGATCGTGCGGAACCCGACCCAGCGGCGGTCGCCGGCTGCGCTCGCGGCGCTGTCCGCCGCGACGTGCGTCGCGTCGCTCATGCGCGAGGCCGCCGGCTTCGCCGCGCCGGTCGCGGCGTCGCGGCCCTCGACCAGGCGCAGGAACAGCTCCTCGAGCCGGTTCGCCTTGTTGCGCATGCTGACGACCTCGATCCCCGCGCGGACAGCGCGGCGAAGATGTCGTTCAGGTTCTGCGGCCTTGGTCACCTCGACCTCGAGCGAGCCGTCGTCGGCCATCGTGAACGGAATACCCGGGCAGCTCCGGCGCGCGATGCGACCGGATGCCGCGGATTCAGCACGAACACCTCGCTGTGCAGCTTGCGCAGCACGGTCGACATCCGGTCGTTCTCGATGATGCGGCCCTCGTCGATGATCGCGATGTTGCGGCAGAGGCTCTCGGCCTCCTCCAGGTAGTGCGTCGTCAGGATGATGGTCGTGCCGTCCTCGTTGATCTGGCGCAGGAACTCCCACATCGAGCGGCGCACCTCGATGTCGACGCCCGGCGGTCGGCTCGTCGAGGATCAGCAGCCGCGGCTCGTGCACCAGCGCACGCGCGATCATCAGCCGGCGCTTCATGCCGCCGGACAGCGTGCGCGACACCGCGTCGCGCTTGTCCCACAGCTGCAGCTTCGCGCAGCCAGCGTCTCGACGCGCTCCTTCGCGAGCCGGCGCGGAATGCCGTAGAAGCCCGCCTGGTTCACGAGGATCGTCGAGACCTTCTCGAACTGGTTGAAGTTGATCTCCTGCGGCACGAGGCCGAGGCAGGCCTTGGCCTCCTCGAGATCGGTGTCGATGTCGTGGCCGAACACGCTGACCGTGCCCGAGGTCTTCGTTACCAGCGAGGCGACGATGCCGATCGCCGTGGTCTTGCCCGCGCCATTCGGGCCGAGCAGCGCGAAGAAGTCGCCCTGGTCCACGTCGAGATCGATGCCCTTCAGGGCCTGCACGCCGTTCTTGTAGGTCTTGCTGAGCTTGCGCAGCGACAGGGCTTTCATGGGACCGGGGGGTCGGCAACGGCGGGAGCGCAGGGTAATGCCCCGGGCGGCGCTTCACAAGAAACACCGCCCGCGAACCGGCCGTGGCGCGACACGAGTCGCAGGCCGCGCCGCGCTGCGCTCAGCGCGGCGGCGGATGCCGGGACGCAGGCGAGGCATTCTCGGCGAAGCCGTCGAGGTCCGGTCCCAGCAGGCAGATCCCGAAGCAGTGCGCCCATTGCCACGAGGCTGGCGAACACTGCCGCGCGGCGCCGCGCAGCATGCCCCAGAAGCGCGGTTGCGCCGGCCACCGCGGGTGGATCACGTCGGGGCACGTGGCGAGCTCGCGCCACTCGGACTGGCACATTTCGTTCAGGCGCAGCTCGGCGCCCGGCGACAGGCCGAGCGCGATCCGGGCCGCGAGCGGCGCGGTGTCCGCAAGACGCAGCGCGACGAACAGCGCGGAGTGCGCGAAGGCGAGGCACCGGCCGTGCCATGGCTCGCTCGACGCGATCACTGCCGCCCCGTCCTCGACCCGGGACGCGCATCGGCCGACCATCCGCGGCCGGCGCCGGAAGCCGTATCCCGAACAGCGCAAACGGGCACGAGGCCATCCGGCCGAGGGTCGGCGCATCGGTGCCGAGCAGGCGCGGCCGGACCGGGCCGGACCAGCGCAAAGCGGGGGTCGTGCGACAGCTCGGGCCGCAGGCCCAGCTCGAGGAACTGGCGGTTCAGGTCGGCCAGGTCGCGGCGGATGGACGGCGGTCAGCACGCCGCCATGGGCGAGCAGATCGGGGCCTGCGACCCTGGAAGTAGCCGAGCGGGTGCCATGAGCGGCTCCTGCCAAATATGGTCCAAATAGACCATATTTGGTTATAGACTTCCATATATGGTCCTGTTGGACCATATATGACGGGAAAGATACAAAAACAGGGGGAAGCCATGCGCATCACCGACTGCCGTTATGACCGCGACCGCCTGCGCCTGACGGTCGCCTATCGCCTGATCGCCCACGGGGCCGGACCCAGATCATCCGCCATTGCACCGGTCTGTCCGGAGACCGCATCCGCAAGCTGTACCGCAACTACTCGCAGGGCTCAGCCGGGCCCCGCGCCCCGCGCAAGCGCGGCAAGTCGCCGCGCCAGATGTCGTTCTTCCGCAAGTCCGTGGACCACGAGATCCAGGCCGCCGCGCTCGGCTGCATGCTGTGCTGCTGCGGGCTGATCGGCCATCCGCCGCGTGCTGCTCCGGCCCGGCGATCGGCGAGGTGTCCCGGTTCTGCGACGTCTACGAGACGTTCCTGCTGCATCTGCCCGGCCACGGCGATCACCTTGGAGCACGCCTGGTTCCTCGGGCAGGTGCTGTCGAACCGGGACGAGTACGTGCTCGCCAGCTGCCCGGACTGCCGCGCCGCCTGGATCCGCGACACCCTCGACGTGCTTCCCTACAACTGCGCGACCTGCCGCGCCGCGCACCTGCCCGACTCGGCGGACGAGGATTGCTAGACTGCGGCCCCGCCCCGGAGTCCCGATCCTTGCGCACGCCGAACGTCTTCGCAGGCCCATACCTCGACCGAGCCGCTCACCTGCGCAAGGACGCGGCGTTCGTCGACAGCGCGCTGCGGGATCCGCTGAGCCTGCTGGTGCCGGTATGGGAAGTCGCGCAGCCTGCTGCTCCGCGCGGAGCAAGGCTGGTCCGCCGGCCTGGTCGAAGCTCACGAGGAGCTGCGCGCCTCGATCCGCGACGAGGACCTCGTGCTGCTCGGCCATTTTCGCGGCCGCGTGTGCTTCGCGGCCGACCTGCGGCTCGAAGGGCCGCCGTCCGGCCTGCCAGCCGGCATGTCGTTCGAGGACCTGCGGCTCGCGGGCGGGCAGATCCCGGCCGACGAGGCGGGGCTGCTCGCCTACGCACGGGCGATGGTGCTCTGGCGGCGGCGCCACCGGCATTGCGGCAACTGCGGCGCGCCGACGGCGAGCGCAAGCGCGGGGCACGTGATGAAGTGCACGCAGCACGACCTGCGGCGACGAACACTTTCCGCGACTCGATCCCGCGATCATCGTGCTGGTCACCGACGGCGAGCGGGCGCTGCTCGGTCGCCAGGCCGCCTGGCCCGCGGGCCGATACTCCACGATCGCAGGGTTCGTCGAGCCCGGCGAGAGCCTCGAGGACGCGGTCGTGCGCGAGGTGCTCGAGGAAACCGGCGTGACCGTGGTCGACGCCGAGTACCACTCTTCGCAGCCGTGGCCGTTCCCGTCGTCGCTGATGATCGGCTTCACCGCCGCGCGGCGCCCGGCGCGGTGGCGCGCGCCGACGAAGAACTCGAGGACGTACGCTGGTTCACCCGGGAGCGAGATCGCGTCCGGATTCCCCGGCTTGCCCCCGCCGCAGTCGGTGTCGTTCCGCCTCATCGAGGACTGGTACGACTCGGGATCGGCCTGCCGCTGCGGCAGACGCCGGCGTGAAGCTCTGGGGCCAGCGGCAGCGCTGAACCGGGCGACCCGGAACTCGTGTCGCTCGAAATCGTCTTCGTGCTGGTGGCCGCGTTCGGCGCGGGCGTCGTCGACGCGATGGCGGGCGGCGGCGGACTGATCCAGCTGCCCGCGCTGTTCGCGGCGTTCCCGACGACCCCGCACCCGACGCTGCTCGGCACCGGCAAGCTCGCAGGCCTCGCCGGCACGACCAGCGCCGATCGGCGCGCTTCATCCGGCACGTCCGGCTCGACTGGCGGCTGGTGCTGCCGGCCGCCGCCGGTGCGTTCGTCGCCGCGCTGGTCGGCGCCTGGATCGCGACCGGCATTCCGCCCGCGAAATTCCGCGCGCTGGTGCCGTTCCTGCTGGCGGGCGTGCTGCTCTACACGCTGCTGCACAAGGACTTCGGCCGCGTGCACCAGCCGCGCTGGCAGGGCCGGCACGGGCCGCGCGCTCGCCGCCGCCGGCGCCGGAGTCATCGGGCTGTACGACGGGTTCTTCGGTCCCGGCACCGGCAGCTTCCTCGTGTTCCTGTTCGTGCGCGTCTTCGGGCTCGACTTCCTGCACGCCTCGGCGTCGGCCAAGATCGTGAACGCCGCCGCGAACCTCGCGGCGATCCTGCTGTTCGGCGTGACGGGCGAGATCTTCTGGCTGCTCGGGCTCGCGATGGCCGTCTGCAACGTCGCCGGCGCGCAGGTCGGCAGCCACCTCGCGATCCGGCACGGCAGCGGCTTCGTGCGCAACGTGTTCATCGCAGTGGTGTCCTGCCTGATCGCGAAGACCGCCTGGGACGCGCTGCATCTCGCATTCTGAATTGTCTGCGGCGGCCGGATGCGGCAGGATCGCCGCGCCCGGCCGCACGGCCCCGTGTCGAGACCCATGCATGGAACTGTCGTTCGAATCACTGCTCAGCGTCGCGCTCGGCATCGGCCTCGCGGCGGCGACGGGCTTCCGCATCTTCGTGCCGCTGCTGGTCGCGGGCATCGCGGCTCGCTCGGGGTACCTGCCGCTGGCCGACGGGTTCAACTGGCTGTCGAGCACCCCGGCGCTGCTGATGCTCGGCACGGCGGCCGTCTTCGAGGTGCTGGCCTACTACATCCCGGGCGTGGACCACGCGCTCGACGTGATCGCGAGCCCGGCCACGGTGGGCGCGGGCGTCGTCGCGAGCGCGTCGGTGATGGCCGACATCCCGCCGGCGGTGATGTGGCCGGTGGCGATCATCGCCGGCGGCGGCGCTGCGGGACTCACCAAGGGCAGCACCGCGCTGCTGCGCGCCAAGTCCGGCGTGATGACCGGGGGGCTCGCGAACCCAGTCGTCGCGACCGTCGAGACGGTGGGCGCGACGGGTGTCGCCATGCTCGCGGTGGTCGTGCCGCTGCTCTGCCTCGCGGCGATCGTCGCGCTGCTGTACTGGGCCACCAGCAAGGCGGGCCGACTGCTGTTCGGCCGGAACGAGGCGCCGAGGCGTCGCAGCCCTGACGCCGCCGTGCCGCGACCTGCCGACACAGAGGCCGCGCTTACAATGCCGCCATGTGCCTGCTCGTCGCTCGCCTGGATGACGCATCCGCGCTATCGCCTGGTGGTGGCCGGCGAATCGCGACGAGTTCCACGACCGTCCGGCCGCGCCGCTCGCGCTGGTGGAGCGAGGACGGCCGCGTGCTCGCCGGGCGTGACCTTCGCGCCGGCGGCACGTGGATGGGCGTGACGCGCGCGGGCCGTTTCGGCGTCGTGACGAACTTCCGGGAACTCGAGGCGCCCCCGGTCGCCGATCGCACCGTCGCGCGGCGCGGCTGGTGCCGCGAGTTCCTCGCAGGCGCCGATCAGCCGGCGGCCTTCGTCGATCGAGCTGAACGGCGCTGCGGCTCGCTTCGCCGGCTTCAACCTGCTGCGTGGGCGACGCACGGGCACTGCACTACTGTCTCGAACCGCGACAGCGAGGGACCGCGCGCGCTGCGCCGGGCATCTACGGACTCAGCAATCACCGGCTCGACAGCCCTGGCCCAAGCTCGTGCGGACCCGCGAGCGATTCGCCGCCGCGCTGGAACAACGCGACCTGGCGGCCGGGACGCTGCTTCGACCTGCTCGACGACCGCGAGCCCGCTGCCGGCGACTCGATGCCCGACAGCGGCCTGCCGCCCGAGCTGGGAACGCGCGCTGTCGGCGCCGTTCGTGCGCCACGAGCGCTACGGCACGCGCTGCTCGACGGTCGTGCTTGTCGGGCACGATGGCCGCACGATCGTCCGCGAGCGGCGCTTCGATTCCGCCGGCGCGCCAGAGCGGCGCGACGCGCCTCGAGTTCGCCGGCGACCGGGCGCTGCGATGAGACGAGCGCCTGCAGCGCGCGGCTGGCAGGCGCGGCGCGCGGTTGCTGGCCTGGATCGCGCTGCTTGCGCTGTCGAGCGCATCGGCCGCAGTGCTCGGCGCCGCCGGACAGGATCCGCATCGAGATGGACGGCGTCGATCGCGCGATCGCGGACAACGTCCGCGCGTACCTGTCACTCTCGCGGTACTACGCAGCGGACGGACCTCACGGACGTCGCAGGTGCGCCGCCTCGCCGACCGGGCCGTCGACGAAGCGGCCGACGCGCTGCGTCCCTTCGGCTACTACGAGCCGGCAGGTCCGCAGCCGCACCAGCCGCGACGACGCGCGCTGGATCGTGCGCCTGCGGATCAAGCCCGGCGAGCCGGTGCTGATGCGCGACGGTGCAGGTCGCGGTCGTCGGCCCGGGCCAGTCGAGCCCGGACATTGAGCGCGGTCGCCGTCCAGCAGCCCGCTGCAGCCGGGCACGCGGCTCGACCACGCGGCGTACGAGCGGCTGAAGACCGACCTCGCTGCGCACGGCGCTCGACTCGCGGCTACCTCGACGCGAAGCTGACGCGCCGCGAACTGCTGGTCGAGCCCGCCGAAGCTGCGTCGCCGACGCCTACCTCGACGCTCGATACCGGCGGCCGCTACGAGTTCGGCGAGGTCGACGATCGAGCAGGACGTGATCGACCCGGAGCTGCTGCAGCGCTTCATCCGCTTCGAACCGGGCCAGCCGTTCTCCGACGAGCGCATCCGCAGCACGCAGTTCGCGCTCGAGGACAGCTACTACTTCTCGAACGTCACGGTGACACCCGGCGAGCGCGATCCGGCGACGCTGACCGTGCCGATCACGATCCGCGCGGATCGCATCAAGCGCGACCGCTACACGCGTGAGCGCTCGGCTACGGCACCGACACCGGGCTGCGCGGCCAGTTCGCCTGGGAACCGGCGCGGTGAACGACTCGCGGCCATCGGCTCCGCTTCGAGACGACCGTCTCGAGCGTGCTGCAGGAGGCCATCGCGCGCTACATCATCCCGGTCGGCGACCCGGCGCTCGAGAAGCTCGAGTTCTCGGCCGGCTACATCAACGAGGAGCTCGGCGACTCGACAGCGAGCGCTGCGAGCTCATCGGCGGCCTCACCCAGGCGTTCGGCCGCTGGCAGCGCGTGCTGTTCCTGAAGCTCAACGAGGAAATCACCGGCTTCCCGGACGGCACCGAGACGACCGGACCTGCTGCTGATCCCGGGCATCAGCTATCGCGAGCCTGCCGCCCAATTTCCTCACCGGCTGGGTGCGCGACGCGGCCTACTACTTCGAGCTGTCCGGCAGCCCGTCCACGCTCGGCTCGGACGCCTCCTACCTGCGCTTCTATTCGCGCGCGCGAGAAGGTCTGGCCGATCCGCGGCGGGCCCTGGTACCTGCGGCTGCGCGGCGAGTTCGGCACCAGCTGGGTCGACGACTTCTCGCGAGCTGCCCGCCTCGCAGCGCTTCTTCGCCGGCGGCGACCGCAGCGTGCGCGGCTTCGCGCTCGACTAGCTGAGCCCGACGGACCCGAACGCTCCCGCCGGGCAGCGGCAACAAGGGCGTCGGCGGCGAGCACAAGCTCGTCGGCTAGCATCGAGTTCGAGCGCGACCTGCCGACGAACCTGCGCGGCGCGGTGTTCTTCGACACCGGCAACGCGTTCAACGACTGGGGCACGCCGCTCGAGTACTCGGTGGGCGTCGGCATGCGCTGGCGGCTGCCGATGCTGCTGATCGGCTTCGACGTCGCCCAGGCGCTGTCGGAGCCGGGCAAGAGCCCGCGCCTGCACCTCAACATCACGCAGGTGCTGTGATGAAGCTGGCGCTGGCGCGGCTGCTGGTCGCTGCTGCTCGCGATCGTCGCGGGGGGCGCGCTCTTTGCGTACCGCCTGCTGCACCAGCCCCGGGACTCGAGTTCGCGCTCGCGCATGCTGAGGCACATCGAACCGGCGAAGATCGAGGTCAGCGGCGCGACGCGGCACGCTCGCGGGCGACGTGTACTTCGGCCGCGTCGTCGTGGACCACGCGGCCGTACGCGTGGTCGCGGACGAGGTGCAAGGGAAGCTGCACGCTCGGCCGGCGCTGCTCGGCGGACGCATCATCGTCGAGGGTGCCAGCATCGGCCGCGCCGAGGTCACGCTGAAGCACCGCGACCGCCGCAACCGGACTCGCTGACCCACTTCCTGCCGCGGTTCTCGAGCCTGGCGGCACCGGACGTCGTCGTGCAGAACGTCGGCGCTGACGCTGCACGACCGGCTACCGCGATGCACGCCGAGCGCGTGCAGGGCGACCTGCGCATGACGCGCTGGCGCATCGACGTCGGACCCTCGTGGTGGAGGACCCGGCCGGCCGCATCGACGGCAAGGTCTTCGCTGCGCGCGACGCTGCCGCTCGGGCTGCGCGGCGCAGCGAACGGGCGACTGGCGCCTGCCCGACGAGCGCAACTACCGCTTCGCGGCCGCGGTGAGCGGCAACCTCGACCGGCTCGGCATCGACGCCGCGATCCGAAGCCGGCGAGACTGTCGTTCATCGGCAACGCGCTGGACCTGAACCGACGAAGCACGCGCGCGTCGGCACGCTGCGCGCGACCGAGTTCGACGGCTCGCCGTGGGTGCCAGCCGAACCGGCTGCCGAGCCTGAGCGGCTCGATCTCGGTCGACGCCCGGCACGACGGCATCGGCGTGAGCGGCACGCTGACGTCGCCGCAGATCGGCGCCGAGCAGCTGCGAGTGCAGCGGCTCCGGCCGCTATTCCGATTCGGTGATCGACATCGTGTCGCTCCGCGCGTGGATGCCGCGCTCGGAACTCGTGCTCACGACGGCCGGCACGATCCGGTTCGGCGGCGAGGCACCGGAACTCGATCTCACGCGGCGAGTGGATCGAAGTTGCGCTGGCCGCTGGCGGGCGAGCCCTCGTCCAGAGCGCGATCGGTCGATACACGCTCGCGGGCGGGCTGCCCTATGCGTTCGAGGTGAAGGCACAGGCGCAGGGCCCGCAGATTCCCGCGGCCGACTTCACGGCCACGGGCTCGATCGACCGCGAGCAGCTGGTGCTCGGACGATTCGACGGCACGACGCTGCGCGGCCGGCTGAGCGGGTCAGGCCGCGTGTCCTGGGTCGGCGACGAGCCGTGGCGCGCCGCGGTCGAGCGGGCGAACGCTCGACCTCGCGGCGCTGCGGCCCGACCTGCCGGGCGAGTCGACGTCGTGGGCGACATCGACGGGCGCGGCTTCAGGGCCGACGCGCCGTGGACCGCGCGGCTCGACGTAGCTGTCCGGCACGATGCTCGGCAGGCCGCTGACCGGGCGCGGCGAGGTGTCGCACGCGCCGGCACCTACGACCTGAGCGGCGTGCGCATCGCGAACGGCGGGTCGCACGTGGACATCGACGGCCGCTGGGGCCCGAGCGTCGACCTGCGCTGGAGCGCCGACGTGCGCTCGCTGAGCGCTGCTGCACCCGTCCTGCGCGGCGAGCTCGTCTCGCCGGGCATCGCGCGCGGCAGCCGCGGCACGGCCGCAGGTCCAGGCCGAGGCTCGCGTGCGCAACTTCGCTACGGCGGCATCGCCGTCGAAGTCGATGCGAGGCCGACTTCGACGTGGATCTCACCGACCAGCGCGAGTCGCGCGTCGACCTGCGGGCCACGGCCGTGGATGGCGAGCGGGACAGCAATACGAGATCGTGCGCGCTGCAGGCGGAAGGCAAGACCTCCGAGCACGACATCGAGGATCACTGCGACGTCGCGCGGCAATCCCGAGCACAGGCTCGCCGGGTTCAAGGCGGCGCTCGCGGCATCGGGCGCAGCCGACGTGGACAAGCGCGCCTGGCAGGGCCAGCTGCTCGAGGCCTCGTTTGATTTCCCGGACGGCGGCGCCCGGCTCGCGCAGCCCGGCGCGCTCGAAGTCGGGCCGACGCTGGTCACGACCGCGCCGCTGTGCCTCGCCACCGGCGACGCGCGACTGTGCGCCGAGGGGGAATGGCACAGCTCGCCCGACTCGTGGCGCGTGCTCTACAGCGCGCAGGACTGGCCGTTGCGACGCCTGCTGACGACGCTGCTCGGCTGGCGCGAATTCGACGGCAAGCTGCAGGCGAGCGGCTGGGCCGAGCAGCAGCCGGGCCGCGAGTGGGTCGGCGGCACGACGCTGCTGCTCGACGACCCGACGTTCGACATCCCGCGCAACCAGTTCCGCACCGAACGTCGTCAAGATCGGTCGGCGGCGCGCGCTGGACCTGTTCGCGGAGCCGAGGACGAGCTGCGCGCCACGGCCGAGATGCACGATGGCGGCCAGCACCGAGCTGCGCGGCGAGGTCCGGGCCGACGCGGGCCCGGGGTCGCGCGCTCGGCGACAGCCCGCTGAGCGGCGAGATCAACGCGCAGTCGTCGGTGCTCACCGCGCTGCCGCTGTTCGTGCCGGAGATCGACCGCTCGGACGGCCGGCTCGACGGCTCGGTGCGCGTGCGGGGCACGCTCGGCGACCCGCGATCGACGGCGAATTCCACGTGCGCGACGGCCGGTTCGACCTGTACCGGACCAACCTGTCAGCTGACCGCGGCGACGCTCGACGGCCGCTTCTTCGGCGACGAGCTCGAGTTCGACGGCCAGGCCACGACGCGCAAGGGGCCGCTCAACCTGGACGGGCCGCTTCAGCTGGCCCGAAGGGATCATGACCGGAAGCATGCGGCTCAAGGGCGACAACCTGCTGGTCGCGGACACGCCGGAGTACCGCATCCTCGCCTCGCCGGACCTGCACGATCATGGCCGATGGACGGCATGTACACGGTCACGGGCGAGGTGCTGATCCCATCGGCGAAGATCGCGACCAAGGACCTGAGCACCTCGGTGAGCACGTCGGACGACGAGCGCATCGTCGGCGGCGAAGTCGAGGAGACCGGGCCGTCCACGCTGCAGCGGGTGCGCAGCCGCATCCGCGTGCGGCTCGGCGACGACGTGCGCGTGGATAGCTTCGGGCTCAAGGCGCGGCTCGGCGGCGAAGTCGTCGTGACGACCGAGCCCGGCGACGTCGCGCGCGGCGACGGCGCGATCAGCGTCGATCGAGGGCGAGTACAAGGCCTACGGCGTAGTTCGTGAAGATCACCAAGGGCGTGCTGCAGCTACCGAACTCGCCGCTCGACGGAGCCGACGCTCGACCTGGTCGCCGAGCGCGAGATCAAGGATTCCGACATCATGGTCGCGGTCAACGTGCGCGGCACAGCTCGACAACCCGTTCATCACGCTCACGTCCGAGCCGGCGATGCCGAACAACGAGGCGCTGTCCTACCTGCTGACCGGCCGCTCGATCAACACGCTGCAGTCGGGCGAGGTCGCCTCGGTGAACCGTGCGGCCGAGAGCCTGGCGATCAGCGGCGGCGGGCTGCTGCTCGGGGGATTGGGCACGCGCCTCGGCCTCGACGAGGTGTCCGTCGAGAGGCCGGCGCAGGACGACACCCCGGTCGTGCTCGGCAAGTACCTGTCGCCGAAGCTGTTCGTGAGCTACGGCATCTCGATCGCCGAGGCGATCAACACCATCAAGCTGCGCTACACGCTGAACCCGCGCTGGTCGCTCAAGGCCGAGGCCGGGCTCGAGCAGAGCGCGGACATCGAGTACCGGATCGAGCGCTAGTCGAAGTCCGCCGGCATGCGATCGTTCACGGAAGTGCTCCTGCATGCGCAGCCACCTGCCGGGGCGTGCTGCGGCCGATGCGACATCGGCGGCAGCGCATCGGTCGGGTCGAAGAATTCGACCGCGTCAGTCTCGTAGCTGCCGCGCAGCTCGCCCCCTGTGATGTCGCAGAGGAAGAACGCCTTCCAGCTGTGGAACAGCGAAGTCGCCGTGGCCGTGCGGCTGCGGTCGTACAGCGCGGCGAGCTTGACGGCCCTGACGCGCAGGCCCGATTCCTGCAGCATCTCCTTCTCGACGGCCTGCGACGGGACTCTCGTTCACGTCGGCCCAGCCGCCCGGCAGCGTCCAGCAGGCCGTCGGCCGATCTCGCGCACCAGCAGCACCCGGCCGTCGCGGAACACCGCGCCGCGCACCTCGATCTTCGGCGTGACGTAGCCCCTCTCGGTCGACCACACGCTCGAGCAGCCCCTCGCGCAGCGGCACCGGTTCGCCGGCGAGCAGTTCGGCGGCGATGCGCTCGATCTCCTCGTAGCGCTCCCGGTCGTACTCGTCGCGGCAGAAATGCAGGCCGGTGCGCGCGAGCGCGTGCAGGCGGCGGGCGAGTTCGAGAGCGGCGGGCGGTCGGTCGGATTGGCGCGCGGCCCCCGGGACTGGTTCGAGCCGGATCCTCGTCGCGCGCGGCCCGCGGCCGCGCCTTGACATTCATGTGCATAATTATGCACATTACGCCGGTTTTTATTCACCACTGCGAGCCGCTCCCTTGGCCACCGACCTCCACGCCCAGCTCCTGCGCCGGGACGCGATCGTGCGCATCCTGCGGCAGACTGCGGTCGGCCGGCAGGCGGAGCTCGTGGACCTGCTGCATCGCGCGGGCTTCGACGCGACGCAGTCGAGCGTGAGCCGCGACCTGCGCGAGCTCGGCGTGGTCAAGGGCGCCGACCGCTACCTGCTGCCCGCGTCCGAGGACGCGCTGACGCCGAGCCACTTCGAGGACGTGCAGCGCCTTCGTGAAGGGCTATCGCGGCGCCGGCCCCAACCTGACGGTGCTGCGCACGACCGACCGGGGCGGCGCAGAGCGTCGCCATCGCGCTCGACAAGGCGCGCTGGCCCGAGGTCGTCGGCACGATCGCCGGCGACGACACGATCTTCATCGCGACCGAGAGCGCCCGCACCCAGCGCCGGCTGCACGCGCACCTCCGTTCCATCTTCGGACGCTGAGACTCCCATGACCCAGACACCCGCGGGCGCCAAGCCCATCCTGCTCGCTTTTTCCGGCGGCCTCGACACCTCGTTCTGCGTGCCCTGGCTCGCAGAGACCTACGGCCGGCCGGTGGTCACGCTCACCGTCGACACCGGCGGCATCGACGCCGCCGCCGCGCGCATGCTCGAGCAGCGCTCGAAGCGCGCTCGGCGCCGTGGCCCACCACCTCGTCGACGCGCGGCCCGCCTACTTCGAGCAGGTGATCCGGTTCCTGATCATGGGCAACGTGCGCCGCGGCAAGCTCTATCCGCTGTGCGTCGGCGCCGAGCGCGTGCTGCAGGCGCAGACCGTCGCGCAGTGGGCGCGCAAGCTCGGCACCGACGTGGTCGCGCACGGCTCGACCGCCGCGGGCAACGACCAGGTGCGCTTCGAGGTGGCGCTGCGCACGCTCGCACCCGAACTCGAGATCCTCGCCCCGGTGCGCGACCGCGCCTTCAAGCGCCCCGAGCAGCTCGAGTACCTCGAGTCGCGCAAGCTGCCGGTGCCGCCGTTCGGCGCCGCGTACTCGGTGAACCGCGGCCTGTGGGGCACGACCATCGGCGGCAAGGAGACGCTCACCTCGGACGGCTGCATCCCCGACAGCGCCTGGGTGCTGACGCGGGACGCGTTCACGCACCCGCAGGCGCCGGAGCGGCACACGATCGGCTTCGAGGCCGGCATCCCCTGCTCGCTCGACGGCAAGGCGCTGGACCCGGTCAGCCTGATCGAGCAGCTCGAAGTCGTCGGGGCGCGGCTTCGGCATCGGCCGCGGCATCCACCTCGGCGACACGATCATCGGCTTCAAGGGCCGCGTCGCGTTCGAGGCGCCGGCCGCCGAGGTCCTGCTGACCGCGCACCGCGAGCTCGAGAAGCTGGTGCTGTCCGCGCGCCAGGCGCGGATCAAGGACACGCTCGCCGGCCCCGTACGGCGACCTCGTCCACGAGGGCCAGCACCTCGACCCGGTGTGCCGCGACATCGAGACGTTCTTCGATCTCGTCGCAGCAGCGCGTCACCGGCGAGGTGCACGTGCTGTTCCGCCCGGGCTCGGTCTTCGTCGAGGGCGTGGCCTCGCCGTTCTCGCTGATGAAGGCGTCGAAGGGCGCCTACGGCGAGTCGGCCGGCGAGTGGACCGCCGAGGACGCGCACGGCTTCTCGAAGATGCTGGCGCTGCCGGGCATCTTCTACACGCGGGCCGGCCGCCAGGCGCAGGGCCAGGAGTGAGCTCGATGCAGATGCGCACCGTCGTCGTCGACAAGATCGCCTCGATCGCGCAGGCCTGCGGCCTGAGCCACGAGGTGCGCATCGCCACCACCGACATCCCGTGCGAGGAGGGCGTCGTGCTGGTGGTCGAGATCCTGAACAACAAGTCCACCTACAACACGCTCGAGCTCACCAGCGGCCGCATGGCCAAGGTCGCGCGCGGCGACGTGATCGTGGGCGCGCTCGGCCACCGCCAGGCGCTGTTCGGCTACTCGGGCCACATCCCGGAGAAGGTGCAGGCCGGCGACGTGCTGCAGGTGCTGAACATCGGCGGCGTGCTCGGCATCTGCGACTCGGTGAACCCCGACAAGGGCAAGCCGTTCGACTGCCGCGTGCTCGGCTGCGTGCTGCAGTTCCCGTTCCTCGGCGAGCGCATCGGCGTGCCGGCGCAGGTCGGCCACCGCCGGCTCGACTACGCCGCGCCGCTCGACACGCACGGCGTGCCGGTGGTGGCGCTCGCGGGCACCTGCATGGAGGCCGGCAAGACCGCCGCGGCCTGCGCGATCGTGAGCCGCATGCGCCATCGCGGCCTCGCGGTGCACGCGTTCAAGGCCACCGGCGTCTCGCTGCGCCGCGACATCCTCGCGATGGAGGACTCCGGCGCGCGGCGCAGCATGATCTTCACGGACCTCGGCATCGTCACGACCACGGCCGCACTCGGGCCCGGCGCTGACGCGCACGATGCTGACCGAGATGACGCAGGGCCGCCCGGACGTGGTCGTGTTCGAGCTCGGCGACGGCATCCTCGGCGCCTACGGCGTCGAGGCGATCCTCGCAGCGAGGACATCCGGCAACGCGCTGTCGGCCGTGGTCCTGTCGGCGAACGACCCGGTCGCCGCCTGGGGCGGCGTGAAGCTGCTGCGCGAGCGCTTCGAGATCGAGCCCTGCGCGGTCACCGGCCCCGCCACCGACAACGCCGTGGGCGTGAACATCATCGAGGAGCAGATGGGCGTGCGCGCCGTGAACGCGATCACGGCCGGCGCGGCGCTCGGCGACCACATCATCGACAGCCTCGGCCTCGGGGCCCAGCTGGCGCGGGCGGCGGCCGAATGACCGCGCGCGTCCCGGCGATCGTGCTCGGCGGCACCGGCTACGTGGCCGGCGAGCTGCTGCGCCTGCTCGCCGCGCATCCGTACCTCGACCTCGCCGCCGTCGCCTCCGACAGCCAGCCCGACGAGCCGGTGGCGCAGTTCTTCCGGCACCTGCAGCCAGTGCTGCCGCACCTGCGCTTCGCCGGCCACGACGAGGTCGTCGAGTACGTGGCCGCGAACCCGGTGACCGCGGTGTTCTCGGCGGCGCCGCACGGCGTGTCGGCGGCGCTGATCGACAAGCTGCTCACGGCCGCCGAGCAGGCCGGCACCAGCCGCGCGTCGTCGACATCTCGGCGGACTTCCGCTACTCGACCGCCGCCGCGTACGAGGCCGTCTACAAGCACGCGCACGGCGCGCCGGACCGCATCGCCGAGTTCACCTGC
This sequence comes from uncultured Gammaproteobacteria bacterium, assembly GCA_963776815.1. Taxonomy (GTDB): domain Bacteria; phylum Pseudomonadota; class Gammaproteobacteria; order Steroidobacterales; family Steroidobacteraceae; genus RPQJ01. The sequence goes on from CAVZNZ010000012.1 coordinate 79,572, forward strand.
GCGGTGCCGGAGCACCTGAACGCCCTGCACACGCCGCACGTCGCGCACCCGGGCTGCTTCGCCACCGCGATCCTGCTCGCGAGCGTGCCGCTGCTGTCGCTCGGGCTCGAATCGCCGCGGCTGTTCGTCACCGGCATCACCGGCAGCACCGGCTCGGGCCGCCAGCCGACCGCCGGCACGCACCACCCGCAGCGCCACAGCGACCTGTATGCCTACAACGCGCTGGCGCATCGCCACACGCCCGAGGTCACGGCGCTCGCGCGCGCCGCCACCGGCGTCGAGGCCGAGTTCAACTTCGTGCCGCACTCCGGCCCGTTCGCGCGCGGCATCCACGTCACCGTGCAGGCCGTTGCGCGCGAGCCGCTGACGAGCCACGAGCTGCGTGCACGCGCTGCGCGAGTACTACGACCAGTCGGTGTTCGTGCGCGTCGGCGGCGAGCCGCCGCGCGTCAAGGACGTCGGTGGCCAGCAACTTCGCGCAGCTGTCCGGCGTCGCGCACGGCCGCACCGTCGCCGTGATGTGCGCCATCGACAACCTGACCAAGGGCGCGGCCGGCGGCGCCGTGCAGTGGATGAACCGCATGCTCGGTTACGAGGAGACGGCGGGCCTGATGCAGCCGGCGGCCGGCTGGACGTGATGGCCGACCACCTCGCGCCGGTGTACGCGCAGTGGCCGCTCGACGTCGTGGGCGCCGAGGGCGTGCACCTGCAGCACCCGCGACGGCCGCCGCATCCTCGACCTGTACGGCGGCCACGCCGTCGCGGCGCTCGGCTACTCGCACCCGCGCTGGCTCGCGGCGCTGGAGCAGCAGGCGAAGTCGCTGCTGTTCCAGAGCAACGCCGTGCCGCTCGACGTGCGCGCGCGGGCCGCGACGCGGCTCGCGCAGTTCGCGGGCCTCGGCCTCGACACCGTGTTCTTCGTCAACACCGGCGCCGAGGCGAACGAGAACGCGCTCAAGCTCGCACTCAGGATCACCGGCCGTCGCAAGGTCGTCGCGATCGAGGGCAGCTTCCACGGCCGCACGGCCGCCGCGGGCGCGGTCACCTGGGGCGCGGCGAAGAAGTGGTACGGCTTCCCGCAGGCGCCGTTCGACGTCGAGTTCCTGCCGCGCGGCGACCTCGACGCGATCGCGCCGCGTCGTCGGCACCGACACCGCCGCCGTGATCGTCGAGCCCGTGCAGGGCGTGGCCGGCGCCGTGGACCTGGGCCAGCCGTTCCTCGCGGCGCTGCGCGCGCGCTGCAGCGAGACCTGCGCGCTGCTGATCTCGACGAGGTGCAGTGCGGCATGGGCCGCACCGGCTTCCCGTTCGCGGCGAACATGCACGGCATCGCGCCCGACATGATCACCACGGCCAAGGCGCTCGGCGCGGGCTTCCCGTGCGCCGCGCTGCTGATGGCGGACCACGTCGCGGCCCACCTGAAGACCGACGACCTCGGCACGACCTTCGGCGGCGGCCCGCTGGCCTGCGCGCTGATCGAGGCGGTCGTGGACATCATCGAGAGCGAGGGCCTGCTCGCCAACGTGCGGCAGCGCTGCGCAGCAGATCCGCGAGACCTGCGTCGTCGGCCCGGTCGAGTCGCGCGCAGGGCGCCGGCTTCCTGACCGGGCTGCGCACGCGGCCGGCCGGCGAAGGACGTGCAGCGCGAGCTGCTCGAGCGCGACATCCTGACCGGCACCAGCGGCGACCCGCACGTCGTGCGCATGCTCGCCCCCTACGTGCTCGAGCGAGGCGCACGTCGCGCAGCTGCGCGACGCCCTCGCCTCGCTGCCCGCCTGACGCGGCGACGCGCATCTTCCACTACCCCCTACCCCCTGATCACCGATCACTTCCCATGCAGCGCTTCCTCGACCTCGCCGACTTCTCCCGCGACCAGGTCGTCGACCTGCTCGACGCTCGCCCGCCGGCCTGCAGGAGCACCCGGAGCCGCAGGCGCTCGCCGGCAAGATCCTCGGCCTGCTGTTCATGAACCCGTCGCTGCGCACGCTGTCGTCGTTCCAGGCCGGCATGATGCGGCTCGGCGGCACCTCGTTCGTGGTCACGCCCGGCCAGGGCACGTGGCAGGTCGAGACGCGCACCGGCGCCGTGATGAACGGGGGCGCCGCCGAGCACGTGCGCGAGGCGATCCCGGTGCTCGCCTCCTACTGCGACGCGCTCGGCATCCGCGCCTTTCGCCGAGGGCAAGGACCTCGCCGCCGACCTCGCCGAGACGCCGTTCAACCTGATGGCGAGCCTGTGCCCGAAGCCGTTCATCAACCTGGAGTCGGCGATGAACCACCCCTGCCAGGCGCTCGCCGACTGGAAGACGATGGACGACCTCGACGTGCCGCGTCGCGGCAAGTTCGTGCTGTCGCTGGGTGTACCACCCGCGCGCGCTGCCGCTCGCCGTGCCCGCCGCGACCGTGCACATGGCCGCGCAGCGCGGCATGGAAGTCGTGGTGCTGCGGCCGGACGGCTACGCGCTGCCGGAGCCGATCATGGCGAAGGCGCGCGCCGCCGCCGCCGCATCGGGCGGCACCGTGAGCGAGACCACCGACCGCGACCGCGGCGCTCGCGGGCGCGCACGTGCTGTACGCCAAGGAATGGGGCTCGCCCGCGTGCTACGGCGACGCCGAGGCCGAATCCGACGCTGCGCGCAGCCGCTCGCCGACTGGTGCGTGCGAGGAAGCGTGGTTCGACCGGCGCGCGCGCCGACTGCCACTTCATGCACTGCCTGCCGGTGCGCCGCAACGTCGCCGTCGCCGACGAGGTGCTCGACGGGCCGCGCAGCCGCGTGATCCAGCGAGGCCGCCAACCGCATGGTCGTGCAGATGGCCGTGCTCTACCGCCTGCTGAAGGGGTGACTACAGACGATGATCGGACACAAGGGCGAACAGGCCGTGACCGTGCGCGCGCTGCGGGGCGCCGCGCCGTACATCCACATGTACAAGGGCAAGGTCTTCGTCATCAAGACCGGGCGGCGGCGCGTTCCGCGACGCAGCGACGATGCGCGCGTTCATGGAGCAGGTCGCGATCCTGCACCACCTCGGCATCCGCGTCGTGCTGGTGCACGGCGGCGGTCCGCAGCTCGACGAGGTCACGACGCAAGCTCGGCGTCGAGACGCGCATGGTGCAGGGCCGGCGCGTCACCGACGCAGCGGCGATCGACGCGACCAGCATGGTGCTGAACGGCCTGATCAACACGCGGCTGCTCGCCCTGTGCCGCGAGCTTCGGCATCGCCGCCGTCGGCCTGAGCGGCGTGGACGGCGGCCTGGTCAAGGCGCACCGCCGCGCGCCGGTCACGCTCGCGAGCGGCGAGGTCGTGGACTACGGCATGGTCGGCGACATCGACGCCGTCGACGCCTCGGTGATCACGCGGCTGCTCGACGCCGGCTTCCTGCCGGTCGTGAGCCCGCTGTCCTGCCGACGCGCTCGGGCCAGCTGCTCAACATCAACGCCGACACCGTCGCCGCGGCGATCGGCGGCGCGCTGGTCGCCGAGAAGCTGATCCTGTGCACCGGCGCGCCCGGCATCCTCGAGCGCCTCGACGATCCGCACTCGCTGATCTCGTACACCGACGTCGCGGGCCTGCGCCGCCTGCGCGAGGAAGGCGCGCTGTCCGACGGCATGCTGCCCAAGTCGAGCGCCATCGAGGCCGCGATCCGCGGCGGCGTGCGGCGCGTGCACGTCATCTCCTACGCTGCGCCCGACGCGCTGCTCGCCGAGGTCTTCACCAACGAGGGCACCGGCACGCTGGTCGTCGCGGACACCAAGGCGCTGAGCCGCCGCGGAGCAGGGCGCGGGCTGAGGACATAGATCGTGAGCCGACTCTGGGACAAGGGCGCGCCGCTCGACGAGCGCGTGCTGCGCTTCACGGCCGGCGAGGACCATGCGCTCGACAACCGGCTGGTCGCCTACGACGTGCGGGCCTCGATCGCGCACGCCGAGATGCTGCACGACGGCGGCCTGCTGATCGACGCCGAGCCTCGCAGGCGATCCGCAACGGGCTGCGCGAGATCGCCGAGCCGCGCACGCGCGCGGCGAGTGGTCCGTGACGCTCGACCTCGAGGACGGGCAGACCGCGCTCGAGACGCTGCTGACGCGGAAGATCGGCGCGGCGGGCGCGCGCCTGCACGCCGGCCGCTCGCGCAACGACCAGGTGCTGGCCGCGCTGCGGCTCTACCTGCGCGACGCGGTGGAGGATCGCTGGCCGACGGCGCGCGCCGCGTTGCGCTGGCGCTCGAGTCGGCTCGCGGTCGAGCAGGGGCACATCGAGCTGCCCGGCTACACGCACATGCAGCAGGCGATGCCGAGCTCGGTCGCGCTGTGGGCGCGCGGCTTCGCCGCCGAGATCGCGGACGACGCGGACGGCGCTGCGCCACGCGCACCGCCGCATCCTGAAGAACCCGCTCGGCTCGGCCGCGGGCTACGGCACGCCCGACCTGCCGGTCGACCGCGAAGCGCACGCGCACGCGGCTCGACTTCCCGGTGAACCACGAGCCGGTGACGGCCGTGCAGCTCTCGCGCGGCAAGGCCGAGGCCGAAGTGCTGTTCCAGGTCGCGCTGCTGATGCAGGACCTCGGCCGCCTCGCCTCCGACCTGCTGCTGTTCTACACGCGCGAGTTCGGCTTCGTGCGGCTGCCGGACGCGTTCACGACCGGCTCGTCGATCATGCCGCAGAAGCGCAACCCGGACGTGTTCGAGCTGGTGCGCGGGCGCACCGCCACGGCGCACGCGTGCCTCGCCGAGGTGCTCGGCATCACGGCCAAGCTGCCGTCCGGCTACCAGCGCGACCTGCAGCTGATCAAGGCGCCGCTGTTCCGCTCGATCGACATCTGTGCGGCGAGACGCTCGACATCATGGCGGCGGCGATCCCGCAGCTGCGCTTCCGGCCGGAGCGCATCCGGCTCGACGCCGACATCCACGCGGCCGCCGAGGCGAACGAACTGGTGGCGCAAGGAAGGCATCCCGTTCCGCGAGGCCTACCGTCGCGTCGGCCGCAAGCTGCGCGGCGATTGACCGGTTGCGCCCATGCAGGACCTGTTGCTCGCACTGTCTGTTCCTCGGCGTGATGCTGTGCTCGGCGCTGCTGCGGCATGGCCCTGCGCGCCGCGGCTGCCAGCAGAGCACCAGGCGGACGCGTCGCGCGGAAGCGGTGCTGCGCTCCCTCGGGTTCGTCGTGACGCTCACGGCGCTCGTGATCGGGTTCCTCGTCAGCTCGGCGAAGGCGTATTACGCCGACGGTCGAGCGGGAGCTCACCGAGATCTCCTCCGACGTCGCTGCGCTCGACCGGATCCTGGAGCACGCCGGCCCGCAGGCGGATCCTGCCCGCGTGCTGCTGCGCCAGCTGGTCGGCTCCGCCGTCAGGACCGTGTGGCCGCATCACGCGACGTCGCTGCCGAAGTGCGACGGCGCCAAGCGGGCTCGACGCCATCGAGCCGGCTGTCGGATGCCATCGGCACCGTGCAGGCCGGCAGACGCACGCGGTTTGCGGCGCTGCAGAGCCAGGCGCTCGCGCTACGTGCTTGCGATCGAACGATCCGGCTTCAAGCTGAAGCGCCTGCAGGAGGCGCGCACGCAGGCGCCGTTGATGGCGATCGTCGTGTCGTGGCTCGTCGTCGATCTTCCTGGGCTTCGGACTGCTGACCCCGGCCAACCGGACGACGTCCGCGGCGACGGTCCTCGCGGCATTCGCGGCTGCCGGAGCCATGTTCCTGATCCTGGAGTTCTATTCGCCGGTCACCGGGATCGTCAGGATCCCGCCGTCGGCGCTGGAGAGCGCACTCGAGGTCGGGCCGGCACGCTGACCGACGCCCAGCCGGCGGCCGCTCGTTGACTTTGTCGTCGGCGCAGTCATCCTTCTTCGGCCGCGACCGCGCACAGGAGAACCGGATGTTCCGCCAGACCCCGCTACGCTCGATGCTGATCGCACTCGCCGCACTGGCGCCGCTCGCGGCGGTCGCCGCGCCCGACTACTCGCGCCTCGGCAAGGACCTGACGCCGATCGGCGCCGAGCGCGCCGGCAACGCGGACGGCACGATCCCCGCCTGGGACGGCGGCCTGACGAAGCCGCCCGCGGGCTGGACGCGCAGCAGGGCTACGTCGATCCGTTCCCGGACGACAAGCCGCTCTTCACGATCACCGCGCGCCAACGCACGCGCAGTACGAATCGAAGCTCACGGCCGGCGATGCAGGCGCTGCTGAAGAAGTATCCGCAGCAGTACCGCATGCAACGTGTACCCGACGCGGCGCACGGCCGCGCTGCCGAAGGAAGTCACCGACCGCGTGGCGGCGCAGGCAGGCAAGGTGCAGCTGAAGGGCTTCGGCCTGCAGGACCTCGGCGGCTCGACGACGCCGTTCCCGATTCCCGCAGAACGGCCTCGAGGCGATCTGGAACCACCTGGTGCGCTACGTCGGCGGCGGCACGATCGCGCACCGGCCACTCGTTCCCGGTGCGCGCGAGCGGCGACTACTTCAAGATCGGCTTCACGTCGAAGCGCATCTACGCGCAGAACATGGAGGACCCGGAGCCGAACCGGCTGTTCTACGCGCTCGGCTACTTCACCGAGCCCGCGACGCTGCGCGGCACGATCTTCCTGGTGCACGAGCCGGTGGACCAGGTGGCGGAGCAGCGCTCGGCCTGGATCTACAACGCGGGGGCGCGACGCGTGCGCCGCGCGCCGGACCTCAACTACGACGGCGTCAACGACGGCTCGGAGGGCATGATCGTCACCGACCAGGTCGACGCCTACAACGGCGCGCCGGACCGCTACGACTGGAAGCTCGTGGGCAAGCGCGAGATCTACGTCCCGTACAACATCTACAAGCTCGTCGGACAAGTCGCTCAAGTACAAGGACATCATCGGCAAGGGCACGATCAACTCCGACCTCGTGCGCTACGAGCTGCACCGCGTCTGGGTCGTCGAGGGCACGCTGAAGCCCGGCCAGCGCGCACATCTACGGCAAGCGCACGTTCTACCTCGACGAGGACAGCTGGAGCGTGGTGATCGGAGGACGCCTACGACATGCGCGGCGGCCTGTGGCGCGTCGCGCTGCACGGCATGATCCAGTGCTACGACGCGCTGGTGCCGTGGTACCGCTTCGGCATCGTCCACGACCTGCACGAGCGGCGGCTACATCACCGGCGGCTTCGACAACGAGATCAGGGAGCCGATCCAGTTCGGCGTGAAGGGCAAGCTCGGCGACTTCCAGCCCGACGCGCTGCGGCGGCTGGGCGGCAACGCTCTAGTCGAGCCCGAGCGCGAACGCCGCCTCGAGGTCCTGCTTCGAGTAGACCTTGAACGCGATCAGGGTCTCGGAGCTGGTGATGCCGCGGGAGCTTGCGCACCTGGTCGCTGATGACGCGCGCGAGGTCCTCGTTCTCGCGCACGCGCACCAGCGCGACGAGATCGTACTGGCCGGCGACCGAGAACACCTCGCTCACGCCTTCGAGCTCGGCGAGCTTCTCGGCGAGCGCGGTGACCTGGTCGGTCTGGGCCTTGATCAGTACGACTGCGGTGACCATGCGACGGCTCCTGCGCCGCGGACTGGCGCGGCAATGATTGATCTTAGCGCGCCTCGTCCCGCGGTGCGCGCGACTCACTCGGCGTCCGGCTGCGCCTCGGGACGCGCCGCCGCGAACGCCGGCAGCGTCGAGGTGCTCGCGCGACCGCGGCGAGCCGCGGGAACGGCGCGAGGTCGAGTCTGCACGCGGCGCGCATTGGAGACCTGCGGCACGCAGGAACACGTCGGCAAGCGTCGGCGCGGAGCCGTAGCAGTGGCGGCCATCGCCGGAGTGGCGCGCGATCCAGTTGCTCGAGCGCGCGCGAAGCCGCTCGCGATCCAGTGGCGCGCCCAGCGGTTCACGCCTCGTCGTCCTGGCCGAATTCGCGCGCGCAGGTACTGCAGCACGCGCAGGTTGTTGAGCGGATGGATGTCGCAGGCGACCGCGAGCGCCATCGCGCGCACGCGCGCGCGGTCGAGCGCGCTCGGCCGGCAGCAGCGGCGGTTCGCGGCCGGATCTCCTCGAGGTACTCGCAGATCGCGAGCGACTGCGTGACGAACGCGCCGTCGTGCTCGAGCGCGGGCACCAGTCCCTGCGGATTCAGCGCGAGGTAGTCCGCGCTGCGCTGCTCGCCGCCGTCGCGCAGCAGGTGCTGCGGCACGGACTCGTACGTCGAGCCCCTTCAGGTCCAGCGCGATGCGCACGCGGAACGCCGCGGAACTGCGCCAGTAGGTGTAGAGCCTGAGCGACATGGCCGTCCCTCCCGCGTCCGCGCGGCGCTCAGACGATGGTGGTGCGCAGCGTCTCGAGGCCGTCGATGCCGCCGACGAGGCTGTCGCCGCGCTGCACCGGGCCCACGCCCTCGGGCGTGCCGGTGAAGATCAGGTCGCCCGGCACGCAGCTCGAATAGCGTCGACAGCTCGGCGACGATCTCCGGCACGCTCCAGATCATCTCGGACAGGTTCGCCCGCTGCCGGCGCTCGCCGTTCACCTCGAGCCAGATCGCGCCGCGCTCCGAGGTGTCCCATCTCCGCGGCCGGCCGGATCGCGCTCACCGGCGCCGAGCAGTCGAAGCCCTTCGACGACGTCCCACGGCCGGCCCTGCTCGCGCGCGGCGAACTGCAGGTCGCGCCGCGTCAGGTCGTTGCCGACCGCGTAGCCGAACACGTGCGCCAGCGCGTTCGCGAGCGGGATGTCGCGGCCGCCCGTGCCGATCGCGACCACGAGCTCGATCTCGTGGTGCAGGTTGGCGGTGCGCGGCGGGTACGGCACCGGCGTGCCGTTCGGCACCAGCGGCATCGGCCGGCTTCGCGAAGAAGAACGGCGGCTCGCGCTCGGGGTCCATGCCCATCTCGCGTGCGTGCGCGGCGTAGTTGCGGCCCGACGCAGTAGATCCGGTGCACCGGAAAGCGCTGCGTCGGTGCCGGCAACTTCGACGCGTGGGCTGGGACGGCGGCGGGATCACGAGGTCATGGCGATGCTCCTGGGGAGCGGCTCAGTCGCAGCGGCCGAGCGCGGGCAGGAACACCTCCTGCACGAGGATCGGCCAGCCACCGAGCCGGTACACGGCGCGGCGCGCCCACAGCGGCGCGGCTCGACTCCGCCGTGCCGAGCGCCGCGCGGGCGAGTTCGTGCGAAGCCGGCAGTTCGAGGTACTCGAGCGGCTCGCGGCGCACGTCCTCGACGCGCGCCAGCGACTCGCCGAGGCCGCGTGTCGCCGAGCTCGCGCAGCCAGGGGTGGCGCTGCACGGTCGACTGCGGCAACACCGACTGCGCGAAGATCCAGCGCGTCGCGCCGCAGGTGAACTCGATCTCGCGCAGCAGGCAAGTCGCGTCGTCGACGCCGAGGCGTGCGCGCGCAGCTGCGGGTCCAGCGGCGCGCGGCTCGAGCCGCAGCAGGCGCAGTCGACGTGGCCGCGCCGCAGGCCGCGCGCACCCGAGCAGTGAGCAGGCCCGGCTCGGCGAGCCACGGCCTGAGCAGGCCGGCACGCGTCGCTTCGTGCGTCGGCCAGCGGCGACCAGGCGTCCACGCCGCGGAGCCGGCACGGCGGCGGTCGACGGACTCGAGCGGCCGGGCTGCGACCATGGCGGCGATGCCGATCAGAAGTTCTCGGCGGCCAGCGCCATCGTCGAGCCGCTGCCGGCGCGGACGGCGGCGGCGTAGCCGGTGCAGCGCGGCAGCACGTGCTCCGCGTAGAACTTCGCCATCACGACCTGCGCCTCGAGGAACGCCTTGTCGCCGCCGGCGGCGAGCTGCTCGAGTCGCCACCAGCGCGCCGCGCGCGAGCTGCCAGCCGCCGATCACCGTGCCGATCAGCATCATGTAGTCGAAGGCCGCGGCACTGACCAGCTCGGGGTCCTTCTTCTCGGCGGTCAGCAGGTAGGTCGAGCACTGCACCAGCTCGTCGAGCCCGCGCGCCAGCGCGCTGCGCACGCACGGCGAGGTCCTCGCCGGCGTTGGCGAGCGGCGCGTCGACGGCGCGCATGTCGGTGACGAACGCCGACACGGTGGCGCCGCCGTCGCGCAGCAGCTTGCGACCGACGAGGTCGATCGCCTGGATGCCGTTCGTGCCCTCGTAGATCGAGGCGATGCGCGCGTCGCGGTAGAACTGCGCGACGCCCGTCTCCTCGACGTAGCCCATGCCGCCGTGCACCTGGATGCCGAGCTCGGTCGCCTCCTGCGCGGCCTCGGTGCACCAGGCCTTGGCGATCGGCGTCATGCAGGTCGGCGCGCGCCTGCCAGTGCGCGGACGGCCTCGGCGTCGTCGCCGTGCGCGGCGCGGTCGAGGCACGAGGCCGTGTAGTAGCAGATCGCGCGCGAGGCCTGCGTGAGCGAGCGCATCAGCGAGCAGCATGCGCCGCACGTCCGGGTGGCGGATGATCGCGACGCGGCCCTTCTCGCCCGGCGCGCGGCCCTGCACGCGCTCGCGCGCGTACGCCACGGACTTCTGGTACGAGCGGTCGGCGAGGCCGACGCCCTGCGCGCCGACGCCGAGGCGCATGTAGTTCATCATCGTGAACATCGCGGCGAGGCCCTCGTTCGGCTTGCCGACGAGGTAAGCCGTCCGCGCCGCCCTTGTCGCCGAACGCCAGCACGCAGGTCGGGCTCGCGTGGATGCCCATCTTGTGCTCGACCGACACCGGGAAGACGTCGTTGCGCTCGCCGGGCGTGCCGTCGGCGTTCAGCTTGAACTTGGGCACGACGAACAGCGAGATGCCCTTGGTGCCCGGCGGCGCGTCCGGCAGCCGCGCGAGCACCAGGTGGATGATGTTCTCGGCCATGGGGTGGTCGCCCCAGGTGATGTAGATCTTCTGGCCGGTGATCAGGTAGCGGTCGCCCTTCGGCTCGGCCCGGCTGGTCAGCGCACGACAGGTCGGAGCCCGCCTGCGGCTCGGTGAGGCACATCGTGCCCGCCCACTGGCCGGAGACCAGCTTCTCGAGATAGGTCTGCTTCAGCTCGTCGGTCGCGTGGCGGTCCATGGCGAGGATCGCGCCCTGCGACAGCTCCGGGCACAGCGCGAAGGCGACGTTCGCGGCCGCCCACATCTCGTCGCAGGCCAGCGCGACGGTCTTCGGCAGGCCCTGGCCGCCGAAATCGGGGTTCGAGGCGATGCCCGGCCAGCCGCCTCGCAGAACTGCGTGTAGGCGTCGGTGAATTCCTGCGGCACCTGCACGGCGTCGTTCACGACCTTGACGCCCTGCTGGTCGCCGAGCCAGTTGATCGGGGCCAGCACGCCGCCTGCGAACTTCGCCGCCTCCTCGAGCACCGCCTCGACCGTGTCGCCGTCCACCGACGCGAAGTCGGGCAGCGCCGTCACCGCCGGGAAATCGGCGAGGTGCTCGATCGTGAAACGCATCTGCTGGACGGGGGCCTGGTAGTCGGTCATGGGACTGCTCCGGTGCGGGTCTTTTGCTCTGCAGCAATTCTGCCTCTTCGGGCGCCGCGGCGCCATGAGCGTACGCGGCTACGATGCGGGCCGCCCGGGGGGGTACAATCGACGCCACCCCAGCGAGGATCCCCGGATGAGCATCTGGTTCGACCGTTCACCCTGGAGGAACTGGACCGGCAGTCGCGCGGCAGCATGGTCGAGCTGCTCGACATCCGCTTCGCCGAGATCGGGCCGGACTACCTGCGGGCCACCATGCCGGTGGACCACCGCACCTGCAGCCGTTCGGGCTGCTGCACGGCGGCGCCTCGGTGGTGCTGGCCGAGACGCTCGGCAGCGTGGCCGCCAACTGCTGCGTGGACCTCGAGCGGTTCTACTGCGTCGGCCAGGAGATCAACGCCAACCACCTGCGCTCCGTGCGCAGCGGCCGGGTGACCGGGACCGCCCGCCCGATCCACCGGGGCGGCCGCTCGCAGGTCTGGGACATCCGCATCGAGGACGACCAGGGCCGCCTCGCCTGCATCTCGCGGCTCACGGTTTCCGTGGTCGAGGGCGCGGCGACGGCCGTCGGCCGGAGGGCAACGCGATGAGGGCCCGGGCTGGCCTTGGTGTCTGGCCGCCGCGCTCGCGCTGGCGGGCTGCGGCCTCAAGGGCCCGCTGTACCTGCCGGAGAAGCCGGGCGCGGTGACGACCCGGCCGGGACCCGCGGCGCCGGCCGAACCCACCGGCGACTGCCCCGGGACGCCACCGACAGCCGCGCCAGCGACTGCGCCAGCCACCCCACCGGCCACCCCGGTGGAAACGCCGCCGCTGCCGCCCGCCGCAGGTGACAAGACCGGTGGGTGAGGCACCGCACGCTGGTGCTGGTGGACGGCTCCTCGTACCTGTACCGGGCCTTCCACGCGCTGCCGCCGCTGACGAACTCGAAGGGCGAGCCCACCGGGGCGGTGCTCGGCGTGCTCAACATGCTGGCCAAGCTGCAGAAGGAGCTCGACCCGGCGCTGATCGCCGTGGTGTTCGACGCGCCGGGCAAGACGTTCCGCGACGAACTGTTCGCCGAGTACAAGGCGCACCGCCCGCCGATGCCGGACGACCTGCGCGCGCAGGTCGAGCCGCTGATCGAGGCGGTCGAGGCGCTCGGCCTGCCGCTGCTGCGCGTGACAGGCGTCGAGGCCGACGACGTGATCGGCACGCTCGCGCAGCGCGCGGCGCGCGAAGGCATGCGCGTCGTGATCTCGACCGGCGACAAGGACATGGCGCAGCTCGTCGACGAGCGCATCACGCTGGTGAACACGATGACCGACACGTCGCTCGACCGCGCCGGCGTGAAGATCAAGTTCGACGTCTATCCCGAGCAGATCGTCGACTACCTCGCGCTGGTCGGCGACGCGTCGGACAACATCCCCGGCGTGCCGAAGGTGGGGCCGAAGACCGCGGCGAAGTGGCTCAACCAGTACACGACGCTCGACAACCTGCTGGCGCACAAGGACGAGATCGAGGGCAAGGTCGGCGAGAGCCTGCGCGAGCACACGAGCGACCTCGCGCTGTCGCGCCAGCTCGCGACGATCAGCTGCGACCTCGAGCTCGCGCTGCAGCCGCGCGACCTGAAGCCGTCCGCGCCGGACGTCGAGCGGCTGCGCGAGCTGTATACGAAGCTCGAGCTGCGCTCGCTGCTGCGGCAGCTTCCCGGCGGCGACGCGTCCGCCCCGCCCTCGCCCGACGCACCGCTCGCAGCCGAAGAGGCCTGCCGGTGCCGACGCGGCCGATCCTCCGGCCGCGCGCGAGCACCTCGTGGTCGAGCGCCACTACGACGTCGTCCTCGAACAGCAGCAGCTCGACGAGTGGCTGCGGCGGCTCGAGGCGCCGAGCTCGTGTCGTTCGACACCGAGACGACGTCGCTCGACTACATGCAGGCCGAGATCGTCGGCGTGTCGTTCGCCGTCGAGCCGGGCCACGCCGCCTACGTTCCGCTCGCGCACACGTATCCGGGCGCGCCGGACCAGCTCGACCGCGAGGCGGTGCTGGCGCGCCTGCAAGCCGCTGCTCGAGGACCCGGCGCGCGCCAAGCTCGGCCATCACCTCAAGTACGACGCGCACGTGCTGCGCAACCACGGCATCGAGCTGCAGGGCATGCGCTACGACTCGATGCTCGAGTCGTACGTGCTGAACAGCACGGCGACGCGCCACGACCTCGACTCCACGGCGCAGCACTACCTCGGCGTCGAGACCATCCACTACGAGGACGTCGCCGGCAAGGGCGCGAAGCAGCTGCCGTTCAACGAGGTGCCGGTCGAGACCGCGGCCGAGTACTCGGCGGAGGATGCCGACGTCTCGCTGCAGCTGCACCGCGCGCTGTGGCCGCAGATCGAGCAGCTGCCGAAGCTCGAGCAGCTCTACGAGGAGATCGAGCAGCCGCTGGTGCCGGTGCTGCTCGACATGGAGCACCACGGCGTGCTGATCGACGTCGCGATGCTGCGCAAGCAGAGCCACGAGATCGCGAAGAAGCTGCAGGAGCTCGAGGCGACAGCGCACGCCGCGGCGGGCGCGCCGTTCAACCTCGACTCGCCGAAGCAGCTGCAGGAAGTGCTGTTCGGCAAGCTCGGGCTGCCGGTGCAGCGCAAGACCGCGACCGGCCAGCCGTCGACCGCGGAGGACGTGCTCGAGGAACTCGCGGGCGCCTACGAGCTGCCGCGGGTGATCCTCGAGTACCGCGGCCTGGCGAAGCTGCAAGCTCCACCTACACGGACAAGCTGCCCGGGCAGGTGGATCCGCGCACCGGGCGCGTGCACACCTCCTATCACCAGGCCGTGGCGGCCACCGGCCGGCTGTCCTCCACCGACCCGAACCTGCAGAACATCCCGATCCGCACGCCGGAGGGCCGGCGCATCCGCCAGGCATTCGTCGCGCCGCCCGGGCACGTGCTGATGGCCGCGGACTACTCGCAGATCGAGCTCAGGATCATGGCGCACCTGTCGGGCGACGAGGGCCTGCTCGCCGCGTTCGCCGAAGACCGCGACATCCACCAGGCGACGGCGGCCGAGGTGTTCGGCGACGCAGCCGTCCGAGGTGACGGCCGACCAGCGCCGCGCCGCGAAGGCGATCAACTTCGGGCTGATCTACGGCATGTCGGCGTTCGGCCTCGCGCGCCAGCTCGGCATCGAGCGCGGCGCGGCGCAGAAGTACGTCGACCTCTACTTCGAGCGCTACCCGGGCGTGAAGCGCTACATGGACGAGACCCGCGCCCTGGCCCGCGAGCAGGGATTCGTCGAGACGGTGTTCGGCCGCCGCCTGTACCTGCCGGACATCCGCTCGCGCAACAACCAGCTGCGCCAGTACGCCGAGCGCAGCGCCATCAACGCGCCGATGCAGGGCACGGCGGCGGACATCATCAAGCGCGCGATGATCGACGTGCACGACTGGCTGCTTCGCGACCGGGCACTGGCGCGGCTCGTGATGCAGGTGCACGACGAACTGGTGCTCGAGGTGCGCGAGGACAAGGTGGACGCCGTGGCGCATCGCCTGAAGGAACTGATGGTCTCGGCTGCGGAACTTCGCGTGCCGCTCAAGGTCGACATCGGAACGGGCGCCAACTGGGACGAGGCGCACTGATCGGCGCCTGGAGGACGGACACATGAGATTCGGCTGGCTCTTGAGCGTCGCCGCCGCATTGGCTGCGACGCCCGCCCTCGCCGCGGACAACGGTTTCTACTTCGGCGGCAGCGTCGGCGCCGGAGGCGTGAAGTTCGAGGACCGGTTCGATGGTCGGCAATTCGACTACGACGCCGGCAGCACCGGTTACAAGGCGATCGCCGGCTGGAGGTTCCTGGACTGGCTGTCGGTCGAGGCGAACTACGTCGACCTGGGCTCCGGCGAGGACAAGATCGACGGCCAGAAGATCAAGACTGACGTAAACGGTGCGTCGCTGTCAGCCGTCGGGTTCCTGGCGGTGGGGCCGGTCGATCTATTGGCGCGAGCAGGCATCATCGACTGGAACTCGGACGTCACCCTGTCCGGGTTTGACCTGAAGGGCGGCGACGACGGCACGGATTTCACCTACGGCGTGGGCGCCCAGTTCCGGATCTGGAGCCTGAGCGTCCGGGCGGAATACGAGCTCTTCGATATCCCGGGCGCCGACACCGTCGATCTAGCCTCGGTCGGCGTGACCTGGACATTCCTGTAGCGAATTCGCCACACGACGATTCTGAAATGACAAAAACCTATACAAATTATAAAGTTATATATCGTTAGGAACTTACCACAATTTCGCGGGTCTCATGCTGCAGCGTAGCATTACGCCTGTACCGGACCCTGCGGTGTCTTCCGCGCGGTCCGGAACTGGATTCAGATCAACCAACAACAGGACGGACTACCATGAAATTCACCACCGGCTTGCTTGCCGCCGCCATTGCGCTGGCCACGGCCCCCGCTTTCGCCACCGACACCGGCTTCTATGTCGGCGCAGGCATGGGCTACAGCAAGATCAGCATCAACGAGAACAAGCTCGACAACAACATCGACGCGGCGCTGCCGGCTCCGTGGTTCGTCGACAAGTCGAACGTCGACCAGAACGCGACGCCGTACATGTTCACCTTCGGCTACCGGCTGATGCCGTACCTGGCCGCGGAAGTCGCCTACATCGACATGGGCTCCGCGTCCTACAAGGCCAACGCGACCACGCCGAAGGGCGGTGACGGCATCGTCAAGGGCACGTGGAGTGCCGATGGCTGGCCGGTGTCCGTGCTCGGCATCTGGCCGATCAACGACACGTGGGAAGTGTTCGGTCGCGTCGGCGCGATGTTCGGCAGCGTCGACCTGAAGGCGCGCGCTGTCGATGGCGCCACGAACACGCAGCTTGCCAAGCTCAACGCCTCGAACAACTCGAACCAGTTCTTCGGCGGCGTGGGCGTGGATGCGAACTTCATGGAGTCGTGGGCCGCGCGCTTCGAGTGGCAGGCGATGCCGAGCCTCGGTAACGACGACACCGGCTCGGGCAATTTCAACAACTTCATGTTCTCGATCCTCTACAAGTTCTGAGCGATCGGTCGCTGCCACGTTGATCGTGGCAATCTGACAGAAGGGCCCGCCGGCAACGGCGGGCCCTTTTTCATGGTGCGGCTGGCGCAGTCCGGCACGGGGCCGCGACCGCGCTCAGAATATGTAATGTTTCAGAATAAATTACTTCAGACGCAGTAAGTCATTGAACTGATTAGGCTTGTATTTAGATCATCAATAAAAAATTCGCCATGACGGCGATTTGAACTTTGCGCAGCAGGCCCCATCTAATTCCCTGAGCGTCCTTGTGATGCTCGTCGCCCGCCTGCCTCCCTGGGCGCGGCGACTACCCGGTCATCCCCCAACGCCGGGTTTGCTTACCCCGGTTGGATCCGCTGGTCCAACCGGGGTTTCTTTTTCTGGCGCCCGTCGAGCATGCGCTCGAGCGTGCGCCGCGCCTCGTCCAGCCCGTCGCCCTTCAGCGACGAGAACAGCTGCACGGTGACGCCCGGACCCACCTCGCGCCGCACCCCGGCCAGCGTCTGGCTCGCGGCACCGCGACCGAGCTTGTCGGCCTTGGTCAGCAGGATGTGGACGGGCACGTCGCGCGACTGGGCGAGCGCAAGCATGTCGCAATCGTTCTCGGTGAGCGGGTGGCGCACGTCCATGACCACGATCGCGCCCCTGAGCGACTTGCGCCGCTCGAAGTACGCCGCGATCAGCTCGCCCCAGTGACGGCGCATTTCGCCCGGGACCGCTGCGAAACCGTAGCCGGGCAGGTCCACCAGCCTGCGACCCGGCTCCAGCTCGAAGAAGTTGATCAGCCGGGTCGCCCCGGGTGCCTTGCTGGTCCGTGCGAGCCCCTTGCGGCCGGTAATCACGTTGATGGCGCTAGACTTGCCGGCGTTCGACCGGCCGGACACGGCAACCTCGACCCCGTCGTCCGGCGGCAGCTGTGCCGTCCGGTTCGCGCTGGTCAGGAATTTCACTTGCTCGTACGCGGACATGGGGCTGGCGGGGGGAACGCGTGGGCGGGGCCGTAGTGTACAATTTGCGGCTCTCCCGCCCCTGTCGTTCGGAGTGGTTACATGACCGCGAAGCTCGTCGCCGCCCTGTCCCTGGTGGCCGCCCTCGGTTGGACATCCTCGGCCGTCGCGGCCGGCTCGAAGGAGGCCGGGCAGGCCAAGGCTGCAACCTGCAGCGCCTGCCATGGCATGGACGGCAACAGCCTGAGTCCCGAGTGGCCGAACCTGGCCGGGCAGCACGAGTCGTACATCGTCAAGCAGCTCGGCAACTTCAAGGGCGGACAGCGCCAGAACGTGCTGATGTCGCCGATGGCGATGATCCTGTCCGAGCAGGACATGGCGGACCTCGCGGCCTTTTTCTCCTCGCAGACGCTGCGTGGCGGCGAGGCGGACCCGGCCAAGCTCAAGCTCGGCCAGCGCGTCTATCGCTCGGGCAACGTCAACGGCCACGTGATGGCCTGCGCCGGCTGTCACGGACCGGCTGGCCGCGGCAACGCGCCAGCGGCCTATCCGGCGATCCAGGGCCAGCATGCCACCTACGTCGCGGCGCAGCTCCGGGCCTACAAGGCCGGCACGCGCACCACGGACCCGAACCAGATGATGCGCAACATCACCGCGCAGCTGTCCGAGGAGGAGATCGACGCCGTCGCCTCCTACGTGCAGGGCCTGCGTTGAACCCAGCCGAATCCCGACTGTCTCAATCCGCCATGAACAAGAAATCCTGGTCCGTGGGCCGGTCGCTGCTTGCTGCCGGCATCCTCCTCCTCGCCGCCCGTGGCACCGTCGCGCAGGCCCTGAAGGAAGGCTCCGAGTACAAGCTGCTGAAGCCTGCCGTGGCCACCGACGTCGCGCCCGGCAAGGTCGAGGTCGTCGAGGCATTCTGGTACGCCTGCGGGCACTGCTACCTGCTCGAGCCCAAGCTCGAGGCGTGGGACGCGAAGGGCCGCGCACCGTACGTGCAGCTGGTGCGCCTGCCGGCCACCTGGAACGACACGGTCAAGACGCACGCACGCATCTTCTACACCATCGAGCTTCTCGGTAAGCCACAGCTGCACGCCGAGGTCTTTCGCGAGATCAACGTCAAGGGCAACCGCCTCGACACGCCCGAGAAAGTCCAGGCGTTCTTCGCCTCGAAGGGCGTGCCCGCGGCTGAGTTCCAGAAGGCCTTCTCGTCGTTCGCGGTGGAGTCGAACCTGCGCAAGGCCGAGGAGATGAACAAGCGCTACAAGATCACCGGCACGCCGACGATCGTGATCGGCGGCAAGTACGTGACCGACGTCGGCATGGCGGGGTCGGAAGACAAGCTGTTCCAGATCGTCAACGAGCTCGCCGCCCGCGAGAAGAAAGGCGGCTGATCCCGGTCGATTGCGATTGCTGCAACGAAGCCCCGCCCCGAGCGGGGCTTCGTGTTTCCGAAGGTCGCCTGCCTAGCGGCACGGCCTTGTGCTAAAAGATCGGCCAACTCGCAGGGCCCCTCGATGCTTCGACTTCTGATACCGACCGGCAGCGGCTACACCTGGGTCGAGCACAGCCCACCGGCGCCGTTCCCGGACGAGTTCCTGTGGGCGGACCTGTTCGAGCCCACGCCCGAGGAAGAGAAGGCCGTCGAGTCGCTGCTGACGGTCGACGTCCCGACGCGCGACGAGATGAAGGAGATCGAGACCTCGAACCGGCTGTACGAGGAGAACGGCGCCGTCTACATGACCGCCACCGTCGGCAGCAAGCTCGACACGTCGATGCCGGAATCGAGCGCGATCACGTTCATCCTCGCAAACGACCGGCTGATCACGAACCGCTACGTCGACCCGACGCCGGTGCAGCGCTTCATGCAGTACGTCGAGCGCTCGCCCGCCGCATGCACGTCCTCGGCGACGCTGCTCGCAGGCCTGCTCGAATCGTTCGTCGAGCGGATCGCCGACCTGCTCGAGCGCGTGCAGGTCGAGCTCGATTCCGTGTCGCACTCGATCTTCCCGCGCACCGACGGCCAGTCGCGCGAGCAGCCGCGACCTGCACGCGATGATCCAGAAGATCGGCGCGAACGGCGATCTCGTCTCGAAGGCTCGCGAGAGCCTCGTGAGCTTCCAGCGCATGCTGATGTACGTGCAGCAGGCCACCAACGTCACGCTGTCGCAGGACCAGCGCGGTCGCTTCAAGTCCACGCTGCGCGACGTGCAGTCGCTCTCGGACCACGCGACGTTCCTCGGCGCCAAGATCCAGTTCCTGCTCGACGCCGTGCTCGGCCTGATCAACCTCGAGCAGAACAACATCATCAAGATCTTCTCGGTCGCGGCCGTGATGTTCCTGCCGCCGACGCTGGTCGCGAGCATCTACGGCATGAACTTCCACTTGATGCCCGAGCTGGACAAGCCGTGGGGCTACCCGGTCGCGCTGGTCGCGATGGTGGTGTCGGCGGTCGTGCCGTACATCTATTTCCGTCGCAAGGGCTGGCTGTAGCGCCGTGACCCCGGCGGCGTTCCTCGCGCTGTCCGCCACCGTATTCGTCGCCGCCCTCACGCCGGGTCCGGCGGTGACTGCGATCGTTGCCCGTGCGATCACGGATGGCGTGCGGCCCGCGCTTGCCATCAATGCGGGCGTCGTCACCGGCGACCTGCTGTTCTTCGCGCTGGCCGCCGCCGGCATGGCGGCCGCGGCGCACTCACTGGGCGACGTATTCACGGTGCTCAGGTTCGCAGGCGCCGCATACCTCGTTTGGCAGGGCGTGAAGCTGTGGCGGGCGCCGCCGCGCGTGGCGGAGGCCGGCGCCACCGGCCGCGAGGGCCATTTCTGGCCCAACTACGGCGCAGGCCTGCTGCTGATGATGAGCCACGTGCAGGCGATGCTGTTCTACGCGGCGCTGCTGCCCGGGTTCGTGAACCTCGCCGAGCTCGACCTCGCCGACCTGCTGCTGCTCGGCGCGATGCTGATCGTCGTGATCGGCGGCGTGAACTCGGCGTATGCGCTGCTGGCATCGCGCGCAAGGCGCTTTTTCGCCAACGAGCGCGCGCTGCGGGCGGTGAATCGCGCCGCCGGCACGCTGATGTTCGTGGCTGCCGCCCTCGTGCTGACTCGGGTGTAGGATGACCACATGGCAAAACCAACCATCAACAACATGGCCGTGTTCTGCGACTTCGAGAACGTGGCCCTGGGCGTCCGCGACGCCAAGTACGCCAGGTTCGACATCGGCAAGGTGCTCGAGAAGCTGCTGCTGAAGGGCAGCATCGTCGTCAAGAAGGCCTACTGCGACTGGGAGCGCTACAAGGAATTCAAGGCGCCGATGCACGAGGCCTCGTTCGAGCTGATCGAGATCCCGCACGTGCGCATGTCCGGCAAGAACTCCGCCGACATCCGCATGGTCGTGGACGCGCTCGACCTCTGCTACACGAAGTCGCACGTCGACACGTTCGTGATCGTCAGCGGCGACTCGGACTTCTCGCCGCTGGTGAGCAAGCTGCGCGAGAACAACAAGCTCGTGATCGGCGTGGGCGTGAAGAGCTCGACGTCGGACCTGCTGATCGCCAACTGCGACGAGTTCATCTACTACGACGACCTGGTGCGCAAGGACGAGCAGCGCCGCGGGCGGCGCAAGGCGCCGGCGAAGCAGCCTGCGGAAAAGAAGGCTGCCCCTGCGGCCTCGGCCTCGACATCCAGGCACACCGCGGCCGCGAACGAGGCCGCCCCGCTCGAGAGCCCGGCCCCGCACGCCGCGAAGTCCGAGGACGACAAGAAGCAGGAAGCGTTCGACCTCGTGCTCGCGACCATCGAGGCGCTCGCCGAGGACCGCGAGGAGGACGAGAAGATCTGGGGCTCGATGATCAAGCAGGCGCTGAAGCGCCAGCGCCCCGGGTTCAACGAGACCTACCACGGGTTCCGCAGCTTCAGCCAGCTGCTCGAGGAGGCGCAGGCCCGCAAGCTGATCGAGCTCGAGAAGGACGAGAAATCCGGCGGCTACGTGGTGAGGGCCGTCGCGGGCTGAACGACGGCAGCCCCGGCCACTCGCGGGCAGGAGTGGCGCGCCCGACAGGATTCGAACCTGTGACCCCTGCCTTCGGAGGGCAGTACTCTATCCAACTGAGCTACGGGCGCTTCGCTGGGGCCGCGGAATGATAGACCCTGGGCCGAAAGGGCGTCCATCCCGGGCTGGCGCAGCCGGGCGGTCCCCAAGTTATACTTCGCGGCCTCGTTTTCGGCGCCAGCCCTGGGGATCTCCGTGAGCGCATCGCACGACCGCACGTTCTTCGACACCTTCATGCTGGTGCTGGGCATCCTCGCTGGGTGTCACGATCGGCCTGATCATCATTGCCCGGATCATCGCGGCGAACACCTCGCTGGCCCACAGGGCCGAGGACCCGGTGTTCGAGCAGCAGCTCGAGCAGCGCATCGCGCCCGTGGCGCGCGTTGCCGTCGCCGGCAAGGACAACTCCGCGCTCGCGCCGCCGTCGCCGCCGGAGCAGCCGGGGCCGCGTCGCGGTCGCCGCAGCCGACCTGCACGGGCGAGCAGGTCTACAACCAGGCCTGCGTGGCCTGCCACGGCGCCGGCATCGCGGGTGCGCCGAAGTTCGGCGACAAGGCGGCCTGGGCGCCGCGCATCGCGCAGGGCATGGACACGCTGCACAAGCACGCGCTGCAGGGTTTCCAGGGCAAGGCTGGGTACATGCCGCCGAAGGGCGGCCGCACCGACTTCAGCGACCAGTCGGTGATGAATGGCGTCGACTACATCGTCGCCGCCGCCAAGTAACGCCGGAACGGCGGCGGAGTCGAATGCTGCGGCCCGCCCGCGCTCAGTCCTCCGACTGCCGGAAATCCACGCCCAGCGAGCGCAGCTTGCGATACAGGTGCGTGCGCTCCATGCCGACGCGCTTCGCGAGCTGGCCGACCTTGCCGCCGCAGAGCTGCAGCTGCTGCGTGAGGTAGGCGCGCTCGAAGTGCTCGCGCGCCTCGCGCAGCGGCAGCGACGAGCAGGTCCTGCTTCACCAGCGGCTCGTCGGCCGGCGCGATGTGACGCGATCTCGCGCTCGATCTCGTCGAGCCGGATCTCCTCGGTGCCGCCCTGGATCAGCAGCGCGGTGCACCAGGTTCTTCAGCTCGCGGATGTTGCCCGGCCACGGGTAGTTGCGCAGCCGGTTCTGCGCCGCGACGCTGAAGCGGCGGAACGGCAGGCGCTGGTCGTCGACCAGGCGGTCGACGTAGTAGCGCAGCAGGTCGGGCACGTCCTCGGCGTAGTCGCGCAGCGGCGGCACGCGCAGCGTCAGCACGTTCAGGTGCGACAGCAGGTCGCTGCCGGAACGGCTCGGGGCCGCGCGTCTCGAAGCCGGGCTGGCCCGAACAGATCACGCGCGCGTCGAAGCGGACCGGCGTCGAGCCGCCCGGCGCGACGGAAGCTGCCGGTGTCGAGCGCCGCGAACAGCAGCCGCTGTGCCGCCGGCGGCAGGTCGCCGAGTTCGTTGATGAACAGCACGCCGCGCTCGGCCTGCTCGAGCAGGCCCTTGCGCACGGTGCCGCCCGTACTCCGAGCCGTACAGCATCGCCTCGAGCGCCCTCGCCGCGTGAGCGCGCCGGCCGACGACCGCGACGAACGGCCCGTCCGCGCGCGGGCTGAGCGAGTGGATGTAGCGGGCGAAGGCCTCGCGGCCCGTGCCCGGCTCGCCGATGATCAGCACCGGCGCCTCGTGCGGCGCGAGCTGCTTCACCTGCTCGCGCAGCTCGCGCATCAGCCGGCTGCGCCCGACGGGCGCGAGCAGCGGCGGGAGCAGCGCTGCGCGCGGCCTGCTTGCGGCGGCCCGCCTTCCTCGAGCGCGCTGCGCACGGTGCGCAGCAGCTTGGCGAGCGACAGCGGCTTCTCGACGTAGTCGACGCGCGCCGAGCCGCGTCGCCTCGACCGCGGTCTCGACGGTGCCGTGGCCCGACATCATCACGACCGGCGCGGCTGCAGCGACTGCGTCTGCTGCCACTCGCGCAGCAGGCTGATGCCGTCGGTGTCCGGCATCCAGATGTCGAGCAGCACCAGGTCCGGCAGCCTGCGCGCGCGCAGGCGGCGCGCGCCTCGGCCGCGTTGCGCAGCGACGTCGACCGTGTAGCCTTCCTCGGTCAGGATCTCCTGCACGAGGTCGCGGATGTCGGCCTCGTCGTCCACCACCAGTATCCGCGCGTTGCTCATGCACGCTCCCTCCTGGGCTCCGGCCGGCGCTGCTCGCGCTGCGCGGCCTGGCCCCTTGTCGTTTCGTTCAGCGGCAGCTCGACGCGCACGCGCGCGCCACCCGTCGGCGCGATTGTCCGCCTCGACGTGCCCGCCGTGTTCCTCGACGATCTTGCGCACGATCGCGAGCCCGAGCCCGGTGCCCCGCGGCTTGGTCGTGACGTACGGGATCGAAGACCTGGCCGATCAGGTCGCGCTGGAAGCCCGGGCCGTTGTCCTCGACCGCGATCTCGGCGACTTCGTCGCCGTCGCGGCTCGCACAGCCGCGTGGCGACCGTGATCTGCGCCGTCCGGCTGTGCCCTCCAGCGCCTCGACCGCGTTGGTGAGCAGGTTGTGCAGCAGCTGCCGCAGCCGGCCCCGGTCGGCCACGACCGCTGGTGAGCGCCGGGTCGAGCGCGCACGCTCGAGCGTCACGCCGCGGCCCGCGACCTGCGCGCGGTAGAGGTCCGTGACCTCGGTCACGAGCTGGTTGAGGTTGACGCTCGCCATCTCGAAGCGCGGCGCACGCGCGTACTCGCTGAACGCGTTGACCATCTCCTTCATCGCCTCGACCTGCTGCACGATGGTCTCGGTGCCGCGGTCGAGCAGCTGCGCGTCCTTCTCGTTCATCGACGGCAGCAGCTTGTGGCGCATGCGCTCGGCCGACAGCCGGATCGGCGTGAGCGGGTTCTTGATCTCGTGCGCGAGGCGGCGCGCCACCTCGCCCCACGCCGCCTCGCGCTGCGCCTGCAGCATCACCGTGATGTCGTCGAACACCAGCACGTAGCCGCCCGGGCGCATCGCCCTCGCTCGCCGGGCAGCGGCGTGCACGCGCACATGAGCACGCGGCGGCCCGGCGCCGGCCTGGAACGTGAACTGCTCGCGCCACTCGACGTCGCCCGCGGCGAGGCGCGCGCGGCACGACTCGACGAACTGCCGCAGCAGCCCGTCGCGGCTCGCCGAGCTCGCCAAGCGGCGGCCGACGCTGCGCCTCGAGGTCCTCGCCGAGGATCAGTGCTCGCCGCGCGGTTCGCGGTGCGCACGCGCAGGTCGGGCTCGAGCGACACGACGCCGGTCGAGAGGCGCGCGAGGATCACCGCGAGGTTGGCGCGCTCGGTCTCCGCCGCCTGCTGCGCGCGCTGCTGGTCCTCGCGCGCGCGGCGCAGGCGCTTCGTCATGTCGTTGAACGAGTGCACCAGGAAGCCCATCTCGTCGTGCGAGGTGAGCGGCAGGCGCGTGTCGAGGTCGCCCTGCGCGACGGCGCGCGTGCCCTTCACCAGGTCCTGGATCGGCTGCACCAGCCGCTGCGCGGTGAAGATCGCGCCGTACCACGCGGCGAGCAGCGACAGCAGCAGCACGACGGTCAGCGTCAGGATGAAGCTCGCCTTGAGCGGCTTGCGCAGGTAGTCCTTCTCGCCGAACTGCTGGTAGGCGGCCTGCACCGTGTCGGCGAGTGCGCCGAGCCGCTCGGCGACCGGGTAGATCGGCCTGCAGCGCGAGCCGCTCGCGTGCCCGGCACCGGCGCGCCGAGCGGGACCGCGGTGCGCACGAGGTAGCCGCCCTCTGCCTGCGGCTCGAGGCTCACGAACGGCCGGCCCTGCCGCACCTGCAGCAGCACCTCGCCGGGCACCTCGTCGGGCACGACCTCGGCCGACAGGCCCTTGCTCACGGCGATGACGCGGCCGGACTCCGTCGCGACCACGATCTCGACCGCCCCGACCTGGCGCCGCAGCGACTCGAGCAGGCCCGGGCATCTGGCCACCGCTCGAGCGATCAGCTCGTCCGCGACCAGCTGCGTGTCGCGTCGAGGTGCTCGCGCATGCGGGTCTCGAGCGCGGAGCGGCGACAGCACCAGCGCGTCGTCGAGGCTCTGCCTGATCTCGACGTTGAACCAGCTGTCGATGCCGCTGTTCAGGAACTGCACCGCGAAGAAGTACACGAGCAGGATCGGCAGCGTGGCGAGCACGCCGAAGATCCACACCATGCGCGCCTTGAGCCGCGAGCCGATCACGTGGCCGCGCCAGTCGCGCACCAGCTGCGTGAGCTTGGTGCCGAGCAGCGCGACCAGCACCACGAGGCCGGCCACGTTGATCATCAGGATCCACGGGTGCAGCCGGCTGAACTGCTCGGAGTTCTGCGCCGTCTGCGCCATGAACAGGATCGCGGCGAGCCACAGCAGGCCGCCGACGCCGATCACGACCGCCGATACGGCGCGCTTCAGGGTCGGAAGGTCCATGCGATACCACTCGCTGGTGGCGCTCCAGTCGTCGGTCCAGAACAGCAGCCAGCTTCAGCGTATCCGGCGCCGTGCGCAGATCGACCACCGCGCGCACGCGGAATTCGTAGGCTCGGCCCGTGCTCGAGCAGCGACGAGTCGATCAGCGGCAGGCCGCGCACGGTCGCCGAGCGCCGTCGAGCGCCGCCTGCAGCGTCGCCGAAGTCCTGCTGCTCGCCGGTGTTCAGGTTGCGCACCAGGTAGCGCTGGCTCAGCGCGTGATAGCTGAGCTCGTAGCTCTGCTCCAGCGACGGCGACGTCGGCGTCGGGCAGGTAGCGCCGCACGCGGTCGATCTCGATCTCGTAGTTGAGCCGCAGCGTGAGCCCGGCCTCGATGCCCGGCGCGCCTCCTCGGGCAACGTGAGGTCGAGCTTCGCGTCGAGCTCGTACACGCCTGGTCGTGTCGAGCGCCAGCGACGCGGTCCGTGACCACGAGCCTTCGATTCGGCATGGGCCGGCGGCGCAACAGCGTTGCAAGAAAGCAAAGCAGCAACACGCGCCGCGAACCGCAATCGACTGCGGCGATTCTCGGCGGGCACAGGCTGGCTGTTGCTCATCACCAACATTCAGGGGCGCTTGCGCAGGCAAGCATAATAGAAGCCGTCCATCCCGGCCTCCCCCGGTAGAACGAGGTACCCCGGCCCGGCACCGGCCGGATCGGGCGGGCCAGCCCGCGGGTCAGGTCGGCCGTCTGGTCCACGGCCTCCGGGGTGCGCGGCCAGGAATCCCCGGACGACGCCCTCGTTCTCGGCCCGCAGCACCGAGCAGCTGGTGTACAGCAGCGTGCCGCCCGGGCGCGAGCAGGCCCCAGGCCGCCTCGCAGCAGTCCCGGCCTGGCGCCGGGCCAGCGCCGGGATGTCGCCGGCGCGCCGCAGCACCTTGATGTCCGGGTGGCGGCGGATCACGCCGGTCGCCGAGCAGGGCACGTCGAGCAGGATGCGGTCGTACGGCCGGCCGTCCCACCAGGCCGCCGGCTCGCCGGCGTCGCCGGCCCGCACGTCGCGCCGTCGAGCCCGAGCCGCGCGAGGCTGTCGCGCACCCGGGCAAGCCGCGGCTCCGGACACGTCGAGCGCCGTGACGTCGGCAGGGCCCGGCGACCCGCTCGAGCACGTGGCAGGTCTTGCCGCCGGGCGCGGCGCAGGCGTCGAGGATGCGCTCCCCCGGCTGCGGCGCCGAGCAGCTCGACCGCGAGCTGCGCGGCGGCGTCCTGCACCGACAGCCGCCCCTCGGCGAAGCCGGGCAGCGAGCGAACGTCCGTCGGCGGCTCGATCAGCAGCGCGTCCGGCGCGAACGGATGCGGCCGGACCTGCCAGCCTGCCGCCTCCAGCGCGGCAGCGCATCGGCGGCGGGCTCGGCAGCGCATGCCGGTTGACCCGCAGCCACATCGGCGGGTGCAGCGTTGTTGGCCTCGAGGATCGCCTCGGCCGCCGCCGGACGATCGCGCCGCAGGTGCCTCGACCAGCCAGCGCGGGTGCGCGGTGCGCGCGGCGAGGTCGGCATCGACGGCGGCCAGCACGGCGTCGCGCTCGCGCTGGAAGCGCCGCAGCACGGCGTTCACGAAGCCGCGGCCCGCGCCGAAGCCGAGCTCGCGCGCGGCGTTCACGGTCTCGGCGACGGCGGCGTGCGGCGGCGTCTCGCCCGACAGCAACTGGAACAGGCCCACCTCGAGCAGCGCCCGCAGCTCCGGCGGCAGCTTGTCCGGCGGGCGGTCGGCGAGCCGGCGCAGGATCTCGGCGAGCCGGAAGTGCCAGCGCAGCGTGCCGTAGCCCAGCGAGCGCTTCAGGCCGCGCGCCGAGCCCTCGTCCGCGTCGCCGGCCAGCAGGTCGTCCAGCGAGCGGCCGTCGCTCGCAGCGTCTGCGCCACGAGGCTCGCCGCGGCCGCGCGGATCTGCGCCGGTGACGGGGTCGCGGTCATCACCCGAGCCGCGCGCCCGGCGAGCGCGTGCGCGTTCAGGAATTCGGCCGCGCGACGTGGCGCGCCGGCCGGCCAGCTGCACGCGGTGGACCCGCAGCAGCGCCCGCGCCCGTGGCGACGACGCAGGCGCCCGCTGCCGCCTCGAGGACCTGCGCCCGGCTCGCGCCGCGGGCGCGTCGCCTGGTGCGCTCGGCCTCCCAGATCGCGCAGCTGCTGCCCCTGCCAGCGAGTCTCGGCGACCGGCCAGGGGTTGAACGCCCGCACCTGCCGGTCGATGGCCTCGGCCGGCTGCGTCCAGTCGATGCGCGCCTCCTCCTTGCGGATCTTGGCGGCGTAGGTGACGCCCTCCGCCGGCTGCGCAACGGGCGCGAGCCTGCCGGCCTGCCAGCCGTCGATGGCGGCCACGATCGCCTCGGCGCCGAGTGCCGCCAGCCGGTCGTGCAGGCTGCCGCCGGTCTCGCGCGCCCCGATCGGCGAGCGGACGGACGAGCAGCATCGGGCCGGTGTCGAGGCCCGCATCCATCTGCATGATCGTGATGCCGGTCGCGTCGTCGCCGGCGAGGATCGCCCGATGGATCGGCGCCGCGCCGCGCCAGCGCGGCAGCAGCGAGGCGTGGATGTTCCAGCAGCCGAGGCGCGGCACGTCGAGCACCGCGCTGCGGCAGGATCAGCCCGTAGGCGACGACCACCATCAGGTCGGGCGCGTAGCTCGGCGAGCGTCGCGACCGCCTCCGGCGACTTGAGCGAGGCCGGCTGCTCGACCGGCAGGCCGAGCTCCAGCGCGCGCCGCTTGACCGGGCCCGAGGCGAGCGTCTGCCCGCGGCCGGCGGGGCGGTCCGGCTGCGTGTAGACGGCCGCGATCGCGTGCCCCGCGGCGTGGAGCGCGTCGAGCGCGCGGCACGGCGAATCCGGCGTGCCGGCGAAGACGATGCGCAGCCGGTTCGGTCATGGGGCGTGTGCGTTGCACGGCTGCGCGGCCGGGCCGCGCCGCCGTCAGATCACGGGGACCTTGGAGCGCTCGCGCGCCCGCCGTTCGCGCTGCCGCGCTCGCGGCGCTCCTTCTCGAGCTTCTTGCGGATGCGCGTGCGCTTCAGCTCGGAGAGGTAGTCGACGAACAGCTTGCCCTCCAGGTGGTCCATCTCGTGCTGGATGCAGACCGCGAGCAGGCCGTCGGCCTCGATCTCGAACGGCTGGCCGTCGCGGTCGAGCGCGCGCACGACGATGCGCTCCGAGCGCGTGGAGAGCTTGTCGAAGATGCCCGGGCACGGACAGGCAGCCCTCCTCGGCCTCGGTCGTGCCCTCGCGCTCGATGATCTCGGGATTCACGAACGCCAGCGGCTGGTTCTGCTCCTGGGTGACGTCGGCGACGAGCACGCGCTTGTGCACGTCGACCTGCGTCGCGGCGAGCCCCACGCCGGGCGCCGCGTACATCGTTTCGAGCATGTCGTCGATCAGCTGCCGGATGGCGTCGTCCACCGCGGCGACCGGCGCGGCGCGAGTCCGCAGCCGCGGATCGGGAAATTCGAGGATGGTGAGCTTCGCCATTCGTTTGAAAATGCTGCTAAAGTTAAGTCACGCTTGAAGTTAGTGACCGCGGGAGCGCCCCGGACCACCGTCGCCGTCCGTGCGGCATTGCCCGACTGAGACGTGGTCGGCAGCGGCCCGCTGGCGCGGCCGGATTATAAGGCGACGGTCGCGACCCCGACACCCGATGGAGAAAGGGATGGATCGTAACCTGCGCCTCGCACCCAACGTTTCGGCCGTCCGGCGCCCCTGGATCCGCGCCGTGGCCTGGGCCTGGCCGTCGCAGGCTTCGGCCTGGCGCTCGGCACGGCCGTCCCGGCAACCGGCCCTGGCCCAGGTCTCGGGCACGCTCGATGTCGGTCCCGCTGGCGCCGAACGCGCCCGAGACGTTACGTCGTCAAGAAGGGCGACACGCTCTGGGACATCGCCGGCGTGTTCCTGACGTGACCCCTGGTACTGGCCCGAGATCTGGTACGTCAACCCGGAGATCCAGAACCCGCACCTGATCTACCCGGGCGACGTGCTGAACCTCGTCTACGTGGACGGCAAGCCGCGCGTGACGGTCGAGCAGGCCGGCGCCGTGCGCCTGTCGCCGCAGGTGCGCTCCGAGCCGCTGGCACAGCGATCCGCGCCATCCCCTACGACCTGCTGATGGAGTTCACGCGTCGCCCGAGCCTGCTCGACAGCAAGGACGGTGCAGGACGCGCCGTACGTCGTCGGCATGCGCAACCGCCACATCATCGGCTCGACCGAGAACGAGATCTACGCCAAGGGCCTCGGCAAGGTCGCGCCCGGCACTCGCTTCACGGTGGTGCACGTCGGCAAGGAGCTGCGCGACCCGGACGACGGCGACCTGCTCGGCTACGCGGCAATCTATGCGGCCACGGTGGAGGTCATCACGACCACCGGTAGCGGACAAGTGGGGCGACGAGGAGATCACCCACCTGTCGGTGCTCGAGTCCGGGCGCGAAATCCTGCAGGGCGACAAGCTGGTGCCGGCGAAGCCGGTGTTCGGCGACGATTTCGTCGTCAGCGCCCCTGCGAACCAGAAGCTCAACGGCCAGGTGATCGCGATCGCCGGAGGCGACCTGACGGTCGCCGGCAAGTACTCGACGCTGGCGATCAACCGCGGCAAGCGCGACGGCCTCGTGCCGGGCAACGTGCTGGCGATCTTCGACCGTGGCGAGGAGGTGCGCGACCGCTTCAGCCGCGGCCAGAACTGGATGGCGTACACGGCGACCTACGACACGGTGCAGTTGCCGAAGGAGCGCAGCGGCACGCTGATGCTGTTCCAGGTGCACGACCGGATGAGCTACGGCATCGTCGTGGAGTCCACGCAGGCGATCCGCGTCGGCGATTTCATCAAGCACCCGGATTTCGGGCACTCCGACACCGGGCTCGCCGACTTCTTCCGCTGATGCACTATCGCGCAGTAACGACACGAACGCGCACGATTGAAGAGAGCCTGCCGGGAGCGATCCCGGTAGGCTCTTTTCCATGGACGACCCGAAGCCGTGGCTGACGCTTGCCCGGGCGCAATCGCTGCACGCGGGGCACCTGCGCCGGCCGGACGGCTCGTCGCTCGACCCGCTCGCGCTGCTGCGCGATCGCGCGGCGGCGCTGGCCGAGCTCGGCCTCGGCGAGGCCGCGATCGAGGCCCTCCGCAATCCCGCAGCCGAGGCGCTCGCCGCGGACGAGCGCTGGCTCGCAGGCCCGGGCGGCAGCTCGTGACGTGGGGCTCGCCGGACTATCCGGCGCTGCTGGCGATGATCGAGGACGCGCCGCTCGTGCTGTTCGTCGAAGGCGATGCCGCGGCGCTGTCGCTGCCGCAGCTCGCCATCGTCGGCAGCCGCAACCCGACGGCAATCGGCCGCGACACGGCCAAGCAGTTCGCCCGCCACCTGGCCGCCGCGGGCCTCGCGATCACCAGCGGGCTCGCGCTCGGCATCGACGCCGCGGCGCATCGCGGCGCGCTCGCGGGGCGGGGCAGCACCATCGCGGTGCTCGGCTGCGGGCTCGACCGCATCTACCCGCGCGAGCACGCCGAGCTCGCGCGCGAAGTCGCCGCAAACGGCGCGCTGGTGTCCGACCTGCCGACCGGCAACGCGCCGCTGAAGCACAACTTCCCGCGCCGCAATCGCCTCATCAGCGGGCTGTCGGTCGGCACGCTCGTGGTCGAGGCCGCGCTGCAGAGCGGCTCGCTGATCACCGCGCGGCTCGCCGGCGACCAGGGACGCGAGGTGTTCGCGATCCCGGGCTCGATCCACAGCCCGATGGCGCGCGGCTGTCACCGCCTGATCCGCCAGGGCGCGAAGCTCGTCGAGAGCGCTGACGACATATTCACGGAGCTCGGCGCGCTGCTCGCGGGCTCGAGGCTGGCGGCGCGGCCCGAAGCGACTGACGCACAAGAAGTTTCCGGCCCCGCGTTGGACAAGGATTACGAAATCCTGTTAGATGCGCTCGGCTTCGCGCCGGCCGGCATCGACACTCTCGTCGCGCGAACGGGATTCGCGGCCGAGGCGATCGCGTCCATGCTGCTCATCCTCGAGCTCGACGGACGGGTCGCACAGCAGCCCGGCGGACTGTTCTGCCGGCGACTGCCGGGGAAGTAAGGAATGAAGGAAGGCGTCCTCGACATCCTCATCTACCTCTTCGAGAACTATTTCGACGGCGAGCTGGACGAGGGTGACGAGCCCGATCGGGAGACGCTGAAGCAGGAACTCGAGCACGCCGGATTCCCGTCCGGAGAGGTGGAACGAGCGCTGTGCTGGCTCGAGGAGCTGGCGGCGGACCCGTCGCGGTCCGGGCCCACGCCCACCGCGCGCGCAATCCGCGTGTTCGACGCGCTGGAGCAGGCGCGGCTCGACACGGACTGCCGCGGCTTCCTCGTGCACCTCGAGAAGGTCGGCATCCTCTCGCCGACGCAGCGCGAGCTGGTGATCGACCGGCTGATGGCGCTCGAGGGCGACGAGATCGACATCGAGAAGCTGAAGTGGGTCGTGCTGATGGTGCTGTTCAGCCAGCCCGGGCAGGAAACCGCGTTCTCGCGCATGGAGGACCTGGTGTTCGAGGAGCACTCCGGGGCGGTCCACTGAGACCGCCCAGCCGAGGTCCGAAACGGATGCCGCGGCCCCCCGCGGCATGATCGTTTCTGGGGTACAGGAACTGCACCGAAAGACATGAGCAGGAATCTCGTCATCGTAGAGTCGCCGGCCAAGGCGAAGACCATCAAGAAGTACCTGGGCAAGGACTTCGAGGTGATGGCGTCCTATGGCCACGTGCGCGACCTCGTGCCCAAGGAAGGGGCCGTCGATCCCACGCGCCGCTTCGCGATGCGCTGGGAGCTGATCGACAAGAACAAGAAGCACGTCGACGCGATCGCGCGCGCCGTGAAGAAGGCCGACGCGCTCTATCTCTCGACCGACCCCGATCGCGAGGGAGAGGCGATCTCCTGGCACCTCTACGAGCTGCTGAAGGACGCGGGCGCGCTCGACGGCAAGGCCGTGCACCGCAGCGTGTTCTACGAGATCACGCAGAACGCCGTGCAGGAGGCGATCGACCACCCGCGCGAGATCGCCGAGGAGCTGGTGAAGGCGTACCTCGCGCGCCGCGCGCTCGACTACCTGGTGGGCTTCAACCTCTCGCCGCTGCTGTGGAAGAAGGCCGGCCTGTCCGGTGCCTCCGCGGGCCGCGTGCAGAGCCCGGCGCTGCGCATGATCTGCGAGCGCGAGGAAGAGATCGCCGCGTTCAAGCCGCGCGAGTACTGGACCGTGGACGCCGACGCCGAGAAGGGCGGGCAGGCGTTCGACGCGCGGCTCACCGAGTTCGGCGGCGAGAAGGTCGAGCAGTTCACGATCACCAATGCCGAGCGCGCCGAGCAGGTGCGTCGCGCGCTCGAGCAGTCGGCTGGCGGCGAGCTCACCGTCGCCGCGGTCGACAAGAAGCAGCGCAAGCGCAATCCGTCGCCGCCGTTCACGACCTCGACGCTGCAGCAGGAGGCCTCGCGCAAGCTCGGCTTCGGCGCGCAGCGCACGATGCGCACCGCGCAGCGGCTCTACGAGGGCGTCGATTTCGGCGAAGGCCCGGTCGGCCTGATCACCTACATGCGTACCGACTCGGTGAACCTCGGCATCGACGCGGTCGCGCGAGATCCGCAGCACGATCGGCCGCCTGTACGGCGCCGAGGCGCTGCCGGATTCGCCGCGCGTGTACCGCACCAAGTCGAAGAACGCGCAGGAAGCGCACGAGGCGATCCGCCCGACGTCCGCCGCGCGCACGCCCGAGCAGCTCGCGGGCAAGCTCGACCCGGACCAGCACAAGCTCTACACGCTGATCTGGCGCCGCGCCGTGGCGAGCCAGATGGAGGCGGCGGTGTTCGACACCGTGGCCGTCGACCTCGCCGCGGGCAAGGGCAACACGTTGCGCGCGAACGGCTCGACGCTGGTGTCGCCCGGCTTCCTCGCCGTGTATCGCGAGAGCTTCGACGACGTGACGCTCGACGACGAGGACGATCGTCGCCTGCCGGCGCTCGAGGACGGCGACCGCGTGAAGCTGCTCGCGATCAAGCCCGAGCAGCATTTCACCGAGCCGCCGCCGCGCTTCTCCGAGGCGAGCCTCGTCAAGGCGCTCGAGGAGTACGGCATCGGCCGCCCCTCGACCTACGCGAGCATCATCCAGACGCTGCTGTACAAGAAGTACTGCGAGCTGGTGAACAAGCGCTTCGTGCCGACCGACCTCGGCAAGATCGTCAATCGGTTCCTGACCGGGAACTTCGAGCGCTACGTCGACTTCGGCTTCACGGCCGGCATGGAAGACGAGCTCGACAGCATCTCGCGCGGCGAGGAGGACTGGGTCCCGGTGCTCGACCGCTTCTGGGCCGGGCTGAAGAAGCAGATCGACGACGTCGAAGCGAACGTCACGCGCTCGGACGTCGCGATGGCGCGCGACATCGGCATCGACCCGGTGTCGGGCCGGCCGGTGAGCGTGCGCTACGGCAAGTACGGCGCGTTCGCCCAGATCGGCACGCGCGACGACGTGGAGAAGCCGAAGTTCGCGAGCCTGCGTCCCGGCCAGCACATGGACGACCTGACGCTCGCCGACGCGCTCGAGCTCTTCAAGCTGCCGCGCACGCTTGGGCGCTGGGACGACGGCTAGCCGATCAAGATGGCGGTCGGCCGCTTCGGGCCTTACGCGCAGTACGGCGCGAAGAAGTACGTGTCGCTCAAGAAGGAAGACGACCCGTACACGATCACCGAGGAGCGCGCCCGGCAGCTGATCCGCGAGAAGAGCAGATCGAGGCGGCGCGCACGATCCGCGAGTTCCCCGAGGCCGGCATCCAGGTGCTGAACGGCCGCTACGGCCCGTACATCACCGACGGCAAGAAGAACGGCAAGATCCCGAAGGATCGCGATCCGAAGTCGCTGACGCTCGAGGAGTGCCAGGCGATGATCGCCGCGGCGCCGGAGCGGAAGGGGAGGTGGGGCAGGAAGACTGCGCCGGCGAAGACCGCTGGCGCGGGTGCTGCCGCGGCCGAGGCGGGTGCGGAGAAGCCGGCGAAGAAGAAAGCTGCGCCGAAGAAGAAGGCCGCTGCGAAGAATCGAAAGGCGCCTGCGAAGAAGAAGTCGTGACCTTCGCGCTGCCTTCAGCGGAGCGCCCGCAGGAGCGTCCGCATCGGGCAATCCTGTTTCACCGAGCTTCACCTCGATTCGAGACCCGAGCGCTCGGTCATCCAGCCGTCCCAGCGAATGCCTCCCCGCACCCGACCAGCCGCAATCCGCCCGTTGCTCACGTGTCGACTGCGAGCAAGCGCGGAAACCAGGCCAAGGGAGCTCGAGAAGCGTGCGACTCATCGTCCAGCGTGACGATGACTTCCGTCATCAGAGCACCGCACTCGAAGTGGCGACGCGGCACGGCTTCAACGGCCGAAGTGCTCGATTCCAGGTGCCTCCGAACGATGCAGCGTCCGATTCTGCCGCGACAAACACTCTCGATGTCGCGAGTCTCAGCGGACTTGATCGACGCTTGAGCCTGCCATGAGCGACGCGGAGTCGAGCCACAAGCTTCGGCCGTCACCGTCCGCCCGAATCGAGCGTGCACGTGGGGCGGCTCCGAGCCTTCGTTGCTGTAGCAAGAATGAATCTCCAGCGCTCCATGATCGGAGAGTCGCGCTGGCATGCGGGCGACTCCAGGAGTGCCTGACCTGGAGCCTGCTCGCAGTCCACGAGTCGGTCGGCCATCTGCATTTCGGCTGGGTACGACTGCGAAATTGTCGCTATGCTTCGCCGCCGGTTACTGTAACCCTCCGCAATCCATCACCATGAACTCAACGCAGCGCCATCGACCGGACTGCAGTCATCACCTACCTCCGCTCGCTCCACGACTCGATCACGAGCGCGCTCGAGCAGGCCGACGGCGGCGCGACAGTTCCGCCGCGACTCCTGGCAGCGCCCGGAAGGCGGCGGCGGCGAGAGTCGCGTGCTGCGCGAAGGCGCGGTGTTCGAGCAGGCCGGCATCAACTTCTCGCACGTGATGGGCGGCAAGCTGCCCGCCTCCGCGACGGCGCAGCGGCCGGAACTCGCAGGCGCGAGCTTCGAGGCGACGGGCGTGTCGCTGGTGATCCACCCGCGCAATCCCTACGTGCCGACGTCGCACGCCAACGTGCGCTACTTCGTCGCGATCAAGGACGGCGAGCCCGCGGCGTGGTGGTTCGGCGGCGGCTTCGACCTCACGCCCTACTACCCGTTCGAGGAGGACGTGCTGCACTGGCATCGCGCGGCCAAGGCCGCGTGCGATCCGTTCGGGCCGGACGTGTACGCGAAGTACAAGGACTGGTGCGACCGGTACTTCTTCCTGAAGCACCGCAACGAGACGCGCGGCGCGGGCGGGCTGTTCTTCGACGACCTCAACGAGTGGGGCTTCGAGAAGACGTTCGCGTTCATGCGCAGCGTGGGCGACTCACTACGTGCCCGCGTACCTGCCGATCGTCGCAGAAGCGCAAGGACACGCCGTACGGCGAGCGCGAGCGGAACTTCCAGCTCTATCGCCGGGGCCGTTATGTTGAATTCAACCTCGTCTACGACCGCGGCACGATCTTCGGCCTGCAGACCGGCGGACGCATCGAGTCGATCCTGATGTCGCTGCCGCCGCTGGTGCGCTGGGAGTACGACTACCGGCCTGAGCCCGGGACGCCGGAGGCGCGGCTGTACAGGGATTTCCTGCGGCCGCGGGATTGGCTGGGGGAATTGCGCGGGGTAGCGGCTGAGCGAACCGCCCGGCGGCACCGCGCCCGGGGTCGGGCGATGCAGGGTCAGCCATCGCACTGCAGGGATGCGGGGCCGGTCCACTCGCCTTTATGTCGTGCCGCACTGCGGCACAGCTCGTGTACACCTTGTTTTCGCCGCATGAACCTGCGTAGGTTCCGGCCCACGGCAAGCGTCGAAGGGCACACCCGCTGCGAGGCGGGGCCGCAAAGCCACAGCTCTTGATCAATACAGAACAAGAGGGCTGGGCTGCCTGAAGGGAATCGCCAATCTGCGTCACATCCGTGGCACGGGGGGTGATTTTTTCAGTGATAGTTCGACCGGACGTCGCATGGGCTCTCCAGCGGCGGACGACGAGCGACTCCAGCCTGCCAGCGTTCAAGATGCCACCGTGCTCTGCAGGAGGAGACATGCGCAATAAGCCACTACTGACGATGCTGTCGACGGCCGTCATACGGCCGCTGCGGCATTGTCGGTTCCGGCGACGTCGTCATCGCCGCGCCGCGCCAAGGCCGCGGCGAAGCGACAAGTTCACGAACAACGTCTACATCGTGCGGCTCGCCGAGCGGCCGGTCGTCGCCTACGACGGCGGCATCAAGGGCTTCGGCGACCAGGCCGCGCAAGGGCCAGAAGATCGACCCGTACAGCCCGGCGGTCGTCAATTACCGGAGCTTCCTCGAGTCGCGGCAGGACGCGGTGCTCGCCAGCGTCGGCGGCGGCAAGAAGCTCTACAGCTACGGCTACGTGTTCAACGGGTTCGCGGCCGAACTGACCGCCGCGCAGGCGCAGAAGCTGGCGCCGACCAAGGGCGTGCTCGCGGTCGACGAAGGACGAGGCGCGCAGCGCTCGACACTTCGTCGACGCCGGCTTTCCTCGGCCTGACCGCGCCGGGCGGCTTCTGGGCGCAGCTGGCGGCAGACCAAGGGCGAAGACGTCATCATCGGCATCGTCGACGGCGGCATCTGGCCCGAGAACCCGAGCTTCTCGGACCGCACCGGCACCAACGGCAACGCAACCAAGGACGGCAAGCTCGGCTACCAGCAGATCCCGGGCTGGAACGGCACGTGCGTGCCCGGGCGAGGCATTCAACGCCTCGCAACTGCAACCAGAAGCTGATCGGCGCCCGGTACTACAACGCCGGCTGGGGCGGCAACGCCGGCATCGACGCCCAGCTGCCGTGGGAATTCAACTCGCCGCGCGACTTCGGCGGCCACGGCACGCACACCGCCACGCACCGCGGGTGGCAACGACAACGTGCCGGCCACGGGCCCGGCGTCGCGTGTTCGGCACGATCAGCGGCATCGCGCCGCGCGCGCGCATCGCGGCCTACAAGGTGTGCTGGGAGACCGGCGCCGGCGGCGGTGCTTCAACTCCGACAGCGTCGCGGCCATCGACCAGGCCGTGGCCGACGGCGTCGACGTGATCAACTTCTCGATCAGCGGCTCGCACGACGAACTTCCGCGACCCGGTCGAGATCGCGTTCCTGTATGCCGCCGACGCGGGCGTGTTCGTCGCGGCCTCGGCGGGCAACAGCGGCCCGACGACCAGCACGGTGGCGCACCCGGGCCCGTGGCTCACGACGGTCGCCGCCGGCACGCACAACCGCAACGGCGACGGCTCGGTCACCCTCGGCAATGGCGTCACGTACAACGGCGCTTCGGTCGCGACGGCGGTCGGTCCGGCGCCGCTCATCGACTCGACGGCCGCCGGCCTGCCCGGCGCGGATCCGACCGCAGGTCGCGCTGTGCTACTCGACGG
Source organism: uncultured Gammaproteobacteria bacterium (assembly GCA_963776815.1). Taxonomy (GTDB): domain Bacteria; phylum Pseudomonadota; class Gammaproteobacteria; order Steroidobacterales; family Steroidobacteraceae; genus RPQJ01. The sequence continues at coordinate 117,865 of CAVZNZ010000012.1, forward strand.
CGGACGGCGGCACCCGTGCTCGACCCGGCCAAGGTCGCCGGCAAGATCGTGCGTCTGCGATCGCGGCGTCACCGCGCGCGTCAACAAGAGCCTGGCGGTGCAGGAAGCCGGCGGCGTCGGCATGGTGCTGGTGAACACCAGCGCCAACTCGCTCAACGCCGACTTCCACTTCGTGCCGACGGTGCACCTGCAGAACACGGACCGCGCCGCGGTCAAGGCGTATGCGGCGACGGCGGGCGCGACGGCGACCGATCAACCAGGCGACGATCGTCTACGACCGTGCCCGCACCGTTCACGGCGTCCTTCTCCTCGCGCGGCCCGCTGCGCGCGGGCGGCGGCGACCTGCTGAAGCCCGACCTGATCGCGCCGGGCCAGGACATCCTCGCGGCCGTGGCGCCTCCGGGCAACGGCGGCGAGCTGTTCGACCTGTACAGCGGCACGTCGATGTCGAGCCCGCACGTGGCCGGCCTCGCGGCGCTGTTCAAGGAGCTGCACCCGGACTGGTCGCCGATGGCGATCAAGTCGGCGCTGATGACGACCGGCTACGACGTGCTCGACGGACGCGCAACACCAATCCGCTGGTGATCTTCCGCCAGGGCGCCGGCCACGTGAAGCCGAACAGCGCAGCCGATCCGGGCCTGGTGTACGACTCGGGCTGGAACGACTGGCTGGCGTTCATCTGCGGCACGACCGCAGGCCTCGACGGCGACCTGCAACGCGCTGTGCGATGCGGCTACTCGACGGACCCGAGCGACCTCAACTCGCCGTCGATCGCGATCGGCGACCTGGCGGGCGTCGCAGACCGTCAAGCGCAAGGTGACGAACGTCGGCTGGCAGGCCGCGACGTACAACGCGTCGCGTCACCGGCATGGCCGGCTTCACCGCTGACGTGTCGCCCGCCGTCGCTGACGCTCGACCCAGGGCGAGACGAAGTCGTTCACGGTGACGTTCACGCGCACGCACTGCTGCGCTGAATACCTACACGGGCGGCCAGCTGACCTGGACGGGCGGCACGGCCACAACGTGCGCAGCCCGATCGTCGTGCGGCCGGTGGCGCTGGCGGCGCCGGCGTCAGGTCAGCTGGTTCGTACAACGTGACGTTCGGCTACACCGGGCCGTTCACGGCTACGGCTCGCGGCCTGGTCCCGGCGGCGATCACGCCGGCACGGTGGCGGACGATCCGACGGACAGCACCTGTTCGCTGACCGGCGCCAACGCGCAGCTGATCCCGGTCACGTCCCGGCCGGCACGACCTACGCGCGGTTCTCGCTGTTCGACGCGGACGTCAACGCCGGGCATGCGACCTCGACCTGTGCGTCTTCCAGGGCGCGACGCTGGTCGGCAGCAGCGGCTCGGGCACGTCGGCCGAGGAGGTCAACCTGCTCGAATCCCGGCGGCCGGCACCTACACGGTCGTCGTGCAGGGCTGGGGCGTGGTCGGCTCGACGCCGTTCAAGCTGCACACCTGGACTCTCGGCCGGCGCCGCGGGCAACATGACGGTGACCGCGCCGGCGAACTGCCACGATCGGCGGCACCGGCGCGATCAACCTGACCTTCAGCGGCCTGGCGGCGGGTACGAAGTACCTCGGCTCGGTCGCCTACGGCGGCGCCGCGGGCATGCCGAACCCGACGATCGTGCGCGTCGACCCGTAAGGGCTAGACGCAGCACTTCAGTCGCTCAGTGACCGACGCCCCGGGGAGCAATCCCCGGGGCGTTTTCTTTTCCGCGCCGCGGACCGAGTTCAGATGCGCTCGTCCGCCGCGGACGGCGGCACGGCCCGCCCCGCCGGGCACAGCACCGGCGCCCCGTCGCGGCTCGGCGTGATAGTCGAGCTCCTGTCCCGCCCGCCTGGATGCGGACGCGATAGCCAGGCACCAGCGCCTGCGTGTACATCATCCCCGGCTCCGGGCAGCCCAGCGATCCGTCGGACCAGGTCACGGCCTCGGCGCTCAGCACCTTGAGATCGGTCGCGGCTCAGGCCCGTGCGCTTCGCGGCATCGGCCAGCGCGGCGTCGTCACGTGAGCTTCCAGCGGGTAGTCATGGCTGGCCTCTGCACGGCGTGGAGCCGCGTGGCGGCGCATCCGGACGCGCAGGCCGCGAGCGCAGCGCAACGCCGAGCACGAACGCCCCCAGCCCGGACCATCGCACGCATTTCATGTGTTCGCATCCGTTGCAGTACCCTCTGTGTCATGAACTACCGCCACGCCTTCCACGCCGGCAACTTCGCGGACGTGCTGAAGCACGTCGTGCTGATGATGCTCGTCGAGCACCTGAAGAAGAAGTCCGCGCCGTTCTTTTACCTCGACACGCACGCCGGCCGCGGGCTCTACGACCTGAGCGAGTCGCAGGCCCAGCGCAGCGGCGAGTACAAGGCCGGCATCGGCCGCCTGCTCGACCTGCCCGCCGCGTCGCTGCCGCCCGAGGTCGCCGCCTACGTGCAGCTGGTGCGCGAGTCGGCGGGCAAGGGCCACAGCGCGATCACCGCGTATCCCGGCTCGCCGCTCATCGTCGCGCGGATGCGGCGCCCGAACGACCGGCATGGTGCTGATCGAAAAGCTGCCGAAGGAAGCCGACGCGCTGCGCGGCCGCGCTCGGCCGGCAGCGACTGGTCTCCGTGCATCGACGGCGACGGTTACGCGGCGCTCAAGGCGCACCTGCCGCCGCGCGAGAACCGCGGCCTCGTGCTGATCGACCCGCCCTACGAGTCGGACCTCGAGTTCGACAACGTGCTCGCGGGCCTCGAGGTCGCGCACGAGCGCTGGCCGACCGGCACGTACTGCGTCTGGTATCCGCTCACCGATCGCGCCGGCCCGGTGCGCTTCCACCGCAACCTCGAGCGCTCCGGGATCCGCAGGGTGCTCGACGTGACGCTGCGCGTCCTGCCCGACGATGCGCAGGTCGGCATGGGCGGCGCGGGGCTCGTGATCGTCAATCCGCCGTGGCAGCTGGACGAGCGGCTGCAGGAACTGCTGCCGCAGCTGCACCAGCTGCTGTCGCCCGAGGGGCTCGGCGGCACGCGCGTCGAGTGGATCGTGCCGGAGTAGCCCGGCCTCTACCGTCCTCTGGCCCGCCCGGACCGACTTCCTCTCGGATCTGGAGTCGCGCCGGATGAGGCAGATCCTTTGCTCGCTTGGCCCTCGAGACATCGTGCTGCTCGACGAGGCGTCCGGTCACGAATTTGTGGAGAACGCTCGCAATCAACGTCTGGTACGGCAGGCCTTCATCGGCGGCGCGCGCTTTCAAGCCAGACAGCAGCGCCGATGACATTCGAACGTTGACGCGCTGGTCCTTGGCGAGAGTTGCTCGTCGCGACCTCCTGCCATTTCCTGATCTCTGCCTTGGTAAGCGGTACGGGCCTAAACTCGCCCGCTTCGTAGGCCTGCAGGAGTTGCTCATCTTCGGTCAACTTTCGCTTGGTCATCGGGCTCGCCCTTGTGCAGATATTCCCGCGTCGCTTTTCGGCTCGGGATGATGGTCTTCAGAAAGCAGCATCCAGGCGCTTCAATGAAAGGAACCAGGTACGCATATCCTTCGAACTCGACAACGAAGACCCGCTGATGGGGGTACCGAATCGTATTCGGGTGCTCCAGCACGCCGAGCAGGCCACCACCTTCAATGGCCTCGACGATCTTCTCGAACGTAATACGCCTTTCGATCTTGAGTCGCTCGTTCTTCGCCGCACTCCAGCGAAACGGACTGTCACCCTTAGCGTATGACATTGCATGCCTTTTGTCATCGTCCGTGGGGCCGCGACTGCGCCGGACTGTTCCGTGACGATTGACTCAACGCACTAGTTCGAAGGCAGGCGCTCCGATGACGCGAAGCGCTACGTCAACGAACGATGCACACTGCTGAAGCCGCGTGCCTTGAAGGCCAGCGTGGACTCGAGTAGGTGACGAAGCGAAGATGGGCAAATCGATGCCGGAACCGCGAAATGAATCGCCGCTGTGCGGCGCGAGCAGACGGCAGACTACGCACGGAGTCGTCCGGTCACGGATCGCAGGCCCGTCAGGCCCGCATCGCGGTTGACCCTGGTCACGGACGTGTCGATGCCCTTCAGCAGGCCGCGTGCCGATCGCGCGCTGATCGTCAGTGCGCCTATCCGCTCGATGCCAGCTTCACGCACTCCGCGCGCCGGAAGCACGCGACCGGTGGTCGTTGACCATCCCGGTCGCCTGCATGTGCGCGTAGATGATCGTCGAGCCCACGAACTTGAAGCCGCGCTTCTTCAGGTCCTTGCTGAGCGCGTCGGACTCGGCGCTGGTCGCCGGCACCTGCTTCATCTCGGTCCAGCTGTTGACGATCGGCTTGCCGCCGACGAACGACCACAGGTGCGATCGACAGCAGCCGAGCTCGTCCTGCAGCTTCAGCACCGCCTTCGCATTGCCGATCGCCGACTCGATCTTGAGCCGGTTGCGAACGATGCCGGGGAACTGCATCAGCCGCTCGACCTTGCGCCTGTCGAAGCGCGCGACGTTCTCGACGTCGAAGTCGGCAAACGCCTCGCGATAGCCCTCGCGCTTGTTGAGGATCGTGGACCAGCTCAGGCCGGCCTGCGCGCCCTCGAGGATCAGGAACTCGAACTGCCTGCGGTCGTCGTGGACCGGCACGCCCCACTCCTCGTCGTGGTAGCGGAAGTAGGCCTCGCTCATGCCCGCGTAGGACCACGCGCAGCGGGCGCGAATCGGGAGCGAGTGGATGCTTCTTCATAGGGATCCATGGCATCCATTTCGACGGCCGCGAAAGAATGCGCTCGAATGTCCTACCAGACCACCGCCGCCGCAACGCGGCGGCGACTGCGCCAGGTCGGCATCGGTCGGGCCGATCACCGCGATGCTGCCCGGGCCGGCCGGCACGATCGTGCCCGAAAAGCCCTGCTCGGCGAAGTCGACCGGGCGCCGGCGGCCTGCTCATTGCGCAGCACCATCACCGTCACCGGACCGCCGTCCGTCTGCACGACGAGGTGCGGCACCTTCGCGGCCGCGGAACCGGCAGTCTGTTCGCGTAGGAGACCATGCCGACCTCCGGGCGCAGGCGGATGCCGCCGCGCTCGAGCACCCTGACCGATGGACCGCGTGCTCCGGCGCGGACGCCGTGACGACCAGCGCCTCGGCTCGTGGTCCATGTGCTTCACGATGTCCTGCGGCCAGCGAGTTGCGCGGGCCGCCGACCCAGAGCAGCGAGCCCGACCAGCACGCCGCCGCGACGATGCTGGCCGCGAGCGCCATCCAGCGACGGCGATCGAGCCGCCGGAATCGCCAGCACGTGCGGCGCCACGCGCCGCCGCACCGCGCGCCGGCACCGGCACTCGCAGCGCGGCCAGGATGCTGCTCGTCCAGCGCCAGCGTCTGGCGCAGGTAACTCGGCGCAACGCGGGCAGTGCCCCGGCGTGCGCACGCGGCCTCGGCGCTCAAGATGCTGCGGATCGGCGCCCGCGGCCCGTCGGAATTCCAGGCAGTCCATGGCTATTCCGCCTCCCCGTCGCGCGGCGAGCCCGAGCTGCCGGCGCAGCTTGTGCCGGGCGCGGAACAGGCGCGTCAGCACGGCGGCCTGCGTCAGGCCGAGCTGGTCGGCGATCTCGCTGCGTCGAGAGCCCATCAGCACCTGCAGCACCAGCGGCTCCCGGTAGTCGTCCTCCAGCGCGAGGATCGCGCGCCGCACGTCCATCGTTTCCTGCTCCTCGGCGACGGCCAGCTCCGGCGACTCGCTGCCCACCAGTTCGTCCACCGGCACGGTCTCGAAGCGCTTGCGCTCGTAGAGCCGCGCGTGCTCCCGGCGCACGATCGTCGAGCAGCCACGGCTTGGCGCCGCCGTCTCCGCCAGGCTCTCCCGCGAGCGCCAGGCCCTGAGCAAGGCTTCCTGCACCACGTCCTCCGCCACCTCCCGGTCGCGCGCCAGCCAGAAGGCGAACCGGTACAGGTCCGGCCGCAGCTCGTCGCAGAGCCGCGCAAATGCGGATTCCCCGTCCTTTCCGGCGAACGGCGCGTTCATGTATAAAGACCGGGCAAAAGCGGCTTTATTTCGGATCGGCGGACGTGGTTCGACCACTCCGCCCGGGTTGGGTTCGTCCGGCAACATAGCCCGCGCGCGCTGCGCCGGCGCAAACCGCGCCCCGTGCCGCCTGGAGTCCAGCATGACGCCACCACCAGCCCCTCCCAGTACCCGCGAGTGCGCATGCGCCGCATGCGCCGCGACGACTTCTCGCGCCGCCTGATGCGCGAGACGACGCTCACGCCCGCCGACTTCATCTACCCGGTGTTCGTCATGGAGGGCTCGAAGCAGCGCGTGGCCGTGCCGTCGATGCCGGGCGTCGAGCGCGTGACCGATCGACGAGCTGGTGCGCGAAGCCGAGGCCGTCGCGAAGCTCGGCGTGCCGGCGATCGCGCTGTTCCCGGTGACGGCCCCCGAGGCGAAGTCGCTCGACGGCCGCGAGGCCTGGAACCCCGAAGGCCTCGCCCAGCGCGCCGTGCGCGCGCTCAAGAAGGCGCTGCCGGAGCTCGGCGTGATCACCGACGTCGCGCTCGATCCGTTCACCACGCACGGCCAGGACGGCATCATCGACGAGACCGGCTACGTGATGAACGACGTCACGGTCGAGGCGCTGGTGAAGCAGGCGCGTCTCGCACGCCGAGGCCGGCGCCGACGTCGTCGCGCCCTCGGACATGATGGACGGCCGCATCGGCGCCGTCCGCGACGCGCTCGAGGCGGGCGGCCACATCCACACCCGGATCCTCGCCTACTCGGCCAAGTACGCCTCGAGCTTCTACGGCCCGTTCCGCGACGCGGTGGGCTCGGCCGGCAACCTCGGCAAGGGCAACAAGTACAACTACCAGATGGACCCGGCGAACACCGACGAGGCGCTGCGCGAAGTGCAGCTCGACCTCGACGAGGGCGCCGACATGGTGATGATCAAGCCGGGGATGCCCTACCTCGACATCGTGCGCCGCGTGAAGGACCGCTTCGGCGCGCCGACGTTCGTCTACCAGGTGAGCGGCGAGTACGCGATGCTGATGGCCGCGGCGCGGAACGGCTGGCTCGACGAGCGGGCCGTGGTCCTCGAGTCGCTGATCTCGATCAAGCGCGCCGGCGCGGACGGGATCCTGACGTATTTCGCCAGCGCGCGCCGCTGGCTGAGATGGCTGGCCGATGCACTGACGCCGATCCCGCTACGCCTGCTTCGGCTACCCGGTCCACCACAGCTGGTCGCCGTTCATCCACGGGATGTTCGCGCGGCAGACCGGGCAGGACATGGCCTACCGGCTGTACGAGTCGCCGCCCGAGCGGTTCCGCAGCGACGTGCTCGAGTTCTTCAGCGGCGGCGGCACGCGGCGTCAACGTCACGCTGCCGCACAAGCGGGCGGCGGCAGACCTCGTCAACGAGCTCACGCCGCGCGCGCAGGTGCGCCGACGCGGTCAACACCATCGTGCGCCGCGACGAGCGCCTGGTCGGCGACAACACCGACGGCGCCGGCCTGCTCGCCGACCTCGACGCGCAACCTGAAGGTCCGGCTGGACCGCGCCGCGCATCCTGCTGCTCGGCGCCGGCGGCGCGGCGCGCGGCGCGATCGAGCCGCTGCTCGTCCCTGCAGCCGCGACTGCTGCGTGGTCGCGAACCGCTCGACGGAGCGCGCGGAGCAGCTCGCGCGGGAGTTCGCCGAGTCGGCGCCGATCCGCGGCTGCGAATTCGCGGACGCTCGAGAACCAGCGCTTCGACCTGGTCGTGAACGCCACGTCGGCGAGCCTGCGCGGCGAGGTGCCGCTGATCCCGATCGGCGTCGTGGACTCGACGACGACCTGCTACGACATGGCCTACGGCGTCGGGCGACACGCGCGTTCGTCGCCTGGGCGAAGCGCCTCGGCGCGGCGCCGCGCCGAGCAGGGCTGGGGCATGCTGGTCGAGCAGGCCGCCGAGGCGTTCGAGCTCTGGCGCGGCGTGCGGCCCGACACGGCGCCGGTGCTCGAGGCGCTGCGCACGCGAGCGGCTACGGGCGCTCGTAGTCCTTCTTGAGGTCGACGTACCAGCCGGCCATGATCGGGATGCGGGCGATCTCGACGTCGGTCAGCTCGCGCGCGCGGCGCGCCGGGTTGCCGACGTAGAGCCCGCCCGACTCGAGCCGCTTGCCGGGCGTCACGACCGCTGCCGGCGCCGATCATCACGTCGTCCTCCACCACCACGCCGTCGAGCACGATCGCGCCGATCCCGACCAGCACGCGGTTGCCGATCGTGCAGCCGTGCACCACGACCTTGTGGCCGATGACGACGTCCTCGCCGATCAGCAGCGGCCAGCCGGCGTCGTTGCCCGGGATAGGGCCGCGACACGTGCAGCACGCTGCCGTCCTGCACGTTGCTGCGCGCGCCGATGCGGATCTGGTTCACGTCGCCGCGCACCACCGCCATCGGCCAGATCGAGACGTCTGGTCGCCGAGCACCACGTCGCCGATCACGAGCGCGGTCGGGTCGATGTAGACGCCCTCGCCGAGCGTCGGGTGGAGTGCCGAGGTAGGGCTGGACGGGCATGCGGGCTTTTCCTGCGAATTTGCGACGCATAGTCTAGACGGTCGGGGCCCGGAGCCTGCAATCTTGCGCGCCGGCGGCCCTTCGCCGCCAGGGAGCCCCGCAATGGTCGTCGTACCTGCTGCTGTTCCTCGCGCTGCTCGTCGTGGCGGCCGTCTACGTCGTCCGCGATCTACAACGGCCTCGTCGCGCTGCGCGAGAACGTGCGCAAGGCCTGGTCGAACATCGACGTGCTGCTCACCCAGCGCCACGACGAGCTGCCCAAGCTCGTCGAGACCTGCAAGCGCTACATGGCGCTACGAGCAGGAGACGCTCGAGCGCGTGATGCAGGCCCGCGCGGCGGTGTTCAAGGCGCAGGGCAAGCGGCGACGTGCACGGCGCTCGGCGCCGCCGAGCAGCAGCTGCGCGAAGGCCTCGGGCGGCTGTTCGCGGTGGCGGAGAACTACCCGGACCTGAAGGCGGACCAGGGCTTCAAGCACCTGCAGACCCGCATCACGCGAGCTCGAGGAGTACGATCGCCGACCGCCGCGAGCTCTACAACGAGGCCGTGAACCTGAACAACATCCGCATCCAGACCTTCCCGGACCTGGTCGTCGCGCGGATGTTCGAGTTCCAGCAGTCCGCGCTGCTCGAGTTCACCGAGGAGCAGAAGCGCGACGTGGACCTGGGCAAGCTGTTTGGCTGACCCGTCGGATTTCTGGTTCTGGCTGCTGACGCTCGGGGTCGCCGTCGTCGGGCGGCGGCTGGTTCGCGTTCCGCTGGCTGCACATCGCGCGGATGATCGAGGACACGCCGACCTCGCGCATCCGCTCGGCGGCGCAGGGCTACGTCGAGCTCGCCGGGCCGCTGCCGCCCGCTCGACGGCACGCAGAACCTCGCGCCGCTGACGCAGCGGCCCTGCGTCTGGTGGCGCTACCGCATCCAGGAGACGCACCGAGAGCGGACCGAGCGGCAAGCGCCGGCAATCGTGGCGGACGATCAACTCGGGCCGCTCCGAGCAGCCGTTCCTGCTCGACGACGGCACCGGCGAATGCATCGTGCAGCCGGGCGGCGCCGAGATCCTGACGGCGAACGCACCACCTGGTACGGCGACACGCCGTGGCCGACGCAGGGCCCGGGCGCCGGGCTGACTGACTCGCGGGCGCGCCGAGTATCGCTACTTCGAGGAGCGCATCTACGAGCACGAGCAGGTGTACGTGCTCGGCCAGTTCCGCGACGCATACCTCCGACGGGCAGCCGCGACCGGCCAGGCCGAGATCGCCGCGCTGCTCGCCGAATGGAAGCAGGACCAGGCGGCGCTGGCCGAGCGCTTCGATCGCGACCGCGACGGGCACGTGAGCCTCGGCGAGTGGGAGCACGCCCGCGAGGAAGCGAGGCGCACGGTAGACGCAGCGGCACCTCGAGCGGCCGCCGCGGCCGGCGCTGAACGTGCTCGCGCCGGCCGGACGGCGGCCAGCTGTTCCTGATTGCCGCGTTTCCGGAGAGGCGACATCGCCCGGCGCTACCGTCGGCGCGCGATCGTCGCGTTCGTCGGGTTCGTCGTCGCCGTCTACGCGCTCGGATGGCTGCTGCAAGGGGTCTTGGGCTGAGCCGCGATGCGCCTAGAATGGCCGCTCGTTCACACTGACCGGGCGCGCGATGACCAACCCCCTGCTCACGGATTCCCCGCTGCCGGACTTTCCGGCGATCGAGGCCGCACACGTCGAGCCGGCGATCCGGCAGCTGCTCGACGCGGAACCGCCGCGACGCTCGCCGTCGCTGCTCGAGGCCGGCGCCGACGGCTGGGACGCGCTCGTGGCGCCGATCGAGCGCATGCATCACCGCCTCGCGCGCGCGTGGTCGCCGGTCGGTCACCTGAACGGCGTGATGAACAGCGACGAGCTGCGCGCCGCCTACAACGCCTGCCTGCCGCTGCTGACCGCGTATCACACCGAGCTCGGCCAGAACGAGCGACTGTGCGCCGCCTACCAGCGCGTGACGGACGCGCGAGGGCGCAGCGACTGGATGCCGTAGCAGCGCAAGCTGCTCGAGAACGCGCTGCGCGACTTCCGGCTGGCCGGCGTCTCGCTGCCGGCCGACCGCAAGCAGCGCTTCGGCGAGGTGATGGAGAAGCTCGCGACCGTGCAGGCGAAGTTCGACGAGAACGTGCTCGACGCCACCAACGCCTGGTCGCGGCGAGGTGTCGGACGAAGCCGAGCTCGCCGGACTGCCGCCGACGACCGTGCAACGCGCGCGCGCAGGCCGCGGAAGCCGCCGGCAAGGCCGGCTGGCTGCTGCCGCTCGATGCGCCGAACTACCAGGCCGTGATGACGCACGCCGAGAGCGAGCCGCTGCGCCGCGAGTTCTACGAGGCCTGGGTGACGCGCGCCTCGGACGCAGGGCCCGCACGCCGGCCAGTGGGACAACGACGCCGCTGATGGCCGAGATCCTCGCGCTGCGGCACGAGGCGGCGAACCTGGTGGGCTTCGCGAGCTTCGCGGAGTACTCGCTCGCGACCAAGATGGCGCACGACGCCGGCCGAGGTGCTCGAGTTCCTGCAGCGAGCTCGCGCGCGTGAGCCGCCCGGCGGCGCGAGCGCGAGTTCGCCGAGCTGGAGCAGTTCGCGGGACGTCCGCTGCAGTCCTGGGACGTCGGGTTCTACTCGGAGCGCATGAAGCGCGAGCGGCTGCGACGTGTCCGAGGAGGCGCTGCGGCCGTACTTCCCGCTGCCGCGCGTGCTGGCGGGCCTGTTCACCGTCGTCACGCGACTCTACGGCGTGCGCATCGTCGGCCGACCCGAGACCGTCGAGGTCTATCACCCGGACGTGCGCTACTTCGACATCGTCGAGCGCGACGGCACGCCGCGCGGCGGCTTCTTCCTCGACCTGTACGCGCGACCGAAGAAGCGCGGCGGCGCGTGGATGGACGAGTGCGTGGGCCGCATGCGGATCGTCCGGCGACCAGTGCACTGCCGGTGGCCTACCTCGTCTGCAACTTCACGCCGCCGGTGGGCGACCAGCCTTCGCTGCTCACCCATCACGACGTGCTCACGCTGTTCCACGAGTTCGGCCACGGGCTGCACCACATGCTGACGCGCGTCGACTACCCGAGCGTCGCCGGCATCAACGGCGTGCCGTGGGACGCGGTCGAGCTGCCGAGCCAGTTCATGGAGAACTTCGCCTGGCGCGACGAGGTGCTGCCGCTGATCTCCGCGCACGTCGAGCACCGGCGAGCCGCTGCCGCGTCGAGATGCTCGACGAAGCTGCAGGCGCACGCCGCACGTTCCAGGCCGGCATGCAGACCGTGCGCCAGCTCGAGTTCGCGCTGTTCGACTTCCGGCTGCACGCCGAGTACCAGCCGGGCCAGCCCGCCGCGCATCGCCGAGACGCTGGCCGAGGTCCGCGACGAGGTGGCCGTCGTGCGGCCGCCCGAGTTCAACCGCTTCCCGCACAGCTTCCAGCACATCTTCTCCGGCGGCTACGCGGCCGGCTACTACAGCTACAAGTGGGCCGAGGTGCTGTCCGCCGACGCGTTCGGCGCGTTCGAGGAGCACGGCGTGTTCGATCGCGCGACCGCGCGCCGCTTCCTGCGGCTCGATCCTCGAGCGGGGCGGCAGCCGCGACGCGATGGAGGCGTTCGTCGAGTTCCGCGGCCGCAAGCCCGAGATCGAGCCGCTGCTGCGGCAGATGGGACTCGCGGCCTGACCCATGCTGATCGCCACCTGGAACGTCAACTCGCTGCGCGTGCGGCTGCCGCACCTGAAGGACTGGCTCGCGGCGAATCCCGTGGACGTGATCGCGCTGCAGGAGACGAAGCTGCCGGACACCGACTTCCCGCGCGAGGAGATCGAGGCGCTCGGCCTGCACGTCGCCTTCAGCGGGCAGCGGACCTACAACGGCGTCGCGATCCTCGCGAAGCAGCCGCTCGGCGGACGTCGTCGCGGGCATCCCGGGCTTCGAGGACGAGCAGAAGCGCGTGCTCGCGGCGACGGTCGGCGGCGTGTCGCGTGATCGACGTGTACGTGCCGAACGGCCAGTCCGTCGGCTCGGACAAGTTCGAGTACAAGCTGCGCTGGTTCGAGGCGCTGCAGCGAAGTACGTTGCCGCCGAGCTCGAGCGTCACCCGCAGCTCGTCGTGCTCGGCGACTACAACGTGGCGCCCGAGGACCGCGACGTGCACGACCCCAAGGCCTGGGAGGGATCGGTGCACGTCAGCGAGCCGGAGCGCGCGGCGCTGAAGGCGCTGCTGAGCCTCGGGCTCGAGGACTGCTTCCGCCGCTTCGAGCAGCCGGACAAGAGCTTTTCGTGGTGGGATTACCGGATGATGGCTTTCCGGCGCAACGCAGGTCTCAGAATCGACCTGATCCTCGCGAGCACGAAACTCGCTGAAAAGTGCGTGGAAAGTCGCATCGACAAGGCCCCGCGCAAGCTGGAACGGCCGTCGGACCACGCGCCGGTGCTCGCGACGTTTGACATATAGGCGCCGACCGCACGGAGTGTCGGATTTTTTTACTCTGGTGTTCCAGCGGCGAAGGAATACACTCGCCGCCATAGGGATGACTGGGGCGGCCGCGGGCCGTCGAGAAGAGAACAAAAGAATCCGGCGATGCGGTATCGGCGCAGCGACTACGACGTCACCAACACCGTACAGGTGAGCTCGGTCGCGGCCGTGCGTCGAGCCGTCGAGGAACTCTTCGCGCAGACGTGGCCGGGCAGTCACGCCGATCGCATCGGCGGCCGCTTTCGGCGATTTCGAGCGCCTCTTCAACGGACAGTTTCCCGGCTACTTCGGCTGCGACACGGTCTACCACGACCTGCAGCACACGCTCGACGACACGCTCGCGATGGCGCGGCTGCTCGCGGGCTACGACAAGTCGCACGCGCCCGACCAGCGGCTCGGTGCCGATCGCGCGGTGATGGGCATCGTCGTCGCGCTGTTCCACGACGCGGGCTACATCCGCCAGACCGACGACACGCAGCACCGCAACGGCGCCGAGTTCACGCGCACGCACGTCGAGCCGCAGCGCGCGCTTCCTGTCGCGATACCTGCCGACGATCGGCATGGCGGACTGGGTGCCGGTGGCGACGCAGATCGTGCACTTCACCGGCTACGAGCTGAAGTTCGACCAGATCCGCCTCGACGATCCGCGCGACCGCAAGGTCGGCCACCTGATCGGCACCGCGGACATGGTCGCGCAGATGTCGGATCGCTGTTACCTCGAGAAGTGTCGCGACCGCCTGTATCCCGAGTTCGTGCTCGGCGGCGTCGCCGTCTCACGCACGGACGACGGCGGCCTGAACCTCGTGTACGGCTCGGGGCTCGACGTGCTGCGGCACACGCCCGAGTTCGTCGCGGAGACGATGCGCACGCGGCTCGACGGCGAGTTCGGCGGCGCGTACCGCTATTTCGAGGTGCTGTTCGGCGGTCGCAATCCCTACATGGAAGCGATCGACGCGCAACCTCGAGTACCTGAAGCAGGTGCTGCGTGACACGCCGCTGGTCGATGCTGCGGCGCAAGCCGCCCGTGCTTCACCTGGGAAAAGAACCCGCTGCAGAACATGCGGACCCTGGTGATCGACCACCTCAGGACGACGGTCGCCGCTGCATAGCAAGTCGATCGAGAAGCTCCGACGGATCGCTGTCCACGAGCAGCAGCGCGCGGTGCTTCGGCTTGACGAGGCCCGCCTGCACCGCGTGGTCGAGGAACGCGATCAGCCCGTCGTAGTAGCCGTTGATGTTCAGCAGCCCGTTCGGCTTCGTCTCGAGGCCGAGCTGCGCCCAGCTCAAGGCTTCGAACAACTCGTCCATCGTGCCGATGCCGCCCGGCAGGCTCAGGAACGCGTCGGCGAGGTCGCCCATGCGCACCTTGCGCTCGGTCAGCGTCTCGACGATCTCGAGCTCCGTGAGGTCGTCGTGACCGACCTCCCACTCGTACAGGAAGCGCGGTATCACGCCGACCACGCGCCCGCCCGCGCCAAGCGCGGCGTCCGCGAGGATGCCCATCAGCCCGACGCTGCCGCCGCCGTACACGAGCGTCCAGCCCCGGCGCGCAATCTCGCGACCGAGCGCGCGCGCCGCGTCGGCAAATGCGGGGTCGGCGCCATTCGAGGAACCGCAGAAGACGCAGACGGCGAATGACATGCGGCGGCTCCGTCGTTATCAGCCGGCGGCGGCCCGGGTGAGCGACTCGCAGGAATGCGGCGGCGTCTTCGCCGCGCTCCAGCACCTCGACGAGCGCCGAGCCGACGACGACGCCGTCCACGTGCCCCTTCATCCGCATCACCTGCTCGGGCCCGCGGATGCCGAATCCCGCGCAGACGGGGATCGGCGACACGGCGCGCACACGGTCCATGTAGGCGAGCACGTCGTCGGGCACGGCGACACTCTTGCCGGTGGTGCCGGTCATCGTCACCGCGTACACGAATCCCTGGCTCGCCTCGCAGAGCATCTTCGTCCGCCCTGGCGGCGTGACGGGCGTGACCATCTGCACCAGCGCGACGCCGACCCGGTCGAACGCCGCGCGCACTTCAGCGCTTTCCTCGTACGGGAGGTCGGGAATGATGAACCCGGAGACACCGGACTGCACCGCGGCTTCTGGCAGCTTGTCGAGGCCGTACGCCAGCAGCGGGTTCAGGTAGCTCATCAGCAGCAACGGCGCCTTCGACTTCGGCTGCATGCCGCGCAGCTCGTCGAGCAGCCACGGCAGCGTGAACCCGCCCTGCAGCGAGACCTGGCTCGCGCGCTGGATCGTCATGCCGTCGGCCATCGGGTCGCTGAACGGCACGCCGATCTCGACGACGTCCGCCTCGCCACCGATCGCCAGCAGGTTGCGACGAAAGCTGGCCCGGTCCGGGAATCCTGCGGTCATGAAGCCGACGACGGCCGGACGGCCGCTGGCGGCAGTGGCGCGAATGGCGGCGCTGATCGTGTCGCGCGGCTTGGTCATCACAGCTTCCCCTTCAGCAGCGTGCGCTGCAGCGTCGGCATGTCCTTGTCGCCGCGGCCGGAGAGCCCGATCAGGATGCGGCTGCCCGGGTTCTCGCGCGCGTAGCGCTTCGCGCCGGCGAACGCGTGCGCGCTTTCGATCGCTGGCAGGATGCCCTCGGCCTGGCAACACTCGGCGAGCGCGTCCAGCGACTCGTCGTCCTCTGCCGCCTCGTACTTCACGCGACCGACGCTCGCGAGCAGCGCGTGCTCGGGGCCCACGCCCGGGTAGTCGAGGCCGGCCGACACCGAGTGCGTCTCCTGGATCTGGCCGTGCTGCGTCCTGCAGCAGCAGCGAGTAGCAGCCCTGCAGCACGCCGGGCGTGCCGTACGCGAGCGACGCCGCGTTCTGCCCGAGGCCGGTGCCGGTGCCGCCCGCCTCGAGCCCGAGCAGCTTCACGCTCAGGTCCCGCACGAACGGGTGGAAGATGCCGATCGCGTTCGAGCCGCCGCCGACGCAGGCCACGACCACGTCGGGCAGCGCGCCCGCCTGGTCGAGCATCTGCGCGCGCGCCTCGATGCCGATCACCGACTGGAACTCGCGCACCAGGTACGGGTACGGGTGCGGCCCGACCGCGGAGCCGAGCAGGTAGTAGGTGCCGTTCGGGTCCGAGACCCAGTCGCGCAGCGCTTCGTCGATCGCCGCGCGCAGCGTCTGGTCACCGCTCGTCACCGGCACGACTTCGGCACCGAGCAGCTTCATGCGCCCGACGTTCGGCGCCTGGCGCTCCATGTCCACCGCGCCCATGTAGACCACGCAGGGCATGCCGAGCCGTGCGCAGGCCGCGGCAGATGCCACGCCGTGCTGGCCCGCGCCGGTCTCGGCGACGATGCGCTTCGCGCCGAGCCGCATCGCGAGCAGCGCCTGGCCGATCGCGTTGTTGATCTTGTGCGCGCCGGTGTGCGCGAGGTCCTCGCGCTTCAGCCACACCTCGGCACCCCAGCGGCGCGACAGTTCGCGCGCCAGAGTGAGCGGCGTCGGTCGGCCGACCCACGTGCGCAGCTCCGATTCGAGCTCGGCGCGGAACTCGGGATCGCGCAGGATCGTCCGCACGCCCTGCTCGAGTCGATCGAGCGCGGGCACCAGCGTCTCCGGCACGTAGCGGCCGCCGAACGGGCCGAAGCGGCCCCGCTCGTCGGGGAACGCGCCGCTCAGCATCTGCGCGAGCAGCGCCTCGCGATCGATCTTCAGGGACTCGATTCTCATCGGCGATTCTCCTCGCTCATCCGGCCGGACTCCGCCGCACGGGCCGCCCGGATGAATTCACGAATGCGTGCGACGTCCTTGACGCCGCGACTCGATTCCACGCCCGAGCTCACGTCGACGCCGAACGGGCGCACCGTGCGCACCGCCTCGCCGACGTTGTGCTCGTCCAGCCCGCCGGCGAGCACGACCTGCGTCGCCTTCGCGACACGCGCCGCTTCCCGCCAGTCCGCGGGCTCGCCCATGCCGCTGCGTGCGCTCTCGAGCAGGCAGCGTTCCGGCAACGGCTCGCGCAGCGTGCGCCCGCTGCGCAGCACCGGCAACGCGCCCTGCTCCCTCGGCAGACTCAGCACCGCAAAGTCCTCGATGATCGGTCTGCACCCAGTCGGGCTGGATGGCCGCGACGACCTCGTCCACGAGCTGCTGCGACGGATGCATGAACACGGCGACCCGCTCGACCCGCGATGGCACCGCGGACTGCAGTGCGCGCGCCTCGTCGATCGCCAGGTTGCGCGGCGATCGGTCGTGGAACACGAAGCCAACGGCATCGGCGCCCGCGTCCGCGGCCGCCTCGATCGCCTCGCGCGTCCTGAGGCCGCAGATCTTGATCCACAGGCGCGTCATGTGCGGTTCATTCGCGCGCCTCGCGGCCCGCCTCGACCAGCTCACGCACCGCATGCGCTGCATCCGCCCGCTGCATCAGGCTGGTGCCGACCAGCGCGAGCCGGTACCCGAGCCGCGCGACACGCGCCGCATCCTCGGGCGTCTGCACGCCGCTCTCCGCGACGCACGGCCAGTCGCCCGGCATGTGGCTGCGCAGTTGCTTGAAGCGATTGAAGTCGATCTCGAGCGTGTCGAGGTCGCGGCAGTTGAGGCCCATCAGCACCTGCTCGTCGCGACCCGCGCGCTCCCGCGCAATCTTTTCCGCGATCTGCAGGTCGGCGGCGCTGAACGCCTCGAGCAGCACGAAGAGCCCGAGCTCGGCCGCGCAGTCCATCATCGCGACCAGCCGGTCGTGCGGCACCATGCGCACGATCAGCAGCACGCCGGACGCACCGTACGCACGCGCCTCGAGCACCTGGTACGGATCCACGAGGAAGTCCTTGCGCATCGCCGGCACGCCGTAGGGCTGCAGCGTCTCGGCCGCGAGGCGCAGGTGCTCGAGGTCGCCGTCGAACCGGGTCGGCTCCGTCAGGATCGAGCAGATCGCGGCGCCGCCTTCTGCGTAGCCCTCGAGCCGGCGCACCGGATCGATCGTGCTGGCGGAGAGGTCGCCCAACCGACGGCGAGCGCAGCTTGAGCTCCGCGATCACGTCGAAGCCTTCGGTGTCGAGCTTCAGCGGCGGCGGTGTCGGCGTACCGAGCGCCGCGGCCCGCAGCGCGGCCTCGGGCACGCGCTCATGTGCCTCCGCGACGCGGCGGAAGCTCGAGCGAACCATGTCGGAGAGAAGTGACACGTCGGGCCTTCAGCGATTGATGTTCATGCTGCGCCCGAACTCGGCGAGCCGCTCGCAGCAGCCGTGCGGCGTCGCCGCGGTCGATGGATTCCTGCGCCGCGCGCACGCCTTCCGCTGCAGTTCGGCACCGCGCCGGTGACCTCGAGAGCGAGCGCCGTGTTCAGCACGATGGCGTCACGATGCGGACCGCGGTCGCGCCCCTCGAACACCGCGCGCAGTCCCGCGGCATTGTGCGTCGGCATCGCCACCCGCGAGATCCTGCGGCGTGCAACGTGCCATGCCGAGCGTCGCCGGGTCGCGGACCTCGCGGCGCACGCTGCCGGGTCGCACGTCGTAGAGCTCGAACGGTCCCACCGGCGTGGCCTCATCCCAGCCCGGCTCGCCGTGGATCACGAATACGCGCTCGATCGGCATGCCGGCGAGCGTGTCGGCCATCAGCTTCGCGGCCTCGGCACTGTAGGCGCCGATCAGGCTGAACGGCGGCTCGGCGGGATTGGTCAGCGGCCCGAGCAGGTTGAACACCGTGCGCACGCCGAGCGCGCGGCGTACCGGCGCGACTTCCTTCATTGCCGGGTGATAGTGAGGCGCGAACAGGAACGTGAAGCCCGTGGCCGCGAGGCATGCGCCGGCAGGCTCGCTCGTCGAGCGGCAGCGGCAGGCCCAGCGCCTCGAGCAGGTCGGCGCTGCCGGAGCGGCTCGAGACGGAGCGGTTGCCATGCTTCACGACCCGCACGCCCATCGCCGCGACCAGCAGCGATGCGCCCGTGGAGAGATTGAAGCTGCCGGAGGCATCGCCGCCGGTGCCGACGATGTCGATCGCCGGCGGACCCGGCGGCAGCTCGGGCCGTCGCGCGAGCCCGCGCATCGCACCGGCAAAGCCGCGCACTTCGTCGGCCGTGACTCCCTTCGCGCGCAGCGCCGCGAGCAGCGCACCCGCCATCGCCGGCGCAACCGAGGAGTCGGTGAGCGCCACCAGCAACTCGCCCGCCTCTGCTTCGGCGAGGTCGCGCCGCTGCAGCAGTCGTTCGAGGATGTCGCGCAGTTCGGCCATCGGTGGTCTTCGCTCAGGCTCCGCGCCGGCCGCCGCGCAGCGACAGGAAATTCCCCATCAGCTGCGGTCCGTCGGGCGTGAGGATGCTCTCGGGATGGAACTGCACTCCGTCCACGACGAGTTCCCGGTGCCGCACGCCCATGATCTCGCCCTCGGCGGTGCGCGCCGAGACTTCGAGCACGTTCGGCAGCGTCTCGGGCTTCGCGATCAGCGAATGGTAGCGGCCGGCCGCGAACGGCTGCGGCAGGCCGGCGAAGATGCCGCGCCCGTCGTGCTCGACGTTCGAGACCTTGCCGTGCATCAGGCGTCCGGCGCGCACGACGTCGCCGCCGAGCGCCTCGACGATCGACTGGTGGCCGAGGCACACGCCGAACACCGGGATGCGGCCCGCGAACGCCTTGATCATCGCGATCGAGACGCCCGCATCGTGCGGCGTGCCCGGGCCCGGCGAGATGCACAGGTGCGTCGGTGCCAGCGCCTCGGCCTCCTCGACCGTGATCGCGTCGTTGCGATGCACGAGCACGTCGGCGCCGAGCACCAGGAATGCCTGCACCAGGTTGTAGGTGAAGCTGTCGTAGTTGTCGATCAGCAGCAGGCGGGGCGCTTGCGACATCACAGGCCCTCCCGCGCGAGGTCCATCGCCCGCCGCGCCGACGCACTCTTCGCCAGCACTTCGCGGTACTCGTTGATCGGCACGCTGTCGGCCACGATGCCCGCGCCCGCCTGGAAGCTGTACGTGTCGCCGTGGAACACCATCGTGCGGATCGTGATCGCCTGGTCCATGTCGCCGCCGTGGCCGAAGTAGCCCACCGTGCCGCCGTAGAACCCGCGCCGCACCGGCTCGAGCTCCTCGATGATCTCCATCGCGCGCACCTTCGGCGCGCCGACCAGCGTGCCGGCCGGGAACGTCGCCGCGAACAGGTCGAACGCGTCCTTGCCCGGCGCGAGCTCGCCGTGCACGCCGCTGACGATGTGCATCACGTGGCTGTAGCGCTCGATCGAGCGATACGGCTGCACGTGCACCGAGCCCGCGGTCGCCACGCGGCCGAGGTCGTTGCGCGCGAGATCCACCAGCATCACGTGCTCGGAGTTCTCCTTCGGATCGGCAAGCAGTTCCGCTTCGAGCGCCGCGTCTTCGTCGGCGTCGGCGCCGCGCGGACGCGTGCCGGCGATCGGGCGCATCTGCGCGCGGCGGCCGTTCAGCTTCACCAGCGCCTCGGGCGACGAGCCCACGACGGTGCGGTCGCCGAGCTCGCAGAAGTACATGTAGGGCGAGGGATTCAGCAGCCGCAGCGCGCGATAGGCCTCGAACGGATCGAGGTCGCAGCGGCCCGAGAAGCGCACCGACAGCACGAGCTGGTAGACGTCGCCGGCCGCGATGTACTCCTTGGTGCGCGCGACGCCTCGAGGAACTCCGCTTCGGACAGGCTCGCGTCGGGCGCGCTGAAGCTCGCCTGCCACGCCGGGCCGGGCAGCCCGCCCCGCAGCGCGCGGATGATCTCGCGGCGCAGGCTCTGGCGTTCGTGCTCGGAGCCCGCGTGCAGCAGCGCGGCACGGCGCGTCAGGTGATCGAACACCAGCAGCGAGCGGGGCGCGACGTAATGCGCGTCGGGGCTGTCGTCGTCGACCCGCGCCTTCGAGGGCAGCCGCTCGAAGTACCGCACGAGGTCGTAGCTCGCGACGCCGACGAGGCCGCCGAGCAGCGGGAATCCCTGGCGTCGCGACGTCCGGACGCGGCGCCGCGGCGAGGGCGCGGCGCAGGGCCGCGAGCAGGTCGGCCTGGTCAGCCGGGCGCGGGCAGCCGCTCGCGTCCCGATCCGCAGGCCGGACGCGTCGAGCCGGAACTCGAGGCAGTCGCCGAAGCCGATGAACGAGTAGCGGCGCGAGCCGCTCGCCGCCCTCGACGCTTTCCAGCAGGAAGCGCGGCCGGAACGGCTTCAGCTTCAGGTAGGCCGACACCGGGGTGTCGAGGTCGGCGGCAATGTCGAACAGGCTGGTCGTCACTTACGGTTCCTCTGTCGCGAGGACCCGGGGACGCACAAAAAAACCCATCCCCGGTTGATCGCGGAGATGGGTTCCTGGATTCCTGCGTACGAAACGTGCGCGGCCGGGCCCACTCCTAGGAGTGGCGCCACCACCAGAGGCGATCGAGCGTCGTGTCCGGGCGCACATTCATGTTGCTTTGCAGTATCCACGCGCGGCCGGGGAGCGTCAAGAAAGCGGCCGCCCGCGTGCGCTGCCGCGCCCTCGGACACCGCGGCCGGGTTAAGCTACGGCACCGCAGGCAGTTTCCGGTTACCCAGGGCTCGAGGTCCGCGCACCATGGCTGACGTCTTCGTTTCGTATGCTCGCAGCGACAAGGCGCGCGTCGCGCCGCTGGTCGCCGCGATCGAGGCGAAGGGCTGGTCGGTGTGGTGGGACCCGGAAATCGACGCCGGGCAGCAGTTCGACGACCAGATCGAGGCTGAGCTGAAGGCGGCCCGGGCGGTGGTGGTAGTCTGGACCCCGACCTCGGTGGCGTCGCGATGGGTGCGCGGCGAGGCACGCGAGGCGGCGGACCGCGGCACGCTGGTGCCGGTGCGCTTCGACGGCGCGAACCTGCCGATGGACGTGCGCGCGATCCACACGACCGAACTCGACGGCTGGGGCGACAACCCGGCGAGCCCGCAGTGCCAGGCGCTGCTGCGTGCGCTCGGCGCGATGATCGCCCGCCAGGCCCGGTCAGCGGCACGTCGCGCAAACCGCCCGGTCGCGGCACCTCGGCGGCCGCCGGCCCGCATCGGCATCTGCGTGCTGCCGTTCGCCAACATGAGCGGCGATGCGGAACAGGAGTACTTCAGCGACGGCATCAGCGAGGACATCATCACCGACCTGAGCAAGGTCTCGGCGCTCGCGGTCGCCTCGCGCAACAGCGCGTTCAGTACAAGGGCAAGCAGGTCGACGTGCCGAAAGTCGCGCGCGAACTGAAGGTGCAGCCACGTGCTCGAAGGCAGCGTGCGCAAGGCCGGCGGCCGCGTCCGCATCACGGCGCAGCTGGTGGACGGGTCGAGCAACGACAGCGTCTGGGCCGAGCGCTACGACCGCGACCTGAACGACATCTTCGCGCTGCAGGACGAGATCTCGCAGGCGATCGTCAAGGCGCTGAAGCTGAAGCTGCTGCCCGAGGAAAAGAAGGCCATCGAGCAGCGCGGCACGACCGAACCTCGAGGCCTACAACCTGCTGCTGATGGCGCGGCAGCATTACGCGACCGGCAACGAGGTCGACGTCCGCCGCAACGAGGCGATCATTCGGCTGTGCCGCCGTGCCACGGAGATCGACCCGAACTACGCGCACGCTGGGCGCTGATGGCCGTCGGGCAGATGCTGATCTCGATTCGCGACCGGCGGGCAGGGCGACGACGGACTGGCGGCCGCCGAGCGCGCCCTCGCGCTCGACGCGAACCTGGCCGAGGCGCACGCGATCAAGGCGCGGATTCTTTCCGAGGGCGGCCGTCACGACGAAGCGTCGGCGGGAAATCGAGGTCGCACTGGCGCTCGACCCCGAGTCCTACGAGGTCAATCGCGCCGCGGCGTACCTGCGGTTCCGCCAGAAGCGGCTGGAGGACGCGATCCGCCATTTCGAGAAGGCGCAGTCGCTGATGGAGACGGACGTCAGCTCGCGGCAACATGCTGATGACCTGCTACACGGCGCTCGGCGACGCTGAGGCCGCCCGGCGGACCGCGCAGCTCACGCGTCGCCCGCGCGCAGAAGGCGCTGGCGCAGGACCCGAGCAACGGCGCAGCGATGGGCTTCTGCTGCTACGCGCTGGCGCTGCTCGGACAGGCCGAGAGCGCGAAGGGATGGATGAGCCGGGCGCTGCTGATCGATCCGGACAACATGAACATGCGCTACAACTTCGCCTGCACGCTCGCCACGCAGTTGCAAGGACGCGGACGGCGCGATCGAACTGCTCGGGCCGTTGTTCGAGAAGATCTCGATCGGCCTGCTGAATCACGCGAAGGCCGATCCGGACCTCGACAGTCTCCGTGGCGATCCGCGCTTCACGGCGATGATCGCGGCGGCCGAAGCCCGGCTGACATGAACGGGTCGACCGCCGGCGGCATTCCCCTCGCCCGCATCGCCGCGGTCTTCGAGTCCGAGCGCGCCGAGTACGTACGTCGGCACCCGCGCTCGCAGCAGCGACGGGCCACGGCATCGCGGGTTACTACGACGGCGTGCCGATGCACTGGATGCGCGACTGGCCGATGCCGTTCCCGTTCGTCGTGGAAGAGGCGCACGGCTCGGTGCTGCGCGACATCGACGGCAACGAGTACGCGGATTTCTGCCTCGGCGACACCGGCTCGATGTTCGGTCACTCGCCGCCCGCGGTGGCCGAGGCGATTGCGCGCCAGGCGACACGCGGCCTCACCTACATGCTGCCCACCGAGGACGCGATCGCGGTCGGGCGCCTGCTCGCGGAACGCTTCGGCCTGCCGCACTGGCAGGTCGCCACGACCGCGACCGACGCGAACCGCTTTGCGCTCCGCGTGGCGCGCGCAGCCACCGGGCGACCGAAGATCCTGGTGTTCAACGGCTGCTACCACGGCACGGTGGACGAGACGTTCGTGCGGCTGGTCGACGGCCGCGCCGTCAATCGTCCAGGGCTGCTCGGACAGGTGGCCGACCTGACGCAACTCGCGCGCGTCGTCGAATTCAACGATGTCCCGGCGCTGGCCGAGGCGCTGTCGCATCGCGACGTCGCCTGCGTCATCGCCGAGCCCGTGATGACGAACTCGTGCATGGTGCTGCCGGAGCCGGGATTCCACGCCGAGCTCAGGCGCCTGACGCGCGAGACCGGCACGCTGCTGCTGATCGACGAGACGCACACGATCTCCACGGGACCCGGCGGCTACACACGGGCCCACGGCCTCGAGCCGGACCTGTTCGTGGTCGGCAAGCCGGTCGCAGGCGGCGTGCCCGCGAGCGTCTGGGGCTTCACCGATGACGTGGCGCGTCGCCTGGACGATGCCCGCGCACGGACGCCACCGGGGCACTCGGGCATGGGCACGACGCTGTCGGCCAATGCGCTGTCACTCGCTGCCATGCGCGCGACGCTCGAGCGGGTGATGACGCCCGAGGCCTATGTGCACATGGAGCGCCTGGCCGGCGCGCTGGCCGCGGGACTGCAGGCATCGGTGTCGAAGCACGGCCTGCCGTGGCACGTGGTTCGCGTCGGGGCACGCGTCGAGTTCATCTGCGCGCCCGGCCCGCTGCGCAACGGGACCGAGGCGGAAGCCGCGCACGCCCCGGCGCTCGAGCGCGCGATGCACCTGTCGCTGCTGAACCGCGGTTGCCTGATCGCGCCGTTTCACAACATGATGCTGGTGAGTCCCGTGACACGGGACGCGCAAGTCGCGGCGCTCTGCGCAGCGTTCGACGCGGCGGCCGAGCGGCTCGCCGCCGACTGACACACATCGGGAAGGACGACAGCCATGACCATCGACCTGCAGACCCTGATCGACATCGTCGGCCGCGACGGCGTGCTCACAGGCGACGACGTCCGCGCCCGCACGGTGGGCTGGGCCGATTTCAGCCCGTGCAAGGCGCTGGCCATCGTCCGGCCGTCGACCACCGAGCAGGTCTCGCGCGTGCTCGCCGCCTGCAATGCAGCCGGGCAGCCGGTCGTGCCGATGGGCGGCCTCACCGGCCTGGTGCGCGGCTGCGTCGCCGGCCCCGGCGAGATCGCGCTGTCGCTCGAGCGCATGCACCGCATCGAGTCCGTCGACCCGGTCGGGCGCACGATCACGCTCGAGGCCGGCGTCCCGCTGCAGAAGGTGCAGGAGGAAGCCGAGAAGCACGACCTGCTGTACCCGGTGGATTTCGGCGCGCGCGGCTCGGCGCACATCGGCGGCAGCGTCGCGACCAACGCCGGCGGCAACGGCGTGATCCGCTACGGCATGACGCGCGACTCGGTGCTGGGCCTCGAGGCCGTGCTCGCCGACGGCACCGTGATCTCGTCGATGAACCGGATGATCAAGAACAACGCGGCCTACGACCTGAAGCAGCTGTTCATCGGCACCGAGGGCACGCTCGGCGTGGTCACGCGCGTCGTGCTGCGGCTGCGCGAGGCACCCCGCAGCAAGCAGACGGCGATGGTCGCGTGCTCGAAGTTCTCGGACGTCACTGCGCTGCTGAAGCACATGGACGCCTCGCTCGGCGGAGCGTTGTCGGCGTTCGAGGTGATGTGGAACGAGTTCTACCGGCTCGTGACGACGCCACCCGCGAAGGGCACCGCGCCGATCCCGCAGGATCACCCGTACTACGTGCTGATCGAGTCCTCCGGCGGCGACGAGGCGCGTGACCAGGCGCAGTTCGAGGAATCGCTCGGCGCGGCGATCGAGTCGGGCATGGTGGCGGATGCGATCATCGCGACGTCGAAGGCGCAGCGCGACTCGCTGTGGGCGCTGCGCGACGACGTGGAGCAGTTCTTCCGGCTCGGCATGCCGGTCACGTTCGACATCAGCCTGCCGGTGGGCGAGATGGAGGCCTACGTGGCCGACAGTACTCGCGCGCCTCGAGAAGGAGTGGCCCGCATACCGCCGCTTCGTGTTCGGGCACCTCGGCGACGGCAACCTGCACATCATCGTGGCGGGGCCCCCGAGCCTCGAGGCGAAGAAAGGCATCGAGAAGTGCGTGTACGAGCCGCTCGCGGCGCGCTCGGGGTCGGTCTCGGCCGAGCACGGCATCGGGCTCGAGAAGCAGCCGTGGCTGCCGCTGTCGCGCAATGAGGCCGAGATCGCGCTGATGAAGCAGATCAAGCGCTCGCTGGACCCGAACGGCATCCTGAATCCCGGGCGGGTGCTGGCGGCCTGATCAGTAAAGGACACGATTTTCGTTCGATGGTCGCGGCATCCGCCGCGCGGCCGTCCGCGAAAGAGTGTCGAGCCGGCCATCACCACGGGAAGCCGAGAATGACTGCAGACTGGACAGTGCTGATCCGCAACGCCCTGGTCTTCGACGGGACCGGCGCGCCTCCCCGTCGTGAAGACGTTGCCGTTTGCGACGGGCGCATCGCGGCGCGAGGCCCGAGCCTCCCCGCCGAGCGAGCCGCGCGCACCATCGACGCCGCGGGCCAGTGGCTGATGCCCGGCCTGCTCGACATCCACACGCACCTCGACCTCGAGGTGGAGCTCGCGCCCGGGCTGCCCGAATCGGTGCGCCACGGCACGACGACGGTGGTCGTCGGCAACTGCAGTCTCGGCACGGCGTTCGGCTCGCAGCGCCGCAACGGCGACGACCCGATCCTCGACTGCTTCACGCGCGTCGAGAACATCCCGAAGTCGGTGCTGCGCAAGGTCGTCGACCGCATCGACTGGAACACGACGGCCGGCTACCTCGCACACCTCGACACGTCTGCCGCTCGGCCCGAACGTCGTGCCGCTGCTGCCGCACTCGATGCTCCGGATCGAGGTGATGGGCACGCAGGCCGCGGTGAGCCGCGAGCCGACCGCAGAGGAACTCGGCCGCATGCAGCAGCTGCTCGAAGCGGCGATGCAGCAGGGCTACGCAGGATTCTCGACCGACGCGATCCCGTTCCACTATCTCGCGAACGCGCCGCACACGGACAAGCGCATCCCCGCGCAGCACGCCTCGATGGGCGAGCTGCGGTCGCTGCTCGACATCGTGCGCCGGCACGACCGCGTCTGGCAGTGCACGCCGGATGCCGCGAACCGCGTCGCGACGTTCCTGCGCTTCTTCTTCACCAGCGGCCGCCTGTTCGGCAAGCCGCTGCGCACGTCGGCACTGACGGCGGTGGATCTCACGCACGAGCGGCGCACGTGGAAGCTGTTCCCGGCGATCGCCGCGCTGCTGAACTCGAAGCTCGTGAACGGCCGCTTCCACTTCCAGGTGCTCGCGACGCCGTTCCGCATGTTTGCCGAAGGCGCGATCTGCCCGATCTTCGAGGAGTTCGACTCCACGCGGCAGCTGATGTCGTGCGACATCGAGGACGTCGCCGAACGGCGGCGCGTGATGGCACACAGGCATTCGGCGACCTGTTCGTGCGCGAGTGGCACGACTCCGGTGCGGTGTCGACATTCAACCGTGACCTCGACGCGATGCACGTCGAGCGATGCCCCGTGCCCGAGTGGCGCGGCGAGACGTTCGCCACGATCTATCGCCGGCTGCAGCAGTTCCAGCGCGGCCAGGCCGACGTCGCCCGCAGCGAAGCCGAGCGCGAGGCGCTGGCGTCGTTCCCGAACCCGATCGGCCGCGAAGGCGCGTTCCTGCTGCACCTGGTGCGCCGCTACGATCGCGACCTGCGCTGGTGGTTCACGGTCGCCAACGACCGGCCCGAGATCCTGAAGCAGCTGCTGTTCCACGAGCACATGCTGCCGGGGTTCAACGACAGCGGCGCGCACCTGATCAACCTCGCGTTCTTCGACGGCAACCTGCTGACGCTGCAGATCGCGGCGCGCGAATCCGTCGACAAGGTTGCGCACGCGGTCCGCCGCCTCACGCGCGAGCCTGCGGAGTTCTTCGGCATCGATGCCGGGCGCCTCGACGTCGGTGCGCAGGCGGACATCGTGCTGGTCGATCCCGAGGCCCTGCTGCGCTACGACACGGACGCGAATCGCCGCATGGTGTACCGGGACATCTTCGAGCACGAGCAACTGGTGAACCGCTCGGACGGAGTGGTCACCGCAGTCTTCATCGCCGGCGAGCCGGTCTGGGACGGATGCGAGTTCACGCCCCTGCTCGGCACCCGAAAGCTCGGGCGCGCGCTGACGGCTGGCACGGCCACTGCTCCCGGCGCCGCACGCGCCGCGTGACGATCAGATGACCACACGCAAGCGAGTGGAGCCGAACCATGCCCGCCTCGACCAGCTGGTGGCCGACGCACGCAAGGCGCGGGAGCAGCGCGAGCAGAGCTACCGTGGCCGGGCGCTGAAGCTCTATCCGTGGGTCTGCGGTCGCTGCGCGCGCGTGTTCGATCATTCGAACGTGTACGAGCTCACGGTCCACCACAAGGACCACAACCACGACAACAACCCGCCGGACGGCAGCAACTGGGAGTTGCTGTGCGTCTACTGCCACGACAACGAGCACCAGCGCCAGCTCGATACACGCCCGCTGACAGGCCGGGCGGACGAACCCGGCGGCGCCATGCATTCGCCGTTCGCGGATCTTGCCTCGCTGCTGAAACGCGACGAGTGACGGCCGGCGCGCCGGGCGGCGGACGCTACAGCGAGCCGACTGCCCGCGCGAGCCTCAGCTTCGCGAGCCCGGCATCGAGCACGGCGTTGTCGCGGTTCGTCAGCGCCTGCACGCGCAGCGACTCGGCCTCGAGCAGCTGCGTCTGCGTGCCGAGCCCCGCGCCGTAACGCTCCCGTGCGATGCGCAGGTTCTCCTCGGCCTGGTCCACGGCATCGGCCGTGACCTGGATGCGCTGCCGGGTTTCCTCGACGTCGAGCCACGACTGGCGCACCTGCAGCGCGATCAGCGATTCGACGTCGGCCCGCTGCTGTTCGGTGGCACGGCGCGAACGATCGAGCGCCGCGGCGCGCTTGCGCGCCTGCCCGCCGTCGAACACCGCCCACTGCACGCCGACGCCCACGGACGCAAAGTCCTCGTCGTCGAGGAACGTGTTCTCCAGGTAGTTGTACGCGCCGGTCAGGCTCAATTGCGGCAGCACCCGCGCACGCTCGGTCTTCGCGAGCTGCCCGTACGCGGTCGCCTGCTCATCGAGTGCCTTGAGCTCGGAGCGCTTCTCGACGGCGGCCTGCACCAGCTGGTCTGGATCGGTCGGCAGGCCCGCGGGAACCGGCAGCGCCTCGTCGAGTTCGGCCGGCCGCGTCAACGGCTCGCCCACGCGACGGTTGTACGCGCCAGCGCGATTTCCGCGGCATTCGCAGCCCGCAATCGCCCCTGCCGCGCGTCGGCCAGCGCAACCTGCACCGCGAGCAGGTCATTCTTCGGCACCAGCTCGCGCTCGAACATCGCGCCGATGTCGCTGACCAGCGATTCGAGCGACTTCACGTTGCTGTCGGCGACCTCGAGCGCCCTTCGCGCACGCAGCACGCCGACGTACGCGTCGGCGACGGCGAGCTTCACGTCCTCCTCGGCGCCCTCGACCTGCGCACCGGCGCCGCGTCCGCGGGCCTCGGCGGCCGCGATGCTCGACGAGATGCGCCCGCTTGTGAACAGCGGCACCGTCACCGTCGCAGCGCCCATCCAGAAATCGTCGCCGCCGAAGAGTTCCGGCGGGACGATCGGCAGTCCGGTGAACCCGAAGTCGAATGCAGGGGAGTCGTCGAGCCGCGTGTACGCGCCGCCGACGGCGAGCGACGGCCAGCGCTGCGCTCGGGCGGCGGCGGCATCGAGCTCGGCGGCTTCCGCCTGGCTGCGGACGGCCGCGAGCGCGTTGTCCTGCGCGTTGGCGAGCGCCCACGCCTCGACGAGCGTCTCGGCGCCCGCCGGAGGCGCGGTGGCCACGGTCGCCGCCGCGAGGATGCCGATGCCCCAGCCTGCCGTCCTCATCCGCGCATCCCCTACTGTTTCAGCGACTCGATGCCGATCGTGCTCAACACGTACTTCTCGTACAGGGGCGCGACCGAGCCGGTCTTCACCTTGCGCAGGAAGTATTTCTCGAACGCGACCTTCGCGACGTGCACCCACTTGCCCTGCTTCGCCCACGTGACGTTGCGCGGCGGGATCTGCGGCAGCGCGACGAACGCGGCGCCCGTGTCGCCGAAGTCCGCGAGGCAGATGGCGTTCCAGGTGCCACGCGCGGTCGCGGGCGCGCCCTTGAGCTCCGCTGCGACGTTCTCGCAGATCGCGCTCACCATAGACTCGATCATGTAGCCGGTCTTCGGCGCGCCGGTGCCGACGGGCGTGACTTCGACCGGCGGAATCGCGACGCAGACGCCGGCCGAGAAGATGTTGCGGTACTTCTTCGAGCGCTGGTGCTCGTCGATCAGCACGAAGCCGCGCGGGTTGCAGAGCTCGGGCACCGCGGCGACCGGGTCGACCCCCTTGAACGCGGGAATCACCATCGAGTACTTGAACGGCAGCTTGTGCTCCTTCTTCACGGTGCCGTCGTCGTTGTGCTCGGCCACCGTCATCACGCCGTCCTCGACGCCGGTGATCTTCGCGTTGGCGATCCAGTTGATGTGCCGCTGGCGCAGCTCCGACTCCATCAGCCCCTTGCTGTCGCCGACCCCGCCCAGCCCCATGTGGCCGATGTACGGCTCGGGCGTGACGTAGGTCATCGGCACGCGGTCGCGGAGCTTGCGACGGCGCAGGTCCGTGTCGAGGATCATCGCGGTCTCGTACGCGGGGCCAAAGCAGCTGGCGCCGGCCGCCGCGCCGACGACGATCGGACCCGGCGCCTGCACGAACTGCTGGTAGCGCTCGTAGGCCTGCTGCGCGTGCCCGTGCGTGCACACCGACTGCGTGAAGCCCTTCGGTCCAAGGCCCGGCACCTCCTCGAACGCGAGCTTCGGACCCGTCGTGATGACGAGGTAGTCGTAACCGAGCGTCGAACCATCGTCGAGGTTGAGCGTCGAGCCCGGCGCATCGATCGACTGCACCATCTTCGGCAGGAACGCTACGTCCTTGTCCGCGAGCGGCTTCGCGAGGTCGACGCGCGTCTGCGGCGCCGTCCGCCAGCCGACCATCATCCACGGGTTCGATGGCGTGAACTCGAAGAACGGACTGCTGCCGACCAGCGTCACCTGGTGGCCCTTGCCGACCTTCTTCTTCATCTCGTATGCGCAGGCGACGCCACCGAGGCCCGCCCCATCACGACGATCTTTGCCATGTCTGCCCCCTTGGCCGCGTCACGCGGCGCTTTGTCTGCTGCGGTAACTGAAGTACAGGATCGGTATCAGCACCAGCGTGAGCGCGGTGGACACCAGGATCCCGAAGATCAGGGAAACGGCGAGCCCGTTGAAGATCGGGTCGTCGAGGATGAAGAACGCGCCGGTCATCGCCGCGACGGCGGTGAGCGCGATCGGTCGCGCGCGTACGGCCGCGGCGTTGATGACCGCGTCCGCGAGCGGCTGCCCGCGCTCGATCTCCACGTTGATGAAGTCGACGAGCAGGATCGAGTTGCGCACGATGATGCCCGCCAGCGCGATCATGCCGATCATCGACGTGGCGGTGAACTGCGCGCCGAGCAGCGCATGCCCGGGCAGCACGCCGATGATCGTCAGCGGGATCGGCGCCATGATCACCAGCGGCACGGCGTAGGAGCGGAACTGCGCCACGACCAGCAGGTAGATCAGGATCAGCCCGACCGAGTATGCGAGACCCATGTCGCGGAACGTCTCGAACGTGATCTGCCACTCGCCGTCCCACTTCAGCGTCGGTCGGTACGGATCTTCCGGAGCGCTGAAGAAGCGCTGCTCCAGCGACGCGCTGTCCGGCAGGTCCTTGCGGAGCGCGCTCACGACCTCGAACATTCCGTAGAGCGGGCTGTCGGTCGCGCCGACCGCGTCGCCGCTGACCCACGCCAGCGGCAGCAGGTCCTTGTGGTAGATCGCCTCGTCGTAGGGCCGGCGCTCCACCACCGCGATCTCGGAGATCGGCACGCGCGCGCCTCCGCGCGCACGGACCTCGAGCGCGAGCACGTTCTCGACCCGCGCCTTCTCCGCCACGCCGAGCTCGAGCCGTACCGGGATCGGCGAGGTCTCGCGGCCGGTGCGCACGTAGGTCGCGTCGAGGCCGCCGAGGCCGGCGGTCAGCACCTGCACTGCCTCGGCCTGGTCGACGCCGAGCAGCGCCGCCTTCTGGCGGTCGATCGAGACGACCAGGCGCGTGCGGTCCGACGGCAGGCTGTCATCCACGTCCACGATGTCGGGCTGGGCGTCGAACGCCTTGCGCACCACCTGCGTGAGCTGGCGCCGCACGTCGTCGAACGGACCGTAGATCTCCGCGACCAGCGGTGCCTGCACGGGCGGACCCGGCGGCACCTCCACGACCTTCACGGACGCGCCGTGTGCCTTGCCGATCGCCGCCAGCGCGGGCCGCGCGGCGATCGCAATCTCGTGGCTCTTGCGGTCGCGATGGTGCTTGTCGACGAGGTTGACCTGGATGTCGCCGTACTCGGGGCCGGCGCGCAGGTAGTACTGGCGCACCAGGCCATTGAAGTTGATCGGCGCCGACGTGCCCGCATAGACCTGGTAGTCGGTGACCTCGGGCAGCTTCGCGATCTCGGCGGCCAGGTCGTCGAGCACCCGCGCCGTCTCCTCGAGCGCCGTGCCCTCCGGCATGTCGACCACGACCTGGAACTCGGACTTGTTGTCGAACGGCAGCATCTTCATCACGACCCACTGCACGACGACCAGCGACACCGCCAGCAGGATCGCGCCGAGCGTCGCGAGGTAGAGCTTGCGCCGGTTGCCGCGCGCGTTCTCGCTGCGCAGGAACGGCGCGATCGTGCGCTCGAAGAACCGCTGCAGCCGCGACTCGCCCGCCGGCTCCGCCGCGATCGCATGCGTGTGCGACAGCATCCGCTTCGACATCCACGGCGTGACCACCAGCGCGATCGCGAGCGAGATCAGCATGCCCATGCTGGCGTTGATCGGGATCGGGCTCATGTACGGGCCCATCAGCCCCGAGACGAACGCCATCGGCAGCAGCGCCGCGATCACCGTGAACGTCGCGAGGATCGTGGGCCCGCCCACTTCGTCGACGGCGCGCGGGATGATCTCGCCGAGGCCGCCGCTGCCGAATGCCATGTGACGGTGGATGTTCTCGACCACGACGATCGCGTCGTCGACCAGGATGCCGATCGCGAAGATCAGCGCGAACAGCGACACGCGGTTGATCGTGAAGCCCCAGGCCCAGGACGCGAACAGCGTCGCCGCGAGCGTGATGATCACGGCCGCACCCACCACGACCGCTTCGCGCCAGCCGACGGTGAGCCACACCAGCAGCACGACCGACGCCGTTGCGAACGCGAGCTTCTGGATCAGCTTCTGCGCCTTGTCGTTCGCGGTGACGCCGTAGTCGCGCGTGACCGTTACCTCGACGCCGTCGGGAATGTAGGTGCCGCGCAGCAGCTCGACGCGCTCGAGCACCGAACGCGTGACGTCGATGGCGTTCTCGCCGGGCTTCTTCGAGATCGCGATCGTGACCGCGGGCGCGGTGCCGTCGAGCTGCACGTTGATCCGCCCGGCGGCCGGCCCGGCGCCGAACGAGACATACTGCTCCGGCTGGTCCGGGCCGGAGCGGACCGTCGCGACGTCCTGCAGGTACACCGGACGGCCTTCGTGCATCGCGACGACGAGCTGGGCCACCTGGTCGCGATCCGCGAGGAACTCACCGACCTGCACCGGGACGTCGGCGCCGTTCGCGACCAGCGAGCCCGCGTGCTGCACGACGTTCGCCGCCTGCAGCGAGCCGGCGAGCTCGCTCACCGTGAGGCCGTATCCCGCCAGGCGCTGCGGGTCCAGCGTGACGTGCACGGTCTCGTCCGGCCCGCCGATCGTGTACACGTTGCGCGTGCCGGGCACGCGCTGCAGCTCGGGCTCGATCGCGTGCGCCACCTGCCTCAGTTCGTGCGCGCCGCGCTCCGGATCCTTCGTCCACAGCGTGAGGCTGAGGATCGGCACGTCGTCGATGCCCTTCGGCTTCACCAGCGGCTGCAGCACGCCGAGCCCGGCGGGCCGCCAGTCCTGGTTCGAATAGATCGCGTTGTAGAGACGCACGATCGCGCCGGTGCGATCCTCGCCGACCTCGAACTGCACCGTGATCACGGCGGCGCCCGGCTTCGAGACGGAGTAGATGTGCTTCACGCCCGAGATCTCGGCCAGCACCTTTTCCATCGGCGTCGCGACGAGGTTTTCGACCTGCTGCGCGCTCGCCCCGGGGAACGGCACGATCACGTTCGCCATCGTGACGTTGATCTGCGGCTCTTCCTCGCGCGGCGTCACGAACACCGCAAAGAGCCCCAGCAGCAGCGCGGTCAGCCCGAGCAGCGGCGTGAGCTCGCTGTCGAGGAACAGCCGCGCGACGCGGCCGCTGAAGCCGAGCTTCTCAGTCACGCTTGCCGCCCTGCTGGCGCGCCCGGGTCGCGGCGGCGGCCGGATCGAGCGCAACCACGTCGCCGGCTACGAGTCCGGCAAGGATCTCGATCTGGTCGCCACGCACGTGGCCGAGCCGCACCTGGCGCAGGCTGACCCGGCCGTCGGGCGCGACCACGTAGACGGCCCGCATCTCGCTGCGCTCGACCACGGCGACGCGCGGCACGAGCAGCAGGTCGGCCTCGCCGGTGACGAGTCCGACCTTGACGAACATGCCCGGCGCCAGGCCCTGCACGCCCTTCGGCAACTCGATGCGCACCCTGAAACGTGTTCGTCTGCGGCTCTGCGGACGGAAACAGCGTCAGCCCCGTCGACTCGATGCGTTTGCCGTCGACGTACACGACCGCCTTGCGGACCTTGCGCACCTGCTCGATGACGCTCTGCGGAACCTCGGCGACGACCCGCAGCGCGTCGAGCGAGGCGCCGGCCATCAGCGGCGTGCCGGGCGAGACGAGTTCGCCGACCTGCACCAGTTTCTGGGTCACGACGCCCGAGTACGGGGCGCGCACCTCCGTGTAGGCCACGCCCTCGCGTGCGGCATCGAGCCCGGCCCTGGCGGCGATCAGCCGGGCGACCGCCGAATCGCGGGCCGCGCTCGCCTCGTCCAGCGTGGCCTTCGCCACCACGCGGCGCTGGTACATGTCGTTGATGCGCTCGTAGCGCGTCTGCGCTTCCGCCTCGCGTGCGGTGGCTTCCTTCAGCGCCGCCTGCGCCTGCGTCAGGCTCGCGACCTGCTCGGTGCTGCGGATGCGGATGATCACGCGAGCCGGCGGTGACGTAATCGTTCACGTCGAAGCTGATCGTCTCGATCCGGCCCGCCGTCTGCGCCGACACCGTGGCCTGGTTGACGGCCTCGACCGTTCCGTCGAGCAGTCGTTCGTCGGGCATCGATGCGGACGCGACGCTGACGGTCTTCAGCGCCGCCGCGGCGGCCGCAGTCGGCGGCGGGCAACGCACCCCAGGGCGCGAGCGCTGCCAGCGCGACCAGCAACGCGGGACCCCGGGCCTGGACCGCAACTCGTCTCATCGTCGTCTCCCCGCGTTCAGAACGCGGCACCGGGGCGCACGCCCATCTTCTTGAGTATCAGCACCAGCGGGCAGAGGCCGGTGAACGCCGACTGCAGCAGGTTGGCACCGACGAACGCGGTGAACCAGAACCAGTACGGGCTCACGTAGAGGCCGAGCAGCAGGCTCAGCAGGATCATCAGGCCCGCGAACGCCAGCACGATTCGATCGATGCTCATGTCACTTGTCCTCGCGATTGTTCAGCGACGGCCGTCGTCGATGACGCGGCCGGTCTGCACGTCGATGCGGATCACCGGCAGTCCCGCCGCCTTCCACGCCTGGATGCCGCCGGCGAGGTGCGTGAGCTGGCCGTGGCCCGCGGCCTGCAGCTTGTGCGCGGCCATCAGCGAGCGCTTGCCCGAACCGCACTGCAGCACCAGCCGGCGGCCTTCGGCGGGCAGCGCCAGCGGGTCGAACGTCGACAGCGGATACAGCAGTGCGCCATGGATGCGCTCGAACGCGTACTCGTTCGCCTCGCGTACGTCGACCAGCAGGATCTCGCCGGCCTGCAGCCAGGCGCGCACCTGCTCGGGCGTGGCGTTGGTGACGGTGTCGTGGTGAGTCATGTGCAGCGACCAGTGATTGATGGAGATGCTCAGAGCGGGCGGCCCAGCACGTTCAGCGGGACCTTGAAGTAGCTGACGCCGTCGGCCTCGGCAGGCGGCAGGCGGCCGGCGCGGATGTTGGCCTGCACCGACGGGATGATCAGGTTCGGCACGTCGAGCGTGGCGTCGCGCGTGCGGCGCATCTCGACGAATGCCGCCTCGCTCACGCCGTCGCGCACGTGGATGTTGGCCTCGCGCTGCGCGGCGATCGTGGTCTCGCAGCGCGGCTCGCGGCCACCGGGCGAGTAGTCGTGGCAGACGAACACGCGCGTCTGCGGCGGCAGCGCATAGAGACTTCCGTACCGTGCGGTACAGCTCGGCGGCGTCTCCGCCCGGGAAATCGCACCGCGCCGAGCCGCCGTCCGGCATGAAGACCGTGTCGCCGACGAACAGCGCATCACCGAAGTGGTACGCGACGCTGTCGTTCGTGTGCCCGGGTGCGGCGATCACGCGACCATCGATGCCGCCGATGTCGACGCGATCCCCGTCGGCCAGCAGCAGGTCGAACTGGCTGCCATCGGCCGCGAAGTCGGCACCGAGCCCGAAGATGCGCTTGAACGTCTGCTGCACCTGCCGGATGCCCTGCCCGATCGCGATCCGGCCACCGAGCCGCGACTGCAGGTATGGCGCGGAGGACAGGTGATCGGCGTGGGCGTGCGTCTCGAGGATCCAGGCGACCTGCAGTCCGTCGGCCTTGCAGTGCGCGACGACGAGGTCCGCGGACTTCGTCCCGGTGCGCCCGGACCGCCAGTCGTAGTCGAGTACCGGATCGATCACGGCGGCCACGCGCGAGGCCGGGTCCGCGACCACGTAGGTCCACGTGCCGGTCGGCTGGTGGAAGAACGGCGTGACCGACGGCTTCACTGGAGTACCGGTGTTCATGGCAGGGAGCGCACCATATTAGTGATTGCTAATTTAGTCAATAGCGAAATACAATGGCGGCTCCCGGCAACAGGAGCCGCACATGCCGCCCGCCGCACGCCGCCGCACCGCGCCCGCAGCCACGCGGGCCGGCCACGCTCGACCAGATGAAGGCGCACACGGCCGATGCGGCTCAGCTGATGAAGGCGCTCGGCAACGAGCAGCGGCTGCTCGTGCTCTGCAACCTGCTCGAGCGGCCGATGTCGGTCGGCGAGCTGAACGCACGCATGGACCTCAGCCAGTCCGCGCTGTCGCAGCACCTCGCGCTGCTGCGCGAGGCCGGGCTCGTCGAAACCCGCCGTGAAGCCCAGTCGATTCACTACTCGCTGCCCTCCGGACCGGTGACGCGGGTGATGGCGCTGCTGCAGGACATCTATTGTGCGCCCGGCAGCCCTCCGGGTCGCTCCAGTACCGGCCGCAGACGCACGAACTGCGCCGGATAGCGGCGCGCGGGAACCGAACTTGCTGCTTGCCCTCCTAGGAGCGGTCGCGATCGGGCTCAGCCTCGGGCTGCTCGGCTCCGGCGGGTCGATCCTGACCGTGCCGGTGCTGCACTACCTGGTCGGCCAGCCGGACAAGCTCGCGATCGCCGGCTCGCTGCTGGTCGTCGGGCTGATTGCCGCCGCGGGCTGCGTGCCTTATGCGCTGCGCAGGCAGGTGGACTGGCGCAACGTGGCCTGGTTCGGCCTGCCGGGCATGGCCGGCGCCTGGGTCGGCGCAACGCTGGCCCACTGGGTGCCGGGACCGGTCCAGCTCGCGCTGTTTGCCGGCGTGATGCTGCTGGCCGCGTGGCGCATGTTGCGCGGCGGCGTGATCACGCAGCCCGGGCACGATCCGAGGCGCCTCGCGGTGGTCGGCGGCGGCGTCGGCGTCGGCCTGCTGAGCGGGCTCGTCGGCGTGGGCGGCGGGTTCCTGATCGTGCCGGCGCTCGTGCTGCTCGCCGGTGTCACGATGTCGAGCGCCATCGGCACGAGCCTCGCCGTGATCACGCTCAATTCGTTCAGCGGCTTCGGCAAGTACCTAGGCGTGCTCGAGCACGAGGGCCTCGCGCTCGACTGGCGGATCCTGCTCACGATCGCCGCGGTCGGCGTCGTCGGCAGCTTTGCGGGGCAGAAGCTCGGACAGAAGCTGCCCCAGTCCACGCTGCGCAGGCTGTTCGGCGCGTTCCTGGTCGTGATGGGGCTGGTCATCGCCGCGGACGTGGCACCGCGGCTGCTGCACTGAATCAGCCGGGCTTGCCCTCGAGCTCCGCGAGGCGCTTCTCGATCGCCGCGAGCTTCTCGCGCGTGCGCTTCAGCACCGCCGCCTGCACGTCGAATTCTTCGCGCGTGACGAGCTCCATGCGGGCCAGCTGGCTCTGCAGCACGCCCTTGAAGTTCTGCTCGAGGTCGCGGCGCAGCGCCACCACGCTTTCGGGCACGGAACCCGCGAGCCGGCGGGCGAGGTCGTCGATGATCCGGGGGTCGAAGGCCATGGAGAGTGATCGGTGATCAGGGGGTAGGGGGTAGTGTAAGAGATTGCGCCCCGGCGTGAGGCGCCCGGGCCGCGCACCGCTCCAAGATGGTGCGCCGCCGCAGCAGGCCGGCGGGAAATGGCGTGATCGCGGGCCACCGCGTCGGTGGCACGCTTCCTGCATCGAGGTCCCCGGAACCCATCGCCACGCCCGGAGGACCGGTACCCATGAAGCTCATCACCGCGGTCATCAAGCCGTTCAAGCTCGATGAAGTGCGGCAGGCCATCGCCGACATCGGCGTGCAGGGCGTCACCGTCACCGAGGTGCAGGGCTTCGGGCGCCAGCGTGGCCACACCGAGCTGTATCGCGGCGCCGAGTACCGCGTCGACTTCCTGCCGAAGACGAAGATCGAGATCGCCGTCGACGACACGGTGGTCGAGCAGGTGATCGAGGCGATCACCAACGTGGCCCGCACCGGGAAGATCGGCGACGGGAAGATCTTCGTCACCCAGCTGGACCAGGCCGTGCGGATCCGCACGGGCGAGAGCGGAGCCGAGGCCGTCTGAGCCGGCACCGCGCACAGTCATCCATTCAGACAGACCGACAGACAGGAGAAAGCCAGTGAACACGCCGACCGCCGCCCGACGCCGCCCCTGGGCCGTCGCGCTCGCCCTGGGCGCCATGCTCGCGCCCGCACTCGGATTCGCCGGGGACGCCCCGGTGCCGGACAAGGGCGACACCGCCTGGATGATGACCTCAACGGTGCTCGTGATCCTGATGACGATCCCGGGCCTCGCGCTGTTCTACGGCGGCATGGCCCGCTCGAAGAACGTGCTGTCGCTGCTGATGCAGGTCTTCATGATCTTCTGCATGGTCGCGCTGCTGTGGGCGATCTACGGCTACAGCCTCGCGTTCACCGGCGGCAACCCGTTCATCGGCGGGTTCGATCGCCTGTTCATGCAGGGCCTGGCGACGGACTCGGTCGCGGCGACCTTCAGCAAGGGCGTGTACATCCCCGAGTACGTCTACTTCATCTTCCAGCTCACGTTCGCGTGCATCACGCCCGCGCTGATCGTCGGCGCGTTCGCCGAGCGCATCAAGTTCAGCGCCGTGCTGCTGTTCACGGTGCTGTGGTTCACGTTCTCCTACCTGCCGATCGCGCACATGGTGTGGTTCTGGGCGGGCCCGGACGCCTACACCGACGCCGACGCCGGTGCCGCGGCCACTGCCGCCGCAGGCTTCCTGTTCCAGAAGGGCGCGCTCGACTTCGCGGGCGGCACGGTGGTGCACATCAACGCCGGCATCGCGGGCCTGGTGGGCGCGCTGATGCTCGGCAAGCGCATCGGCTATCGCACGACCGCGATGCCGCCGCACAACGTCGCGATGGTGATGATCGGCGCCTCGCTGCTGTGGGTCGGCTGGTTCGGTTTCAACGTCGGCTCGGGCCTCGAGGCCAACGGCTTCGCCGGCATGGTGTTCGCCAACACGATCCTCGCCACCGCCGCCGCCGCCCTCGCCTGGTCGTTCGCAGAGTGGATCCACCGCGGCACGCCGACGATGCTCGGTGGCGCGTCGGGCGCCGTCGCCGGCCTGGTCGCCATCACCCCGGCCTGCGGCTGGGTGGGCCCGATGGGCGCGATCGCGATCGGCGCGATCGCCGGCCTCGTCTGCCTCTGGGCGGTGTCGAGCCTCAAGAACAAGCTCGGCTACGACGACTCGCTCGACGTGTTCGGCGTCCACTGCGTCGGCGGAATCATCGGCGCGCTGCTGACGGCCGTGTTCTGCGCCCCGTCGCTCGGCGGCACCGGCGTGTACGACTACGTCGCCAATGCCGTGGCCGAGTACTCGATGGGCGCGCAGTTCAAGGCGCAGCTCTGGGGCGTGCGTGGTGAGCCTGGTGTGGTCCGGCGTCGTCGCCGCGGTCTCGTTCAAGCTCGTGGACCTCGTGGTCGGCCTGCGGGTCACCGAGGAGCAGGAGCGCGAGGGCCTC
Organism: uncultured Gammaproteobacteria bacterium; assembly: GCA_963776815.1. Taxonomy (GTDB): domain Bacteria; phylum Pseudomonadota; class Gammaproteobacteria; order Steroidobacterales; family Steroidobacteraceae; genus RPQJ01. The sequence continues at coordinate 158,160 of CAVZNZ010000012.1, forward strand.
GACACGGCCTCGCACGGCGAGCGCGCCTACAACTGACGGAGTCTGTGGAAGGCGGCCGGTTCCTGGTGCGGCCGCCTTCTCCCCCGCTTGCGGGCGCCTCGTGCGCCCGCTTTTTTTTGGTTCGGGTGCGCTCCCCGTCGCATTTTGGCCGGAAGCGGGCCGCAGGCCCGGGTGGCAATCGCGCCGTCCCTGCTAGACTCGGCCGGTCGCAATGGAGGCTGCCCGAATGAAACCGACAGTGACGCTCGCGCTTGCGCTGCTGCTTGCCGCCGGGGCACAGGCGGGAGACGTGTACGTGACGAAGGACGCGCAAGGCCGCCCGATCTACACGGATACGCCGGCGACGATCCCGGCGCAGAAGGTCGGCATCGCCAGCGCGAGCACCGACCCGGCGACGGTGCAGAAGCGCTATGCGGACCAGATGAAGCAGTACGCGGCGGAAGACGCGTCGGCCAGCAAGGCCGCCGCCGGCGCGGACGACCCGGCCAAGGCCAAGCAGCTCTCGGCCGAGGACAAGGCCAAGCGTTGCGCGGACGCCCGGCAGCGCTACCAGTCCTACATGGATGCCCACCGGCTCTACGAAGACGGCCCGGACGGCCAGCGCCGCTACCTGACCAGCGAGGAGATCGACGCGTCCCGCGCGAGCGCCAAGCAGGTCATGGACCAGTTCTGCAGCGGGCAGTGACGTGAGCCTCGCCACCGGCTTCATCGGCCTCGGCGCCATGGGCCGGGGCATGGCGCGCAACCTGCACAAGGCGGGACTGCTCGGCGGAGTCTGGAATCGCACGCCCGCGCAGGCCGGCGAGCTCGCTGCCGAGCTCGGCATCACGGCCGCCGGAAGCCCTGCCGAACTCGCAGCTGCCTGCGACGTCGTCGTGCTGTGCGTCTCGGCCGATGCGGACGTTCTCGAGATGGTGGACGCGATGCTGCCCGGCCTGCGGCCCGGGTCCATCGTGATCGACTGCTCGACGGTGAGCAGCGACACGGCCCGTGCCGCGGCGGCGCGACTCGCAACCAGGGGCGTCGAGTTCCTGGACGCCCCCGTGAGCGGCGGAGTCGAAGGCGCGCGCGACGGCACGCTCGCGGTGATGGTCGGCGGCTCGGCGACGGCATTCGAGCGCGCGGCCCCGGTCCTCTCGGCGATGGGACGCACGATCACGCACTTCGGCCCGACCGGCTCCGGCCAGGCCGCCAAGGCCACGAACCAGATCATGTGTGCCGGCATCATCCAGGCCGTGTCCGAGGCGATGGCGTTCGCGAAGGCCGAGAGCCTGCCGCTCGACAAGCTGATCGAGACGCTCGGCAAGGGCGCGGGCTCGAGCTGGTACTTCGTCAATCGAGCGCCGAACATGGTGCGCGACGCCTATCCCGCCGGCTTCCGCGTGCGCCTGCACGAGAAGGACCTCGGCATCTGCAAGGACATGGCCGCGCGCCACGGCGTGCAACTGCCCGTGGTCGAAACGACGCTCGAGCATTACCGGCAGCTCGTCGCACAGGGTTACGGCGACGAGGACATCTCGACGATCTTCCGCCTGAAGGACGCGCTCTTCGCGCCGCAGGGAGGCGCCGGCAAGGATCCGCCGCGCCGATGAGCCCCGAGCCGCCGGTGCAGGCTCCGGCCCCGGACGCACGCAGCTCCTTCCTGCCGGATTTCTGCGAGGCACGCGCGGTGCTCGCGATCGTCCTGGTCGCGGCGCTGCTCGCGTTCGTGCTGGCACTCGCACGGCAGAGCGCGATCGGCGAGTTCTGGCCGGAGCTCGCGCGCACGTCGGCCTACCTGCTCTGGACCGGACTGCTGTGCGCGGCCGTGCTCTGCAAGGCCCGTCCCGCGCTGGCCCGGCAGTCGCTGCAGTCCGCGTCGATCTGGGCGCTCGGCCTGATCGTGGGCACGGTCGCGCTCGTCTCGGAGTGCGTCTACTGGTTCGGCCGGATCTGGGCCGACCGGCTCGGCGTCTCGCTGGGCCTGTTCCCGGAGCGACACTGGCCGTTCCTGCTGCCGAACCTGTTCATCGCCGCGATCGTCGGCGCGATCGCGCTGCGGTACTTCTACGTCTCGCATGAATGGCGGCGCAACGTCGAGCTCGAGGCCCGGGCCCGCGTGCGTGCGCTGCAGGCCCGGATCCGGCCGCACTTCCTGTACAACAGCCTGAACACGGTCGCGGCGCTCACCCGCTCCGACCCCGCGCGGGCCGAGGAAGCCATCGAGGACCTCGCGGACCTGTTCCGCGTCAGTCTCAGCGACTCGCGCGCCCAGATCACGCTGCGCGAGGAGCTCGAGGTCGCGCGCATGTACCAGCGGATCGAGCAGCTCAGGCTCGGCGACCGGCTCCAGGTGCGCTGGAAGGTCGGCGAACTGCCGCCGCGCGCGATCGTGCCCAGCCTGCTGCTGCAGCCGCTGCTCGAGAATGCGATCAACCACGGCATCGAGCCGCTGCCGGAGGGCGGCACGGTGACGGTCGAGGGCAGGGTCGAAGGCAACGACGTGACGATCGACGTCCACAACCCGGTGTCGTCGGTGGCCCGGGCCGTGCGGTCCGGCAACCGGATGGCGCTCGACAACATCCGCCAGCGGCTCGAACTCGTGTTTCCGGGCCGGTCCGCGGTCGAGGTGGTCGACTCTGCCGGTGAATACAAGGTCAGGCTGCGCTTCCCGCTCGAGCTCGGGAACGGCGAAGCGGACGGCCGGAAGTGACAGCCCGGGGCGGCGCAGCGGAAAATGCCGCCCTGCCCATGACATCGACCCCCTCCTCCCCCGACACCATGCGAGCCCTGATCGTCGACGACGAGCCGCCGGCGCGCGAACGGCTGCGCCGCCTGCTCGAGGAGCTGGACGACGTCGCGGTCGCCGGCGAGGCGACGAACGGCCGCGAGGCACTCGAGATGTGCGCGCGGCTCGAGCCGGACGTGGTGCTGCTCGACATCCGGATGCCGGGCATGGACGGGATCGAGGCCGCGCGGCACCTGAACACGCTCGACGACCCGCCGGCGGTGATCTTCACCACGGCGCACGACGAGCACGCGCTCGAGGCGTTCGAGATGCAGGCCGTCGGCTACCTGCTGAAGCCGGTGCGGCTCGAGAAACTCGCGCGCGCGATGCGTCACGCCGCGCGCGTCGCGGGACCGCAGCTGCTGCGGCTCGCGGAGCAGTCGCAGCTCGGCCGGCGGCGCTCGCAGATCTGCGCCCGGCTCGGCGAGCAGCTGCGGCTGATCCCGGTCGAGGACGTGTACTACTTCTCGGCGGGCCAGAAATACGTCACCGTGCGCCACCGCGGCGGCAGCGACCTGATCGACGAGTCGCTGCGGTCGCTGTCCGGCGAGTTCGCGCCGGACTTCGTGCGCATCCACCGCAACTCGCTGGTGGCGCTGCGGTACGTGAGCGCGGTCGAGCGCGGCGCGGACGGGCATTACCTCGTGCGGTTCAAGGACTGCGACGAGACCCTGCCGGTGAGCCGGCGCCACGCCGCGGAGACTCTGCGACAGATGAAGGGCGGTTACTGAGTGAAAGAATCCAGGGACGACATCGGCGAGTCGACGATCACGCTGCCGGACGAGCGGGCCGTCGCGGAGCGACGTTTCTACGTGCGGCTCGGGGCCGTGCTGCTGCTCGCGGCGCTGGGGTATCTCGTGTGGCGCATCGTCGCGCCGCTCTGGCAGCCGCTGCTGTGGGCGGTGCTGCTCGGCGCACTGCTCGCGCCGTTCAACCTGCGGCTCACCCGCCGCCTCGGTAACCGGCCACGCGTCGCGAGCGCCGTCACGACGCTGCTGACGGTGATGCTGTTCATGCTGCCGGTCGCCGTGATTGCCGGCTCGGTCGCGGCGCAGGCCGCGCAACTGCTCGGCAAGCTCGACTCGCAGGTGCCGACGATGTCGGACGTGGCCGCGCTCGACCTCGGGCACATTCCGTGGCTGGCACAGCCGCTCGAGTGGCTCGGGCGGAACACCGGCATCACGATCGCGCAGGTGCAGGACTGGCTCGTGGCCGCCAGCAAGAACGTGCTGCAGTTCCTGGCCTCGTCGAGCGGCAACCTCGTGCTCGGCGCGCTCGGCACGCTCGTGAGCTTCCTGCTGATGCTGTTCGTGCTGTTCTTCGTGCTGCGCGACGGCCCGGAGCTCGCCACCAGGGTCGTGCGCATGCTGCCGATCGAAGAGCAGCGACGCACGCAGGCTGTGGCAGCACCTGGCCGACGTCACCCGCGCGGTGTTCATGGGCATCGGGCTCACGGCGCTGGTCCAGGGCACGCTGGTCGGCATCGGCTTCTGGATTGCAGGATTGCCTTCGCCGCTGGTGTTCGGCGTGGTGGCCGCGCTGTTCGCGCTGGTTCCGCTGGTTGGCACTGCGATCGTGTGGGGTCCCGGCGCGATCTTCCTCGCGCTGCACGGCGACTATTCCCCATGCGATCTTCCTGCTGCTCTGGGGCGTGATCGCCGTGGGCATGGTGGACAACTTCCTGCGCCCGCTGCTGATCTCGGGTCGCGCCGAGGTGCCGACGCTCGCCGTGTTCATCGGCGTCATGGGTGGGCTGTCCGCATTCGGATTCATCGGCCTGTTCCTCGGGCCGATCGTGCTCGGCCTGCTGGTCGCGCTGTTCCGCTACGAGAACGAAGAACGGTCCGCCGCCGCGCAGAAGCGCTGAACTGGCATTAACTGGAGTCGCAAGTGTCTGAACCGTTACGCATCGCCACCCGACGCAGCAAGCTGGCCCTGTGGCAGGCCGAGCACGTCGCCGCCCTGCTCCGCGCCGCACATCCCGACACGCCGGTCGAACTCGTGCCGATGAGCACGCAGGGCGACCGCGTGCAGGACCGGGCCCTCGCCGAGGTCGGCGGCAAGGGACTGTTCGTCAAGGAACTCGAGGTCGCGATGCAGGACGGTCGCGCCGACATCGCCGTGCACTCGATGAAGGACGTGCCGAGCGAGCTGCCGCCGGGATTCTGCATCGCCGCCGCGCTGCCGCGCGCGAATCCGCGCGACGCGTTCCTGTCGCTGCGCTTCGCGCGGTTTGCGGACCTGCCGCAGGGTGCGCGTGTCGGCACGTCGAGCCCGCGGCGGCAGTCGCAACTGCGCAGCGCCCGGCCCGACCTCTCGCTCGAACTGCTGCGCGGCAACGTCGATACGCGCCTGCGCCGGCTCGAGGAAGGCAGCCTCGACGCGATCCTGCTGGCCTGCGCCGGGCTCGAGCGACTCGGGCTCGGCGAGCGCATCACCGAGGTACTCGACCTGGACCTGTCGGTGCCGGCAGTCGGCCAGGGCGTGATCGGCATCGAATGCCGCGAGGACGATGCGCGCGCACGACGCCTGCTCGCGGCACTTCACCACGAGGACTCGTTCGTGCGCCTGTCGGCGGAGCGCGCGTTTGCGCAGACGCTCGGCGGCAGCTGCCACTCGCCGATCGCCGCGCACGCTTCGCTGGAAGGCGGCGAGCTGACGCTGCGCGGCTTCATCGGCGCGCCCGATGGCGGTGAGGCGTATCGCGACAGCATCCGCGGCACGGCGGCACAGGCGGTCGAGCTCGGGCGCACGCTTGCGAACCGCATGCAGGCGGCCGGTGCCGGGGCCCTGCTGGACAGGCTGCGGCCAGGCCGAGGCCGCGGCCACGTCGTGAGCGGCGCGCTCGACGGGCTGGTCGTCGTCGTCACGCGGCCGGCGCGGCAGGCGGCCCGCTTCATCGGGCTGCTGGAGCAGCACGGCGCGCAGGCAGTCGCGTTTCCGACGATTGCGATAGAGCCCGTGTCGCTCGAGCCTGGCGTACGTGAGGCGCTCGCAGCCGGGCCGTTCGACTGGATCATCTTCACGAGTGCGAACGCGGTGGCGCACGCACCGCCGATCCCCGACTCCCGGGCCAGCATCGCGGCGATCGGCCGGGCGACCGCGCGGGCGCTCGAATCCTCCGGACGGCGCGTCGCGGCGATGCCGGCGAGCGGAGCCGACACCGAAGGCCTGCTCGCGCACCAGGAATTCGCGGACCTCGCCGGGAAGCGGATGCTGATCGTCAAAGGCGTCGGTGGGCGCGATGCGCTGCAGGCCGGGCTGGCCGATCGCGGCGCAACAGTCGTGGCGGCCGAAGTCTATCGACGCATTCCGGCCGAACCGGTGGCCGGTGCGATCGAGGCCCTGGACCGCGCGTGCAGGCGCGACACGACCGTGGTCGCGATCACTTCGGTCGAGGTGCTGGATTCGCTGCTTGCGCTCGCATCGTCGCGGGTGCCGCAGTTGCTCGACATGCGGCTGCTGGTGCCCGGCGAGCGGGTCGCCGAGGCCGCACGACGGCACCGATGGCGGGGGCCAGTCGTGGTGGCACGCAGCGCGGAGGACGAGGCGATGCTCGAGGCGCTGCTTTCCGGTCCGGTCGGAGGCAGTCCGGCCAACCGCGCGTGATACGATCGGCGTTGAAGTCCGCGCACCGCCGATGTCCGCCGAAATCGAATCCCTGTCCAGCGAGATGAATGCCCGGCGCGCCGGCAACGGGGCAAGCCCGATGCTGGTTGCGATCGCGGTGGCGGCCCTCGTGGCCGCCCTCTACGCACACTTCCGCCTCGCGCAGTTCGACAACCGCATCGACCGGCTGCACGCGCAGGTAACGCAGCTGCGTGCAGCCCAGGACCGCCTGTCGGGACAGCTCGCGACGCTGACGGCCCGGCTGGACACGGCCCAGAACTCGATGCGGATGGAACTGCGTGGCCTGCGCGAGCTGCCTGCGCAGGTCGGCGAGCTAGGCCAGAGCGTCGAGGAGCTGCGCACGCGGACGGAGGCGCCGCAACGCGCCTGGGTGCGTGCCGAGGCGATGTACCTGCTCGAGCTCGGCGAGCGCCGGCTCAAGCTCGAGCACGATGTCGGCACTGCAATCGTCGCGATGGACACGGCGGACGCCCGGCTCGCCACGCTCAATGACCCCGCGGTGGCCGACGTCCGCCGCCTGCTCGCCGAAGAGCTCGCTGCGCTGCGTGCCGTGCCGGTGCCCGACCTCACCGCGGTGCTCGCGCGGATCAGTTCAGTCGAGGCTGCGATACCGACGCTCCCCGTGCTCGGCGTGCCCGCGACCGAAGCGCGGCGACCAGGGGACGAACCCGAGCCGAAGGGGCCGCTCGAGCGCGGCATGCACCGGCTGGCGGAAGCGTTGCGCGACCTCGTGTCGCTGAAGCGCATCGACCCTGCGACGACCCGGCTCGTGACGCAGGAAGAGGAATCGCTGCGCCGGCAGCACCTCGACCTGCTGATGTTCTCCGCGCGCGTCGCAGCCATGGAGCCGGACGCAGCCGCGTACCAGCAGTCGCTGCAGGCCGCCAGCGCCTGGCTCGAGCAGTTCTTCGACGTGTCGTCGCCGAAGACCGCTGCGGTCAGGACTGAGCTTGCGGCACTGCGCGGCGTCAACATCGCGCCGCCGCTGCCTGCCGTGGGCGCTGCCGCACGCCAGCTGCAGAGCGTGATGCGCGGCAACGCAGCGACTCCATGAAAGGCGCGGTGATCGTCGCACTGGCGCTGGTGGCCGGCGGGCTGCTCGCACACCTGCTGCTCATCGATCCCGGCTACGTCGCGATCCGTCTCGGCCGTTCCCTGTTCGAGACCACGCTGCCCGTATTCGCGTTGCTGCTGGTGGGGGCCTACTTCGCCGTGCGCGGCGTGATCAACGCGGTGAACGCCCGCGCGCGACTTGCAGCGTTGCGTGCCGAGCGCCGCAAGCGCCGGGCCCGCGACGACACCCAGCGCGGCCTGCTCGATCTCGCGGCGGGCAACTGGAAGAGCGCCGAGGACCTGCTGTCACGTGCCGCGCCGGACGCTGATTCGCCGGCGGCCAATTACCTCGTCGCGGCCCGGGCTGCCGACCTGCTCGACGCCGTCGAGCGCCGCGACGACTGGCTTGCGCGCGCGCAGGAGGACGCGCCGGACGAGCGCGCCGCCGCGCTGGTCACGCTGGCCGAGATGCAGATGCGTCGCGGACAGGACGAAGCCGCACTACAGACGCTCGAGCAGCTCGACGCCTCCGGCGACCTCAACTCGCGGGGTCTCGAGCTGATGGCGCGGCTGTACCCGAAGCTCGGTCGTGGCGCCGAGCTGCTGAAGCTCGCGCCGCGGCTGCGCAGCGCTAAGGAACTGCCTGAATCGCAGGTCAACGAACTGCTCGCCCAGGTGGCACTGGAGGAAATCCGCGTTGCTGGCGAACGCGGTGACCAGTCGCGCCTCGAGAAGGGCTGGTCGGACCTGCCGCGCGGCGTGCGCAGGCTCCCGCAGTCGATCGTGACCTACGCGCGCGCGGCGATGGCCTGCCAGGACCACCCGACCGCGGAGAAGGTGCTGCGCGAACTGATCGACGACAGTGCCGATCCGGCGGCGACGCGCCTGTACGGTGACCTCGTGTTGCCGGACCCGCTGGTGCCGCTGGACCGTGGCGAGGGCTGGCTGCGCAAGCGTCCCGAGGATCCCGAGTTGCTGGCGAGCTGCGCGCGGCTGTGCCTGCGGGCGGAGTTGTTCGGCAAGGCGCGCAGCTACCTGGAGGCGAGCATTGCACGCCGCCCGAGCCACGAGAACAGCCTGATCCTCGCGGACCTGCTCGAGCAGATGGGCGAGCATGCGAAGGCGACCGAGTGCCTGCGCCAGGCGGTCACCAAGTCCGTCGGGCGGCGGCCGAACCTGCCGCGCGTCCGGTTGCGCCGTCGCTGACGCAGACGCCGGTCACGGCGACGGCGTCGCCTTCATCCTCGCCAGCGTGTCGGGCGCGTAGTCGAAGGAATCGAAGAAGAGCTGCTCGCGCGGCAGTCCGCGCGCCACGTAGCCGCTGCGGATCGCCTCGATCATCGCCGGCGGGCCGCTGGCATAGACGTCGAACCCGGCAAGGTCGGGATGATCGGCCAGCACAGCTTCGTGCACCAGGCCCCGCCGGAAGCTGTCGCCGGCGGCGGCGTCATCGGACAGCACGGGGTGATAGGCAAAGCGGGGGCGCGTGCGCGCGAGCTCGGTGAGCCATTCGTGCTCGTACAGGCCGTTGCGATCGCGTGCACCCCAGTAGAGCGTGACCGGTCGCCGGTCGCCGGTGGCGACCAGCTGCCGCAGCATCGCGCGCAGCGGCGCATAGCCGGTGCCGCCACCGATCATCAGCGGCGGCCGGGGCGACTCGGTCCGCAACCAGAACTGGCCGAGCGGACCCTCGATGCGCAGCAGCGCACCGGACTTGAGGCTGTCGAACAGCTGGGCCGTGAATCCGCTCTTCGACGCGCGCCGTACGTGCAGCTCCAGCTGTCGCCCGTCGGCGGGCGCGCTGGCGATCGAGAAACTGCGCCGGCGCCCCTCGGACAGCATCACGTCGAGGTACTGCCCGGGCCGGTGATGCAGCTCCTCGACCGCAGGCAGCCGCAGGAACACCGCCATCACGTCCTCGGCCAGCCTGTCCATCCGCTCGATGCGGCACGGCAGGCTCTTCACCTCGACGTCCGGCGCGGACGCACTTCACGCGTCTCGATCCTGAGGTCGGTCAGCGCACGGGCCTGGCAAAGCAGCGCGAAGCCTTCGCGCACTTCGTCCGGCGTGATGCCGGGCGGCGTGGCGCCGCAGTATTCGACGGCCCCCGAGAGGATCCTCGCCCGGCACGACGCGCAGTGCCCGCCCTTGCAGCTGTGCGGCAGGTTGAGGCCCGCGCGCAGCGCGGCCGAGAGCACGGTCTCGCCGGGTTCGGCCAGGAACGACTGGCCCGTCGGGATGAGCGTCACCTGAGGCATGGGCGGAGGATGCCACGAAGTGCCCGGGCGCGCGGGCCGTGCGGAAGCATTCGCGTATCCTTGGCCTGCATGGATCGCGTGTGCCTGATCGCGGGATTCGGTTACGTGGGCCGCCGGCTGGCCGCGCGGTTGCGGCCTGCCCGGCGGATCGTGGCGTTGGTGCGCGGGGCGCAGGCCGTTGCGGCCCTGCAGGCCGACGGAATCGACTCCATCGCCGCGGACCTGGACGCCGACCCGCTGCACTCGCGACCTCGAGGCCGTCGCGCGCGGCGCGGCCATTTTCTATCTCGCGCCGCCCCCCGACGCGGGTACGTCGGATCCGCGCGTCGAACGGTTTCTCGCTGCGCTCGGCGGATCGCGGCCCGAGGTCGTGGTCTACATGAGCACGACCGGCGTCTACGGCGACGCGGCCGGAGGCAGCGTGGACGAGTCGAGCCCGGTTGCGCCGGGCAACGATCGTTCGCGGCGCCGCGTGGCGGCGGAGCAGGCCGTGCGCGCCTGGTGCGATGCGCGCGGCGTGCGCTGGGTCGTGCTGCGCGTGCCCGGCATCTACGGGCCCGATCGCCTGCCGCTCGAGCGATTGCAGCGAGGCGAGCCGGCGCTCAGGCCGGAGGATTCGGGGCCGGCCAATCGCATTCACGTCGACGACCTGGTCGCGGCCTGTGTCGCGGCGATCGAGCATCCGGTCGGCGGCGTCTTCAACGTCGGCGACGGGGACCACGCGAGCACCACCGTGTTCCTGCAGGTGACGGCCGGGCTCGCGGGCCTGCCGCCGCCGACACTGGTCTCGCTGGCCGAGGCGCGTGGCCGAATCAGCCCCGGGATGCTCGCGTATCTCGTCGAATCGCGGCGCGTGGACACGTCCCGGATGCTGAACGAGCTCGGCGTCGTGCCGCGTTACCCGAGCGTCGCGTCCGGCGTCGCCGCGAGCCTGGCGGAAATGCGCGCACGGGAGCGGTGAGCGTCGGCTATCCTTGCGGCATGCGGCTCGCGTTCACGAAGATGCATGGACTCGGCAACGATTTCATCGTCTTCGACGCCGACCACCCGGAGTCCGTGCCGGGCGCCGAAGCCCTGCGCCGGCTTGCGGATCGACGCACCGGCATCGGCTTCGACCAGGCGCTGGTGCTGTCGCCGCCCCGCCGCCCGGACACCGACGTCTACTATCGGATCTTCAACGCGGATGGCTCCGAGGTCGAGCAGTGCGGCAACGGTGCGCGCTGCATCGCCAGGCTCGTCGCCACGCGCGCGGCGCGCCAGGAGCGGCCGCTGACGATGGACAGCCCCGGCGGGCTCGTCGAGGCGCGGTTGCGCCGCGACGGGCTCGTCTCCGTTGCGATGGGCGTGCCCGATTTCGAGCCGCGCTCGCTGCCGTTCGAAGCCGAGCGCGAGATGGCGAGCTATCGCATCGAGCTGCCGACCGGGCCGGTGGAGTTCGGCGCCGTATCGATCGGCAACCCGCACGCCGTGATCCGCGTGCGCTCGGTACGCGACGCGCCGGTGGACAGCGTCGGACCCGCAATGGAGAATCACGCCCGCTTTCCACGGCGGGTGAACGTCGGGTTCCTCGAGATCGTCGCGCCTGACCACGTGCGCCTGCGCGTGTTCGAGCGCGGCGTCGGCGAGACGCAGGCCTGCGGCACCGGAGCGTGCGCCGCGGTCGCCGTGGGACGCAGGCATGGGCCGCTCGCCGAGGAAGTCCGCGTGGACCTGCCCGGCGGACGGCTCATCGTGCAATGGCCGGGGCCCGGCGAGTCGATCTGGCTCACGGGACCGGCGGAAACCGCATTCGAGGGCACCGTCGACGTCTGACGCGGGGCCGGGGGACAACGAAATGAACAAGCAGCCGATTCGCGAACCTGGATCGCTGGCCGAGGAACAGATCGGCGAGTACCTGGTGGCACATCCGGAATTCTTCGAGCGTCACCCCGGCGTGCTCGCGCGCCTGCAGCTCCCGCACCAGCGCGGCAGCGCGGCGGTGTCGCTGGTCGAGCGCCAGGTGCTGGTGCTGCGCGAGAAGCATGGCGCCCTCGAGCAGAAGCTGCACGAGCTGATCGAGAACGGGCGGGCGAACGACGCGATCACGGACCGCGTGCACCGGCTCACCCGCCGGCTGCTGCGCGCCCGCGACTTCGGCACGTCGATCGCCGCGCTCGAGACTTCGCTGCGCGAGGACTTCGGTGCGTCGCGCTGGCTCGTGCTGCTCACCGACCCGTCGCTGCCGGGCCTCGCGGGCTACCAGAACACGCACGTGCGGGTCGTCCCGCGCGGCTGCGCCGAGCTGAAGCTGTTCGAGTCGTTCTTCGAGTCCGCGCGGCCCCGCAGCGGGCAGATCCGCGACACGCAGCGCGACTACCTGTTCGGCACCGAGGGCGGGCCCGTGGGCTCGACCGTGCTGATCCCGCTCGGCGAGCGCGCTTCGCTGGGACTGCTCGCGATCGCGAGCCACGACACCGAGCGCTACCTGCCGACCATGAGCACCGACTACCTGGTGCGCATCAGCGAAATCGTTACCGAGGCGATCACGGCCCGCGGCGCATGAGCGACGCGCTCGCGGGCGGGGTGACCCGCTTCCTGCAGAGCCTGCGCAACGAACGTCGGCTGTCGCCGCACACCGAATCGGCCTACGCGCGCGACCTTAAGTCGCTGCTCGAGTATTGCGATGCGCAGGGCATCGCGGCATGGGACGGGCTCGATCCCCAGCACGTGAGGAGCTTTGCCGCGCAGTGCCACCGGCGCGGACTGTCGCCCCGCAGCGTGCAGCGGCGCCTCTCCGCCACTCGCAGCCTGTTCCGCTACCTGATACGCGAGGGCGAGCTGAAGCGTGATCCGTCCGCGGACGTGCAGGCGCCCAAGGCCCGCAAGCGCCTGCCAGTCACGCTGGACGCCGACACGATGGCGCGACTGCTCGAGTTTCGCACCGACGACCGGCTCGGGCTGCGCGACAAGGCGATCATGGAGCTCTTCTACTCGTCGGGTTTGCGACTCGCGGAGCTGCTCGGGCTCGACCTCGTCGATCTCGACCTCCGCGACCGTACCGTCCGCGTGCTCGGCAAGGGCAACAAGGCCCGGATCGTGCCCGTGGGCAAGCACGCCGCGGAGGCACTGTCACGCTGGCTCGCCGAGCGCGCGGCGATCGCAGGGATCGGCGAGATGGCGGTGTTCGTCGGCGTGAACGGACGCCGCCTCGGGCCGCGCATCGTGCAGCGGCGCATCGCCCAGTGGGCACTGCGGCAGGGCCTGCCGGAGCACGTGCACCCGCACATGTTCCGCCACTCGTTCGCGTCGCACCTGCTCGAATCCTCGGGCGACCTGCGCGCCGTCCAGGAACTGCTGGGTCACGCCAACATCAGCACGACCCAGGTCTACACCCACCTTGATTTCCAGCACCTCGCCCGGATATACGACGCAGCCCATCCCCGGGCGAGGCGAAAGCGGGAGCCCGCGCCATGAGTTCGTTCGACCCGCACGGCACCACCATCCTCTGCGTCCGGCGCGGTGGCCTCGTCGCCATGGGCGGCGACGGCCAGGTGACGCTCGGCAACACCGTGATGAAGGGCAACGCAAAGAAGGTGCGCCGCCTGCACGAGGGCAAGGTGATCGCCGGCTTCGCCGGCGGCACGGCCGATGCGTTCACGCTGTTCGAGCGCTTCGAGGCCAAGCTGCAGCAGTACGGCAACCTGACCCGCGCCGCGATCGAGCTCGCGAAGGACTGGCGCTCCGACCGCAGCCTGCGCCGGCTCGAGGCGCTGCTGTGCGTCGCCGACGCGTCGCACTCGTTCATCATCTCCGGCAATGGCGACGTCATCGAGCCCGAGCACGACCTGATGGCCGTGGGCTCCGGCGGACCGTTCGCACACGCCGGCCGCGATCGCGCTGCTGCAGAACACCGAGCTCGATGCGCGCGCGATCGTCGAGCGTGCGCTCGGCATCGCCGCCGACATCTGCATCTACACGAACCGGAACACGACGATCGAGACGCTGTGATGTCCTCCATGACCCCCCGCGAGATCGTCCAGGAACTCGACAAGCACATCGTCGGCCAGGGCGCGGCCAAGCGCGCCGTCGCGATCGCGCTGAGGAATCGCTGGCGGCGCATGCAGGTGGACGAGCGGCTGCGCGCCGAGATCACGCCGAAGAACATCCTGATGATCGGCCCGACCGGCGTCGGCAAGACCGAGATCGCGCGGCGGCTCGCGCGGCTCGCGAGCGCGCCGTTCGTCAAGGTCGAGGCGACCAAGTTCACCGAGGTCGGCTACGTGGGGCGCGAGGTCGACTCGATCATCAAGGACCTCGTCGACATCGCGGTCAAGATGACGCGCGAGGTCGAGATCGAGAAGGTCCAGCCGCGGGCAATGGACGCAGCGGAGGAGCGCGTGCTCGATGCGCTGCTGCCCCGGCCTCGCACCGTCGGCTTCGGCACGGAGCCCGAGCCCGCGCGCGAAGGCGACACGCGGCAGCGGTTCCGCAAGATGCTGCGCGAAGGCCAGCTCGACGATCGCGAGATCGAGGTCGAGGTGCGCGCGATGCCGGTGGGCGTGGACATCATGGCGCCGCCCGGGATGGAGGAGCTGTCGCAGCAGCTGCAGGGGATGTTCTCGAGCCTCGGCGGCAATCGCACGCGCACGCGCAAGCTCAAGGTGCGCGAGGCCTTCAAGCTGCTGACCGAGGAAGAAGCGGCCAAGCTGGTGAACGAGGAAGAGCTCAAGGCGCAGGCCCTGGCCAGCGCCGAGCAGAACGGCATCGTGTTCATCGACGAGATCGACAAGATCGCGCGACGCCAGGAGACGGCCGGCGCGGACGTCTCGCGCGAAGGCGTGCAGCGCGACCTGCTGCCACTGGTCGAGGGCTGCACCGTCAACACGAAGTACGGCATGGTGAAGACGGACCACATCCTGTTCATCGCGTCGGGCGCGTTCCACATGTCGAAGCCCTCGGACCTGATCCCGGAGCTGCAGGGGCGCCTGCCGATCCGCGTCGAGCTCGAGGCGCTGAAGGTCGAGGACTTCGTGCGCATCCTCACCGAGCCCGATGCGTCGCTGTGCCGCCAGTACGCCGCGCTGCTCGACACCGAGGGCGTGCGTGTCGAGTTCACGGCGGACGGCGTGCGCCGCCTCGCCGAGGTCGCATTCGACGTGAACCAGCGCACCGAGAACATCGGCGCGCGCCGGCTGCACACCGTGATGGAACGGCTGCTCGAGGGCATCTCGTTCGAGGCGTCGGACCGCTCGGGCGCTCGGTCGTGATCGACGCGGCCTACGTGGATCGCAACCTCGGCGAACTGGCGAAGGACCAGGACCTCGCCCGCTACATCCTGTAGCGCGGGCCAGACCGACCGATGAGCGACCCGACTCCCACCGAGATCAAGCTTCGCTCGCGTTCGCGCGTGCTCGAGGTCGCCTTCGACGATGGCTCGCGCTTCGAGTTGCCGTTCGAATACCTGCGCGTCTATTCGCCCTCGGCCGAAGTGCGCGGCCACGGCCCGGGCCAGGAGACGCTGCAGCTCGGCAAGCACGAGGTCGGCGTCCGCTCCGTGGATCCGGTCGGCAACTACGCCGTTCGGCTCGTGTTCGACGACGGCCACGACACCGGCCTCTATACCTGGGCCTACCTCCACGAGCTCGGCCGTACCCGCGCCGAGAAATGGCAGACCTACCTGGACCGGCTCGCGAAACTCGGGCTGCCGTACCCAACGCCTGTCCCGCCTAAGCGGAAGGCCTGAGAGCCCGTTCGGGGTTGGTGTGTGCCGGGAACCCGGTCCCGGGGACGTCGAAGCCGTCCATGGACGCGGCGCGCGAGCCGCCATGGACGGCTTTACGGCGTCCCCGGGACCGGGTTCCCGGCACACACCAACCCCGAACGGGCTCACACCTGACCGCGTAGAATGGCGAACCTTATGAGCGATAACCCCCGTCAAACCGACGCCGAGCTCGTCGGGCTCGGTCGACTTCGGCTACAAGCAGGTCCCGGAGGACGAGAAGGCCAGGCACGTCCGCGCCGTGTTCGACTCGGTCGCGGACAAGTACGACCTGATGAACGACCTGATGTCGGCCGGGCGTGCATCGGCTGTGGAAGCGCTATGCGCTGTCGCAGACCGGGCTGCGGCCCGGCCAGTCGGCGCTCGACGTCGCCGGCGGCACCGGTGATCTCGCCGCAGGCATGGCCGCGCAGGTCGGCGAGCGCGGACTCGTCGTGCTCTCCGACATCAACGAGGCGATGCTCGGCGTCGGCCGTGGCCGGCTGCTCGACCGCGGGCTGATGCGCAACGTGCGCTTCTCGATCGCGAACGCGGAGTGCCTGCCGTTCGAGGACGAGAGCTTCGACTGCGTGACCATCGGCTTCGGGCTGCGCAACGTCACCGACAAGGCCGCTGCGCTCGCCTCGATGCGGCGCGTGCTGAAGCCCGGCGGGCGGCTGCTGGTGCTCGAGTTCTCGAAGCCAGTGGTGCCAGGCCTGAAGCCGATCTACGACGTCTACTCGTTCAGCGTGCTGCCCTGGCTCGGCAAGCGGGTCGCGGGCGATTCCGATAGCTACCAGTACCTCGCGGAGTCGATCCGCCGCTTCCCTGACCAGCGAGCGCTGCTGACGATGATGCGCGAGGCCGGTCTCGAGGACTGCAGCCATCACAACCTGAGCGGCGGCATCGTCGCGCTGCACAAGGGATTCCGGTACTGACATGCTGCTCGAGCGCCTCGCCGACATCCTGAATCGCAACATCGCGGACTCGCGCAAGGCGCAGGCGCTCTGTCGCCAGCTCGACGGCCGTGTCGTCTCGCTGACGGTCGAGGGCACGCCACTGGCGTTCTTCTTCAGGGCCGACGGCGGGCGCGTCGCGCTCTCCTCGCGGCACGACGGCAACGCCGACGCGAGCCTGTCGGGCACGCCGATCGCGCTGCTCGCGCTCGCCGGACCGCGCGCCGAGGGTGCGCTGCGGGGCGGCGGCGTGCGCATCGAAGGCGACGCCGAAGTGGCGCAGAAATTCCGTGAACTGCTCGAGCAGGCCCAGCCCGACTTCGAGGAGGAGCTGTCGCGCGTGATCGGCGACGTGGCCGCGCGCCAGGTCGCGAATTTCGCCCGCGGCATTCTGGACTGGGGACGCAAGGCCGGCGGCTCGCTTGCGACCAACGTGGCCGAGTACCTGCAGGAAGAAGGCCGCGACCTGCCCGACGCGCACCGAGGTCGAGGAGTTCCTGTCCGGAGTCGACCAGCTGCGCGACGACGCGGAGCGGCTCGATGCCAGGCTCGCACGGGTCGAGGCCCGCGGCCGCGCCGCCGCCCGCTGACCATCCCGCATGCGTATTCGAGTCATCGGCCGTCTGCTGCAGATCCAGCGCGTGCTCGTGCGGCACGGGCTCGACGAGATCATCCTCGCGACGCACCTGTTCAGGCCACTGCGTTTCCTGTTCTACCTCTCTCCGGCGACGTGGTTCGAGCGCAGGCGCGGCGGCTCGCGTGGCGAGCGCATCCGCCTCGCCCTCGAGGAACTCGGGCCGATCTTCGTCAAGTTCGGCCAGGCGCTATCCACCAGGCGCGACCTGATCCCGCCGGACATCGCCGACGAGCTCGAGAAGCTGCAGGATCGCGTGCCGCCGTTCCCGGGCAGCGAGGCCCGCGCGATCGTCGAGAGCGCGTACGGACGCCCGGTCGGCGAGGTGTTCGAGGAATTCGACGAGACAGCCACTGGCCGCCGCGTCGATCGCCCAGGTGCACACGGCACGGCTGAGATCCGGCGAGGAAGTGGTCGTCAAGGTGATCCGCCCGGGCGTGCGCGAGAAGATCGAGCGCGACCTCGAGGTGATGTACGTCGTCGCGGGGCTCGCGCGCGACTATGCGACCGAAGGCCACCGGCTGCGGCCGGTCGAGGTCGTCCGCGAATACGAGAAGACGATCATCGACGAGCTCGACCTGATGCGCGAGGCGGCGAACGCCGCGCAGCTGAAGCGCAACTTCGCGGGCTCCGACCTGCTGCACGTCCCGGAGGTGTACTGGGACTACTGCCGGCCGCAGGCCATGGTGATGGAGCGGATCCGCGGCGTCATCGTCAGCGACATGGACGAGCTGCGCCGCCGCGGCACCAACATCCAGCGGCTCGCCGAGAACGGCGTGACGATCTTCTTCACGCAGGTGCTGCGGCACAACTTCTTCCACGCCGACATGCACCCCGGCAACATCTTCGTGCAGCTCGAGGATCCCGAGCACCCGAAGTACTGCGCGGTGGACTTCGGCATCGTCGGCACGCTCGACGCCCGCGACCAGCACTACCTCGCCGAGAATTTCCTCGCGTTCTTCGACCGCGACTACCACCGCATCGCGCAGCTGCACGTCGACTCGGGCTGGGTGCCGGCCGACACGCGCGTCGACGAGCTCGAGTCCGCGGTGCGCACGGTGTGCGAGCCGATCTTCAACAAGCCGCTGTCGGAGATTTCGTTCGGCCAGGTGCTGCTGCGCCTGTTCGAGACCGCCCGGCGGTTCCAGATGCAGGTGCAGCCGCAGCTGATCCTGCTGCAAAAGACGCTGCTGCAGATCGAGGGGCTCGGTCGCCAGCTCTATCCCGAGCTCGACCTGTGGAAGACCGCGCAACCGGTGCTGAAGGAATGGGCCGCGGATCGTCTCAGCGGCCGCAATCTCGCCGAGCAGCTGCGGCGGCAGCTGCCGGACCTGAGCGAAGCGTTCAGGATGATGCCGCAGGTCCTGCAGCAGTTCGTGCAGCAGGCCTCCGAAGGCAAGTTCCGCCTCAAGGTGGAGCAGGCCGGCATCGAGCAGCTGCGCGAGGAGCTGCGCGCGAGCGCGCGGCGGCGCGACGCGACCGTGATCTCGGGCGCCGCGCTGCTCGGTGGCCTGGTGTGGCTCGCGGTCGGCCCGTCGCCGTGGCCCGGCGTGGCGCTGTGCGTGGCGGGCCTGTTTGGGGCCGTGCTCGCGAAGCGCGGCTGATTACGTCCGCACCTCGATCCACGTCGCGGCAGCCCGCGCGCACAGCTCGCCGTCCTCGTCGAAGATCGCTGTGCCGGCGTAGTGCTTGCGGCCGTCGCTGCCCAGCTTCCACCCGATCACCGTGCAGGGCTCGCCCGGGTGCACGCAGCGGTCGACGTGAGCCTGCATCTCGCCGAGCAGCATGACGCGCCGGCCTGCGGATACTGCGAAGTATCCGGGGCAATCGAGCGCGGCCCAGTGGTACTCGACCGCAACCTTGCCGTCGCCATCATCCAGCGAGTCGGCCGGCAGCCACGGCGCGGCGACGATGCCGGTGTCGAGCATGCCGGGGAAAATCCGCAGTCCGTCGCCTCGCCGCCGGTGCGGTCCGCACACGAAGCAATCCGGAAATGCGTGCTCGCGAAAGCCCGCATAGTGCTGCGACGCCCAGACGGCCTGCACGTACTTCGGCGGCGAAGGCACGTCGAGCCGCAGCTTCGCGGGCGTGCCCCGCGCGATCACGCTGGTCGCCGAGCGGAGTTCCCATTCGCCGCCGTCCTCCTGGGCCACGTCGAGCGGCACGCCCAGCGGCGGCGGCGCGACGAGCCGCACGCGCAGGTCGCCGCCCGTGGCGACGGCGAAGACCCCGCACACGTAGCCGCCGTTGCCGGAGTCCGGCGGTCCCTTGTAGCGCGGATCGATCAGGATCGTCTTCACGCGTCGGTTCCCTCCGCATCGTCCGCAACGGCGCACCGCCAGCATTCGGTGAAGGCCGCATCGATGTGCTCACCGCACTCGGGGCATATCCACGGCTTGCCCGCCGGACGCGGCCGCAGCGCCTGCTCGATCAGGCCGCGGGCGCGCAGTTCCTGGCCCGGCTCGGCGATCCACAGCTCGGGCCAGCACTCGACGAAAGGAATCTCGCCGATCACGCCGGCGAGCCTGTCGTTGCGCACGATGCAGGCGATGCCTTCCGACTCGAGCACGTTGCGCAGGTGCGCAATCTCGATCGTCGACTCAGCGGTATGCACCCTGCGCATCGAGCGTGTTCCCGTGCCCCGGTCGCGCGGATTACCCGCTTCCCGGCAATCGCACCGGCGGATCGACCGCAAGGATGAACCGCGTGTAGATCTCCGGCAGGCGCTCCAGCACCTGTGCCTTGCCGAGCATGTCGCTGCCCTCGATGGCGCGGCGCAGTACAGGCAGCGTGAACGCCTCGAGTGCCTCGGAGGACACCGGCGAGTAGCTCAGGTGCCAGGGTTCGACACCCGCGCCACAGCCCGCGGTGGCGTAGGGGCGGTGGAAGCCGAAGCGACCCATGTTCTCGTCGAGCCACGGCGTGAGCCGCGCGAAAATGCCGGTCGCGGCGTACTCATCCGGCACCAGCTGCACCTGGTAGCCCGGTGGCAGCGCCGCGGCGTCGATGACGTCGACGTCCGTTCCCCAGTGATGCCGGCTGCCGCCCGGTATCGCCGACCAGCACAGGATGGCCTCGACGCGGCCCGCGTCGTCCAGCGCCGCGGGATCGATCGGCTGGCCACCGCGATCGAGCAGCGGACGCTCGCCGCGCCACTTGCGGTTCCAGAGCAGCAGCTGCCGCTCGAAATCGCGGAAGCTCGACGCGGCAACGAGATCGATGCCGGCGGCCATCGCCGCGTCGCGCATCGCGAGAAACGACGTCACTGCCTGGAAATGCAGCGCACAGCGCGGATGCTCGAGCTCCACGATGTGCGTCCGGGCGCGGCCGGTCAGTTCGAGTTCGTTCATTCGCAGCGGGCCTCGGGCCGCAAGCATACCGGAGTCACGCACGCGCCCTGCACGCCGCCGGCCGGTACTGTCGGAAAACTTGTCACATTTTCCGGCGCTTGCGCCACATTTAGGTGTCGCTGTGGCGCATCCCCCGGGGCTATCATTGGCCGAGGTCGACGTCGACCATAACAAGAACGGTTGCACTCGGAGGCAATCGCGCCGCTCGCCGGGTCGAAGATGCGTGGGACTCGCCTGAAATTCCGCTACGTGTTCACGGTCATGGCCGTCGGCCTGCTGTTGACGGCTGCCGTAACCGCAATGGTGGTCCTCACCGAAGGCCAGGAAGAGTTGCACCTGCGCCAGGCGCTCGACCAGGTCGCGACCGTCAGTGCCACCGACCCGTCGGCCGCACTCGCGGTGATGGTGGCCGAGGCTCGCTACATGCTGGCCGACGTCTACTCCGGGCGGCTCACGCTGATCATCGGCGTGGGCCTCGTGCTGACGGCGCTCGCGGGATGGGTCACCTCGAAGCTGATATCGCGGATCGACCGCGCGATGGCCGCACTGATGGCGAGCGCCGAGCGTATCGGCAGCGGGATCTACGGCGAACCCGTCCAGGCGAGCGGCGTGACGGAAATCGCGGCGCTCGAGGACTCGCTGGAGCGCATGCGACGGGCGCTGACGGTCACCACGATCTCGCGGGATTACCTCGAGACGCTGCTGAACAGCATGAGCGACGCTGTGCTCGTGACCGCGCCGGACGGCCGCGTGCGCACGGCCAACGCGGCCGCGGGCGCGCTGCTCGGGCACCCGCCGGGCGAACTGGTCGGGCTCGAACTCAAGTCGCTGGTCGCGGACGGGCACCGGGCGATGTTCGACGTCGAGCGGGTCCTGCGCGAGCCCGGCGAGACCGTCGTGAGCACGGCACGCGGCCAGACGATCCCCGTGTCGGTCACGGCGTCCGAAGTCTCCAGCACCGACCCGCAGTTCCAGGGTCGCATCTTCGTGATGCGCGACATTACCGAGCGCAAGCGCGCGGAGCGGCGGATCCGCTACCTCGCCCGGTTCGACGCGCTGACGAAGATGCCGAACCGCATGCAGTTCCAGCACCTGCTGCACCAGGCGATCACGCGCGGCCTGCGGCAAGGCCGCGGGCTCGTGCTGCTGTACGTCGACATCGACAACTTCAAGGAGATCAACGACACGTTCGGGCACGAGGCCGGCGACCGCGTGCTCGAGACGGTGAGCGAACGGCTGAGCCGCATCCTGCCGAAGGAGTCGGTGATGGGCCGGCTCGCGGGCGACGAGTTCGCCGTGTTCGCCGAGACCGCCGATGGCGAGCGCGACCGGCACGAGCAGGCCGCTTCGCTCGCACGCCTGCTGCTCACGGAGGTCGCGCGGCCGCAGCACGTCAGCGAGCACGAGCTCGAGGTGACCGCGAGCATCGGCATCGCATCCTGTCCCGAGAACGGCGACAACGTGATCGACCTGATCCGCAATGCCGACGCGGCCATGTACCACGCGAAGCGGGCGGGACGGAACTGCCACGTCTTCTACGCGCCGGAGATGAACGCTGCGGCGGTCGAGCGGCTGCTGCTGAAGAGCAAGCTGCGGCGCGCGCTCGAGCGCGACGAGTTCGTGCTGCGCTACCAGCCCAAGGTGGACCTCGCGAGCGGCCTCGTCGTCGGTTCGGAGGCACTGCTGCGCTGGCGGCTGCCGGGCCACGGTGAGATCGCGCCCGCGCAGTTCATCCCGCTGGCCGAGGAGTCGCGGCTGATCCTGGACATCGGCGCGTGGGTGCTGAACCAGGTCTGCAGCGACTACGCGGTGTGGCAGAAGCGCGTGTCGGATCCTGGCATGGTGGCGATCAACCTCTCGCTGAAGGAGTTGAGCCAGGCGAGCTTCATCCCGCGCTGCCGTTCCGTGTTCGAGAAGCACGGCGTGTCGCCCGGCCGGGTCGAGCTCGAGATCACCGAGACGACGCTGATGATGGATGCGGAGCGCACGCTGCCGCTGCTCGACGAACTGCGCGCCATGGGCGTGCACCTGTCGATCGACGACTTCGGCACGGGTTACTCGAGCCTGAGCGCGCTGCAGCAGTTCCCGATCGGCACGCTGAAGATCGACCAGTCGTTCGTGCGCAATGCCGCCAGCGACCCGGACGACGCGACCATCGTCCGCACGATCATCGAGATGGGCCGCAGCCTCCGCCTGCAGGTACTCGCCGAGGGTATCGAGACCGAGGAGCAGCGGCAGTTCCTGCTGCACAGCGGTTGCGAGTTCGGGCAGGGCCGCCTGTTCGGCGAACCGATGACCGCGCAGGAATTCCTCGAAACGATGCAGCGCCAGGCCACCGGCGAGCACCCGATCCTGCGGCTGCCCGCCTGAGCCGTCACCGCCGCCGCACCCGCCACGAACAAAAAAAAGGCGGACCAGAGGTCCGCCTGAACGGGGGTCATCGTTGACGGCCTCAGGATCTCCACCTACCCCGCCCGTGTCAATACTTTGTACAGCCACTCGTGGCACTTTGCTGTTACAAAACCTGTCCGTGGCGTATGATTTCTGCGCATGTACTCGATCAAGGCGGTATCGCAGGCAACGGGACTGACCGTCGAAACGCTTCGGGCATGGGAGCGCCGGTACGGCATCGTGGCACCGAAACGGGACTCGACCGGCCGTCGCGTGTACGGCCCGGAGGACGTGCTGCGGCTGCGACTGTTGCGCGAAGCCACGGAGCGCGGCCACCCGATCCGGCGCCTGGCAAAGCTCGACGAGGCCGAACTCTCCGGGCTGCTCGAGCAGGGCTCGGTCCCGCGAGTGACCGGCGGAGCCGGTGGCTTCGCAGCACGCATCCTCGACGCCGCGCGCGATTTCCGCGCCGCCGAGTGCGAGCAGATCCTGACTCTGGCCATTGCGTTGCTGCCGCCGCAGCAGCTGTTCGCCGAGGTGCTGCAGCCGCTGCTGCGCGAGGTCGGTGAACGCTGGCACCGTGGGGAGCTGGCGATTTCCCAGGAACGAATGGTGTCGAGCACCGTCCGCCGCCACCTCGGGCTCGTGCTCGAGACCTACGACCGCAGCGCGCGGCGCCAGGACATCGTGTTCGCGACGCTGCCCGGCGAGCGCCACGAGCTCGGGTTGCTGATGGCGGCGATCGTCTGCGCGAGCCGCGGCTTCAAGACCCATTACCTCGGGCCCGATCTCCCGGCGCCGGAAATCGCCCGGTTCGCCCGCGAGATCGGCGCTTCGATCGTGGCGTTGAGCGTGATGTCGCAGGAGCAGCTGTCGGAAGTGCCGGGGCAGCTGCAGGCGCTCGTCGCGGACCTGGATCCGGGCGCTGCCGTCTGGGTCGGTGGCTCGGCGGCGCTGCTGCTCGACAAGGCGGCGCTGCCCGACGGATGCGTCTGCGTCCGGGACCAGCTCGAGCTCGGCCGGCGGCTCGACATGCTCGCGGCCTGAGCGACGGGAATCAGCGAGCGGACGCTGCTGCCGCCGCCCTCGCACGCTCCACGACGTCCGCCACTGCACGACCCGTCGCCTGCTCGAAGGCCGCGACGACCGCCCGCCGGTCGTTCCTTTCCGCAGCAACCTCGGCGCGGGCATCGAAACTGGCAAGACGCAGTCCGCGCCGCGTGTCGACCAGGCTCGCCTGCAGCTCCACGACGATGCTCGGGGCGGAGTCGGCACTGGCATAGACCGCCTCGAAACGCCGCAGCTCCGTGTCGAGCAGCAGGTCGGCCGGCACGCGGCTCGGCGAAGCGATCGCAGTGGCAAAGCCGCCCGCCCCGCCCAGCCCGTCGACCAGCAGCTGCTGCACCATCTGCGGTGCCGCATCTGCCCAGCGCGCACCCGCGAGGTAGTCAAAGCCGTGGCCTGGCGTCACGACCGCGATACGGTTCGTGTCGAGCGAGGACGCCGCCCGCGGGCGTGCCACGCTGATCGCCTGGGCCAGGGCTGGTCCGGTCGCGGTGCCGGACGGCGGGTCCAGCCGGTAAAGATCGGGCGGTTCCGCGTCGGACTGGAACACCGAACCGACGCATCCGGCGCACAGCATTGCGGACACCAGCAGCGACGCAACTCGCCTCATGGTGGAATCTCCATGCCGCCTTCCTTCTGCTCGATGACGAGGCTCGACGGCTGGTCGCGCAGGCTGCGCGCCAGTGCCCGGACCTCGTCGCTGGCGCCGCGCAGGTCGACGATCAGCGCCTGGATCTCGGACACGCCGCTGCCTGCGAACTGAGCGAGCGCCGGCTCGTTGCCGACGACGATCCGGTCCAGGCTGTCCGCCGTGCGGCCGAGCTTCTCAGCGGTCGCACGCACGTCGACCAGCGAGGCCTCGATCTGCGGGCCAGCCTTGTCAACCACGCCGTGCAGCTGCCGCGCGAAGTCGTGCACCTCAGTGGACGTGCTGCGCAGCTGGGCGGCGAGCGCCGAGGCCTCGCGCGTGATTCCCGGCAGGTCGCCCGAGGCTGTCTTGACGTTCGCGAGCGTCGACGACACCGCCTCGAGGTTCTTGTCCGACAGCAGCACCTCGAGTCGCTCCACGACGCCGACCGCCCGCCCGAGCAGGTCCGGAAGCTTCTCGACGGTCGCCTCGATGTCGCCCTTGCGTGACCGGATGATCGGGTAGTTGCGGCCCTCGGCCAGCGGCTGCACCGGCCCGACGACCGTGTCCTGCTGCAGGTCGATGTAGAGCAGGCCGGTCAGCCCGAGCAGCCCGAGCCGGGCCAGCGTCGCGCCGGTGATCGGGGCCTCGGAGTCGACCTCTGCGACCACGCGCACGCGGCTCGGGTTGCCGCGCTCGACCGCGAGGCTGCGCACGCGGCCCACGTCCACGCCGAGGTAGCGGACCGGGCTGCCGCGCGACAGGCCGCTCACCGAACCGTCGAAGTAGATCTCGTAGCGGACGTAATCGCGGCGGTCGCCGCGGCCCGAATACCACCACACGAACGCGACGGCCGTCGCGATTGCGAGCAGCACGAACGCGGCCACCGCGGCGTACTTCGCATCACGCTCCATCGCCCTCTCCTGCCTGCGGCCTCAACGCGCGCCCGCGCGCGCCATGAAAGTACTCACGGATCCACGGGTGATCGTTCGCGACGATGCCCTCGAGCGTGTCCACGATGACCTTGCCGTCGACGAGCACCGCAACACGGTCGCATGTCCGCGCGAGGGTGTCCAGATCGTGGGTCACCATGATGACGGTGAGGTGCAGCGTGTCGCGCAGGTAGAGCACCAGCGAGTCGAATTCGGTGGCGGCGATCGGGTCGAGGCCCGCCGTCGGCTCGTCGAGGAACAGCAGCACCGGGTCGAGCGCGAGCGCGCGTGCGAGCGCCGCGCGCTTCACCATGCCGCCGGACAGCTGGGCCGGGTATTTCGATTCGCGTCGCTGGCGGCAGGCCCACCATGCGCAGCCGAAGCTCGACCAGGCTCGCGAACGATGCCTCGTCGAGGTCCATCGCCTCGGCCACGGGCAGCGTGATGTTCTCCGCGACGGTCAGCGACGAGAACAATGCGCCCTGCTGGAACGTCACGCCGTAGCGGCGCTTCACCTCGCGCAGCTCGTCGTCGCTCATCGCGGTGATTTCGCGCCCTTCGAGCGCGACGGTACCCGACGTCGGGCGGCGCAGCCCGAGCATCGTCTTCAACAGCACCGACTTGCCGCTGCCCGAGCCGCCCACGATGCCGAAGATCTCGCCGGGAAAGACGTCGAAGCTGACGCCGTCGTGCACCACCTGCGTGCCGAACCGGTTGACGACGTCGCGGACCGAGACCAGCGGCTGCGGCGCGTTCATCAGAAGTCGATCTCGAGGAACAGGATCGCGAAGCACGCGTCGGCGAGGATCACCAGGAAGATCGACTGCACGACCGCGACCGTCGTGAGGCGCCCGAGCTCGCGCGAGGATTCGCGCACCTGCAGGCCGCGCAGCGTGCCGGTCAGCGCGATCAGCAAGCCGAAGACCGGCGCCTTCACCATGCCCGCCCAGAACGTCGTGTCGCCGATCGCGGAGTCGAGCCGCGCCACGAACTGTTCCCACGGCAGGTCGAGCAGGTAGCGGGTGAGCGCGGCTCCGCCCACGAGCCCCATCGCGTCGGCGACGACGGTGAGCAGCGGCATCGCGATCACCAGCGCGACGACGCGCGGCAGCACCAGCATCTCGTACGGGTTCATGCCCATCGATTCGAGCGCGTCCACCTCGTCGTTGAGCTTCATCACGCCGAGCTCGGCTGCGTACGCGCTGCCCGAGCGGCCGGCGACCATGATCGCGGTGAGCAGCACGCCGAGCTCGCGCAGCACGCCGATCGCCACGAGGTCGACCGTGAAGATCTCCGCACCGAACGGCCGCAGCTGCTGCGCGCCGATGTATGCCGAGATCACGCTGATCAGGAACGCGATCACCGCGACGATCGGGATCGCCTGCACGCCGGTCTCGTGGACGTGCCGCACCACCGACGGAATCCGCAGCCGCTTGAGCCGGGTCCAGCGGGTCGCTGCGGTGACGACCAGCCGTCCGCCGAACGTGAGCGCCTCGTACCAGCCCTGGCCGCGCACCTCGACGCGCTTGCCGAATTCCACCAGCCAGCGCAGCGGGCCGCCGAACGACCGACTCTGCAGGGCCCGCCTCGCCCTTCTTCGCCAGGCCGTCCAGGTAAGCGAAGTGCTCCGGTGCAGGCCCATCGAGGGTGACGCCGGTTCCGGCGGCGCCCAGCGCCGCGAGCGTGTCATGCAGCAGCCACGAGGGGCCGATGTCGATTTCCCCGGCTTCCGTGAGGTCGACGACCAGCGACGGCGGCGGTCCCGCGCGCAGGCGACGGAGCTCGGAATCGAGCGCGGGAGCGTCGGCCATGCGGCAATCCCCGGCGATCTTCAGCCGGTCGCGCGCATCACCGGAAGCTGCACGGCCCGCAATCACGGAGACGGTCATGATTCCAAGGGTTCCATGCGAATGGCGCTCGCCCGCGAATGCTAGCATCGTAGCGTCGCATGGGTGAGCAGGGATGACCGGCAACGTCCTATC
Organism: uncultured Gammaproteobacteria bacterium; assembly: GCA_963776815.1. Taxonomy (GTDB): domain Bacteria; phylum Pseudomonadota; class Gammaproteobacteria; order Steroidobacterales; family Steroidobacteraceae; genus RPQJ01. Next base: position 185,543 of record CAVZNZ010000012.1, read on the forward strand.
GCAGATCCTGATCCTGCTGGCTGGCTCGGTGCTGGTGCTGAGCCTGGTGCGACGATTTTCGCTGCCGCCGATCCTCGGCTACCTGATCGTCGGCATGATCCTCGGGCCGAATGCGCTCGCGCTCACGTCGGACGCCGCGGCGGTGGCGCTGCTTGCCGAGATCGGCGTCGTCTTCCTGGTGTTCACGCTCGGCCTGGAGTTCTCGCTCGCGCGGATGATCGCGATGAAGTCCGAGGTGCTCGGCATCGGCGGACTGCAGGTGCTGCTCACGACCGCGGCGATCGGCGGCATCGCGTGGGCGCTCGGATTCGAGCCGGCCGTCGCGGTCGTCGTGGGCGGCGCGCTGGCGATGTCCTCCACCGCGATCATCCTGCGGCAGCTCGGCGACCAGCTCGAGATCAACCGCGCGCACGCGAGGCTCGCGGTCGGCATCCTGCTGTTCCAGGACCTCGCGTTCGTGCCGCTGCTGGCCCTCGCCACGGCCATCGGCGAGGCCGGGGAGATGCCGGGCCCCGCGTGGCTGCTCGGGATGGTCGGACGGGCGCTCGTCGCACTGCTGGTGGTGCTGGCGCTCGGTCGCTGGGCTCTGCGGCCGCTGTTCAGCGAGATCGCCCGCCACCGCAGCACGGAGACGTTCACGCTGACCGTGCTGTTCGTCGCGCTCGGTGGCGCCTGGGCGACGAACGCGCTCGGCCTGTCGATGGCCCTCGGTGCGTTTCTCGCCGGCATGCTGCTCTCGGAGACGGAGTTCAGGCACCAGACCGAGGCAGTGATCAAGCCGTTCCGGGACATCCTGCTCGGCCTGTTCTTCATTTCGGTCGGCATGCTGCTCGACCTGCGGCTGCTGTTGACGCAGCTGCCGCTCGTGCTGCTCGTGCTCGTCACGCTGCTCGCGCTGAAGGCGACGATCGTGACGCTGATCGTGCGGCAGTTCGTCCCGAACTCGCGCAAGGCGCTGCGCACGGGAATCGTCGTGTCGATGGGCGGCGAGTTCGGCTTCGCGCTGCTGCTGCTGCTGCTGAAGGGCAGCGCCGTGGATTCCGCCGCGATCCAGCCGCTGCTGACCGCGGTCGCGCTCAGCATGCTGCTCGGCCCGCTGCTGGTGAAGTACAACGGCCGCATCACCGACTTCATGCTGCGCCGGCCGACGGTCGAGCCCACCGAGGTGGCGCTCGAGACCGTCGCGACGCGCGAACTCGCCCGGCGCGAGCACGTGATCATCTGCGGGTTCGGGCGGGTCGGACAGAACCTCGCCCGCGTGCTCGAGCAGCGCGGACTCGAGTTCATCGCACTGGACCTCGATCCTTTCCGCGTGCGCGACGCGCGGCAGGCCGGTGACCCGGTCGTGTACGGCGACGCGTCGGAGCCGGAGGTGCTGCGCGCGCTGGGGCTCGAGCATGCGAACGTGCTGGTGGTGTCGTTCGACAGTCCGGAGACCGCGCTGCGGATCGTGCGGGCGGCACGGCGGCTGCGCAACGATCTGCCGGTGCTGGTGCGCACCGAGGACGACTCGAAGCTCGACGCGCTGCAGGCAGCCGGAGCGACGGAGGTGATCCCGGGCACGTTCGAGACCAGCCTGGCGCTGGTCGCGCACGTGCTGCTGTTCCTGGACGTGCCGGCGCAGGACGTGCTCGAGACCACCGAGCAGATCCGCCACGATCGCTACGCGGTGCTGCGCAACGTGTTCCGCAAGCGCGATTCCCGTCACCTCGACGACGACCACCCGCTGCGGCAGCAGTTGCGAACGGTCGTGCTGCCACCGGGCGCGCGCGCCGTCGGGCGCACGATCGGCGAGCTTGGCCTCGACCGGGGCAAGGTCCGGGTCAATGCGCTGCGCCGCGACGGTATCGTCGGCCGCAGCCCCGATTCGACCACGCGGTTGCGGGAGGGCGACGTGCTGATCCTGTGGGGCGCACCCGAGGACCTCGAGCACGAGGAGAGCCGGCTGCTGATGGGGTGATGCCGACCGGCGAACCGACCGATCTGCTCTTACACTATCCGACGACTCACCCAGGATCTTTCGCAGCACCAACATGTCCAGCCTCGGCACGCCGCTCTCTCCCTCCGCAACGCGACTCCTGATGCTCGGCGCCGGCGAGCTCGGCAAGGAAGTCGTCATCGAGGCACAGCGCCTCGGCGTCGAAGTGGTCGCGGCGGATCGCTATCCGAACGCGCCCGCGATGCAGGTCGCGCATCGCTCGCACGTGCTGAACATGCTGGACCCGCAGGCGCTGCGCGACCTGGTGATGAAGGAGCAGCCTGCATTGATCGTCCCCGAGATCGAGGCCATCGCGACGACGGCGCTGCTGGACCTCGAGCGCGAGGGATTTCGCGTGATCCCGACTGCGCGCGCGGCGCGGCTGACGATGGACCGCGAGGGCATCCGCCGGCTGGCTGCCGAGGAGCTCGGCCTCGCCACCTCGCCGTATCGTTTCGCGGACGACGAGCAGGCATACAGGGATGCGGTCACCGCGCATCGGCTTGCCGTGCGTCGTGAAGCCGGTGATGAGTTCGTCGGGCAAGGGCCAGAGCGTCGTCAGCAGCGCGGCCGACGTGCAGCACGCCTGGGACTACGCCCAGCAGGGCGGCCGGGCCGGCGCGGGCCGCGTCATCGTCGAGGGATTCATCCGCTTCGACTACGAGATCACGCTGCTGACCGTGCGGCACGCGCGGCGGCACGAGCTTCTGCGCGCCGATCGGCCACCTGCAGGTCGACGGCGACTACCGCGAGTCGTGGCAGCCGCAGCCGATGAGCGCGGCGGCGCTCGCGGAGTCGCAGCGGATCGCGCTCGCCATCACCGATGCGCTCGGCGGCGCAGGCATCTTCGGCGTCGAGCTGTTCGTGCGCGGCGACGAGGTCTGGTTCAGCGAAGTGTCGCCGCGGCCGCACGACACGGGCCTCGTGACGCTGATCTCCCAGGACCTGTCCGAGTTCGCGCTGCACGTGCGCGCGATCCTCGGCCTGCCGGTGCCCGCGATCCGTCAGCTGGGCCCGTCCGCCTCGTGCGCGATCCTGCTCGAGGGCGAGTCGAGCGACATCCGGTTCCACTGCGGTCGAGCGCGCACTGGTCGAGCCGGACACGCAGCTGCAGGTTGTTCGGCAAGCCCGAGGTGCGCGGCAGGCGCCGCATGGGCGTGGCGCTCGCGACGGCCGCCGGACATCGAAGCCGCGCGCGACAAGGCAAGGCGCGCTGCGGCCAGCATCGTGTCGGCGGCCGAGATGCGCTGAGCGACGGTGCAGCGCGTTCGCGCCGACTCGTCAGCGATCCGCCTGCAGGTGCGCCTCGAGCAGCCAGAGATTCTTGTCGGCGCTGCGTGAGATGCCGGTGAAGAGATCGCTGGTGTCCGCATCGCCGGCCTTCGCCGCTTCTTCGATCGCCTTGCGCACGGCCTTGCCGAACTTCGACGAGCGCCGCTGCGAGCGCGTCGAGGTGCGCGCGGCCGTCGGCAATTTCGAGCGGATAGGGATCCAGGCGCGAGCGGCCGGCGACGGCCTGTACCGTTCCCTCGGCGATGCCGCCGAGTGCCGTGATGCGCTCGGCCAGCTCATCGACCTGCCCGGCCGTTTCGACAGCGACCTTGTCGAACAGCTCGTGCAGCGCGATGAATGACGGGCCCTTGACGTTCCAGTGCGCCTGCTTGGCCTGCAGCTGCAGGTCGAGCGCGTCGGCGAGGCGCCCGTTCAGCAGAGCCACCATCCGGGCCCGGGTCTTGGCGGACAGGTCGATCCTCGTGCTGTGCATGGCGACTCCTCGGGTAAGACAGTGCTGGGTGCGTGGGCGCATTGTCCGCTCCGTCCAGCAAGGCACCAACAGGACCTCGCGATGGCACCGATCGGGTCCTTCGATCGGGAGGCGCGGCCGCCACGGCACCTCGTGGCCGACTGGGGATCGAACAATAAAGACTTTTATTACAATTAGTTACGCTTCCTTCGAATCAGTTTCAGCGCCAACGGCGAACAGGTTCGATCGTGAACAGCACCTGCAGTTTATGTATGCATGTTGATTCATTGACATCATGTCATCACGCTGCCACGATTTCGCCATGTCGTACATCGCCGAACGCCGCCAGGAAGAACGCGACCGCCGCCGCTCCGAGATCGTGGACGCCGCGGACGCGCTGTACGCCGAGGCCGGCTGGGACGCGGTCACGATGGAACAGGTCGCCCGCCGCGCGCGGCTCAGTCGCGCACTCGTCTACGTCTACTTCAAGGACAAGGCCGACCTGCACCTCGCGCTGGTCGAGCGGGCGCTCGAGAGCCTGCGCAGGCGCTTCGAGGCGGCCCGCGAAGGCAAGGCGCAAGGCATCGACGAGATCGAGGCGATCGGTCGCGCCTACCTGGCGTATTCACGCGAGCAACCGCACTACTTCGACGCCTGCGCCCGCTACCAGGCGCACTCGTGCGGTGAAGCCTGCGAAGGCGCCGAGGTGCCACCGAACGAGCTGGCGTGCATCGGCGCAGGCCACCGCGTGCACGAGACACTGGTCGACTCGCTGAACCGGGGCGTGGCCGACGGTTCGATCCGCGCTGATCTCGGCGACGCGTACGTCACGGCGCTGTCGCTCTGGGCGTTCACGCACGGCGTGATCCAGATCGCGTCGAGCAAGGCAGGCCAGATCGAGCACGAGGGCGTGCCCGTGCAGCAGTTCATCGACCACGCTTCGGCGATGCTGCTGGCCTCGCTGCGGCCCTGAGCGCCAGGTATTCGTCATGGTCACCCGCTCACGATGCCGGACCGCCGCCCACGCAGTGCCCGTGCGTAGCCGACTGGTGCTCACTGCGACGCTGGTCACCTGCGCGCAACTCGTGTTCGCGGCGCCGGAGGCAGCGTCGGCTCCATCTGCACCGGGTCCGGCCTCCGCCGTACCGCTGGCGGAGTCCGCCGGCACCGTGGAGGACGGCCTGCGGCAGGTACTGGACGACGCTCTCGCCGCGAACCTCGAGCTGCAGGCCGGCACGGCAAGCGTGCAGCAGCGCGTCGCGGCGCTCGACCAGGCGCGGGCCCGCTACCTTCCGGTCGTCGACTTCGACGCGCGCTATTCGGTGGCGAATGGCGGCCGCACGATCGAGTTCCCGGTCGGCGACCTGCTGAACCCGGTCTACGAGACGCTCGACCAGCTGCTGGTGCAGTCCGGACAGCCGCCGGCCTTTCCGCGCGTGAAGAACGAGGAAATCCAGCTGCTGCTGCCGCAGGAACAGAACACCCGCCTGGTGGCTGCGCAGCCGATCTACGATCCGCGGCTCGGTCCCTCGGTCGAGGCGTCGCGCCAGGACCTGAACCGCGCCGAGGCCAGCTTCTCCGGGCTGCGCAGCGCGCGTGATCCGCGACACCAAGCAGGCCTACTACGAATGGCTCGCGGCCCAGCAGCAGGCACTGGTGCTCGACGCGACGCTCGAGGTCGCGCAGTCGAACCTCGCGGCCAACGAGAGCCTCTATCGAAACGGTCGGATCACGCGCGATTTCGTCTTCCGCGCCGAGGCCGACCTGCTCGAGATCGTGCAGCAGCGGCGTGCCGTCGAGGCCCGCGTGCGGATCGCCCAGAGCTACGTGAACCTGCTGCGCAACGCCCCGCTCCCGGCACCGGTGCCCACGGCGACGATCGACGAAGCGACCGTCGAACGATTCCGCAACCGGCTGGCCGAGCGCGTGGCGGGACGGCGACTCGACCTGCCCGTGATGCAGCGGGTCGCAACCGAGCAGCGCGCGGAACTCGAGAGCCTCGACGCCGCGATCGCTGGCAGCCTGGCCCAGCAGGACCTGGCTCGCGCCGCGTTCAAGCCGACGCTGGCGATCGGCGCCGAGGCCGGCATACAGGGCGAGGACTATGGGTTCAGCGACGACGAGCGCTACGTGCTCGCGTCCGTCGTGCTGCGCTGGAATGCGTTCCGCGGCGGCGCCGACCAGGCGGCGCTCGCGGAAGCGCGCGCACTCACCGACGAGCTGCGCGCCACGCGCGACCTCGCTGCCCAGCAGGTGCGGCTCGAAGTGCAGCGCGCGCTCGAGACGCTGGAGGTCGCCGATGCGTCGCTCGGCACGGCGCTGAAGCGCGCCGAGGCAGCCGAGGCGGGCTTTCGCATCGCGTCGCGCAAGCGCGACCTCGGCCAGATCAACCAGACCGAGTTCATCGACGCCCGGCGCACGCAGACCGACGCGCAACTGAACCTGAACCGCGTGCGTGCCGAGTTCCTCGCGCGGCTCGCCGAACTCGAGTTCGCGATCGGTGGCACGCGTGCCGCCGGCAAGGAGTTGCTGTGACCAGGCTTTACCTCCCCGTCGCGCTTGCGGCCCTGATGCTCGCGGCCTGCAGTCGCGAATCGACGCCGGATGCAAAGGCGCAGGCCGATGCGGCGCCGGTGCGTGCCGAAACCGTCGAAACCGTCGCGGTGGCAGACGACGTGCGCTCGGTCGGCGTGCTCACACCGCGCGACGAGTACCGGCTGTCGTTCAAGGTCGGCGGCCTGGTCGACGACGTCGCGGTCGACGTCGGCGACCGCGTGCGGCGCGGCCAGGTGCTCGCGGTCATCAAGCGGGCGGAAGTGGATGCCGCCGTTGCGCAGGCGAGCGAGGCCGCGGAGAAGGCGCGTCGCGACCTCGAGCGCGGCCGGCGCCTGCGTGCCGACGAGGTCGCCACCGAGGAGCAGGTGCAGGACCTCGCCACGGCCTACAACGTCGCACGCTCGAGCCTCGAGACCGCGCAATTCAATGCACGGTTCGCGCGCATCGAGGCGCCGGGTGACGGCGTGGTGCTGCAGCGTCTCGCGGACGAGAACGAGCTGGTGCAGCCTGGACAGCCAGTGATCGTCATGGGTGCGACCGATGCGGGCTGGATCGTGCGCACCGCGCTCGCGGACCGCGATGCGGTCCGGGTCAATCTCGGTGATGCGGCTCGAGTCACGTTCGATGCATTCCCGGGGCGCGAGTTCGCGGGCAAGGTGACCCGCATCGGGTCGAGCGCCGACCCGATGACCGGGACGTTCGAAGTCGAGATCGAAGTGACGCCGGACGGCGCGCGCTTCGCGCGGGGTCTCGTGGCGAAGGTCCTGCTCGACATCCGTGACCCGGACACGCGCGGCCAGGCCGGCCGCACGGTCGTGCCGATCACGGCCATGGTCGAGGCGAACGGCAACGAGGCCACGGTGTATGTGCTCGACCCGCGTGACGGCATCGCGCGCCGCAGGCAGGTCACGCTCGGCCCGATGGTCGGTGACCGCATCATCGTCGCCGCGGGCCTGGCCGCCGGCGAGCAGGTGATCACCGACGGCGCAGCCTGGCTCGCGGACGGCAGGGCCGTGCGCGTCATCGGCCGGCAGGGCTGACGCGGCGATGCGCATCTGGGCCTTCAGCGTCCAGCGCTGGCAGTTCACGCTGGTGCTGTTCGGCCTGCTGATCGCGGTCGGCGTGAACTCGCTCGTCAACATCCCGCGGTCCGAGGACCCCGAGTTCCACGTGCCGATCCCGACCGTCGTGGCCGTGTATCCGGGCGCGGACCCGGTGGACATCGAGCGGCTCGTCGTGGACCCGATCGAGGACGCGATCAGCGAGCTCGACGACATCAAGCAGATGGACAGCCGCTCGCTCGACGGCGTCGGCGTGATCCAGCCCGAGTTCCACTGGTACACCGACCCGGACGAGAAGTACGACGAGGTCGTGCGCGAGGTGAACCGCATCCGCTCGCAGCTGCCGGCGGACCTCGCCTCGCTCGAGGTGCGCAAGGCGGGCTCGGGGCTGGTCAACATCGTGCAGATGGCTCTCGTCAGCGACACCGCGAGCTACCGTGAGCTGAAGGAGCTCGCGGAAGACCTGAGCGACTCGATCGAGACCCTGCCCGGCGTCCGCCGCAGCGAGTACTGGGCGGTGCCCGTGCCCGAAGTGCGGGTCGCGATCGACCTCGAGCGCATGGGGCGTGCGGGCGTGTCGCTCGGCCAGGTCGAGACGGCGGTGCGCGGCGAGAACGCCACGGTGCCGGGCGGCGCCGTCGACGTCGGGCTGCGCAAGTTCAACCTGAAGACCTCGGGCGGCTACGATTCCCTGGACGAGATCGCCGAGACCGTCGTCGCGAGCCGCGACGGCCGCATCGTCAAGCTGCGCGACGTTGCCGAGGTGAGCTGGGACACGGCTGAAGAGAGCTACGTCGGGCGCTTCAAGGGTGAGCGGGCCGCGTTCGTCACCGCGAGCGCCAAGGACGCGGTGAACGTGTTCGAAGTCCGCAACGCCATCTACGCCAAAGTCGATGCGTTCGAGAAGCAGCTGCCGAAGGGTGTGCGGCTGGAGCGCGGCTTCGACCAGAGCCGCAACGTGAGTCATCGGCTGACGCGGCTCGGCATCGATTTCGCGGTCGCGATCTGCCTCGTGATACTGACGTTGCTGCCGCTCGGGCTCCGCGCCGCGGCAGTGGTGATGATCTCCATCCCGCTGTCGCTCGCGATCGGGCTCTCGCTGCTGTACTTCACCGGGTTCTCGCTGAACCAGCTGTCGATCGCCGGCTTCGTGCTTGCGCTCGGCCTGCTGGTGGACGACTCCATCGTCGTGGTCGAGAACATCTCGCGCTACCTTCGCGCGGGCTTCTCGCGCTTCGAGGCGGCCGTCGCCGCGACCGACCAGATCGCGCTGGCGGTGCTCGGCTGCACGGCAACGCTGCTGTTCGCGTTCCTGCCGCTGCTGTTCCTGCCCGAGGGCGCGGGCAAGTTCATCCGCTCGCTGCCGGCCGCCGTGCTCTACACCGTGGCTGCGTCGATGTTCGTGGCGCTGACCGTGATCCCGTTCCTCGCGAGCCGGATCCTGCGGCCCGAAGGCGAGACCGGCGAGGGCAACCGCGTCCTGAAGGCGCTGATGGCAGGGATCCACCGCGTGTATGCCCCGGCACTGCGCGTCGCGCTGGCCAGGCCGCGGCGTACGCTGCTGGCCGCGTTCGCGTTCGTCGCCGCCTCGATGGCGCTGGTGCCGCTGATCGGCGTGAGCGTCTTCCCGGCGGCCGACATTCCCCAGTTCCACGTCACGATCAGGACGCCGGACGGTGCGAGCCTCGCGGACACGGACCGGGCCCTGCGCTTCGTCGAGGACGAGATCGCTCGACACCCGGAGGTCAAGCACTGGTTCGCAAACCTCGGCCGCGGCAACCCGCGCGTCTACTACAACACGTTCCCCGAGGAGACGAACGCGAACGTGGCAGAGGTGTTCGCGGAGCTGCACGAGTTCGACCCGCGCCGCAGCCCGCAGCTGTACGAGACGATGCGCAGCAGGCTGGCCGAATACCCCGGTGCGCGGATCATCCTCGAGCCTTACCAGAACGGACCGCCGATCAACGCACCGATCGAGGTCGCCGTCTCCGGGCCCGATCTCGCGCAGCTGCGTGACCTCGCCGCGAAGGCCGAGGCCGTGATCGAGCAGACGCCCGGCACGCGCAACGTGGACAACCCGCTGCGCCGGCTGCGCACCGACCTCGACCTCAGGATCGATTCGCAGAAGGCCGCGCTGCTCGGCGTCGCGCCAATCGAGGTGGACCGGACCGTTCGCGCAGCGGTCGCCGGCCTGAGCGCGGGCAAGTTCCGCGAGGCCGACGGCGACGAGTACGACATCACGCTGCGGCTGCCGATGCAGGGCCGGCAGACGATCGACGCGCTGCGGCTGGTCGAAGTCTCGACGATGACGGGACGCACGATACCGCTGCGCCAGGTGTCGACGCCGGAATTCAAGGCGGCTGCGAGCCTGATCGAGCGTCACGACCGGATGCGCGAAGTGAAGGTCACCGCGTATCCCGAGGACGGCTATGACACGGCCAGGGTCACGAGCGAGGTCCTGTCGCGGCTCGACCGGATGGGCCTGCCGCCGGGCTACGGACTGCGCATCGGAGGAGAGGCGGAGGCCCGCCAGGAAAGCTTCGGCGGCATGGGGACGGCGGTGCTGGTCGCGGTGTTCGGCATCCTCGCGGTGCTGATCCTCGAGTTCGGCAGCTTCCGCTCGATGCTGATCGTCGCGGGCGTGATTCCGCTCGGTGTCGCCGGCGGGCTGCATCGCGCTGTTGCTGACGGGCTACACGCTTTCATTCACGGCGATCATCGGTCTGGTGGCGCTGATCGGCATCGAGATCAAGAACTCGATCCTGCTGGTGGACTTCACGAACCAGCTGCGCGAGCAGGGCGTGGCGCTCGACGAGGCGATCACGCGGGCCGGCGAGATCCGCTTCCTGCCGATCCTGCTGACGTCGGCGACGGCGATCGGCGGGTTGCTGCCGCTTGCGGTGCAGGGCTCGGGACTCTATTCACCGCTCGCGGTCGTGATCATCGGCGGCCTCGTCTCGTCGACGCTGATCGGCCGGCTGGTGACGCCGGTGATGTACAAGATGCTGCCGCCGTCGATCACGCCGAAGTCGCCGGAGCAGCGGGATGCTGCGCTGGCGTGACGGGGAAGTGAGCAGTGAATAGTGAGCAGCGGATAGTAAAAAGGCCGGCAAGGCCGGCCCGTTTCATCTGACTATCCACTAGCCCCTAGTCACTACTCACTTTCCTCATCCTCAGCAGTTCCTCCGCATCCAGCCCGAGGCGCTCGATCGTCGCGGAGACGCGCGGCCACTCCTGCTCGAGGAACTTCTGCCGCTCGCCTTTCAGCAGCTGCGCACGAGCGCCCGCGGTGACGAACATGCCGCGGCCGCGCCGCTTCTCGACGAGGCCTTCGTCGACGAGCTGCTGGTATCCCTTCAGCACGGTGAGCGGGTTCAGCGAGAAATCAGCCGCGACGTTGCGCACGGAAGGCAGTGCGTCGCCGTCGGCCAGTGCTCCTTCGAGAATCATCGCCACTACCTTGTCCCGTAGCTGGCGATAAATCGGCTGACTGTCGTTCCAGTGTGAATCCATGCGACCGGACGGCTGGGTGCTGCGCTGCTCTACTGTAGCAGAACACCCTCCGTCACCCCGGTACAGTCAGGGGCTCGCCTGCTGTACGCAGTTCACGGCCGCGTCGAGGACCGCTGGCGCGATGGCCATTTGCGCCAGCGGTCCCGACGCGACCGAGAGTCCTGCAATGATCCAGACGATGCCCGCGACTACCGTGGCCAGAAACCTGCTCCCTGCGCTCATCTCCCTCACCCTGTGTGCCCCCTGGAAGACTACTGTTGTAGTTAACTACAACACCAACGTAAATGCAAGGGGCGACGCTGCCGTGTCGGCAGACCCTTACCGGGCGGTCGGCGGGCTCGCGCTAATATCGGGATTCTGCCGGGCGCGACCCCTGACCGGGGTGCGCGCCGCGGCTCGGCTTCCAGGAACACCAGCGGAGAGACTCCATGAAGACCCCTGTCAACGTCGCGATCACCGGCGCGGCGGGCCAGATCGGCTACGCCCTCGCCTTCCGGGTGGCCTCCGGCCAGATGCTCGGTGCGGACACGCCCGTCAACCTGCACCTGCTCGAAATCACCCCGGCGCTCGGCGCGCTGCAGGGCGTGGTGATGGAGTTGAACGACTGCGCGTTCCCGACGCTGAACAAGATCGTCGCGACCGACGACGCGCGCGTCGCGTTCAAGGATTGCAACGTCGCGCTGCTGGTCGGTGCACGCCCGCGCGGCCCCGGCATGGAGCGCAAGGACCTGCTGCTCGCGAATGCGCAGATCTTCTCGGCGCAGGGCAAGGCGCTCGACGCGGTCGCGGACCGCAACGTGCGCGTGCTCGTCGTCGGCAACCCCGCGAACACGAACTCGCTGATCGCGATGAAGAACGCGCCGAGCCTCAACCCGCGCAATTTCACGGCGATGGTGCGCCTCGACCACAACCGCGCGCTGTCGCAGCTCGCGGAGAAGACCGGCACGCACACGACGGACCTGCGCAAGGTCATCATCTGGGGCAACCACTCGGCGACGCAGTACCCCGACCTGCACCACGCGACGGTCGGCGGCAAGCCGGCGCTCTCGCTGGTGGACGACGGCCTGGTACAAGGAGCAGTTCATCCCGACCGTGCAGCAGCGCGGCGCGGCGATCATCAAGGCGCGCGGCGCATCGTCGGCTGCGTCCGCAGCGTCGGCGGCGATCGACCACATCCACACGTGGGTGCACGGCACCGCTGACGGCGACTGGGTCAGCATGGGCGTGCCGTCCGACGGCAGCTACGGCATCCCCGCCGGCGTGATCTACGGCTATCCGGTCACCTGCAAGGGCGGCGATTACCAGATCGTGCAGGGTCTCGCGATCAACGAGTTCAGCCGCGGCAAGATGGACGCGACCTACAAGGAGCTGCTCGAAGAGCGCGACGGCGTCAAGGACCTGATCTGACGCGACTCCGAGCGGGCTGATCCGTCGACCGGGCGCACGGCGAGCCAGCCGTGGCGCCCGGTTCTGTTTTTGTTGCGGCAGCGCAGCAAGTGCAGGCATATTCGGCCGCTCGGCGGGGCCATCCGTCCCGCCCGATCCGGGAGGATTGGCAGCCGTGATGACTCTCTTCTGGCTCCTGCTCTTCGTCGGCGGCGCGCTCTATCTCGCGTACCAGCGCGTATCGCTGGCGACGGCCACGATCGCCATCGGCGTCGCGCTGCTCGCGTACACGCTGCTCGGCAGTGGCTCGACATCTGGCTGGCGCTGCTGTGGTTCGCGTTCGCCGCGCTCGTCGCGCTCAACGTCGACGCGCTCCGCATGCGGTTCGTCACGAAGCCGTTCCTGATGGTCTATCGGCGCATGCTGCCGTCGATGTCCGACACCGAGCGCGAGGCGCTCGAAGCCGGCACCGTCTGGTGGGACGGCGAGATCTTCAGCGGCAAGCCGGACTGGCCGAAGCTGCTCACCGCCAAGGCGCCGCGGCTCACGGCCGAGGAGCAGGCCTTCATCGACGGGCCGTGCGAAGAGCTCTGCCGGATGGTGGACGACTGGGACATCACGCACCGTCGCGCCGACATGCCGCCGCAGGTATGGGATTACCTGAAGAAGAAGGGCTTCTTCGCGATGATCATCCCGAAGAAGTACGGCGGGCTCGAGTTCTCGGCCTACGCGCACTCGTGCGTGCTGGTGAAGCTCGCGAGCCGCAGCGCGACGGTCTCCTCCACCGTCGCCGTGCCGAACTCGCTCGGTCCCGCGGAGCTGCTGCTCCACTACGGCACCGAAGAGCAGAAGAACCACTACCTGCCGCGACTCGCGCGCGGCGAGGACATCCCCTGCTTCGCGCTCACCGGGCCGCGTGCGGGCTCCGATGCGGCGTCGATCCCGGACACGGGCGTCGTCTGCCGCGGCGTGTTCGAAGGCCGCGAGGTCGTCGGCCTGCGCCTGAACTTCTCGAAGCGCTACATCACGCTCGCGCCGGTCGCGACCGTGATCGGCCTCGCGTTCAGGCTGTACGACCCGGACAAGCTGCTCGGCGGCGACAAGACCGACTACGGCATCACCTGCGCGCTGATCCCGCGCAGCACGCCGGGCGTGACGATCGGCCGTCGTCACTTCCCGCTGAACGTGCCGTTCCAGAACGGCCCGCTCGCGGGCAAGGACGTGTTCGTGCCGCTAGACGCGATCATCGGCGGGCCGAAGATGGCGGGCCAGGGCTGGCGCATGCTGGTCGAGCAGCTGTCGGTCGGCCGCTGCATCTCGCTGCCGTCGAGCGCGACCGGCGGCGCGAAGGCCGGCGTCTACGCCTCGACCGCGTATGCGCGGATCCGCAAGCAGTTCTCGCAGTCGGTCGGCAGGTTCGAGGGCGTCGAGGCTGCGCTGACGCGCATGGCGGGCGCGGCCTACATCGTCGACGCGGCGCGCTCCGTGACCACCGGCGCGATCGACGGCGGCGAGAAGCCGTCCGTGCCGGCCGCGATGCTGAAGTACCACTGCACCGAGCTCAGCCGCCGGGTCGCGAACGATGCGATGGACGTGCACGGCGGCAAGGGCATCTGCCTCGGGCCGAAGAACTACCTCGGCCGCGGCTACCAGGTGGTGCCGGTCGCGATCACGGTCGAGGGCGCGAACATCCTCACGCGCAGCCTGATGATCCTCGGCCAGGGCGCGATCCGCTGTCATCCGTACGTGCTCGCCGAGATGAGCGCGGCGAAGGAGAAGGACAAGCGCAAGAGCCTGCGCGACTTCGACGCGGCACTGTTCGGGCACATCGGGTACACGCTGTCGAACGCCGCGCGCTCGTTCGTGATGGCGACGACGCTCGCGCGGTTCTCGGCCGCGCCGGACATCGAGCCGACGCGCCGCTACTACCAGCACGTCAACAAGTTCAGCGCGCAGTTCGCATTCGCCACGGACATGGCGATGCTGTCGCTCGGCGGATACCTGAAGCAGAAGGAGCATCTGTCGGCGCGCCTCGGTGACGTGCTGTCGTCGCTGTACATGGCCTCGATGGTGCTGAAGCACTACGAGAACCAGGGCCGCCCCGAGGCCGACCTGCCGCTCGTCGAGTGGAGCTGTCGCTCGCTGCTCTACGAGGCGCAGGAGCAGATGCACGGCTTCCTGCGCAATTTCCCGAACCGCTGGCTCGCCGCGGCGATGCGCCTCGTGATCTTCCCGCGCGGCCGCACCTACTTCGCACCGAGTGACCGGCTCGGTCGCCGGATCGTCGAGCCGCTGATGATGCCGTCGGAGGTGCGCGACCGGCTGTGCGACGGCATCTACCGGACGGTCGAGCCCGGCAACGCGATCGGACTGCTGCAGGAAGCGCTGGTGCTCTCGGTGAACGCCGAGCCGCTCGAGAAGCGCATCCGCGTCGAGGGCGTGAAGACGGGCCGCATCACCGCGCTCGAGCTGCCTGGCCAGGTCGAGCAGGCGCAGGCGCTCGGGCTGATCACGCCGGCAGAAGCCGAGTTGCTGCGGGAGTACGACCGCAAGGTGATGGACCTGGTGAACGTCGACGATTTCTCGACCGACGAGTTGATGGCGGGCGTCCAGGCCGGGGACCAGGCGCGACCGCTGCGGCATATCGCCTGACACCTGGCGGTCGCGGCACGCCAGGAGCCGGACGACCGATGCGCCGTCCGGCTCCATTCGTTTTGGTACGCTTGCGCCCGTGAGTGAAATCCTGCCGAGCACGGGCAAAGTGGTCTACGAGGTCGAGCTCGAGGCGGACGCCGCCATCGAGGGTCCTTTCGACACCTGGCTCCGCGACCACATCGCCGACGTGCTGCAGTTTCCCGGGATTCCTGTCCGCGGAAGTCCTTTCGACGCGACCCCGGTGCCGGGCAAGGTGCACCGAACGGTGCAGTACCGCCTGCGCGACCAGGCCGCGCTCGACGACTACCTGCGCGATCACGCGGCCGGATGCACGCCACCGGGGTTGCGAGGTTTGGTGATCGCGCTTCCGAGCGACCCAGGGCGCTGGCGCAACGGGAGGAGTTCATCCGCGGCAAGGTGTCGACGGAGAATTGCCTCAACTGCGGCGAGGTGCTCACCGGCCAGCACTGCTCGCACTGCGGCCAGCGCGCGACGGTACGCGTGCTGTCGCTGTGGGGCATGCTGCGCGACGTCCTTGGCGACATGACGAACTTCGACTCGCGGCTGTGGCGCACGCTGGTGCCGCTCGCGTTCCGGCCCGGACTCCTGACGCAGGACTTCCTGCGCGGCCGGCGCGCGAGCTACACGCCGCCGTTCCGGATGTACCTGATCCTGAGCGTCGCGTTCTTCCTGCTCGCGCAGCTGGGCAACGATCCCGGCGGCGACCTGAAGTTCAACGTCGACGAGAAGGGTGGCGCCAACCTGCAGCTCGTTCCGGGCGACGGCGACGAGACGGCGACGACCGAGGCGAAGGACGCCGCGGCGAAGTCGAAGCCGGGCTCGAAGGCGGGCGAGGTGGCGCCGCCAGCCTCGCGAGCTCACGGCGCAGGAGAAGCAGCTGGTCGACACGCTCGTGAAGCGCCTGCCCGTGGACGAGCAGGCGAAGGCGCGGCAGGAAATGGAGACCAAGCTCGCGCCGGCGTCGCCCAAGGATCTCGCCGTGGTCGAGAAGATGCTGAAGGACCCTTGCGGCGAGGAGACGCTGAAGGTGGACATTCGGGCCGGCGGGCAAGAAGTACGAGACGCGGCTGCGCGACGCGTGCCGCAAGATCGTCGCCGACACGCCGAGCTACGGCCGGGCGCTGTTCGAGAACATCCCGAAGATGATGTTCATCTTCCTGCCGCTGATCGCCGCCGTCATCTACGTGCTGTACCTCGGCTCGGGGCGCTACTACGTCGAGCACCTGCTGTTCGTCGTGCATTACCACGCGTTCTTCTTCCTGGGCGGGATCGCGATCGTGCTGCTCGAACTGCTCGCCACCTGGACCAAGGGCACGATCGCGGGCACGGCCTTCAACGCCGCCAACGGCGTCATGACCTTCCTGTTCGTGCTCTACATTCCGTATTACCTCTACCGGGCGATGCGCCGCGTGTACGGCCAGGGGCGCTTCGTGACGCTGGTCAAGTACTCGATGCTCGGTGTCGCGTACCTGTTCAGCATGGTCATCACGGTCGTCGGCCTGCTGTTCTACACAGCGCTCACGCTCTGACGGCGGCTCAACCGTGACCGCCCCGGAGCGCTGGATCCTGCACGTCGACATGGATGCGTTCTACGCGTCCGTCGAGCAGCGCGACGATCCTGCGCTGCGCGGGCGGCCCGTGATCGTGGGTGGCACCGGCGGCCGTGGCGTGGTGGCCGCGGCGAGCTACGAAGTGCGCAGGTTCGGCGTGCACTCGGCGATGCCGATGCGCGAGGCACTGCGACGCTGTCCCGACGCCGTGTGCGTGCACCCGCGCATCTCGCACTATGCGGCCGAGTCGAAGCGGATCTTCGAGGTGTTCCACGAGTTCACGCCGCTGGTGCAGGGGCTGTCGCTCGACGAGGCGTTCCTCGACGTCACGGGCAGCATCGCCACGCTCGGCGCGCCCGAACACATCGCCGCCGAGATCAAGCGCCTGATCCGCCAGCGCACGGAGCTGACCGCATCGGTGGGCGTCGCGCCCAACAAGCTCGTCGCGAAGATCGCTTCCGACCTGCGCAAGCCCGACGGACTCGTGCACGTGCGTCCGGACGAGGTGCGCGAGTTGCTCGACCCGCTGCCGATCCGGCGGCTGTTCGGGCTCGGCGCAAAGACCGCGCCGAAGGTCGAGGCGCTCGGCATCCGCACGCTGGGCGAATTGCACCGGGCGAATCCGGCACAGCTGCGCCCGATCTTCGGCCGCTACACCGAGCGCGTGCAGCAGCGGGCCGCCGGTATCGACGATCGACCGGTGGTGCCGGATGTCGACGAGAAGCAGATCAGTGCCGAGGAGACCTTCGACACTGACATCGCTGATCACGCGAAGCTGCGCGCGGAGATCGTGCGACTCGCTGACAAGACCTGCGCCCGCCTGCGCGCGCGGGAGCTCGCCGCGAGCTGCGTGACCGTAAAGATCCGCCGCAAGGACTTCACGACCTACACGCGGCAGCGCCACATCGAGCCCGCGACCCAGGAGACCCGCGTCGTCACGGCGGTCGCACAGGAGTTGCTGCAGCAATGGCTCGCGGCGCAGCCGCGCGCTGCGCTGCGCCTGCTCGGCGTCGGCGTCAGCGACCTGGCGCCGGCCGCGCAGCTCGACCTGTTCACCGCGCCGCAGACCTCGCGCAATCGCGAACTCGACGCAACCGTGGACAGGATCCGCGAGAAGTTCGGCAAGGTCGCGCTGAAGCCCGCGAGTTCACTGGAATCAAAGCCGCCCGCCGGGCGCCGGTAAGGGGAGATCGAGACCGATGCTGCTGATTGGCATGTTCGATTCGCCGTACGTCCGCCGTGTCGCGGTCACGCTGCAGCACCTCGAGCTTCCGTTCGAGCACGGCAACTGGTCGGTGGGCGCCGATTTCGACCGCATCCGCGAGTACAGCCCGCTGGGCCGCGTGCCCGTGCTGGTGATGGACGACGGCGCGGTGCTGGTCGAGTCTGGCGCGATCCTGGACGCGATCGACGACTGGGTCGGCCCAGAGCGCGCGTTGCTGCCGGCTTCGGGCGCGTCGCGTCGCGAAGCGCTGCGCCTGATGTCGCTCGCGATCGGCGCCGGCGAGAAGGCCCGCGAGCAACTGCACGAGCGGATGGTGCGGCCGCCAGAGAAATATCACGAGCCCTGGGTGGCTCGTTGCCGCGAGCAGATGCACGGCGCGCTCGGGCTGCTCGAGGTGGCTTGCCGCGACAGCGGGCCGGGCCGCTGGCTCGTCGACGACCGGCTGACACAGGCCGACATCACCGTCACCTGCATCTGCACGATGCTGGACGACTCGCTGCAGATTTTCGCCGACGCGTCACGCTATCCCGCGCTCAAGGCGCACGTGGATCGCTGCGAAACGCTGCCGGAATTTCAGTCGACGCGCGCGCGGTGGTTTGCCGCGAGCATCAAGGCATAGGCGCCTGCCGGGCAGCAGCCAGTGCCGCATCCAGCATCTCGATCAGCGCCTTGCGGTCGTAGCTGTACGGCTGGTTGCCGTTCAGCTGCACCAGTTCCTCGATCTGCTTCCTGATCGTCAGCTCGGCCTCGGCCTGGTTCGGCACGACCAGGTAGCGCCGCTGCGGGTTCGGGTCGGACAGCGCACGCAGGACCGCGTCGGCGACCTCATCGGGCTCCTTGTACTTCGATCGGTCGGCGAGCCGGTTGGTGGCGCCCGAGCGCTTCTCCGCACTCTTGCCGATCTCGGAGCGGTAATTCCCTGGCTCGACCACGCTGACCTTCACGTCGAGCGGCGCCACCTCGCCCGCGAGCGAGTCGGTCATCGCCTCGATCGCATGCTTGCTCATGCTGTAGGCGGCGAGGTCGCGCGACGACAGGATTCCCGAAATCGAGCCGATGTTCACGATCCGTCCCTTCGACTCGATGACGAGCGGGCCGAACGCGCGGACGATCCGGTACGGGCCGTAGACGTTCACGTCGAAGAGGAAATCGAAATCCTCCTCCTTGGTCTGCAGCAGCGGCCCGGCGATCGCGACTCCGGCGTTGTTCACCACGCCATGCAGTCCACGCCCGGCCTTGCCGATCGTCTCGACCGCTGCGGCGATTTCTTCAGGCTTCGTGACGTCGAGGCGCACCGAGTCGACGTTGTCGATGGCGTCGAGCTCGCGCAGGTCCGAGTCCTTGCGCGCGCCCGCATAGACGAAATATCCGGCTGCCGCGAGTCGCTCGGTGATCTTGCGGCCGATGCCGGTGCTCGCACCCGTGACCAGCACCGCCTTCTGCGCCGTGGGCGCCGGGGCATCGGCGCCTGCTACGGGTCCTGCGCACAGCAGCGCGCAGAGCAGCAGGGAAGTCTTCTTTTTCATGCGTGAGCCTCGAGCGGAGTGACAAGGGAATGCAGTCGTCGCGAGCCGGGCGACTATCGCTTGTGCGCGGTGAACGCTTTCATCGTCAAGTCCCTGACGAGCTGCGTCGCCTTGGGGTTGGGCAGTCCGTAGCGGGAAAAGAGGATCATGTGGCGGCGCATCTCGAGCGCGGCGCCGGACGGGGAATCGGCGCTCTTGCAGCATTGCTTCAGCCGCCCGTTCAGGTCCGTGGCCACCGCGGCGAGCGAGCGCTTGCGTTCGTCTTCGCCGTGTTCCTTCGGCTGGGACAGGCCCCAGTCGCTGGCGGTGGCGATGACGTGCTCGAGCCGATGTGACGGGTATGTCATACGCTGTCAGCTTGTACACGCGTTCACACGCGTGTGCCTCATTTCGCCGTGTGGAACCCGGCGCCGGTCACCTGCGGAATCGTGGTGAATGGCTGGATCCCCAGCGCCTGGTAGGCCTCGGTCGGGAAATACACGGTGCCATCCTTCACCACCATCGAAATGTTCTTGACCGCCTTGATGTCGGCCACGGGATCGCCCGGCATCAGCACCAGGTCCGCGACCAGGCCGGGCTTCACTTCACCGAAACGGTCGCCGCGCCGCAGGTAGTGCGCCGTGTCGTAGGTCGCCCGCCGCAGCACCTGTGCATTCGACATGCCGACCTGCGTGTAGAGCTCCAGCTCGCGGTGATACCAGAAGCTCCCGCCAAGGTCGGTCCCCGGCAGGACCAGGGTTCCCTGGCTGTTCAGCCGCCGCATCACCTCCAGCGCGGTGTCGAAGGCGCCGCGATAAGCCGCGTCGTCCTCCGCCGTCTGGATGTCCAGCAGCGGCTGCTTCAGGTCGCGCTGGGTCCCGACGGGCATGTGCGCCGCCCAGTCGGCCGCGCCGGGCGGGAAGCTCCCCTTCCGGCCATTGGTAAGAAGCTCCGTGATGACCAGCGTCGGGTCATGCGCGGCCCCGGTGGACTTCATCAGCCCGATCGTCTTCACCGCCTGCGGGCTGTCGAGGTCGTACCCGTCGAAGCGCTTCAGCGCCGTCACCCTCAGCAGCGTGCGGGTGTCGTCCCCCGGCTTCAGCACCCAGTTCAGCATCAGCTGGTTGGCGTGCGTGATCTCGTCGTACCCGGCCTCCAGCATCGCATCGGTCGTCGTGAAGGCCGGGATGTGCCCCGCCACGCGCAGCCCAAGCTTGTGGGCCTCCCGGATCATCGCGGGTACCCACGCCGGGTTGACGCTGGTGTAGATCTTTATCTGGAACACGCCGCGCTTCGCTGCGTCCTGCACCGCCTTCACCGCGTCCGCTTCGTTGTCGACCACCACGGTTGCCTGCGCGTTGGTCTCGCTCTTGCCTTCGATGAAGCCCGACCGCACCACGCGCGGCCCAGCCAGCTCGCCGCCTTCGATCCGCGCCACCAGCTTGTCGAGCACGGGATCGTCGTTGCCCATGTCGCGCACGGTGGTGATGCCCGCCATCAGGTTCAGCAGCGCGTCCGACTGGCCCAGGTGCGCATGCATCTCGTGGAAGCCTGCCGTGAGCGTCCCGCCCCCGCCGTCCACCACCGTCTCGCCGCCCGCGCGCGCATCGGGCGCATCCACCGAGACGATCCGGTTGCCCCGCACCAGCACCGACACTGGCGGAGAAAGCGCCAGCCGCTCCGGATCGAAGATCCGCACGCTGGCGATCCTCAGGTCGCCCGCCGGCCTGTGCGCCAGCGTCGCCTGGTAGCCGGTCAGCCGCTTCGTGTCCCATTCGGCCACCTGCCCGCGCAGCCTGGCCTCCTCGCCCTCGCACCCCTCGCGCACGACGATGAATTCCGGCGTCGCATAGGCGACCAGACGCTGCGCCGGATCCAGGAAAAGCGTGTCGGGCTCGAGCCCGATTCCCGTGATGGCATGCGCCGTCACCGGCAGCGCGCCGGCCGGCCCCTTGAGTTCGAGGCTGCCGATCTGCTCGAGCTTCAGCGCGCCGCCAGGCAGCGCCGGCAGTGACCCACCGGCCTTCGCAAGCGCCCGCGCATAAAGCCCCAGCGCCCAGGGACTCGCGCTCTGCGCCACGTAGAGCGCAGGCCCTTTCACGGTCGTCGAGCCGGGCCCCGTCGCATCGCGCCAGCTCGCCGTCGCGCCGTCCAGCCGGAAGGTCTCGTCCACCTTGCTGCCGAAGGTCGTGGACCCTGTCACCGTCCAGCTCGTCGGCAACCCGGCCGAATCCACCTGCACCATCTCAGCGATCGTCGGACCCCGGCCATTGTTCTTGTAGTCGTAGCTGATGCGAGTGGTGCTTCCCGTCCCGTCGGCCACCAGCGTACCGATCGGCCGACCACTGGCCATGATCGTGTAGCGCTCCACGGCCCCGAGCGCGGGCGCGGACAGGAGCAGGGCGACGAGCCCGGCGGCCAACAAGGTGGAGACGGGCGCAGGAGCGGACTTGGTTTTCATGCGTGGCACTTCAGCATGCCGACACTTGCGCCGCAACGCTCGCCGCCGCCATGACGAACAAAAAAAAGCGCCCTCCGAAGAGGGCGCAATCAGGGGGAGAACGGTTGAATCTCGATCGTTCGGTGCGTGCTTGCGACGTTCAGGCCGCGAGTTTGCGGGCACGCACGCCGGACTTGCGCACGGCGCTCTTGACCTTGCGGACGGTCCTCTTCGCCTTGCGCGTGGCGGTCTTCCTCGCCACGGCGAGCTCTTCGTCGGTCCGGCCGGTGACTGTCGCGTAGGCGTGGGTCGCGACCTTGCGAACGTCGCGGCCTGCGTGCTTGAAGATCTCGACCGCACGAGTCGCTTCATCGACGATGCGATCGCGGGTCGCCGGCATCATCTCGGCCTGGTTGACCACCAGGTCGACAACGCTGTCGGACCGGGCTGCCCGCTCGAGGCGCGTTGCCGCACCGGACAGCGCGGCGGTGATGGCCTCCGCCTGCAATTCAATGAGGCTCGACAGCGTGTTCTGCGACACCGCGGTGAGCTTCACGCCCGAGTGCGCCACCATGCGCACCGGACGCTTCAGCGACTTCAGGCCCTCCGCCGAATTCACGAGGGCCTTGCGCATGAAACCGACGGGGTTCTTGCGGAATTTCCTGGCCTGGCCAGCCAGGGCCTGTGTCTGCTCGTTCATGAAATCCTGCATGTCGACGTTCATTTGGCTTCTCGATTGATGGGCTGGGTTAAGATTGCTGCTGCATTGCAGCATAACGTGCCAGCCGCGGCCGACGAATCAGGGGTTGCCGAGGGTCAGCGCGCACGGTTCGACCGACCTGGCGCCGGCTCTGCCGCGCGAGGTTGCTGCTCGAGGCTCGCGCGCCATTCCGGCGCGGCCCGGCGCTGGCCAAGACCCTGTCCTAGGAAAAAAAAAAAAAAAAAAAAAAAAAAAAAAAAAAAAAAAAAAAAAAAAAAAAAAAAAAAAAAAAAAAAAAAAAAAAAAAAAAAAAAAAAAAAAAAAAAAAAAAAAAAAAAAAAAAAAAAAAAAAAAAAAAAAAAAAAAAAAAAGCGCCATTCCGGCGCGGCCCGGAAAAAAAAAAAAAAAAAAAAAAAAAAAAAAAAAAAAAAAAAAAAAAAAAAAAAAAAAAAAAAAAAAAAAAAAAAAAAAAAAAAAAAAAAAAAAAAAAAAAAAAAAAAAAAAAAAAAAAAAAAAAAAAAAAAAAAAAAAAAAAA
Organism: uncultured Gammaproteobacteria bacterium; assembly: GCA_963776815.1. Classification (GTDB taxonomy): domain Bacteria; phylum Pseudomonadota; class Gammaproteobacteria; order Steroidobacterales; family Steroidobacteraceae; genus RPQJ01. The sequence continues at coordinate 208,413 of CAVZNZ010000012.1, forward strand.
AAAAAAAAAAAAAAAAAAAAAAAAAAAAAAAAAAAAAAAAAAAAAAAAAAAAAAAAAAAAAAAAAAAAAAAAAAAAAAAAAAAAAAAAAAAAAAAAAAAAAAAAAAAAAAAAAAAAAAAAAAAAAAAAAAAAAAAAAAAAAAAAAAAAAAAAAAAAAAAAAAAAAAAAAAAAAAAAAAAAAAAAAAAAAAAAAAAAAAAAAAAAAAAAAAAAAAAAAAAAAAAAAAAAAAAAAAAAAAAAAAAAAAAAAAAAAAAAAAAAAATTTTTTTTTTTTTTTTTTTTTTTTTTTTTTTTTTTTTTTTTTTTTTTTTTTTTTTTTTTTTTTTTTTTTTTTTTTTTTTTTTTTTTTTTTTTTTTTTTTTTTTTTTTTTTTTTTTTTTTTTTTTTTTTTTTTTTTTAAAAAAAAAAAAAAAAAAAAAAAAAAAAAAAAAAAAAAAAAAAAAAAAAAAAAAAAAAAAAAAAAAAAAAAAAAAAAAAAAAAAAAAAAAAAAAAAAAAAAAAAAAAAAATAAAAAAATAACGCTGGCCAAGACCCTGTCCGGCAGGCATCATTGACGGCCCACGCACGCGCGCCGGAATGACCTAACCCCGCATGTACACGAGCTTCTTCGGGCTCCAGGAAAAGCCGTTCGCGATCACGCCGGACCCCGCTACCTGTACCTCAGCGAGCGGCACGCGGAGGCGCTCGCGCACCTGCTGTACGGCATCAACGAGGCCGGCGGCTTCATCCAGCTGACCGGCGAGGTCGGCACCGGCAAGACCACCGTGATGCGCAGCCTGCTGGAGCAGCTGCCGGGCCACGCGGACGTCGCGCTGATCCTGAACCCGCGCGTCACGCCGGCCGAGTTCCTGCTGGCGATCTGCGACGAGCTGCACGTGCCGGTGCCCGAGTCCGGCCGCGGCAGCACGAAGACGCTCATCGACCTGCTCGAGCGCCACCTGCTCGACACGCATGCCCGCGGCCGTCGCGTCGTGCTGATCGTCGACGAGGCGCAGAACCTGAGCCGCCGACGCTCGAGCAGGTGCGCCTGCTGACGAACCTCGAGACCGCGACCAGCAAGCTGCTGCAGATCATCCTGATCGGCAGCCGGAACTGCGCGAGCTGCTCGCGAGCAGGAGCTGCGCCAGCTCGCGCAGCGCATCACCGGCCGCTACCACCTGAACCCGCTGACCGCGAGGAGACCGAGGCTTACGTGCGGCACCGCATGCGCGTGGCCGGCGCGACCGCCGAAGTGTTCACGCCGGCGGCGCTGCCGAGGTCCACCGGCTGCGCGGTGGCATTCCGCGCATCATCAACGTGATCTGCGACCGTGCGCTGCTCGGCGCGTTCACGCAGGGAAGAACACCGCGTCGGCGCCGAGCTCGTGCGCAGGCGGCGTCCGAGGTCTACGGGCGGCCGATGCCGGCGCCGTGGCTCAGCTGGGCGCCGTGGCGGCGGTCGCCGCGGGCGTTGCGCTCGTCGGCGTCGGGGCTCGTGGCCTGTGGCCGGCACGCGAAGCCGGCCGCCGCGACGGGCGCGGCCAGCGCACCTGCGGCGACTGCCACGGTGCGAAGCGGCCGCGCCACCCCGCGCCGGCGGCCGCCGTGCCTGCGCCGCTCGCCGGAGCGTCTCGCTCGACGGCTGCTCGCGCGCACGCGCACGACACGACGACCGAGGCCGCGTTCGCGAAGCTGTTCGCCTGTGGGGCGCGACGTACGACGCCGGCGCAGGGCCGCGCCTGCGACCAGGCCGCGCGCCAGGGCCTGGAGTGCCTGTCCAGCGCGGCACGTTGGCGCAGCTGCGAGCTGAACCGCCCGGCGATCCTGACGCTCGATCGACGACGTCGGCCGCACGCACCAGGTCGTCTGATCGGCTGATCGAGAGTCGACCGCGCGCGCTCGAGCTCGGCGGCGCGTCGCGCGAGGTGCCGATCGCGCGACCTCGCGCTACTGGTACGGCGAGTTCCTGGTCCTGTGGCGACCGCAGGTGCCGATGGCGAAGGCGCTCGTCGCCGGCATGCGCGGCGAGGACGTGCGCTGGCTGCGCCGGAGCCTCGCGAAGGCAGGGCCTGCCCGCCGCGACCGCGGCAGCGACGTCTACGACGCGGAGCTCACGCGGCTCGTGCAGGATTTCCAGCGCGCAGCATCGGCTGACGGTCGATGGCATCGCCGGCAAGCAGACGCAGGTCGTGCTCGACGCCGCGCTCGGCGCTCCCGGACGCCGAATCGTCTCGCCATGGCGCGGGAGGCTGGCGCGATGTGCTTCATCCTGGACGCGCTGCGCAAGAGCGAGCACGAGCGCCAGCGCCAGGCCGGGCCGGCGCTCGCCGAGGTGGCCGTCGCGCCGCGCAGCCGCAGGCGCCGCTGGCCTCGGCCGCGTCGCGTGCTGCCCGTGAACCTGGCCGCGCTCGCGTGTCTGCTGCTCCGCAAGACCAGCCCCACGCCCGGCACGCGCGCCGGCAGGATGCGCCGGGGCACGGAAGCCGCGCCGCAGCGACGCCGCCGCGCCCACACAGGCGCGCTGACCCGGCCGGCACCCGCTCCACCAGTAGCCCGCAGCACCGATCCTGCAGCCTGCGAGCGCGCCGAGCCCGCGCCGGACTCGCGCAATGGACTCAGGAAGATGCAGGCCGGTGCGCCGGCCGCGGACCCGGAACTGGCGCCGAGGCGGCCGCCGTTCCGACGGGCCCGCCGTCCTCACCGCAAGCGCCGCGAAGCGCGGCACCCGACGTGCCCGAGCCGCGCCCGGAAGCGGCGACGCGGGCGCCGCAGACCCGGCCGCGCCGCCCCGTCGACCAACGCGGCATCCGACGACCGAGACCTGCCGACCCGACGACTCGCGGCGACGGCCGGCCTGCCCCACGCTCAACCTCGACCTGCACGTCTACGGCCGACGCCCGCGGAGCGCTTCGTCTTCATCAACGGGCGCAAGTACCTCGAGGGCGAGCAGCTGCAGGAAGCCGGTCGAGCGCATCACGCCGGAGGGCGTCGATCCTGGACGAGAGCGGACGCAGCTTCCTGCTGACGCGGCACTGACGCGGAGGACGTGCGTGAATCCGCGTCGCGATGACCGCCGACGCACTCGACGGGCCGCGCCTACCGGCGCGCTCAAGGCCGGCATCCGGCGGCTGCTGTCGCAGCAGGAGCACCTCAACAAGATCAACGTGTTCCCGGTGCCGGACGGCGACACCGGCACGAACCTCGCGCTGACGATGGCGCCGGTGCTCGCACGCTGCGCGCTGGCCGGAGGCGCATGCCGGCCAGATGCTGACGCGCGTCGCCGACGCTGCGCTCGACGGCGCGCGCGGCAACTCCGGCGCGATCCTCGCGCAGTTCTTCCTCGGCCTCGGCGACCGGCTCGGGCACCTGCGCGAGCTGACGCCGACGACTTCGCCGACGGCGTGCATGGCGGCGCCGTCTACGCGCGCGAGAGCCTGAGCGAGCCGCGCGAGGGCACGATCCTCACGGTGCTCACCGACTTCGCGCGCGAGGTGCACGCGTGCGCCGCGAAGGCGTGCGCGACTTCCGCGCGCTGCTGCGCCGCGGCGTGCGGCCGCGCGGCATCGCTCGAGGCGCACGACGCAGCAGCTCGAGGCCTGCGCAAGGCCAACGTCGTGGACGCGGGCGCGCAGGGCTTCGTCGAGATCTCGAGGGCATGACCGAATACATCGAGAGCGGCCGGAGGACGAGCGGCGACGCCGTACCGCTGGTCGATCGACCACGGCCGACGTGCCGCCGGCGGCGAGGAGAGACCTCAAGCACCGCTACTGCACCGAATGCGTGGTGGTCGGCGATCGCGTCGACCGCCGTCACCTGCGCGAGGAACTCGCCGCGGTGGGCTCGAGCCTGGTGGTGGCCGGCCCGCAGAACAAGGTGCGCGTGCACATCCACGTCAACGAGCCGGACGAGGTGTTCCGCATCGCGCGAGCTACGGCACGGTGACGGGCAGAAGGCCGACGACATGCAGCGCCAGCAGGAGGCCGCGCACGCGTCGGGCCGAAGGTCGCCGTGGTCACGGACTCGGCGCGCGGACATCCCCGAGGAGGAGATGGACCGCCTCGACATCCACATGGTGCCGGTGCGCGTGCACTTCGGCGACCACAGCTACCTCGACAAGGTCGGCATGACGCCCGAGCAGTTCTACCAGGAGCTGGCCGCGCAACCCCATCACCCGAAGACGTCGCAGCCGCCGCCCGGCGATTTCCGCCGCGCGTTCGAGTTCCTCGCGTCGCACTACGAGTCCGTCGTGTCGGTGGGCCTGACCCGCAGGCGAGCGGCACCTGCGCGTCGGCCAGAGCGCGGCCGCGCGCGTCGAGCGCGGACGGCAAGGTCACCGTGGTCGATTCGCAGAACGCCTCGCTCGGCCAGGGCCTGATCGCGATGTACGCGGCCGAATGCGCGCAGGCCGGATACGACGCGGCAAGATGATCGCGGCGACGCGCGCGCGATGCTGCCGCGCACGCGGACGTTCGGCCTGTCGGGCACGCTCGAATACGCGGTGCGCGGCGGACGCGTGCCCGCGCTGGGCAAGAACGTCGCCGACGCGCTCGGCCTGATGCCCGTGCTGCACAGCCGTGACGGCAGGGTCACCGCAGGCGGCGTGCTGTTCGGGCGCAGCAACCTGCGCGAGAAATTTGCGCGCTTCGTGCGCCGGCGCATGCGCTCCGACCGCACGTAGCGCGTGCTGGTCGGGCACGCGAACGGCGAGGCGGACGGCCGCGGCTGCTCGAGCAATTCGGCGGCCGACAACGTCGTCGACCGGCGCTTGCTGCCGCTCGGCACGGCATTCGGCGTCCACGGCGGCCGGGACTGCTGGTCGTGGGCCTCCAGGAGTACGACCCGCCCGATGGAGATCGAAACCCTTGCCGTGCACGCCGGGCGCGAGCCTGATCCCGCGACCGGGCGTTGCGCGAACCGATCCAGCTGTCGACCACGTTCGAGCGGGACGCGGACGGCAGTTATCCGCGCGGCTATAACTACTCGCGCACCAACAACCCGAAGCGCAGCTCGCTGGAGCGGGCGCTCGCGGCACTCGAGGGCGGCGCGGACGCCGTCGCGTTCGCCTCGGGTTCGGCGGCGACGCTCGCGGCATTCTCGCTCGCCGGCCCGGCGGCCGGATCGTCTGCTCGTCGGACTGCTACCACGGCACGGCGAAGCAGCTCCGCGAACCGCTCCGAAGTGGGGCCTCCGGCGGAGTCGTCGACACGACCGACACCGCCGCGGTCGGGCGCGCACTGGAACGCCGGCTGCGATGCTCTGGGTCGAGACGCCGTCGAACCCGCTGCTGCGGGTCAGCGACATCGCCGCGCTCGGCGGCGCTCGCGCACTGCGCGGCGTGATGCTCGCCTGCGACAACACTTTCGCGAGCCCGATCCTGCAGCGCCCGCTGGACCTGGGCGCCGACCTCGTGATGCACAGCACGACGAAGTACCTCGGCGGCCACAGCGACGTGCTGGGCGGCGCGCTGGTCGTGCGCGAAAGCGGCGAAGTGCGCGACCGGCTGCGTGACTTCCAGGGCACCGGCGGGCGGCGTGCCCTCGCCTTTCGACTGCTGGCTGTGCTAGCAGCCTCGCGACGCTGCCACTGCGCGTCCGGGCGCAGGCCGCGAGCGCGGCCGCGGTCGCGGCGTTCCTGGTGCGGATCGCCGGGTGGAGCGCGTCTACTATCCGGGGCTCGCGACACACCCCGGCCATGCGCTGGCCTCACGCCAGATGACGAAGGTTTCGGCGCCGTCGTCTCGTTCCAGTGCCGGGCGACGCTGCGGCGGCGATGCGCGTCGCTGCCCGACGAAGATCTTCACTCGCGCGACGAGCCTCGGCGGCGTCGAGAGCCTGATCGAGCATCGCGCGTCGATGAGGGCTCGCAGACGCCGACGCCGCAGAACCTGCTGCGGACGTCGATCGGGCTCGAGGGCGGCGTCGGACCTGATCGCCGACCTCGACGAGGCGCTCGGCGGCTGAGCGCGGCTCAGCCGGCCGGCTTCTCCCGCGACCTCGACCGGCAGGCCGGCCTTCTCCCAGACCGGGCATGTCGCCCTGGCAGTCAGCTGCAGGTCCTTGTAGCCGTTGGCTTCGAGCGTTTCGGCCGCGAGCCCGGAGCGCCGGCCCGAACGGCAGTACAGCACGACTTCCTTGTCCTTCGGGATCTCGGCCAGCCGCGACGCGACCTGGTCGTGGGGATGTTCACTGCGCCCGGCACGTACCCGAGGCGAATCCTCGGCCGAGCGGACGTCGATCACGAACAGCGACAGGATCCTTCTTCACCTGCAGCTCGTGCACCTGCTGCGGCGTGACCGGCGGCGGCGCGGCCGCCGTCGAGGCGGCCACAGCGGTTGCGACGGCAGCGAGACTCCAGTGCTTCATCGAGATTCTCCTGCGTGCCTCGGCCCATGCCGCGGTCACGTCGGTGTTCTTGCGACTGACAGTGTCGCCCCTCATTCTCCCCAGCGCTGCGGCACCTTCTGCAGCTTCGCCACATCGTATCCCAGTTCCGCGACCATCCCGACCAGGCGCTGGTAATCCGCTCGGCGAGCACGGGCTTGCGGGCCATGATCCAGACGTAGTCGCGCTGGCTGCGCGCGATGATCGTCTCGGTGTAGCCGGGTCCACGTGGGCGATCAGGTATTCGGCCTTGATCGGCCAGACGAACTGCATGCCCCAGATCGCGTTCGTCGTCGCGGTCCCGGACGAAACCGCGCGGCCGCATGACCTTCTCCGGGCCGTCGAAGGCGCCTTCGCGGAACGTGAACGTGGTGGCGATCGACCCGTCCGGGTCGAGCTTGTACGACTCGACGGCGTTGTAGGCGTCCGTTCTCGAGGGAGGTCGGGATGTTGGCGATCACGTACCAGTCGCCCATGAAGCGCGGCAGGTCGACGTTCTTCGCGGTCGGGATCGTGGGCGCTGGACGAGCAGGCTGACAGCATGGCGGCGAGTGCGATCGCGCCGAGGCGCGCAGGCGGTGATCATCAGCGTGTTCCTCCGGTGTGACTGAGTTCGTGCCGGCGCCCGGCGCGGTTTCAGTCGGTCACGTAGGCATCGACTTCGATCTCGACCAGCATGGCCGGGTCGACAAGCCCGCTGACCTCGACCATCGCCGACGCCGGCCGGGTCGCGCCGAAGTACTCACCATGGACACGGCCGACTGCTTCCCAGTCGCGGACGTCGCGGACGTAGATCCGCGTCCGGACGACGTGCTCGAGCCGCGCACCGGCCCGCTCGAGTGCGGCACGGACGTTCTCGAGCACCTGGCGCGCCTGCCCGGCGGCGTCGCCCGGCGCGACGATCCGGCCATCCGGGCCGGTCGCGGTGGTGCCGGCGACCCAGACGTGCGGACCGATTCGCACCGCCCGCGAGTAGCCGACGACGGGCTCCCAGGGCGTCCCGGTCGAGATATTGATGCGCTGCGTTCATTTTTTCAGTTTCCCTCGATAGACGTGGATCAAGGGCCTTGCGAACAAGGCTGTTGGAAAGTATTGTCAACCAATAGTTTACTCGAGGCGGTCTTGATGTCTGTCGAACCCGGCCGGTTGCCGCTGAACGCGCTGCGCGTTTTCGAGGCAGTGGCGACGCACCTGAGCTTCACCGCGGCCGCGAAGGAACTCGGTGTCACCACCGCCGCCGTCAGCGCGCAGATCAAGTCGCTCGAGGCCGACATCGGCGTGCCGCTGTTCCGCCGCCACACCCGGGCCGTCGCGCTCACGCAGGAAGGCGCCGAGCTGCTGCCAGGTGTCCGCCGCGGGCTCGACGAGTTGCGCCGCGCGGTCGATCGCCTGCGCCGGGAACGGGTCGGCGGCATGCTGAACCTGAGCGTGCCGAGCGAGTTCCTGCAGCGCTGGCTGCTGCCCCGGCTCGGCGAGTTTACCCGCCGCCATCCCGAGATCGAGGTCCGCTTCGGGCCATCGCGCGCGGCACTCGATTTCAGCCGCGACGACTTCCATGCCGCGATCCTGTACGGGTCGGGCCAGTGGGCCGGGCTCAAGTCCGAGCGACTGCTCGACGAGTGGGTATTCCCGGTCTGCAGCCCGGCGCTGCTGGCGAAGCTCGGGCCCATCGAGACGCTGAACGACTTCGCCCGCTACACGCTGATCCACAGTCGCGCCGAGCCGTGGGTGGACTGGCTGCGACGAGTCGGCGGGGACACGACGCGCGCGGAGACCGTGCCGATGGCGGAGGACTCGGCGGCGACGCTGACCGCGGTCGAGCAGGGCAAGGGCGTCGCGCTCGCGCGGTGGTCGCTGGTTGCGGCCGATCTCGCCGCCGGCCGGCTCGTGCGGCCGATGATGCCGAGCGTGCAGCAGCACAGCGCCTGGTACCTCGTGGCGCCTCCCGAGAGTTTCTCGCTGCCGAAGGTCGTGCGCTTCCGCGGCTGGCTGATCGAGTGCTGCCGGGAGTTCTCCGCCACCGACCGGCGAGACGCTCGCAGCGGACTGAGCGCAGCGCTTCGAGCGCCGAAGGGCGCGCCGCGACGGTTTCGCCCACGGCGACGCCCGCGGCCTCCGCGCTCGAGCGAGCGCACGCCTGCGGCCAGCGCAGGCGACGCAGCATCACCGGCCGGTGATCGGAGCCGATCGACGGACCGACTTCGGCGTGCTCCACGCAAAGGCCGGCGTGACCAGCACGTGGTCGATCCGCAGCGCCAGCGGCCAGAAACCCGCCATCCACGTCGGTTGCCAGCGCGCGCCATTCATCACGTCGCGCAGGCCGGACGCTGCGAGGAAGCGCCCGAAACACGGGTGAGTACGCCGTGAGGTTCAGGTCGCCGAGTGCCACGGCCGGACCGCTCGCCGAGCGCAGCAGCGTCGCCGCATTGTCGAGCGAGCGATCACGCTGACGGGCCAGTCCCGGCAGGATCGGCCAGTGAGTGTGCAGGTGCCAGGAACCGCAGCGGCTGCCCTTCGATCTCGGCCCGGCCTGACATCGACGGCAGCCCGTCGCCGGCGAGGTCCTGCAGTTCGAACGACTCGACCGGCCAGCGGCTCAATACGCCGAGTCCGTACGGATCCTCGCGCACGTGGAAACTGCGGTGCTGATAGCCCGCGACCTGCAGCAGCGCCCTCTGCCAGGCTCCGGTCACCTCCTGCAGCACCACGAGGTCGGCCGGATGCGCTTCGAGCCAGTCGATGAAGCGTCGCGTGTCGTGGTTGCTGAACTGCAGGTTCGCCGTAACGACCGTGAACGCCGGACCGCTGCAGGCCGACGACGGCTCGTCCGCCACCGTGCGCTGCAGTGCGGGCAGTGCGTGGAAGACGGCGAGCACGGCCGCGATCGCGGCAGCGCGCCGACTGCCGAGCAGCAGCAGCGCGACCGCGAGCAACAGTGCCGCGGCGGCATACTGCGCGCGGAAGTGCGCGAACAGCTCGAACGGCCAGCCGAGCGGCGCCGCAAGCGCAAGGACCGTCGCGAGGCCGAGGCCCGCGAGAGCCACCTGCAGCCACGAGGCCGTGTTGCCGGGTACGCGCATCAGTCGCGGGCCTGTGTGCCCCTTCAATCGAGCCGCGCGAGGAACGCGTCGATCGCGGCGACGCTGTCGGGCTCGTCGAGCATTGGCGGGTGCCCGCGGCCGGCGACCGTGACACGCACCAGGTCGGGTTTCTCGCGCCGCCATGCGGTCGAACGTCTGCTGCGAGAGCACGTCCGAGATCGCGCCGCGCAGCGCGAGCGTCGGGATCGGCTGCAGCGCGCCGAACACTGGCCACAGGTCCGGCGCGGCGCCTGACGGTGCGGCGCGGACGGCCTCGCCGATCATCGGATCCATCGCGAGCCGCGGCACGCCGTCCACTTCCGTGTAGCTGCGACGCGCGAAGCTCATCCAGTCCGCATCGGTCGCACCGGCCACGCGAGCCCATAGGTGGCCTTCGCCTGCGCGACCGCCTCGGTCCAGTTGCGGACCGGCGGACTCTTGCCCACGTAGGTCGAGATCCGTTTCAGGCCCTCGGCCGCCACCTCCGGCCCGACGTCGTTCAGGATCACGCCGGCCAGCACCTGCGGCGTGGTCGCTGCAATCAGCATCGCGAGGATGCCGCCGAGCGAAGTGCCGAGGATGATCACGCGTGGAACGCCGGCGTCGGCGAGCAGCCGCGCGATGTCCGCGACATACGTGCCCGGGTGATAGTTCTGCCAGTTCGGGTCGTGCTGCGACAGTCCGCGGCCGCGCAGGTCCGCGCACAGCACGCGGCGCGTGCGCTGGATGCGCGGCGCGACGCTCTCGAAGTCGCGGCAGTTGCGCGTCAGGCCGGGAAGGCAGAGTACGGGCACGCGCCCGGGCTCCGCGGCCGGATAGTCACGGTAGTGCAGCCGCAGTCCGTCGGCCGAGGTGAAGTAACGATCCTGCCAATCTGCTCCGCTCACGAATCACCGTTTCCTGGTCGCCGGGTTGCGACGGCATGCCCCTGCGTTCGTTGCAGCCGCGCCGTGGTTTGGACAGAATCGTCCGCCCGGCTGCGGCGATTGATGCCTCGACTGACTGCCGCACTATCTCTCGGTGAGGCATCTCGCAGCAACTCGCCTGGCGACGCCCTGCAACACGTCGCGACCGGCGAGCCTGCCGACGTGCTGACGGCAGGAGTATCAGCAGTGTTCAACGATTCGGGGTTCGTCGCAGTCGGCCCCGCTGGCCGGGCGTTCGCGTCTACGCCCTCGCTGCCATGGCGACCCTGCTCGCGGCATGCGGCAAGCCTGCGACCGACGCCGGCCGCCTCGCGCCGCTGCCGATCGACCCCGCCTCGGTGACCGTCTCGGGCCTCTCCGCAGGCGCCAGCATGGCGACCCAGTTCCACGTCGCGCACTCGGAGCTCGTGAACGGAGCAGCACTGATCGCCGGGGCGCCCTACTACTGTTCCGCTGGCTCGATTCGTCACTCGCTCGGACGCTGCATGAAGGCCGACGAGAGGATCCCGACCGACGGCCTGGTCGAGCTGACGAGCCAGATGGCGCTCGAGGGCGCGATCGACCCGATCGCCGGCCTGGCGAACGACCGCGTGTGGATCTTCCACGGCAGCCTCGACCCGTACGTGCAGAAGCCGGTCGCGGATGCGCTGCAGGAGTACTACGAGGCGCTGGTCGACCCGGCGAACGTCGAAGCGCGTCGAGCTCGAGCAGGCCGGCCACGTGTTTCCGACCGCACGCGCCGACGCGAAGCCGTGCGACGTCTCCGAGCCGCCGTTCGTCGGCAAGTGCGACTACGACGGCGCGGCGGAACTGCTCGGATTCCTCTACGGGACGATGAAGCCCGGTCGCGCGCCGCGCGACGGGCGAGCTCGTCGAGTTCGACCAGAAGCCGTACGCCGATGCCGCGAGCAGCGCCGGGCTCGCCGCGAAGGGGCTGCTGTTCGTGCCGCAGGATTGCCGCAGCGGAGGCGCGACGAAATGCCGGCTGCACGTCGTCTTCCACGGCTGCAAGCAGGGCGCGTCGCTCGTCGGCCGGGAGTTCATCCTCGGCTCCGGCTACCTCGAGACGGCCGCGGCGAACCAGGTCGTGTTGCTGTTCCCGCAGATCGAGGCGAGCTACCAGCCACTGAACCCGATGGGCTGCTGGGACTGGTGGGGATACGAGGGGGAAGACTTCGCGACCCGATCCGCGCCGCAGGTCAGGGCCGTGCGGATGATGATCGGCGATCTGCTCGGCGAACCGCGCGGCTGATCAGGCCTGGGCCCGGACTCGCTGCGTGCCGTAGTGCACGCTGAGCCGGCGCACGCCCTTGACGCGCTTCGACGAGCGGCGGATCTCCCTCATCAGCCTGCAGCAGCAGCCGCAGGCTCTCGCGCTCGCCGCCGGCGCAGTACTCCTCGGCGAGGCCGACGTGCAGCACGGTGACGTGCTCGAGGTCGGCGCGCATGTAGATCGCGACCCCAAGCGGCCGCCCGGTTGACGTCCTCGACGACGAACAGCGACTGCACGTCGGGCAGGCCCGCTACCTTCACGCGCAGCCAATCGGCGTCGGCGACGATTTCGGGCGGGCCGTACTTGTCGATTGCATCGACGATGCCGCGCGCTACGCGGTCCTGGCAGCCATTGAAGAACAGCAGCTGCTCGAGCGCTTCGCGATGCCCCGCCGCGATCCGCGACGTAAAACTGACCGGTGTCATCGTGCTCCAATGTGAGCCGGTGTACCGGCCTTCTGCTGGACTGCGGGCGATCATGCTCGCGGGCTGTGCTTATGTCGAGCCTGCAGGACTGGCGCCACCGGGCGCGGATTTGCTGGACTCGGTCCAGACAGACGGCGGCGGATCGCCTGAACTTTGAATTGCTTCAGGTTTTTGGACGCCGTCGGTGGACCTTCCGGGCCCCATGGTGCGCAATTCGCCCGATGCCCAGTCCCAGCCCTCCAGAGCCAGCCCGAATCTGCGGCAGAGACGCGCGAACCCGGCCTCCTCGTGGACGTCGTCGTGCTCTCGGCCGACCTCGTGCTGTTCGACGCGATCAAGGGTGCGATCGGCGAGCGCAATCCGGTGTGGCGCGCGCGGTCGGCCGAGGAATCGGTCGACCTGCTGCTCACCGGGCGCTGCGGCGTGCTGCTGCTCGACATGGCGGCGGTCTCGACCCGGCCAGCGACGCTGGTCGAGCAGATCTCGGAGCAGTTCCCCGACATCGTCGTCGTAGTCGCCGGGACGTCGCGAGGACGAGGCGCTGCTCGCCCAGCTGATCAGCGAAGGGCGCGTCTACCGGTTCATGCACAAGCCGCTGACGGCCAAGCGAGCGGGCATGTTCCTGCACGCGGCGATCCGCTGCCACGTCGAACGGCGGGAGTCGCGGACGAGTCAGCCGCTGCTGCCGCTGTCGACCGTGCTGCCCCGGCGCATGGATCCGCGCAAGTGGCTGTTCGTGGCGGCGGGCGTGGCGTTGTTCGTCGGCATCCTCGTGCATTGATCGTGGGCCGCAACGATCCGCCCGACCGGCACGGCTGCAGTCGAATCAACCTCGCCTGCTTCCGTGGCACCGGACGCGCGACCGCAGGCGGATCCGATTCTTTCCCGTGCCCGGGCTGCGTTCGACGCGGGCCGCTACGAGTCCCCGGTCGGCCGGAACGCGCTCGACCTGTATGCGGCGGTGCTGCTCGCGCATCCGGGGCAGGCCGAGGCTCGCACCGGGCTGGACAAGACCGTGGCGAGGATCGTGCTCGAGGCCCGCAAGGCAGCCGACGCAGGAGAGCGCCGCGAAGCCGAGCGACTGCTGTCGCGCCTGCAGGCCGTCGTTCCGGACAACGCGGCAACGGCACGACTCGCGCGCCTGCTCGCACCCCCGCCATTGCCGCCGTTGCCGCCGCGAGCCGTGCCGAGCGAACCTGCGGTCGACCGGTCGAGGCGGTTGCGTCGCTGCGGTCCGTGCCCGTTCCTTCAGCGCACGGATCCTGCGCCGGCCACTGCGGCCCGCGCGCGTGGTCGACCCGGTGGTGAGACCCGATCCGCTCACAGCCAGGTACAGCAATGCCCGCGACCTGCAGGCGAAGGCAGCTTTCGCCGAGCAGCGCCTCCGAGGCGCGCGGATTCCGGGCAGGGCCGGTGCCCTCGCTGCCGACGGCCGGATACGTGAACGAATCCCGCCCGCAGCCCGCGCCGACCGTCGCAGCGGCGCCGGCGCCAGACAGGGGCACCGTCGGCGCATTTGCGCTGCAGGCCGACGACATGGATCGCATCTATGCCGCCGACCCGGTCTACCCCGCTGCCGCGCTGAGCAGCGGCGTCGAGGGCTGGGTCGAACTGATGTTCACGATCACCGAGACGGGCGCCGTGAGCGACATCGAGGTCGTGGACGCGCAGCCTCGCGGCATTTTCGAGTCCGCGGCGACGGAGGCCGTCGGCCACTGGCGATACCGCCCGAGGCTCGCGAACGGCCAGCCCGTGCCGCGACGCTCCTACGTGACGCTGCGGTTCAACGTCGACGGCTGAGGCCGCCGTAGCGCGTGCCGAGCGCCCACGCGACCACGGCCCACACGGCCGTGATCGCGGCACCGCACCACGCGATGCCGGTCACGCCGAGCCCGAACGTCGCCTTGATGAATGCGTGCACCGACGCCGCCGTGGCATCGCCGCCGCGATAAATGAACGTGTCGATCAGGCTCTTCGCCTTGTACTTCTCCTCGCGCGACACGACCGTGTACAGCGCGTCCCGCGACGGCCGCGTGATCGAGTACTCGCCGATGCGGCGGACCATCATCACGCCAACCAGCACCGCGAACGTCGGGAACATCGCGAGCACCGCATAGCCCGCGGTCATCAGCACCGGGATGCTGACGATCAGCGCGCGGAAGCCGAACCAGCGGAACAGCCGGCCGAACAGGAACAGCTGCATCACCAGCGAGCCCGCCTGCACCCAGAAGTCGATCGTGCTGAAGAACGCGGTGCGCGAGTCGCGGTCGGCGAACGTCGTTGCGACCATCGCCTGCTGCTCGAGGTACAGGAACGTCGACACCCAGGTGAGCAGGAAGACGAACAGCGCGACCAGCGCGAGGTACGGCGACTGCATCACCTGGCGGAAGGCGGCGAGCGCGGTTCCGCCCAGCTTCTCGTCACGGTCCGCGCCTTCCGCGGTGTTCTCGCCGTGCGCCCTGTGCCAGCGCAGCACGAGCAGCATGAAGCCGAGCGACGCCGTGAGCAGTGCCGCGGACACCAGCAGCAGGTTGATCGTGCCGAGCGGCTCGGCGAGCTGCTTGCCGAGGAACGGACCGTTCAGCCCGCCGAGGCTCAACCCCGCGGCAATGAAGCCGAACAGCCGGCCCGCCTGCTCGCGCGTGAATACGTCCGCCATCAGGCTCCAGAACACGGCGACGACGAACAGCACGAACACGCTGAGCCAGATGAAATACGCGCGCGCGATCCAGGTGTGGTCCGCCTGCAGGTTGAACCACGCGTGGAAGCCGAGGATGTTCAGCACGAAGAACAGGTACACCCACGGCAGGAACGCCGAGCGCCTGAACTGCGAGGTGAGCCAGCCGTACACCGGCTGCACCAGCAGCATGCCGGCGAACGTTCCCCAGAACAGGGCCGGCAGCGTCTCGACGCCCGACGTGAGGCCCATCGTCTCGCGGATCGGCCGCAGGATCGAGTAGGCGGAGAACATGCAGAAAGCGCACAGGAAGGCGGCCACCGCGCCGCCGAGCTCGTGCGGCTTCGCGTTGACGGCCCCGGCGAGGGCCCGCTTCAAGACATCGCCCCGAGGTCGAGACTGACACCCGGTGCCGCGACTTCCGCGCGGGAGCCGGACTTCCTGAGCTCGTCGCGCAATGCCTCGGACGCACTCCGCTCGCCGTGCACCAGCCACACGGGAGGCCGGCCGCCGACACCCGCGTACCAGCGCAGCAGGTCCGCCTGGTCCCCGTGCGCGGAGAAGCCGCCGAGCGTGTGGATGCGTGCAGCGACGCGCACCGGGCTGCCGTGGATCCGCACCTCGTCCCGGCCGTCGACGATCGCGCGCCCGAGCGTGCCCTCGGCCTGGTATCCGGTGAAGACCACGTCGCACTCCGGCCGCGCCAGGTTGTGCTTCAGGTGGTGCACGATGCGTCCGCCGGTGCACATGCCGCTGCCCGCGATCACGATCGCGCCGCTGGTGAGCCGGTTGATCGCCATCGACTCCTCGACCGTGCGACACAGCGTCAGGTTCGGCAGGTCCGGCATCTTGCCGACCCGGGCGCGCACCGCGCTGGCCTCTTCGTCGTAGAGTTCCGGGTGCCGCCAGTAGACTTCCGACGCCTCGATCGCCATCGGGCTGTCGAGGAAGATGCGCCAGTCGTCGAGTCGCCACGCGTCGAAGTGCGTGCCCATCTCGTACAGCAGGTCCTGGCTGCGGCCCACTGCGAAAGCCGGGATCAGCACGTTGCCGCCGTCCGTGCTTGCTGCCCGCAGGATCTCCCCGAACTCGACCAGCGTCGCGTCACGGTCGCGATGCAGGCGGCTGCCGTACGTGCTCTCCATGACGACGAGGTCCGCCGCCGGGCCGGGCTCCGGATCGCGCAGGATCGGTGAATCGTACTGGCCCAGGTCGCCGCTGAACGCGACGGTGCGAGTGGCCTCACCTTCGCTGAGGCGCAGCCACACGCTCGCCGAGCCCAGGATGTGGCCGGCATCGCGAAACGTCAGCACGACGCCGGGCATCACGTCGAATGGCTGGTGATAGGGCACGACGCGGAACAGGCGCAACACCGCCTCGGCGTCATCCAGCGTGTAGAGCGGCTGCACCGGCTTCCCGGCGCCATTGCGTTGCCGCTTGCGCGTCTCGCGCTCTGCGTCGCGCTGCTGCATGTTGGCGCTGTCCAGCAGCAGGATCCGGGCGAGCTCCCGGCACGCGGCGGTCGCGAAGACCGGGCCCCGGAAGCCGCGCCGGTGCAGCAACGGCAGGCGGCCGCAATGATCGATGTGCGGATGGCTCAGGACCACCGCGTCGATGTCGCCGGCCTCGAACGGAAAGGGCTCGCGGTTGCGCTGGTCCGGCGCGGCACCGCCCTGGATCAGGCCGCAGTCGAGCAGCAGCCGCCGGCCGCCGACGTCGACGATGTGGCACGAGCCGGTGACCTCACCGGCCGCGCCGAAGAACTGCAGTTGCATCCAGTCGCCTCAGGCGATGCGCTGGTCGGCAGGAACCTCGGGCTCCGGCTGTGCCTGGCGCTCCCGCAGGAGCTTGACGCAGGCCTTGACCACCCGCGCATCGTACCGGCGACCGGCCTGTGTTTGCAGTTCTTCGAGACAGGCGGCGAGTGACAGGGCCGCCCGGTGCGGCCGCGGCGACAGCATGGCCTCCACCGCATCCGCGACTGCGACGATCCGTGCCTCGAGCAGGATCTCCTCGCCCTTGAGCGCGCGCGGATAACCGGAGCCGTCCAGGCGCTCGTGATGCTGCCGCACGGCCTCGGCGACGGGCCACGGGAACTCGATGCGGCGCAGGATCTCGTGGCCGCGCTCCGGGTGCGTCTTCACCAGCTCGAACTCGGCCGCGGCGAGCGCGCCCGGCCGCCACAGCAACTCGCGCGGGATCTGCAGCATGCCGACGTCGATCAGCTGGCCGATCACACGCAGCCCGCGCACCGAATGGCCGGGCAGCCCGAGCGCGGTACCGATGCCGCCCGCCAGTTCCGCGACGCGCTTCGCGCGCCCTGTCTTGCAGGCATCCTGCGATTCGGAGAGCGCGCCGATGGCCTCGACCGCGCCGAGCATCACGCGCTCCATGTGGTCCATGGCGCTCACGACTTCGGCATCCGAGCGGCGGCGGCGCAGCAGCTTCGCCACGGCGTCGGCGACCTGCGCCGCGTGGCGCTGGTCGTCGTCGTCGAACGGTTCTGCCTTGTTCGCGAGCAGCAGCACGCCCGCGAGCCGCCCTCCGTCGAGCATCGGCGTCGCGAGCTGGCGATGCAGCGAGCCCGGCAGCCCGGCCTGGCGCAGGCCGCCAGTGCCTTCGACGCCCTCGCGGACCGTCGATCGCTGCGAACTCAGGCAGTCATAGAGCGCCGTATCGGCCGGCGGCAGCCCGCGCCAGCGCGTGAGGACCGAGAGTTCTTCGGCGGTCGGTGCCGTGCCATCGCGCCGCGCCGCGAGCTCGAACTGGCCGGAGTCCGAAGTTGCGAGGAACACGTAGGCCGCCTCGCTCGCGGTCAGCTGCTGCGCGAGCTCGATAGCGCGCGACAGTGTCTCGCCCTCGGTGTACGAATGCGCGTGCTGGGCGAGTTCCAGCAATCCGTTCGACCGGCGCAGGTCGCGCTCGGCGCGCTCCTGCGCGCGACGGCGTGCGGACACGTCGCGGACGACGAGCACCCGCCCGCCACCCTGACCACCGACCGCGGTCGTAGCCACTTCGGCATCGAACACTGAGCCGTCGGGCCGTCGCCAGCGCGTCTCCTGCGTCAGCTGGCCCGAGCTGCCGATCGCCACGCTGCGGATCGTCGAATCACCGGCCGTCCCGAGCTCGAACTGCTGCAGCGACATGCCGTCGGCCTGCCCGGCCTCGAGGCCGAGCAGCGCGTGGAAGGCTGCGTTTGCGTGGCGGATCTGTCCGCCGGCATCGACGACGCAGATGCCGACCGGAGATTCCTCCAGCGCCGTCGCCCGGGAAGCGGCGACCTGGTGGACCGCTCGCTCCGACCGCTCGAGCGTGACGTCGCGCGCTATCGTGAGCCAGCACGGCCGTCCCGAATATGAGACGGAGACGCGCCGCAACTCGAGGATCGCCTGCGTGCCGTCGGGCCGCGTGAAATCGAAATCCACTGCGCGGGCGGGATCCTCGCCGGGCACGTAGCCGGGCAACAACTCGGCCAGCGAGCGGCCCGGCAGCTTTTCGGGTGCGATCGCGACCAATGCCGCGGCGGCATCGTTGGCTGCTCGCACCTGCTGGGTTTCCATGTCGGAAAGCAACGCTGGCACGGGCTGCGACATGAACACGCGTTCGACGTCGGCGGCCGTGGCCTGTGCGGCCGAACGGCTGGCCTGCAGCTCCGCGAGACGCGTCTCGAGCACTGCAACGCGCGCGAGCTCGGCCCGCGACTCCGCCGCCGCGCCCCTCGCCTGCGACTCGGCAGCCGACAACTCATTCTGGCGCGCCTCGAGTGCCTGCACTTTCGCCTGCAGCTCCTGCACGCGGGCCGCCTCGGCGGCGGCGGCCTCGGCACGCTCACGCGCATCGCTCTCGACTTTCTGCCTTGCGACGCGCTCGGCGACCGCCAGCAACCGGTTCGTCGTCTCGAGTTCGCGCACCTGCCGCTCGAGGTCGACGACGCGCTTGCGGTCCTGCTCGCGGCGATCGAGCAGTTCCGGCACCAGCGCAGGCATGCGCATCGTGTCGGAGCCGGTCTTCAGCGTGTCGATCGCTACCGCCAGTTCCTCGAGCGTCGAGCCGCGCGGGAAGAAACGGGTGGCTCCGACTTCCGCCGCGAACGCCTCGTACTTCGGGCCTTCGACCCGGAAAGACAGCAGGAACACCGGCAGGTGATGCAGCAGCGGGTCTTCCTTGAGGCGGCGGCAGAGTGCGAAGCCGTCCAGCAGCGGCAGCAGCACGTCGCTGACCACCGCCTGGGGCCGCTCGTGGCGCGCGATCTCGAGCGCCTCCAGCCCGTTGCGGGCCCGCAGCACGTGATGCCCGCGGGACTGCAGCAGCGTCTCGATCGACGCAAGATCCTGTTCGCGCTCGTAGGCCAGCAGCACGGTACTCATCGGGTCGAGAGTATGCGCTGCCTCGCGGGCAGGACCAACGGGGACCGGCCCCGGCGGGGAGGCGCGTCACAGATTGGCGGCGGTGGATGACCGGGGTACCCAAGCTGTTCGGCCAGGGGGCGCGGGCATAGGATGAGCGGAGGTGGAGCCGCACGGGTCCGCTGATGACATCGACGCACGACGAACTCGAGCGCTGGGTCTGGGAACAGCGTTACCGTTGGTCCGGAGACGATCCGCCGGCCGATGCCGACCTGCGGGGCACGCGGGCACGCGTCGCCCGCGCCATTGCCGCGGCGGAGCTGGCGCGGCGTGAGGACTGGGACCGGCGGTTCAGGGGCCTGCTCGAAGACGGGCGCTTCCTGCCGGGCGGGCGCATCCTCGCCGGCGCCGGAACCGGCCGCTCGGCCACGCTGCTCAACTGCTTCGTGATGGGCCGCATCGACGATTCGATGCCGGGCATCTTCTCCGCGCTGCAGGAAGCCGCGGTGACGCTGCAGCTCGGCGGCGGCATCGGATGCGACTTCTCGACGCTGCGCCCGAGGGGCAGCGCTGCGGCCACGGCCGGCACGATCGCATCGGGGCCCGTGTCGTTCATGCACGTCTGGAACTCGATGTGCGCGACGGTGATGGCGTCCGGCAGCCGGCGCGGCGCGATGATGGCAACGCTGCGGGTCGACCACCCGGACATCCTCGAGTTCATCGACGCAAAGCGGGATCCGGCGGCGTTGCGCTATTTCAACCTGTCGGTGCAGGTGAGCGACCGGTTCCTCGAAGCCGTGCGCAACGATGCGGACTGGCCGCTCGTCCACCCGGAAGGGGCTGCTTCCGCGTCAAGCGTACTGCGGGCGCGCGAAGTCTGGCAGCGACTGCTCGACTCAGCCTACGAATCGTCCGAGCCGGGCGTGCTGTTCGTGGACACGATCAATCGCGACAACAACCTCGGCTGGTGCGAGCGGCTCACGACGACCAATCCGTGCGGCGAGGTGCCGCTGCCGGGTTATGGCGCGTGCAACCTCGGCTCGATCAACCTGCCGCGATTCGTCCGTGCGCCATTCGCCGCGGACGCATCGCTCGACCTCGAGGCCATTGCCGCGACTGCTGCACTGGCGGTCCGCTTCCTGGACGACGTCCTCGACGTGACGAACTTTCCGCTGCCACGCCAGGCCGCCGTGACCCGCGCCACGCGACGCATCGGGCTCGGCATCACTGGTCTCGCCGACGCGCTCTGCATGCTCGGGCTGCGCTACGACTCGGCGGCTGCGCGCGAAGTCGCGGCTGCGGCGATGCGCACGATCTGCACCTCGGCCTATTCAGCGTCGGCTGAACTGGCGCTCGAAAAAGGCTCTTTTCCAGCGTTCGAGCGTGACCCTTATCTCGCGAGCCACTTCGTGCAGCGCCTGCCGGCGCCGCTGCGCGACCGCATTGCGGCCGTGGGGATCCGCAACAGCCACCTGACCGTGGTGGCACCGGCCGGCACGATCAGCCTGCTCGCGGGCAACGTCTCGAGCGGCATCGAGCCGATATTCGAGTTCGACGGGACACGGCGTGTGCTGGACCGTTCAGGCCGCGCGCTCGACTTCCCCGCAACCGACTACGCTGTCCGGCTGTGGCGCGAACTCCGGGGAGCCGCGCAGCTGCCACCCGCATTCGTCACCGCCAGGGACGTCGATCCCGCGGCGCACCTCGCGATGCAGGCGGCACTGCAGCCCTGGGTGGACGGCGCGATCTCGAAGACGATCCACCTGCCCGCAGGCTTCGAGCGCGCTGCGCTGGCGCGTGTGTTCGAACAGGCTCACGCCCTTGGGCTCAAGGGCTGCACTGTGTTCCGCGCCGGCACGGCGCGCGGACAAGTCGTCGGCGCGCCGAGCGGGGCAGAGGACGACATCGAGCGCTGCTGCGCGGTCGGCTGACCGCGTCAGGCGGCGGCGATTTCCTCCGCGCACTGCGCAAGGTGCTCACGCAGCACCTCGATCGGCCCGTGCACCAGGTCCTTGTGGATCTCGTGCACCACGCAAGCGCGCGTCGGCCGTGACATCGCCGCACGCAACATCCCGAGGAACGCCGGTCCGGCAACCACCACGAGCTTCTCGAAGTCTTCGCTGCGGCGCGCGTCGTCGAGCCGCCGCGCAATCCGTCGCGCGAACCCTTCGGCCTCGTGTTGCCGCGGGTCGTTCTCCCGCTCGATCGCGTGCCGGGCACCGCCGACACTCTCGTAGCTGCGGCCCGGCCGGTCGCTCTTCAGGTCGCGGTCGTGCAGGTGCGCAGCCGGATTGCTGATGTGCGCCACTTCGCGCGGCGCGGCCGCGAGCGTGGGCGAATCGTAGAAAATTGCCTCCGCCTGGTCGGCGACGAGGATGCGGAATCGGCTCATGGCAACCTCCGCTGTCGTGGATCCCTGAAGTCCAACGTGCGCCCGCGCGGGCCGGCACGCAATGCGGGAATGTGGCAGCCCGGTAAGTCGCTCGCAACCTACTGATTCAACAGGGATACTGGCAAACACGCTGCTGTGGATCGACGCGCCTGTGGCGCGACAGCATGCACGTCCTCGCGACGCCGTTGACACGAGGGCGCGGGCCCTCTCTATACCGTTCACGAACGTCAAGGAGAACGCCATGAGACCGATTCGCTGGCTCACGCTGCCGCTGCTTGTGCTGGTCGCCGCCTGCGCCTCGTCGTCGTGGCAGGTCGACCAGTACGAGACACCCGGTGCAAACGTTGCCGGCAAGCGGACATTCGCGTGGACGGGTGGCGAGCTCGGTACCGTGGCCGCCGTCAATCCGGCCGTCGCGGCCTCGACCGACCAGCACATCCGCGACACCGTCGTGGCCGGGCTGGTGAAGAAGGGTTACACGCAGGTGCCGGACCCGAAGACGGCCGACATGCTGGTCAGCTACCAGATCGTCGGCACCCGCAAATACGTGACCTCGCAGCGGCCGCGCTTCGGCGCCCCGTTGCCGGACGACGTGCTGATGCAGAGCAACCCGCAGCCGCCGGCCGCATCGGAGCTGCCGCGCGAGCAACGCGTCACGGACGGCAGCGTGATGGTGTTCGTCGACGAGCCCGGGACCGAGCGCCTGCTGTGGCGCGGCATGATCTCCGCGGAGACACGCAGCAGCTCGACCGAGAGCGGCATCCACACGGCGGCCGAGATGGCACGCGACATCGTCGAGAGCTTCCCGCAGAGAAGCGCCGCGCCCTGAGCGGCGCGCAGCCGCGACGCTTCAGCGTGCGTAGTAGTCCGGCTCGCTGCCGGGCTTCCACTTGATGTTGCAGCCGAGACTCGGGAACTGGTCCGCGGCCACCGGCGCGCCTGCGAGCACCGCGTCGACGGCCCTGCGCAGGTCGGCCCCGGTGACCGGCTTGCCGTTG
The DNA here is from genome assembly GCA_963776815.1 of uncultured Gammaproteobacteria bacterium. Classification (GTDB taxonomy): domain Bacteria; phylum Pseudomonadota; class Gammaproteobacteria; order Steroidobacterales; family Steroidobacteraceae; genus RPQJ01. The sequence goes on from CAVZNZ010000012.1 coordinate 230,888, forward strand.
CCGGGCCGGCTGTCGTCGAACTGGCCGCGGTACGCGAGCCGCCGGTCCGCGTCGAACAGGAAGAAATCCGGCGTGCACGCGGCGCGATACGAGCGGGCCGTCGCCTGCGTGGCGTCGACCAGGTAAGGAAACACGTAACCGAGCGAACGTGCTTCCTCGCGCATCGCGTCGGGGCCATCCTGTGGATAGGCGTCGAGGTCGTTCGAGTTGATCGCGACGACCGCCAGCCCGCGGCTCGAATACTCCCGGGCAAACCTGGCGAATTCCCCGCGGACGTGCCGCACGAACGGGCAGTGCTCGCAGATGAACGTCACCAGCAGCGCGGGCGATGCCGCGAAGTCGCCGAGCGCGTGGCGCTTGCCGTCGAAATCCGGCAGGTCGAAATCGGGTGCACTCGTGCCGAGCGCGAGCATCGTTGAGGGTGTCCTTGCCATGACGGCCTCCTGGTCAGCGACGCATGATCAGCAGCACGCCCACGACCAGCAGCGCCGCGCCCGCGAGGCGGGACGCCGTGATCGGGCTCTGCGGAAATCCAATGATCCCATAGTGGTCGACGACGAGCGCGGCGACCATCTGGCCCGCGAGCGTCAGCGCCAGCAGTGCGGCTGCTCCGAGCCTCGGGCCGAGCACCGTCGTGGCCGCGACGTACGCCGCGCCGAGCAGGCCGCCGAACCATGCCCACGCCGGCACCGTGGCCACCGAGCCCGGCACGATGCGCGCACCGGACGCGATCGCGAGCACCACGAGCGCCGCCAGTCCCACGCCGAAATTGACGATCGTCGCGATGACCGGCGAGCCGATCGCTAGTCGCACCGTAGAGTTCATGCCGACCTGGATCGTGAGCCCGGCACCGACGAGGATGGCAAAGAGTTGTGGCAGGTAGTTCATCGGCGAATGGCCCTCCGCGGCCCGACGATCACGCCTCGGTTCCTTCACGCCAGCGGCGTACCAGCCACCACGCGAGCCACGCACCGCCGGCCCAGGCGACGAGGCGCGTCAACCCTGCCCAGGCCGTGTCCGCGTCCAGCATGCCCCAGCGCGAGAGAATCTCGCGCCAGTCGTGCGCATCCAGCGGGTCGAGGCCGCCGACCAGCGGCAATTCCATCGCGCGCGCGTCGCCCATGTAGGTCGCGATGTTCAGCAGGTTCTGGCAGGTCCATGCGAAACACAGCGCAAAGCCGAGCGTGTGGCGTCGGGACCAGAACGCGATCGTCGTCGCGACCGGGAACGCGAGCTGCCCGAGCGTGCCGCCGTAGACCGCGAGACGGTCCGAGAGGATGCCGAAGAGCGGGTGACCCGCCTCGTGGAACGCGAGGTTCGCGTGGTCGAGGATCGGCACCCAGTGATCGCCGGTCGAGGCCTGCACGAACATCCACGCGATGAACGCGCCGGCGCCGAGCGCGGCGGGCCCGCTCAACGGCGGCCAGGGCGTTTCCGCGGTCTCCCGCAGCCACTCGCGGCTTATCAATCCTTCAACCCGCCGCCGTCGCGTGCGGTTCGCGACGCGACCAGGCCTGCCAGACCAGCGCGCCGATGCCGGCGAGCAGCGCGATGAACGCAACGAAGCCGCCAACGAACGGCACCTGCCGCACCAGCGAAAGCGCTACGAGTGCCAGGAACAGTGCCACGAGCCGCCAGCCTTGCGTCACCGGCTGGCCTGAGCGCACGAACCCGAGCACGCGGTGCGCGATGAACAGCGCCGTGACGACCCAGCCGAGGAACAGCAGCAACAGGTACAGCGGGATCACCAGCAGTGCGAGCGGAATGCCGATGATCGTGATCAGCAGCATCACGACCACGAACGGCACGCAGACCAGGACCGCGAGACCGAGGCCGAGCACCCGCCACGGTTCGCGCCCGATTGCATCGGCAGCCCGTGTCGCAGAAGCCCGGGAAGATCAGCAGGAACAGCGTTGCCGCGACGAACACGCCGACGAACCACAGCACCTTGCCGACCCAGCTGACGGTCTCGCGGATCGGCTCGCGGGTCTCGTTCAGGTAGTGGCTGGCGTCGGTCTGGTGGAACTCGATGCCGCCGGCGATCACCGCGCCCTGCGGCACTGTCGGGGCCGCAGGTCCGCGATAGACGAGCTTGCCGCCGATCTGCGTCTCCGGGCCGATCACCAGTTCCTGCGAGCGGACCTCCGCGTCGCCGTGGACCTGCCCGTTGATGCGCACCGACGCGCCGGACGCCTGCAGGTAACCGTGCGAGTTGCCGTCGAACTCGATCTGGGCGCCGGTGAGCGAAGCCGATCCCGGCGATCACGGTGGCGGGGCCGATCTCCACGTCGCCGCCGGCGATACGGGCGTTGCCGGTCACCATCGCATCGACCTTGACGTTGCCGCCGGCCGCATAGAGATCGTCGCCGACGCTGCCGCCGATCGATACCTCGCCGCCTGCCGCCACCAGGTCCCCGTTCACCTCGGTCGCGACGGTGACGTGCCCGCCGACGAGGAACGCATCGCCGGCAACCGTTTCGGTGAGGTTGACGAGCCCGCCTGCCGCGAAATGGTCCGAGCCGAATTCATGGGAGACGGCGTCGTCGACGTCGCTGTCGTACTGGAACGAACAGCCGCTGATGGTCGCCAGGCCGAGCGCAGCGAGCGCCACGGTCGCAAGGTGCCGGATCATGCTTCACTCCTTCACGCCCGGACCTCCCGCGGGAGGGTACCGGGATAGGCAGGCCATCGAGCATGAGTTTACGGCACGCATCGCCGGATCCGCGAGCGGCCGCGGCGAGCCGGGGGATTCCTGCGACCGCAATGAGAAAGGCCGCGGGCAGACTGGCTACCCGCGGCCTTCTCGTCTATCAGCCGTCCCTGGCCCCCCGCTTCCAACCCCCGTCCAGCATCCCCCAGTCACGCAGGCGCGACCTGCAGTCGCGCGCGGCCGTCGACCGACTTGTACGCGCTCGATCTGTTCAAGTCACTCCGCAATGCAGCAATCGCAGCCACCTGGCGACGCATCGCCGGCGTCGCTCAGCTCGTGACCTTCGTCGCGACGCCCTCGGTCATGTAGCCGAACAGGCGCGGGATGCCCTTCAGGTAGTAGCTCCTGACCGGGTCGAGCCGCAGCCCCGTCGCGGCGACGAGCTCGTGCATCTCCCGGTTCAGGTGACAACCACCGCCGACCGGCTTCCAGGCGGGCGTGAGCCGATCCTGCCAGCGCGCAAGCGACGCATCGGGCGCACGGCCATGCTCGAGGAACAGGAACCGCCCGCCAGGCTTCAGCACGCGACGGATTTCCCCGAGCGCGTGCTCGACGTCGGGAATCGAGCACAGCGTGAGCGTACTCACGACCGTGTCGAAACTCTCCGGCTCGAACGGCAGGTGCGCGGCGTCGAGGTGGTGGAAATCGACGTCGATGCGCGACGCGGCGATCCGCGGCTGCGAGTAGCGATCCAGATCGACGTCGGTGTCGATGGCCTCGATGCGCTCGACGGCTTCCGGGTAGTACTGGAGGTTGTGCCCCGTGCCGAAGCCGATTTCGAGGATGCGCCCTTGCGCCGGGGCGAGCGTTCGCGCCCGCGCCTTTCGATACGCGCGGCTCGAGAGCGCGAGGTCGATCCAGAACGGGTAGACGTAGTGGTGGTAGAAGCTCAAGTGTCGTGCCCGGTGATCAGGGTTTCGGGGTCATTGGCGCGGCGGGCCAGACCACGCTGAACGCCCCGCGTAGCTGCCCGGCCTCGAAGCCTGTCGCCTGATCTTCCGGATACTCCCTGGCGATGGCGGCCGCGACTTCGGGCGCGAGGCTGCTCCCGTGGCAGGTGAGGCACAGTGCGTCGGTCGGGATGGCACGCATGTAGCGGCGCTCGACGCTGCCACCGCGGTTGATCTCGACGGCCACCTCGAGCGGCTGCTCGACGCGCCCCGACTTGAGGTCGCCGTCGAACTGCTCGAGCACTGCGCGCTGCAGGTCGTCGGGCGCATTGGCCGGGTTGCGGACTTTGAGCGCGGTGCGGCTCACGGTCGCACCCGACTCGTTCGAAAGCTTCGCCGCAATCTCGGGAGCCCGTTTGCGGCAGACGTCGATTGCGCCCGCCGGGCCCGACTTGCCGATTGCTGCGCCGAGCTCCGCCTTGAGTTCGGCGCCGAGCTGCTGCGTCATCGCTCGACTCTTCACGAGCCACTCCGGCACGGCACCCTCGGCGTGCGCCGGGGCATCCAGGCACACCGCGGACAGCACGACCAGGCAGGAAATCAGCAGCGTCCGGCGATCCATGCGCGACCTCTTCTGCGTTCAGTGGAAATTGACAATTTGCCTCTGCAAACGATACGTCACAGGCCGTTTGTTTGGCCAGTTGTTATGATCCGCAGCCGGGCCCGATTGGCCCGGAGCGCGCCCTTCAGGTAGATTGCGCGCCCTCTCAACGCAGGTCTTCTTCATGGGACGCATTTTCGAAGTCCGCAAGCACGCGATGTTCGCGCGCTGGAACCGGATGGCGAAGCAGTTCGCCCGCATCGGCAAGGAAATCACCATCGCGGTGAAGAAGGGCGGCCCCGACCCCGACTCGAACCCGACGCTGCGCCGCTGCATCCAGAACGCGCGCGCCGTGAACATGCCGAAGGACAAGATCGAGGCGGCCATCAAGCGCGCCTCGGGGCGCGACGCCGCGAACTTCGAGGAAGTGATGTACGAGGGCTATGCGCCGCACGGCGTCGCAGTGCTGGTCGAGTGCGCGACCGACAACCCGACGCGAACCGTCGCGAGCGTGCGCAACGCCTTCGGCAAGCACGGCGGCAACCTTGCCACGACCGGCAGCGTGTCGTTCCAGTTCAAGCGCATGGGCGTGTTCCGGCTGAACCCCGAGGGCATCGATGCGGACGACCTCGAGCTCTACCTGATCGACCACGGCCTCGAGGAGTTCGGCGAGAGCACCGGCGAGAAGGGCGAGCCGCAGCTCGTGGCCCGCTGCCTGTTCGAGGACTTCGGCACGCTGCAGAAGGCGCTCGAGGACCGCGGCATCAACCCGATCTCGGCGGAGCACGAGTACATCTGCCAGGCACCCACGGAACTCGGCGAGCCCGAGGCCACCGAGGTGCTCGAGCTGATCGACAAGCTCGAGCAGGACGAGGACGTGCAGAAGGTCTATCACACGCTCGCGTAGCGCTGGCTCGCAGCCCGACCGCGGCGGCTTCAGGCCGTCCCTATTGGGCGTCCACGAACCGCGCCATGCTGAAGGCGCGGTCCGGGAATGCCGCCAGCACGGCCCGGTCCTCAGTCACGAGCCGCACGCCGAGCGCAACCGCGAGCGCCACGAACTCGCAGTCATAGGCCGACAGCCGGGTTCGCTCCGCCACGTCGAACACACGCTCGCTCGGCAGGTGATGCTCCCGGCCTGCCATGCCGGCCTCCGCTGCCGCCATGACTTTGCGCGCCTGGTCGCTCGTCAGGCTCTGTTCGCGACGGTATCCATTAAGGATGTTCCGCAACTCCGAGCGCCACAGAACGGGTGCGTGCCATGTTGGATCGAGGCGACGCACCTGGTGCGCAAGTGGCGTCAGCTCGCCGTTCAGCCAGCAATAAGCGATCACGTTCGAATCGACGACGATCACGCGCGTCCCGCTCGCCTGTACTTCGCAACGTGACGGTGTTCGACCCGCGGCAGACCGGAGACGAAATCCTGGAGCGCACGCAACTCCGCCTCGACGTCCACGGCCGGAGCCGTCAACTGCGCCTCGAGCCGGGCAAGGATCTCGCCGTTCAGGCTGCGGCGGTTGCTCTCGGCGCTGGCCTTGAGGCGTGCGTGGAGCTCAGTTGGCACGTTCTTCAGCGTCAGGTTGATCATGCAGCACCATTCTGCAACCATTTTGGTGCCTCATTGTCGGCGCCGGGCCGAAGTGTCGTCAAATCGATGCTGGCCGGCCGGGGTGCGACCCGCGAGCCGGATTCGTGGCCGATATGCCGAGAAATGCGCTTGATAATCAAAAGGGCCTGACGCGGACCTCGTCTAAACTGCGCGCCATGCAGCCCGCCCGCGACCTGTTCTCCTACCGCAAGTACTGGGCCCATCGCTTCGGCCCGGCACCGTTCCTGCCCACGTCGCGGGCGGAGATGGACGAGCTCGGCTGGGATTCCTGCGACGTCATCGTCGTGACGGGCGATGCGTACGTCGATCACCCGAGCTTCGGCATGGCGATCGTCGGCCGGTTGCTCGAGGGCCAGGGCTTCCGCGTCGGCATCATCTCGCAGCCCGATTGGCACTCGCCGCGCGACTTCATGAAGCTCGGCAAGCCGAACCTGTTCTTCGGCGTGACCGGCGGCAACATGGATTCGATGGTGAATCGCTACACGTCGGACCGCCGCATCCGCAGCGACGACGCGTACACGCCGCATGGGGTCGCGGGCGCGCGGCCGGATCGTTGCGTGATCGTTTATTCGCAGCGCGTTCGCGAGGCCTACAAGGACGTGCCCGTGGTGATCGGCGGCATCGAGGCGTCGCTGCGCCGCATCGCGCACTTCGACTACTGGTCGGAGAAGGTGCGACGCTCGGTGCTGCTCGACGCGAAGGCCGACCTGCTCGTGTACGGCAACGCGGAGCGACAGATCTGCGAGATCGCGCACCGGCTCGCGGCCGGCACGCCGATCGACCAGATCCGCGACCTGCGCGGCACCGCGTTCGCGCGCAAGGCCACTCCCGAAGGCTGGACAGAGATCGACTCGACGACGCTCGACGTGCCGGGAGCGCTGAACCCGCCGGTCGATCCGTACGCGGCGGAGCCGGCGAAGGGTGGCGCAGCCCCCGCGCAAGCGTCGCCGGCTGCGGCAGCGGCACGGTCTTCCGGGTCTGTCCGGGAGGCCGTCCGCGCCATGGACGGCGCGGTCGGAGCCCCCATGGATGGGTTTACGGCGTCCTCCCGGACAGACCCGGAAGGCCGCGGCGATGGCGCAGCGGCGCCGAGCGAATCGGCGCTGCGCTTCCACCGCCGGCTCCCGAAGGCGGTCGACCGCGAGCACAGCGTGATTCGGATGCCGTCGTACGAGACGGTCGCGGACGACCCAGTGCTCTATGCGCACGCGTCGCGGATCCTGCACATGGAGTCGAACCCCGGCAACGCGCGCTGCCTCGTGCAGCGACACGGCGACGTCGACGTGTGGCTCAACCCGCCGCCGATCCCGCTGACGACGAAGGAAATGGACGCGATCTACGAGTTGCCGTACCAGCGCGTGCCGCATCCGTCCTACGGCAACGCGAAGATCCCGGCGTACGAGATGATCCGTTTCTCGATCGCGATCCAGCGCGGCTGCTTCGGCGGCTGCACGTTCTGCTCGATCACCGAGCACGAGGGCCGCATCATCCAGAACCGTTCCGAGGACTCGGTGATCCGCGAGATCGAGACGATCCGCGATACCGTGCCGGGCTTCACCGGCGTGATCTCGGACCTCGGCGGCCCGACGGCCAACATGTACCGCGTGGCGTGCAAGTCGCGCGAGATCGAGGCGGCCTGCCGCAAGCCGTCGTGCGTGTACCCGGGCATCTGCCCGAACCTTAACACCGACCACTCCGCGCTGATCAAGCTATACCGTCGCGCACGCGCGCTTCCCGGCATCAAGAAGGTGCTGATCGCGTCGGGCGTGCGCTACGACCTCGCGATCGAGTCGCCTGAGTACGTGAAGGAGCTGGCGCAACACCACGTCGGCGGATATCTGAAGATCGCACCCGAGGCGATCTCGGAGGGACCGCTGTCGAAGATGATGAAGCCGGGCGTCGGCACCTACGACCGCTTCAAGGAGCTGTTCGACAAGTACTCGAAGGAAGCGGGCAAGGAGCAGTACCTGATCCCGTACTTCATTGCGGCGCACCCGGGCACGACCGACGCGGACATGCTCGAGCTCGCGCTGTGGCTGAAGCGCAATGGTTTCCGGGCGGACCAGGTGCAGGCATTCCTGCCCTCGCCGATGGCGACGGCCACGGCGATGTACTACTCGGGCAAGAACCCGCTGCACCGTGTCGCGCGGAATTCGGAAAACGTGTTCATTCCGAAGGGCATTCGGCAGCGCCGCCTGCACAAGGCGTTCCTGCGCTACCACGACCCGAACAACTGGCCGCTGCTGCGTGAAGCGCTGCGGCAAATGGGCCGCGCCGACCTGATCGGCAACGGCAAGCAGCATCTCGTGCCGACGTACCAGCCGATCGGCACCGGTCGCGCGCACGAGGGCAAGCGCAAGCCGAAGGCGTCGGCCGCTGCAGAGCCAGCGCCGACCGGCAAGTCTGTGCAGCCGTTCCGCACGCAGCACACCGGGCTGCCGCGCGTGCCGGCGCGACCGCGACCACAGAAACCGCGTTGAGACGTCGGATGAGGTTCGATCGAGCGCGGCTGAAGCGGCTGGCCGTTGAAATCGGCATCTTCGTCGTGATCGTGGCCGGCGTGCAGGCATGGCGCGCCCGGGACCTGTTGCCCGCGGACCAGCGCACGACCGCACCAGCTTTTCACCTGACCGGCCTCGATGGTCGCCGATGGAGCAACGCGGACCTCGCCGGCAAGCCCGCGGTCGTCTACTTCTTCGCACCATGGTGCGGCGTGTGCGCCGCGAGCTCCCCGCAGCTGCGCTGGTTTCACCGCTGGCGCGGCGACGACGTGCAGGTGCTGCTGGTCGGGCTCGACTGGTCATCGATCACCGAGCTGCACGACTACGCCGCGCGGCACGCGCTGCCGATGCCCGTGCTCGCGGGAGACCAGACGACCAGCGCCGCGTTTCACGTCCGCGGCTACCCCACGTACTACGTGCTCGATTCGCAGGGCCGCATCGCAGGACGCGACATGGGACTCACGACCGTCGCGGGCCTGTGGATCCGGACGCTCGGCTTGTGACCGCAAGTCACGCGGCCGGTTGACGGACCTCAGCCGATCGCGCTCATCTCTTCGGGCGTGATCTTCAGCGCCGCCGCCGCGACGTTCTCCTCGAGGTGCTTGACCTTCGACGTGCCGGGGATCGGCAGCATCGCCGGTGAACGCGCGAGCAGCCACGCGATCGCGGCCTGGGGCATCGAGACGCCTCGCTGCTGCGCCCACTTCTCGAGCGCGACTCGTGAGCCGGCGTTGGATTCGCGCGGGTTCTGCGACAACGGCGACCACGGGATGAACGCCAGGCCGTCGCGCTCGCACACGGCGAGCACGGGATCCGACGACCGGTCCGCGACGTTGTAGCGGTTCTGCACCGAAACCACCGTCACGATCTTCCGCGCCCGCGCCAGCTCGTCCGCGTTGAAGTTCGACACGCCGACGTGGCGGATCTTGCCTTCCTTCTGCAGTTTCGCGATCTCGCCGAGCGAGTCCTCGAGCGGCACGTTCGGATCGATCGCGTGGAACTGGTACAGGTCGATGCGCTCGAGCCGCAGCCGCTTCAGGCTGGCCTCGCAGGCCTCGCGAAGGTGCGCGGGACGGCCGTCGCGATCCCACTTGTCGGGGGCCGGCCGCACGAGGCCGCCCTTGGTCGCGATCACGAGTCCCTTCCGGTACGGGTACAGGGCCTCGGCGATCAGGCGTTCGCTGGTGTCGGGGCCATATGCGTCCGCGGTGTCGATGAAGTCGACGCCGAGCTCGACGGCACGACGCAGCACGCGCTTCGCCTCTTCGACGTCGGGTGGATCGCCCCAGATGCCGGCACCAGTCACGCGCATCGCACCGAAGCCGAGGCGGTTCACGTCGAGGTCGCCGCCGATCCTGATGTGTCCGGCGGCTGCGGCTGGTCCGGCAGCAATCGGCCCTTTCGTCGGGCTGGTCGCGCCTGCCGGGCGGATGCCCCCGATGACTGGCGAGTCCGGACAAGAGCGCGCCCGCCTGCGCCAGCATGGTCCTGCGGGTGATCTCGTTCGCGTGCATGGTGACGACTCCTCTTCCGTGCACGCCAAATATACGCCTGACGCTTTTGTGAACGTCATCACGTTGCCGGCTGATCACCGTCCGGCCGGTGCCCTTGCGGGGTTAGGGTCGTCGCCATGGCCCAGCCCGGGCCCGCCGACGCGAGGAGACGGCCATGAGACTCCGCGATCAGGTGACCGGTTCACGCGAGCGACGCACGTCTTCCGCGCGTTCGCGATCCTCACGCTTGCGCTGCCGTGCTTCGCGCTCGCGACGCCACCGTCGTGGGCCCCTGCACATGGCTGGCGCAAGAAGAACGACCCGGCCTACGCCGGCTACAGCGGCAGGAGCTGGAACGACGACTATGGCGTTCAGTCCGGCCACTGCAATCGCGAGGATGTCGGTGCGGTGCTCGGCGGCATCACCGGCGGTGCAGTTGGCGCCGAGATCGGGCGCGACGGCAACCGGGCTGTCGCAATCGTCGTTGGCACCGTGATCGGCGCCGCGATCGGCGCCGAGATCGGACGACGCATGGACAGGACCGACCGCTCCTGCGCAGGGCATGCACTCGAGCTCGCCCGCGACGGACAGAGCGTCACGTGGATCAATGCCGCCACCGGCGTCACGTGGCAGCTCACGCCGGTCGACCAGGCCGTTTCGTCCGACGGCTGCCGGAAATTCCGGCTGATCGCGACGGGCAAGTTCGGCCTGAGCGAAGGCCGCACCACTGCGTGCCCGGGTGACGACGGCACCTGGGACCTGGCGCCCGAAGTGAAGATGTCCCGGCGCTGACGTCCTGCGCGGCCCGGCCGGCCGATTGCCGCGCGAACGGCGCGCATGGTAGCGTCGGCCGCCGCCGGGGGGACAATGAAGGACGTTCGAACGACTTCGCGTGACATCGCGCGACTTGCCGAGGTCTCGCAGGCCACCGTTTCGCGCGCGTTGCGCAACAGCCCGCTGGTCAAGGAAGAGACCCGGGCGCGCGTGAAGTCCATCGCCGACGAGTTTCGCTACCGGACCGACCGGAGCGCAGCCGGCCTGCGTTCGCGGCGCAGCCACACGCTGGCGCTGCTGCTGTTCGAGGACACCGCCGACGGCGCGCAGATCAACCCGTTCTTTCTCTCGATGCTCGGTCACATCACGCGGGCGGCCGCGCGCCGCAGCCTCGACCTGCTGGTCTCCTTCCAGCAGCTGAGCAACGACTGGTACACGGATTACCAGATCAGCAACCGCGCGGACGGCATCATCCTGCTCGGCTACGGCGACTATCTCGCGTCGATGCCGCGGTTGAAGAGCTCGCCGACAACGGCGCGAACTTCGTGATCTGGGGTCCGATCGTCGACGGCATGCCGGGCCGCTACGTGTGCAGCGACAACGCCGCAGGCGCGGAACAGGCCGTTCGCCACCTGCTCGGCCTGGGCCGGCGACGCATAGCGTTCGCGGGCGGCGCGTCGCACCACTGGCCCGAGTTCCGGCTGCGGTACGCCGGCTATGCCAGCGCATTGCGCGAGGCCGGCATCGAGACCGACCCGCGCCTGCAGGTCGACGCACAGTCGAGCGAGGCAGCGGGCTACGAAGCGGCGGTCCGGCTGCTCGACGCCGGGGTGCAGTTCGATGCGGTGTTCACGGCCAGCGACCGGATCGCGATGGGCGTGATCGGCGCACTGCGGGATCGAGGCTTGTCCGTGCCGGACGACGTGGCGATCGTCGGCTTCGACGACATCGTTGCCGCCGCACACTTCAATCCGCCACTGACGACGGTCCAGCAGGACACCGAGCGCGCGGGCGAAATGCTCGTGGACAACCTGCTGCGCGTGATCACGGGCGAGACCGTGGACTCGGCGCTGATCCCGCCGCGCCTGGTGGTGCGGAAGTCTTGCGGCGCCCGCAACGCGCGCTGACCTCATCGTTCCTCGCGGTCGTCCACCCAGAGCGACGCGAGTCCCGCCAGGAACATCAACGCGCCGCCGAGTGCGAGTGCGTCGATGCTCTGGCCGCCGAACAGCACCCGCACCAGGATGCCGAGCACGCTCGCGGCCAGGATCTGCGGGATCACGATGAAGAAATTGAAGATGCCCATGTAGATGCCCATCTTCCGGGCCGGCACCGCATGCGAAAGCATCGCGTACGGCAGCGAGAGGATCGACGCCCACGCGATGCCGACGCCGACCATCGACAGCAGCAGCAGCTTCGGGTCGTCGATGAAGCGCATCGAGACGAGCCCGAGCGCTCCGCACGTGAGCCCGACCAGGTGCGCCCGGCGCCGGCCGACGGCTGCCGCCAGCTTCGGGATACGAGCGCGGCGAGTGCCGCGAAGCCGTTGTACGCGGCGAACAGCACGCCGACCCAGTTCGCCCCGTCGTTGTAGGCGGCCGACGCGGTGTCCGTCGTGCCGTAGTGGTGCTCGGTGATCGCCGCGGTGGCGTAGATCCACATCGCGAACAGCGCGAACCACGACAGGAACTGGACGACGGCGAGCTGCTTCATCACCTTCGGCATCAGGAACAGGTCGTTGACGACGCTGTGCAACAGCCCGTCCGTCTCGCCGCGCTGCTGCTTCGCCGCCGTCAGCGAACTGCAGCACGCCGAATGCCGCGAGCCCGAAGCCGAGCACGTAGAGCTGCTTGTCCCAGCCGAAGATCGCGACGGTGCCGGCGAACGCGAGGCCGGCGACGCACCAGGCGATAGCGGACTTGCGGTACTGCGCCGGAGTCCGCGCGAGCACGAGGTCGTGCTTTGCGGCCAGGTCGTGTCCGCTGAATGCAGCCAGGTCCTCCGGCGGGTACTCCTTCGTCGAGAAGATCGTCCACAGCACGGCGCCGAGGAACGCGGCGGCGCCGAGGTAGAACGCGAGCTTCACCGACTCGGGCAGCTCGCCTGGCTCGGCGACGTTGCTGACGTCGAACAGGTTGGCGAGGATCCACGGCAGCGCGGAGGCGACCACCGCGCCCACGCCGATGAACCAGCTCTGCATCGAATAGCCGAGGCTGCGCTGCCGGTCCGGCAGCATGTCGCGCGACCAGCGCGCGGAACGGCTCCATCGACACGTTGATCGACGCGTCGAGGATCCACAGCATGCCGGCCGCGACCCACAGATACGGGCTGTTCGGCATGATCACCAGCGCCGCGGTCGCGAGCAGCGCGCCGACCAGGAAGTACGGCCGCCGGCGACCGAGCCTGCCCCAGGTGCGGTCGCTCATGTAGCCGATGATCGGCTGCACGATCAGCCCGGTGACCGGTGCGGCCAGCCAGAGGATCGGCAGGTCGTCGATCGACGCACCGAGCGACTGGAAGATGCGGCTCACGTTCGCGTTCTGCAGCGCGAACCCGAACTGGATCCCGAGGAACCCGAAGCACATGTTCCAGATCTGCCAGAAGCTGAGCTCCGGCTGTGTTCCTATGCATCCCGTTCTCCCTACCTGCCTTTGCCCAGCCTCAGGTCGAGCCACACCGCGAGCGCGAGCACCGTGCCCCGGGCAATGTACTTGGCCTCGGGCGACACCGCCATCAGCGTCATGCCGTTCAGCAGGCTCGCCATGATCAGCGCCCCGAACAGCACCCCGAGCACCGTGCCGCGCCCGCCGCGCAGGCTGGTGCCGCCGATCACGCAGGCCGCCACGGCGTCGAGTTCCATCAGCGAGCCGACCGTCGACGTCGACGCGCCGGAATAGGCCGTCTGCATGAACCCGGTCAGCGCGACGATGCCACCCATGATCGCGTACGCGCCGATGATCGTGGCGCGTACCGGCACGCCGGAGACGGTGGCTGCTTCCTCGTTGCCGCCGATCGCGTACAGGTAGCGGCCGAACGGAGTGTTGGTCACGAGCTGGTGCACGAAGACCGCCACCAGCGCGAGCACGACCAGCGCGACGGGCACGCCGCGATAGCCGTTCGTGACGATCACGACCAGCAGCACGAGTTGCGCGAGCAGGAACAGCTTCAGGAACGTGAGCTCGCCGTCGTCTACCGCGAACCCGTAGGAGCGTGCGTCTCGCGCGCGCGTTCAGCGCCGACGTCACCATGGCCGCGATGGCAAGTCCTGCGAGCACATAACCGGCCGCCGACGGCAGATAGTAGGTCGTGAGCAGCGAATAGAAGTTCTGGCTGCCGCCCTCGACGACCGGGACGGTCTGGTTGCGGATCACGAGCCAGTGCAGGCCGCGGAACACCAGCAGGCCGCCCAGCGTCATGATGAATGCCGGGATGCGCTCGATCGCGATCAACGCGCCCATCGCCGACCATGCCAGCACGGCGCCCGCGGCGGCCACCAGCATCGCGAGTCGGCGCCGGCACGTCGTGCCAGAAGACGAGTACCGCGGCGACGGCGCCCGCGAGGCCCACGCCGCTGCCAGCCGACAGGTCGATCTGCCCCGGCAGCAGCACGACGAGCATGCCGAGCGCGAGCACGGCAGTGACCGCGAGCTCGACCGACAACAGCGACAGGTTGCGGGCGGACAGGAACACGGGCTCCTGCCAGGCGAAGAACGCCCAGATCGCCGCGAGCGCGATCACCATCGACAGCTCCCGGGTTGCGAAGCGGGTCACGGGAAGGCCCTCATGCCGCGCGCTCCCTGCGGCCCATTGCCGCGGCCAGCAGTCCTTCCTGCGTGGCGGATCCGCGATCGAACACGCCACCGACGCGACCCTCGCACAGCATCACGATCCGGTCGCTGATACCCATGAGCTCGCCGAGCTCGCTCGAGACGAGCACGATGGCCTGGCCGGCGGCCGTCAGCCGATTGATCAGCTCGTAGACCTCGAGCTTCGCGCCGACGTCGATGCCCCGCGTCGGCTCGTCGAGCAGCAGCACGCGTGGCTCGGTGAGCAGCATCCGGCCAAGCACGACTTTCTGCTGGTTGCCACCCGAAAGCGTACCGGTCGGCTGCTCGAGGTCCTGCGCGCGGATCCGCAGATCGTCCGCGGTGCGTGTCGCCAGCGCCACTTCCGCATCGCGATCGACGAACGGCCCGCGCCGCAGCCGCCGCAGCGACGGAGAGCGACAGGTTGAAAGCGACGCCTCGTTCGAGCACGAGGCCGTAGCGCTTGCGGTCCTCGGTTACGAGCGCGACGCCGCGCGCGAGCGCCTCCCGCGGACTGCTGGCCTGGAACGACACGCCGTCGAGCTCGACCGTCCCCGCCCGTCGCGTTCCCCACAGCCCGAGAAGATGCATCAGCAGTTCGCGTGCGGCCCGCGCCCATCAGTCCGCCGATGCCGAGCACCTCGCCGGCCCGGGCGTCGAAGCTGATACCCCGCAGGTGCAATCCCTGCCCCGGCGGCGGGGCGACCTCGAGGTCCCGCAGCGCGAGCAGCGTTCTGCCAGCGGCGGACTGCCGCCGCGGATAGTGCTCCTCGATCCGGCGGCCGACCATGCGGCGAATGACCTCGCCGGCGTCCGTATCGGCAGCGACGAGCGTGCCCTGCGCCTTCCCGTCGCGCAGCACGGTGATGCGGTTCGCCACCGCGAACACCTCGTCGAGCTTGTGCGAGATGAAGACGCAGGCCACTCCACGATCGCGGAGGCGCCGGACGAGATCGAGCAGCGTCCCGATTTCGTGCTGCGCCAGCGCCGCCGTGGGCTCGTCCAGCACCAGCACGCGCGGGTTGCGCGAGACGGCACGCGCAATCTCGACGAGCTGCTGCTGGCCGACGCCGAGATCGCCCACTCGCGCCGCCGGATCGAGCGAGATGCCGCACTCATCGAGCGTTGCCGCGGCGCGCGCGTATACCTGGTCCCAGTCGATGCGGCCGTGGCGGCGCGGCAGCACGCCGAGGAACAGGTTCTCGCCGACCGACATCTCCGGGAACAGCGCGAGCTCCTGGTGGATGATCGCGATGCCCGCCCGCTCGGCGTCGCGCGTCGAGCGAAACGCCGCCGGCGCGCCGTCGATCAGGATCTCGCCGTCGTAACTGCCGTGCGGGTGCACGCCGGACAGCAGCTTGATCAGCGTCGACTTGCCGGCGCCGTTCTCACCGCAAAGCGCGTGCACCTCTCCCGCGCGAAGATCGAAGCTGACGCCGTCGAGCGCGGTCAGCCCGCCGAAGCGCTTGACGAGATCGCGAGCCTCGAGCACGGTGCGTTCGCTCATGGGCGCGGCGGCCGCTCGCCTTCGGCAATGCCTCGATAGACGTCGTCGTAGCTGGCCTGCCCGTCGCGCACGACGGTGTCGACGATGTTGTCCCGCGTCACGGTGACCACGTCGTACAGCACGGCCGGCACCGGACCGTTGCCATTGTCCACCGTCTGCTTCGCGACGACGATGCGCTTTTCGGCAAGGCGCACGGCGAGCTCCGCCGCACCGGCCGCGAGCGTCTGCAGCGGCTTGTAGATCGTCATCGTCTGCGTGCCGGCCGCGATCCGCTGCAGCGCGACCGTCTCGGCGTCCTGGCCGGTGACCAGCACCTTGCCTGCGAGGCCCTCCTCGCTCAGCGCCTGGATCGCGCCGCCCGCGGTGCCGTCGTTGCTCGCGAGCACCGCGTCGATGTTCGCGCCGCCCGCAGTGATCGCCGCGTTGACGATGCGCTTGGCGTTCTCCGGCTTCCAGTCCTCGGCCCAGTCCTCGTGCACGACGACGATGTCGCCGCGCGCCACGTAGGGCTCGAGCACCTTGTCCTGGCCGCGCTTGAACTGCGACGGCGTTGTTGTCGGTCTTCGCGCCGTAGATGCGCACGATGCGCCCCTTGCCCGGCGTCGGCAGGTGGTCGAGCAGGTAGCGCGCCTGCAGTTCCCCGACCCGCTCGTTGTCGAAGCTGACGTACAGGTCGAGGTCGCTGTCGCGGATGATGCGGTCGTAGGCGATCACCGGGATCCCGGCGTCGTGCGCGAGCTTCACGGCCTTGGCCATCGCGGTACCGTCGTGCGGGACGATCACCAGCACGTCGACGCCGTTGGTGATCAGCTTCTCGACGTCGCCGACCTGCACCGTGTCGTCGTTGTTGGCCGCAAGCACCAGCACCCTGGCGCCGAGTTGCCCGGCGCGCTTCACGAACATGTCGCGGTCCGCCTGCCAGCGCGCTTCCTTCAGCGTGTCGAGCGACAGGCCGATCGTGACCTGGTCGTCGCGAGCCGCGGTCGCGCCCGGCCCGCGCGAGGCGAGGCTGAGCCCGATCAGCACGCTCGCGACCAGCGAGGCGACGACCAGCAGGATGCGCGCGTTCACGGCACCCTCCGCAGCCGCACCGCCGCGCCGCCGCTGGTGGCAAGCTTCAGTTGCAGCGTGTCGTTGGCCGCAACCGGCCGCTTCTCGAGGACCAGATCGTACGGCCGCGTCTTCCAGTCTGCCTGCGCGCCGTCGCGATAGATCTCCGCGACGTAGCGCGCCTGCGCGGTCGAGGAAGTCGAGCTTCAGCGTCAGCGAACGGGCGTTCTCATCGGTCAGCGCCCCGAGGTACCAGTCATCGGCGCCCCGCTGCTTGCGGGCGATCGCGACGAAATCACCCACCTCGCCGGCGAGCGCGACGCTCTCGTCCCAGTCGGTGGGCACGTCCTTGATGAACTGGAAGGCTTCCGGATGCTTCGCGTAGTTCTCGGGCAGGTCCGCCGCCATCTGCACCGGGCTGTAGAGCACGACGTACAGCGAGAGCTCCTTCGCGAGCGTGTGCTTGACGCGGTGCTTCGCGGCCAGCCCGTCGAACGTGAGATCCACGATGCCTGGCGTGTAGTCCATCGGCCCCGCCAGCATGCGCGTGAACGGCAGGATCGCGACGTGCTCGGGCGGGTTCACGGGATTTCCCCACGCGTTGTACTCCTGGCCGCGGGCCCCCTCGCGCGACAGCCAGTTCGGGTACGTGCGGCGCAGGCCGGTGTCCTTCACCGGCTCATGCGAGTTGATGCTGATCTTGCGCTTCGCGGCCTCCTGCAGCAGCCGGATGTGGTGGTTCACGGTGAACTGCCCGTCGTGCCACTCGTGCAGCTCGACCCCGTTCTCGTCGATGCGGCGGATGTCGCCTGCGTCCGCGACGTAGCCCGTCTTGACCTGTCGCACGCCGAGCGATTCGTACAGGTCGAACGCCGCGGCCATCTGCGGCTCGTAGTTGCCGAGATCGGCGGCGGTCTCGTGGTGACCAACCAGCCGCGTGCCCTTGCTGAGCGCGTACTCGGCAACCGCCTTCAGGTCGAAGTCCGGGTACGGCTCGGTGAACCGGAACTGCTTGCCGTTGTGGAACCAGTCGCCGTCCCACCCGACGTTCCAGCCCTCGACCAGCACGCCCTTGAAGCCGTTCGCGCCCGCGAAATCGATGTAGCGCTTCGTCTCCGCGGTGGTGGCGCCGTGCTCGGGGCCGGAGCCCCAGGTGGCGCGCTTGATGTGCATCGCCCACCAGATGCCGACGTACTTGCCGGGCTCGACCCACGACACGTCGCCGAGCACGTTCGGCTCGTTCAGGTTCAGGATCAGGCTGGAGTTCAGCAGCGACGCGGCGTCGGGCGCGACCTGCACCGTGCGCCACGGCGACTTGAACGGCGTGTGCGTCTTCACGCGAATGC
This sequence comes from uncultured Gammaproteobacteria bacterium, assembly GCA_963776815.1. Classification (GTDB taxonomy): domain Bacteria; phylum Pseudomonadota; class Gammaproteobacteria; order Steroidobacterales; family Steroidobacteraceae; genus RPQJ01. Next base: position 249,175 of record CAVZNZ010000012.1, read on the forward strand.
CGTCGGACCACGGCGTCAGGCTCGTCCTGAACGTGCCAGGGCGGCGCTGGTCGAGCACGTAGGCTGCGTAGTCGACGAGCGCCGCTTCGTGGAAGCTGAGATGCACGCCCGTCGGCAGCCGCACCGTCATCGGCGTATGCGCCATCTGGATCGCGGCCAGCGGCGTCGTGTTGTAGAGATACTCGTACCGGTTCCAGCGGCGGCCCGGGATCCACCACGCCGTGGTCTTCGGATCGTCGTCGAGGCGGAACTCCGTGAGCTCGTCCGTGATGTTGACGGTCGCGTATCCCGGCTGTTCCGGCACCTCGTAGCGAAAGCCGAAGCCGTCGTCGAACACGCGGACCCGCAGGCCGAACCGGCGCGACGCGCCTGTGGCCGATTCGAAGTTCACGACGCAACTCGTTGTAGTGATCTCGCACGTAGCGCCGCTCGCCCCACGGCTGCTCCCATGTGTCGTCATGGCTCGACGTCGAGCTGCCCGCTATCCGGAACCCGTCATCGAACGCCGGCTGCGACTGGAACCGGAACCCGAGCGCGCCCGGCGGCATCAGCTCCGCACCCCGGTAGCTCATCGAGTACTGCGGAATGCCACCCTTGTCGACGTCGACGGTCACCGTGATCCGGCCATCCGGCGACCGCACCTCGGCAGCTCGCGCGGCTGGGGCTGCGGCAAGCATGAGCGCGAATGAAGCCAGCGCGGCGGTCAATGCGAATTTCATCGACGGAATCTCCGGTCACCCCCGCAACCGACCGGAGTCTAGCAACGCTCGCACCCGGCCGCCGCAGCGCCCGCGTCCGCTGCAAACGTATGCAGGGTCTTGTAGGAGCCGCGCCCCGGATGGTTCACTGGCGCGCAATCGAAGAGGAGATCCGGGATGTCGAGACGGTGGCTGGCTGCGTTGCTGTTGGGGCTGATTGCGACCCAGTCCGTTGCTGCCGACCGGATCGAGCGCATCGAGCCCGGCTCGTGGTGGGTCGGCATGAAGGACGACCGGCTGCAGCTGATGGCGCACGGCGACCGCATCGCCGACCTCGAGCCTTCGATCCAGTACCCGGGCGTGGCGATCACGGGCGTCGAGCGTGTCGCGAACCCGAACTACCTGTTCCTGAACCTGAAGATCGCGCCGGACACACAGCCGGGCGTGGCCCGAATCGAGTTCCGCCGCGGCCGCTCGCTGGTCGCGAAGTACGAATACCCGTTGCAGCAGCGGGAACCGGGCTCCGCGCAGCGCAAGGGTTTCGGCCCCCAGGACGTGATCTACCTCGTCATGCCGGACCGCTTCGCGAACGGCGATCCCGCGAACGACACGGTCAAGGGGCTGAAGGACGGGCTCAACCGCGGCGTGGCCCTCGGGCGTCACGGCGGCGACATCCAGGGCATCACCAACCACCTCGACTACGTGTCGGGCATGGGTTTCACGCAGCTGTGGCTGAACCCGGTGCTCGAGAACGCACAGCCGCAGTACAGCTACCACGGCTATTCGATCACCGACTTCTATCGCGTTGATCCGCGCCTCGGCACCAACGAGTCCTATCGCCAGCTCTCGATCGACGCGCGCAAGCACAACATCGGCTTGATCCAGGACGTGGTGCTGAACCACATCGGCTCCGGGCACTGGTGGATGCGCGACATGCCGACGCCGGACTGGCTCAACAACAAGGGCCAGTTCGAGGGTACGCACCACGTCCGCGAGTCGCTGCAGGATCCCCACGCCGCCGAGGAAGACAGGCGCAAGTTCGCGGACGGGTGGTTCGTCGAGGCGATGCCCGACCTGAACCAGCGCAACCCGTTCCTCGCAACCTACCTGATCCAGAACACGCTGTGGTGGATCGAATACGCGGGCCTCGCGGGACTGCGCGTGGACACCTACTCCTACTCGGACCGCGCGTTCCTGACGGAATGGTCGCGCCGCGTGATGGAGGAGTACCCGGACATCAACGTCGTCGGCGAGGAGTGGAGCGGCAACCCCGCCATCGTCTCGTACTGGCAGCGTGGCCGGAAGAATCACGACGGTTACGTGTCGTACCTGCCCGCGGTGTTCGATTTTCCGCTGCAGGAAGCCGTCAGCCAGGCGCTGCTCGAGAAGGAAGACTGGGGCACCGGGATGCGCAGGATCTACCGCGTGCTCGCGACCGACGGCCTGTATCCGGATCCGTACGACCTCGTCGTCTTCCCCGACAACCACGACGTGAGCCGCATCTACACCGTGCTCGGCAACCGCGCGGACCTGGACCGGATGGCCGTCGCGTTCTTCCTGACGACACGCGGCATCCCGCAGATCTTCTACGGCACCGAGATCCTGATGGCCAACCCGGGCCCGAAGGACGACGGCGTGATCCGCAGCGATTTCCCTGGCGGCTGGCCCGGCGACAAGGTGAACGCGTTCACCGGCCAGGGCCTGAGCCCCGCGCAGCGCGACATGCAGGAGTACATGCGCAAGCTGCTGCTGTGGCGACGCGGCGCGCCTGCGCTGCACCACGGCAAGCTGACGCAGTTCGTGCCTCTCGCCGGCATATATGTGTACTTCCGGCACACCGACACGCAGAAGGTGATGGTGATCCTGAACAATACGGAAGAAGCGAAGACCGTGGACGCGAAGCGCTTCCACGAGGTGATCGGCAGCGCGACGACGGGCACCGACGTGATCACGAAGCAGCCGCATCGCCTGGACCAGGGCATCGCCGCTCCGGCGCACAGCGCGACGATCCTGGAACTGGACTGAGTTGCGCCGCAGATGTCATCCATGCTGCGGACACTCGTGACGACCGCGATCGTGCTCGGCGCGATCGGCTCCGCACGCGCCGCGCCGCAACCCGTGCCGGTCACCGGACCCGGCGTCACCGGGACGGTGCTGCGCTACCCGTCGATGCCGTCGGGCCATGTTGCCGCCCGCAACGTCGATGTCTGGCTGCCACCCGGCTACGACCGCGAGCCCGGCAAGCACTATCCGGTGCTGTACATGCACGACGGCCAGAACCTGTTCGATCCGGCGACGTCGTACGGCGGCGTGGACTGGGGCATCGACGAGACGATGACGCGGATGATCGCCGCGGGCGAAGTCCGCGAGGCGATCGTCGTCGGCGTGTGGAACACGCCGAAGCGCCGCGAGGAATACATGCCGCAACGCGCGGTGCAGGGCGCGATCGACTTCAACGTGCCGGGCTCAACGGCGGCGCGGCCGGAAGACATCATCTCCGACCGGTACCTCGCGTTCCTGGTCGAGGAACTGAAGCCGTTCATCGATGCGAACTACCGCACGCTGCCGGATCGCGCCGACACCTACGTCATGGGCTCGAGCATGGGCGGGCTCGTCTCGCAGTATGCGATCAGCAAGTACCCGGGCGTGTACGGCGGCGCGGGCTGCGTGTCCACGCACTGGCCCGCGGGCAACGGCATCGCGCTCGATGATTTCGCCGCGCACCTGCCCGACCCGGCGACGCACAAGTACTACTTCGACTACGGCACCGCGACGCTGGACGAGAGCTACGAGCCTTACCAGCTGCGCGCGGATGCGATCCTGCGCAGCGCGGGCTACGTCGAGGGCCGCAACTGGATCACGCGCAAGTTCGAGGGCGCCGAGCACTCGGAAAAGGCCTGGCGGCTGCGCGTCGGCGAGCCGCTCACTTTCCTCATCGGGAAATGAAGTCGGCGCGGCGCAGCGCCGTGCAGCCCAGCGGCAGCAGCGCCAGTCCCGGGCGCACCAGCCGCAGCGACGGCTGACTCCACGGGTCGTCGGGATCGCGCGTGCGGTCACGCTCGACGACCAGGCCGAGGTCGCCCAGCGACGTGTCGAACATCGGCGTTGCGGAGGCGATGTCGCCCAGGTCCACCGGCAACAGTTCCTCGTCGAGCCAATCCGCACTGCCACCCGCCTCGATCGGACGAACGCGGTGAGCGATGGGCTGCACGAACTGCAGCGGACCGCGCAGCACGGCGATCTCGCCCGCCGGATACGACTCGGCGCGCACCGGGACGTCGAACTGGACGGAGAACGAGGTCGTGTCGCACCAGCACCGATCGACCACGATCCAGCCATCCTGTTCGCGTACATCCACGCCGATGACTTTGACGGAGCGCACCCAGGCAGGTCGTCGCAGCCAGAGCGTCATCTGCACCGGCACCGGGACCGAGACGCTGAATCGAATCTCATCGTCGAACGGGTAGCCGGTGTCCTGGCGGATTGTCACGCGGCTGCCATCGATCTGCGTCGCGAGCTCGCTCGGACCGTAGCCAAGCGCGACCAGCCCCGGCGCATCGCTGCACGCCAGCCACATTGACGTCACGTAATGCGGCAGCAGTCGCGTGCCGTTCGGGTTGCAGCAGCAGGCGACATCGTCGTGCGTCGGCGAGAGCTTGAAGCGCCCGTGGTGGCCGGTCAGCAGCGAGTAACTGTCTGGTCGGCTTGCGACGGCATCGCGGCGCGTGTCGCTGCACAGGTAGGCGAGCGCGCGCCCGTCTGCCGTGCGGGCACCCTGTGCCGCGTTGAACGCCAGCCGCTCCATCCAGTCGCCCAGCGTCGCGTCCGCACCGTGCTGCGCTAGCCGGCCGAGGCTGAACAGCAGTTCCGTCAGGGTGCAGTACTCATAGCCCGCGTCTGGGCAAGGCAGTCCGTGCAGGCTCTCGTCGCCGTTCACGGCTCCACTCGGCGTGGCGCTGAACCTCAGCTTGCGCAGCGCCGCCTCACGTCGCTTCGTGTCCCGTGCGGCGCCGAATGCAACGGCACGCAGGTGCTCCGCCGTGTGCACCGCATGTCCGCGCAGGCTGCGCGCTGGATCGGAGAGGTTGGCGGCGGCGAGATCATCGTTCGGAAACGGTACCTGCCAGCGATCGAAGTCCTGCAGCAGCCAGCTTGCGAAGCGCCGGTATCGATCGTCGGCGGTGATCTCGAACAGCATCTCGAGCGCGTCCGCGTAGCACAGCCCGTGCGTCAGCCCGGTCCGGTCCTGCTGCGTGCTCGCCCGGCCGAAGTGCGGGCGATCGTCGTCGTACTGCCGCATCGTCAGGTCGGCCGCCCGGCGAGCCGACTCGAGGCTGGCCGCGTCTCCCGTCAGCTCATGATGCGCCAGCATCACCATCAGCGCGCGCGACTGCGCCCACAGCTCGCCATTCTCGACGGCGCCTGCCGGAAAGCGCGCATCCTTCGAGTAGATGCCGATGTATCCGTCGTCGTCCTGCGTCGCGCGCAGGTCGGCCACCAGACCTGCGGCACGGCTGCGGTGCGACGGCGAATTCCCGAGGTGCGCCAGCATCGTGTAGCCCCAGAGCCAGTTGCCGCGCGACTCCGCGTCCCACCAGCCCGCGTGCCCGGTGGCCACCGCCAGTCGCTCGCGATACAGGTCGCGCGCCACGTGCGGGCTCAGCTGGTCGAGGCGGCCTGCGTACCCGTGCTCGAGATCGCGCAGCATCTGCGCCTGCATCCAGCCCCGGGGTGTGACCGAGCCCAGCGGCAGCCGGCGCAGCGGCGCGGCCGGGCTGGCGTCGCCGGATGCCTGGTTGGGCTGTGCGGTAGCTCGCGTCATGTGATGTCGATTTGAGCAGAACCGACACTGCGAAGTCACGCAGCCTCCGTCGACGGCCGCGCGTTCGATTGACAGGACCCGCGCGGCGCGAAATGCTCCGGGCCGGCCGCAGAACAACACACCCAGGGAGATCCCGAATGCTCGGCATGCAGCGACGATTGTCCACGCCATTCCTCGTGCTGCTGACGCTGCCGGCGACCGCGATGGGGTTCGCGCTGTCGGTGCAGATCTCGGTGCTGAGCTGGATCCTGTCGACGAAGTACAACCTCGACATCCACGAGATCGGCCTGGTCTGGGCAGCAGGCCCGCTGGCCGGGAATCATCGGCCAGCTGCTGATCGGCGTGATCAGCGACAGGGTCTGGTTCTGGGGCGGCCGGCGGCGCCCGTTCATCATCATCGGCGGACTGCTCGCCGCGCTGATGATCCTGGCGCTGCCATACATCGGGGTCATTTCGCAGCAGCTCGGGTTCGACGCCGTGATCGGCGTCGCGATCGCGGTCGCGCTCGCGCTCGACCTGTCGATCAACGTCAGCTTCAACCCGACACGCTCGATCATCACGGACGTAACGCCGGCGGGCATCGCGCGCACACGCGGCTACACGTGGATGCAGACCGTCTCGGGGTCGTTCGGCGTGCTGGCGTATGCGATCGGGGCTGTCTTCGGCAACTTCGCGCTGATCTACGTCGCCGCCGTGCTCGTGGTGCTGTTCTCGGTGATCCCCGCGCTGCTGATCGAGGAGCAGCGCGTGCTGCCGGGCGCCTCGGAGTCAGCCGCAGCCGCGGTAAGCGGTGGCGGCACGAGCTTCGCGCAGATTCTCGACCTGATCCGGCCGTTGTGGGCGATCCTCGCGTACGACGTGATCGCGATGGGCCTGAAGCTCGCCGGCGTGCAGCCGCCGGGGCTGTGGCTCGAGGCCGCGTGCGCGGCGCTCACGCTGCTGCTGTTCTGGCAGACGCTGACCGCACGCAGCAGCGGCGCACAGTTCGCGCGGCAGGACCTCGTCGACTTCCGCAAGGTGCTCGCCGCCAACTCGCTCAGCTGGATCGGCGTGCAGACGATGTTCGTCTACATGATCGCGTTCGTGCAGCAGCGTTTCCCCGATCTCGATGCCGATTCGACCGGCAGGGTGCTCTCGACGAGCTTCCTCGCGCTGAATGCGGTCGCCGCCGCCCTGCCCGCGCTGGTGCTGCTGCCGCTCGCGGCCCGGCACGACGTCGTGCGCGTGCATTCCGCGTGCCTCGTCGTGATGGCCGCGGGATTCGCAGGCGTGTACCTGTTCGCGCATTCCCCGGTCGCGCTCTACCTGCTGATGGCGCTGATGGGCATCGGCTGGGCCGCGATCGTCGAGCCTGCCGTTCTCGATCATGTCGCAGCGCGTGGACCAGTCGCGGATCGGCCTCTACATGGGCGTGTTCAACCTGTCGATCGTGCTGCCGCAGCTCGTCGTGAGCCTCGGCATCGGCACGTTCGTCAGCGGCGTGGCGGACAAGGGCGCGATCTTCCTGGTCGGCGCCGTGAGCCTCGCGCTCGCCGCGATCGCGTGGCGCAGCGTGGGGTCCGACACCGGATCGACCGCCGCGGCCAGCGCGGCCGCCCGGTCCCACTGAGAAAAAAGCCCTCGCCGGCATGCCGGCGAGGGCTTCGAGGTCCCGGATCTCCGCGCCGGCGCGCAGGCGCCGGCGTGGACTCCGTGGTTATTGGTCAGTGGAACGCGTAGTTCAGGCCGAACAGGTACTGAGTGCCGTACTCCTGGTAGTCCAGCATCCGTTCCTTGTTCTGCGAGTACGCGATGTACGGTTCGTTGGTCAGGTTGTTGACCTGGAACAGCACCATCAACCCGTTCAGCATCGTGTCGCCACCGAACGTGTAGCTCAGCTGCGCGTCGGTGATCTGGTCGCCGTCCACGTAGCGCAGCGCACGGTCGTTCGCGAAGTTCGTCACCTCGCCGATGTACTCCGAGCGGTAGCGCGTCGCGATACGCGCCGCGAAGCCGTAGTTCTCGTAGTACAGCGTCGCGTTCCACACGTCCTGCGACAGGCCCGGCAGCGGGATGTTGTCCGACGGCGATCCCGTCACGACACCCTCGATCTCGATGTCGCTCTTCGTGTACGAGTAACTGAAGCTCGCACCGAAGCCGTTCAGGTACTCCGTCATGATGTCGAACGGCACGGAGACCGCGAACTCGAAGCCATACAGGTAGCCGCCCTGGCCGTTGACCGGCCGCGTGTAGTTACCCGTGGTCTTCGGCGTCACGCCCGGCGGGAAATAGCCCGGCGGCAGCGTCGCCAGCAGGTCCGAGTAGTCGTAGTTCGTGTCGGTCTGGGCGTAGATGTAGCTGTCCAGGTCCTTGTAGAACGCCGCAGCCGAGACGTAGCCCTTGTAGTCGGCGAAGTACTTCTCGTACGAGACGTCGTACGCCCATGCGCGCCACGGATCGAGCTCAGGGTTGCCGGCGCTGCCGCTCGGGATGCCGTCGTTCTGGTTGTAGCCGACTTCGGTCGTCGCCTTCAGCTGGTCCATGCGGGCGCGTGCCATCTGCTCGGAGAGGCCGAGGCGCACCGCCTGCTGGTCCCACATCTCGAACACGAGGTTGATCTGCGGCAGCACGTCCGTGTACGACTTGCCGCCGGACACCTTCAGCACTTCCTGCGCCGCGGTGTATGCGTTCTGCACCTCGAACGAGCTCGAGCTCTGGTCAGTGCCGATGACCTGCAGGCCGATGTTGCCCTTCAGCGTGACCCTGTCGGACAGCGCGTGGTCGAGGTCGCCGCGCACGTAACCCGTCCACACCTCTTCCTCGACGTCCCAGTACTTGGGCGCGAGGTAAGGCAGCGTCTCCGGATTGCCGTAGACGATCGGGTTGTAATAGGTCTTGAGCACGTCCTTCACGTGCCACGCGAGCGCCTTGCCGGCATCCGCGTAGTTCAGGTTCGTGGGCTTGCATCAGTTCCGTCGGCACCGATCGCGTAGTACTCGCCGTTGATCGTGCTCAGGTTGGCCTCGGGCGTCTGCTTGTCCTTGGTGCGGTCGCTGTAGTTGACGCCGAACGACGTCGTGGCGAACCACCACAGCTCGCCCTCGCGCAGGAAGTCGACCCGGTACGAGGTCAGCTCGTCCTCGATGTGCGGGATCTTCGTGTAGCCCGCGCCGTAGATCGTCGGACCGACCTGCACGCGCAGCGGGTCCGCGTAGTCCAGCCCGAACGTCAGCTTCGACATGTTGTCGGGATTGAGCTTGAAGACGCCGTTGTCGTAGATGTTGCGCGGCGCGTTCGGGTTCGTGGTCTGCGGCTCGTACTGCGCGTTCGTCTCGTACTGCTTCTGGTCGCGCTCGGCCTTCGAGTAGCTGATGTCGGCCAGCATCTTCCACTGGTCGTTCAGCCGGAACTCGTTCAACCAGCCGGTCGCCAGGATCTGGTCGTCGGTGGTGAACAGGAAGTTGCGGGCCAGCGGCACCACGGTGTTCAGGTTGCCGGCCACCACGGTGTCGCGCTTGATCGTCGGGTTCGAGTACCCGAATACCGTGTTCGCCGGGAACGGTCCGTCGCAGCAGGGCGCCGGGTAGCCGCCGAGGTTGACCTCGAGGCTGCGCGCGTTGTTCGGTCTGCTCCATGTCCGTGTAGTACAGGTCGAGGATCGTGCCCCAGGTCTCGTTCGGCCTGAACTCGACCGTGGCCAGGTAGCCGTCGCGGACGGTCGAACCCATGTCCGCGCGCACCTTCATGCCGTTCGTCGTGTACGCATCGGCGGGCACGCCCGGATCGACGTTCGCCGCGTTGGTGCCGTTCGGGCCCCACGGCTCGTACGTGCCGAAGCCCTTGGTGGCGATCGGCGAGTCGAGGCGCGCATAGCCGAGCGCGATGCCCAGCTTGCCGTCCATGAACTGGTCGACCCACGAGAAGCTCGCGCGGTAGCCGGACGAATCGGAGTTGGCGCCGAGGTCGCCGCCCTGCGAGTTCGTCTCACCGCGGACGTTCAGGACGATCGCCTGCCTGCCGTAGTCGAGCGGACGCACCGTGCGCAGGTCGATCGTGCCGGCAAGACCCTGGCCGACGATGTTCGAGTCCGGCGTCTTGTAGACGACGACCGAGTTGATCAGTTCCGCCGGGTACTGGTCGTACTCGATGGCGCGGTTGTCGCCGGTGCTGACCTGTTCACGGCCGTTCATCAGGCCCGTCGTGAAGCCTGGATCGGTACCGCGCAAGCTGATCGCCGACGCGCGGCCTTCGGCGCGCTGCGTCGTGATGCCAGGCAGGCGCGAAATCGCGTCCGCGATGCTGGTGTCCGGCAGCTTGCCGATGTCTTCGGCCGAGATGACTTCGGAGATGCTCTGCAGGTCGGCCTTCACCTGGATCGCGTCCTGGATACCGGCGCGGACGCCCGTGACGATGACTTCCTCGAGGTCCGCCGCCTCGGCTGCCTTGGCAGACTCCTGCGGCACTTCTTCCTGCTGCGCCATGGCGACGCCGGGCAGGCCGAGCGCAATGGCGATCGCGAGCGACAGCGCGCTGCGGCGGCTCGGATACAGGTTTGAAATCAGACTGTCATGGGCCCGGCGCGAACCGGGCTGCGGATGCTTGGCCACTGTGAGTCCCCTGGTGAGTTTGTGTAGTAGCACTCCAACAGCGGATGCTAGAAAGGTGCACGGCGACATGCAATGCACTGCAAACGTATACATTATCGTGGATGCTACGGATGTGGCCAAAACGCCACGAGGCGGCGCCGGGGCCGCGATCAGCGACTGCGGGCTGCGTGCACTGCCTGGAACTGGCGCTGCACGAACGAGCTCGCGAACATGTCCTCGAGGCCGAGGCTCATCTTGCGCTGCCAGTTGGCATGCTCGTGGCTCGTGCCGGGCACGTTGACCGGGTCCATCATCCCGACGAGGTCCTCGGCCTGCAGCACGACCAGGGCCGCGTCGCAGCGCGCGAGGAACGTGTGGATCGCGAGGGCCAGCGGCTCGCCGAACACCGGCTCCGCGCCGGCACTGCCGGCGCTCTTCAACCCCGCTCGCTCCAGCGCAGCAACGAGCGCCTGCCGGTCACGCACGCGTTCGTGCAGCACCTGCAGGCGCACTTCGTCGCTCGGATACAGCGCGAGGTTGCGGCGCAGCTCGATGTCATTGCCAGTCCAGTAGCCGCCGAGCGTCGGGAGATCGTGCGTCGTGACGGTCGCGATCGCGCGGCGAGGGTATTCGTCCGGGCGCAGGAAGCTGCCGTCGGCGTGCTTCTCGAACAGCAGCACGCGATAGGAATAGACCGCGCGCTCGGCCATCGCGTGCGACATCTCGGGCGGCACCGTGCCGAGGTCCTCGCCGACCACCAGGCAGGCGTGGCGCTCGCTCTCGAGCGCGAGCACCGACATCAGGTCGTCGAGCGGATAGTGCACGTAGCCGCCGTCGGTCGATCCCAGGCCGACCGGCACCCACCACTGGCGGAACAGCGCCATCACGTGGTCGAGCCGCAGCGCGCCGAAATGGCGCATGTTCGCGGCGATCAGGTTGCGGAACGGCTGGTAGCGCTGCTGCACCAGCACGTTCGGGTCCTGCGGCGGAATGCCCCAGTCCTGTCCCTTCAGCGCGAGCGCATCCGGGGGCGCGCCGACTCCGGCGCCCTTGCGGTACAGCGCCTGGTCCGACCAGGTTTCCGAGCCGCTCGGATTCACGCCGACCGCATAGTCGCCGTAGAGGCCGATCGGCATGCCGAGTTCGCGCGCCAGCCGCTGCACGGCACCGAGCTGTTCCTCGGCAATCCACTGCAGCCACGCGTGGAATTCGACCGCCGCGGAGTGGGCGGCCTCGAACTCGAGCGTGGCCGGCTGCGCCGGATCGCGCAGCCCTTCGGGCCAGACGGGCCAGCCCCAGTATCGGTCACGGTCCTGCGCGCCCAGGTGGGTGAAGATCGCGTCGTGCAGCGCGTGCAGGCGCAGCGACTCGCCGCGCTCGGCCACGTACGCGCGGAACTGCGCGGCTCGCGCCGAACCGCGCTCCAGGTGCTCGCGCCGGAAGTGATCGAACAGCTTCTGCAGCAGCGGCAGCTTCGCGCGCTCGACGCCCGCATAGTCGACGTTGGCGGTGGAGCGCAACCGCTCGAGCTCGGCCGCGAATTCCGGCGCGGCCACCGCGTCCCGCACTTCGGCGCAGTGCGCGAACTCCGGCACGCGCTCCACCGCGATGTAGAGCACGTTCAGGAAATGCCGCGACGACGGGCTGTACGGGCTGAAGTGCCACGGATTGCCCGGGAACAGCGCGTGCAGCGGATTCAGCCCGATGAACGCCGCGCCCGACGACGCCGAGCCGCGCACGACGGTCTCGAGGTCGGCGAAGTCGCCGATGCCCCAGTTGCGCCGCGAGCGCAGCGTGTAGAGCTGCACCGCGACGCCCCATAGCCGTCCGCCTTCGCGCAGCACGCGGGGCTCGAAGCAGCCGCGCGGCGCCACGACCAGCGCGCACCTTGCGGCTGCGCCGTCCGACGATGCCCACGCGCAGCGTGTGATACCCGTGAGCGAGATCTTCAGGCAGCGCGAGCGAGCAGCGCGCGTGCGGCTGCCCGTCGAGCTCGCCTCGCTCGATCACCTGCAGCTCGCCCGGATGCGTGCGCCCGCGCCTGACGTCGCCGCGCTCGAGCGTGATCTCCCATTCGAGTCTCGCGCGCGAAGTCACCGGCGGCGAGCGCGATCGTCACGCCCCACTGCCCCGGGTGGACCACGGCGACCGGCGGCAGCAGCGAAGTCCAGCGCGCCCTATCCCGCTCGCGCAGCACGCTCTCGATCGCAGCGGCGTCCTCGGTGGGGCAACCCATCGCAGCGAGCACCGCCTTCTTGGTCTCGGCGGTGACCCACATCAGTTCGCCGCGATAGTTGTGGTACGCGTCGCCGATGCCGCACTGCCGCGCGAGCTGGTCTAGCAGGGAGTCGAGCATGGCCTTGGTCCAGCCGAGTGGGTCGCGACGATGCCTGAGCCCATCGACCGCTGCAAGCGGGGCGCGGACACTACGTAGGCACCGATTCGAGCAGCACGGTGCTGCGCGCACCGACGCGCAGCGATCGCCCGTCTTCCAGGCGCGCCTCGCCAGGGTCCGGCGTGATCCGCGCTGGTGTCGAACACCATCTGCCAGTTCGAGCCCTCGGGAGGCGACGGCAGGTTCATCGCGACCGGCGCGTCGTCGGTATTGAAGGCCACCAGCAGGTCGCCGGCATGGGCGGCACGCGACGGTGCGCCATCCATGTGCACGGCGATCGCGCGCAGGTTGAAGTCATTCCAGTCGCTCGTCGGTCAGCTCGCGCCCGGTTGCGTGCAGCCAGGTCACGTCCTTCGCGTGCGCTCCGCGACGCGTCCCTTTCAGGAAGGTGTCCCGCCTGAGCCAGAGCCTCGAACGCCTGAGGTCGATCAGTTGCTGCGCGAACTCGAGCAGCCGCCCGTTGCGTTCGGCCAGGCTCCAGTCGATCCACGTGAGCTCGTTGTCCTGGCAGTACGCGTTGTTGTTGCCCGACTGCGTGTGGCCGATCTCGTCGCCGGCGAGCAGCATCGGCACGCCCTGCGACAGGAACAGCGTCGCGAGGAAATTCCGCACCTGCCGCGCGCGCAGCTCGACCACGCCCGCGTCGTTCGTCGGGCCCTCGACACCGCAGTTCCAGCTGAGGTTGTGCGAGTGACCGTCCGCGCCGTGCTCGAGGTTCGCTTCATTGTGGCGGTCGTTGTACGAGACGACGTCCTGCAGCGTGAAGCCGTCGTGCGGTGGTGACGAAGTTGACGCCGGCGGTCGGCTTGCGCCCGTGCTCGCGGAACAGGTCGCTCGACCCGGCGAAGCGCTCGGCGAATGCCCCGAGCAGCCCGCGGTCGCCGCGCCAGAACGCGCGCACGGTGTCCCGGTAGCGGTCGTTCCACTCGGACCAGCCGGCCGGGAAGTGGCCGAGCTGGTAGCCGCCGGGACCCACGTCCCAGGGCTCCGCGATCAACTTCACGTACGCGAGCACGGGGTCGGAGCGCAGCGCGGAGAAGAACGGCGCGTTGCGGTTGAAGCCGCTCGGATCACGTCCGACGACGGTCGCAAGGTCGAAGCGGAAGCCGTCGACGCGCATTTCCTCGGTCCAGTAACGCAGGCAATCCAGCACCAGCCCGCGCACTGCGGGGTCGTCGAAGCTCACCGTGTTGCCGCAACCGGTGAGGTTCTTGTAGTGCGCGCGGTTCTGGTGCGCGAGCCGGTAGTAGGTGAGGTTGTCGAAGCCGCGCAGGCTCAGCGTCGGGCCGAGCTCGTTGCCTTCCGCGGTGTGGTTGAACACCACGTCGAGCACGACCTCGAAGCCGGCCTCGTGCAGCGCACGCACCATCGTCTTGAACTCGACGACCGGGTCATTCGACCGCGTAGCGCGCGTCCGGCGCGAACCACGCGAGCGGGTTGTAGCCCCAGTAGTTGCCCAGGCCCTTGCTGGACCAGGAACTCCTCGCTGACGAACGACTGCACCGGCATCAGCTCGAGCGTGGTGACGCCGAGCTTGCGCAGGTAATCGAGCACCGCAGGCTGCGCCAGGCCGAGGTACTTGCCGCGCAGGTGCTCCGGCACGCCGGGGTGCCGCTGCGTGAAGCCCTTCACGTGCAGCTCGTAGATGATCGTGTCGCGCCAGGGCACGTTCGGAGCGCGCACGCGGCCCCAGTCGAACTTCGTGTCGACGACGCGGCACTTCGGCACGTAAGGCGCGCTGTCGTTGCCGTCGGGCAGCCAGTCGTTGCCGGGCTCGGCGCCCCGCAGTGCCGGGTCCCACGTGAGGTCGCCGACCAGTGCCGTCGCGCAAGGGTCCACGAGCAGCTTCGCCGGGTTGAAGCGGTGGCCTTCCGCCGGGCCGGTACGGGCCGTGCACGCGATAGCCATACAGGGTGCCGGCGCCGCCGTGCTCGAGCGGCAGCATGTCCGTGCCAGATGTCCCCGGTGCGCGAAGGCAGGTCGACGCGCGCTGTCTCGCGGCCCGACTGGTCGAACAGGCAGAGCTGGACGCGCTCGGCGTGCGCGGAGAACACCGCGAAATTGACGCCGCGCGCGCCGAGGCTCGCGCCCAGCGGCTGCGGCGAGCCGGGCTCCAGCATCGGCCCGTCCGCGAACCCGTCGATCTGCGACGTCGTCGGCCATCAGACGAGCCCCTGCCACCCGGCGCCGACTTTCCGGAACGCCGCGCGGATCGCTTCGTATCGCGATTTATCCAGCGGCCCGGCCGACACGGCAGCCACGTTCTGCTCGAGGTGATGCAGGTCGGTGCCGCCGACGATGGCGCAGTCGACACCCGGCGAGTAAGCCGCGAACCTGAGCGCCAGCGCTTCCATGTCGTCCGCGTCGAAGCCCGGCTCGGCACGCAGCAGCTCGAAGCGACGTGCGTACTCGCGTGTGCACCGGTTCCTGCGAGGACCCGCGCGCGCGCCACGGCTGTCCGGCGAGTGGCCGCTTCGCGATCGTGCCGAGCCCGCAGTCGCTCGCCTCGCGCAGCGCGCGCAGCGCTTCCTGGTCGCAGAGGTTCACCGAGGCCTGCACGCTGCCGAACGCGCCGCTCGCGATCGCATAGCGCAGCGCCGCGGAGTCGCCCGAGTACGCCGCGAACCGCAGCTTGCCCGCATCCCGGCAGTCTTCCAGTGCCCGCACGACCTCGCCCTCCTCGAGCAGCTCGAGAGCGCACGAGTGTAGATGCACGATGTCGATCACGTCCGTCTGCAATCGATTGCATGCCGCATCGACGCCCGCGACCACGGATTCGTAGGTCCAGTCCGGGATGCCGGCCGCGCCGTAACCCAGCTTGGTCGACAGCAGGTACTCGTCGCGGCGGTGCGCGAGGTGCCGGCCGATGCGCTCCTCGGAGATGCCGTACGAGCGCGCGGTGTCGACCAGCGTGATCCCGAGGTCGAGCGCGTGGTTCAGCAGCCGGGCCACGTGGGCCTCCGGCAGGCGCGGGTCACCTGCCTGCATCGCGCCGAAACCGAGCACGGAAACCTCGAGGCCGCTCTGGCCGAACGGGCGGCGTTGCATGCGGGCGCTCAGCGCTCGAGCTGCAGGAGCAGCGCCGCGAGCGGCGGCAGCGCGAGTCGCAGCCTGCACGGATAGCCGTGCACTTCGTGCGCGTCGGCCGGCACGCGCTCGGCCGGCGCGTAGCCGGATCCGCCGTACGCGACCGCGTCCGTATCGAGCAGCTTGCGATAGGTCCCGAGCTCCGGCACGCCGAGCCAGTAATCGTCGCGCGGCACCGGCGTCGCGTTGAACACGCAGATCAGCGGCGGCGCGTCGGGCCGCGCCGGGTCGCGGCGCTGGAACGCCCAGACGCTCTGGTCGCCGTTGTGCAGGTCGATCCACGCGAAGCCCGCCGGATCCGCATCCCCGGCATGCAGCTCGCGCAGGTCGGCGTACATGCGGTTCAGGTCGCGGTTCAGCGCCTGCAGGCCGCGTGCTTCGGGTCCTCGAGCAGGTGCCAGTCGAGCGAGTGCTCGTCGCGCCATTCGCGCCACTGGCCGAACTCGCTGCCCATGAACAGCAGCTTCTTGCCCGGGTGCGTCGTCATGTACGCGCGGAACCAGCGGTAGTTCGCGCGCTTCTGCCACTCGTCGCCCGGCATCTTGTCGAGCAGCGAGCCCTTGCCGTGCACGACCTCGTCGTGGGAGATCGGCAGCACGAAGTGCTCGCTACCACGCGTAGACGAACGAGAAGGTGATCAGCTGGTGGTGGTAGCGGCGATGCACCGGGTCGAACGCGGCGTAGCGCAGCATGTCGTTCATCCAGCCCATGTTCCACTTGAAGTGGAACCCGAGGCCGCCGAGGTGCACCGGCCGCGTGACGCCCGGGAACGCGGTGGACTCCTCGGCGAACATCAGCGCGCCCGGGTGATAGCGGCCGACCGCCGTGTTCAGCTGGCGCATGAAGTCGATCGCGTCGAGGTTCTCGCGCCCGCCGTAGCGGTTCGGCACCCACTGCCCGGGCTCGCGGCTGTAATCGAGGTACAGCATCGAGGCGACCGCGTCCACGCGCAGGCCGTCGACGTGGTACTGGTCGAGCCAGTACAGCGCGTTCGCCACCAGGAAGTTGCGCACCTCGTGGCGGCCGTAGTTGAAGATCTTCGTGCCCCAGTCCGTGTGCTCGCCGAGCCGCGGGTCGGCGTGCTCGTAGAGCGCGGTGCCGTCGAACTCCACCAGGCCGTGGTCGTCGCGCGGGAAATGCGCGGGCACCCAGTCGATGATCACGCCGATGCCGGCCTGGTGGCAGCGGTCGACGAAGTGCATGAAGTCCTGCGGCGTGCCGAAGCGCGCGGACGGCGCGTAGTAGCCCACCACCTGGTAGCCCCAGGAGCCGTCGAACGGATGCTCGGCGACGCCCATCAGCTCGACGTGCGTGAACCCCATGTCGAGCAGGTACGGGATCAGCTCGTCGGCGAGCTCGCGCCAGTTCAGGAACGGCGGCGTGCGCGAATAGTCGCGCCGCCACGAGGACGGGTGCAGCTCGTAGATGTTGATCGGCTGCGTCAGCGGATCGCCGGCGGACCGCGCCTGCATCCAGGCTGCGTCCTGCCACTCGTGTCCATCGAGCGACGCGACCACGGAGCAGTTCGCGGGCCTGAGCTGCATCGCGAACCCGTACGGGTCGGCCTTCAGCAGCGTGCGGCCGTCGCGTGCGCGGAGCTCGAACTTGTAGGCCGTGCCGGGCCCGACTCCGGGGATGAAGATTTCCCAGATGCCCGACGAGCCGCGCACCTGCATCGCGTGCTTGCGGCCGTCCCACAGGTTGAACGGACCGACCACGCTGACGCGTTCGGCGTTCGGCGCCCACACGGCGAAGCGCGTTCCCGCGAGCCCGTCGAGCACGGTCGGGTGCGCGCCGAGCTTGTAGTAGATGCTGTGGTGGTTGCCTTCGCCGAACAGGTACAGGTCGAAGTCCGACAGCTGCGGCCCGAAGAAGTACGGGTCGTGCTTCGTGAGCTCGTGGCCGTCGCGATACCGGATGTGCAGGCGATAGGGCTCGAGCGGGCGGCGGAACGGCACCCGTCCCTCGAACAGCCCCGCCGCGTGAATGCGGGCCAGCGGTACTGCCGGGGCCACCGTCGTCGACCCAGCGGACCTCGACGCGCTCGGCATCGGGCTCGAGCACGCGCACCAGGCACAGCGGCTGCTCGCCTTCGCGCGCGATCTCGTGGTAGCCGAGCAGCGAGCGTGGCTGGGGGTGACGGGCGTGGATCAGCGCGTCGACGTCGGCGGGAGACAGTGTCGGCTTGGCGGCCACGTCAGCAGTCTAACAAACGGCCATTCGGGAAGTCGGTGCCAGGCATTCCGGATTTACGCAATGAAACGCGTAAATCCAGAATGTCCCCTGAGTCCATCACATCACCGGCTTGATGCGCCAGATCCGCTGCGCGTACTCGCGGATGCTGCGGTCGCTCGAGAAGATGCCCATGCTGAGCGTGTTGATCACGGACTTGCGCTGCCACTCGTCCGGACGGCGATACAACGCATCCACGGCGTCCTGCGCCTCGGCATAGGCGGCGAAGTCCGCAAGCACGAAGAACGGTTCGCCCTCGCTCAGCAGCCGGTCCACGATCGGCTTGCCGTCGGCGAGATTGCCAGGCGTGAAGTAGCCCGAGTCGACCAGCTCCAGCGTCGCCATCAACTCCGGGTTGGCGCGCGCCACTTCCGACGGCGAATAGCCCCGGCGACGGTACTCCGCGACCTCGTCGGCCGTGAGCCCGAAGATGAAGATGTTGTCCGCGCCGACCTGCTCGCGGATCTCGATGTTCGCGCCGTCGAGCGTGCCGATCGTCAGCGCGCCGTTCAGCGACAGCTTCATGTTGCCGGTGCCCGACGCCTCCATGCCCGCCGTCGAGATCTGCTCCGAGAGATCGGCCGCAGGCATGATCGACTGCGCGAGCGACACGTCGTAGTCCGGCAGGAACACGACCTTGAGCCGTCCGCGCATCGCCTTGTCGGAATTCACGACCCGGCCGACGTTGTTGATCAGCTTGATGATGCCCTTGGCCATCACGTAGCCGGGCGCCGCCTTGCCGGCGAACACCACGGTGCGCGGCACGAAGTCGCCCTTCGGATTCGCGCGGATGCGGTTGTAGCGCGTCACGACGTACAGCAGGTTCAGCAGCTGCCGCTTGTACTCGTGGATGCGCTTCACCTGCACGTCGAACAGCGACGCGGGATCCACCTCGACGCCGACGCGGCGCTGGATCACCTCGGCGAAGCGGCGCTTGTTGTCGAGCTTGATCGCAGCGAAGCGCGCGCGGAACTCGGGATCTTCCGCCGCCCAGCGCAACCGCTCGAGCTCCTCGAGGTCGTTCTCCCAGGCATGGCCGAGCCGCTCGGTCAGCAGCGCAGAGAGCCCCGGGTTCGACTGCTTCAGCCAGCGCCGCACGGCGATGCCGTTCGTGACGTTCGTGAAGCGGTCCGGGTACAGCTCGGCGAAGTCGGTGAAGATCGTGCGCTTCATCAGCTCCGAGTGGAGCTTGGCCACGCCGTTCACCGTGTGGCTCGCGACCACCGCGAGATGCGCCATGCGCACCTGGCGGCCGTGGCCCTCGTCGATCAGCGACATCCGCTGCCGGCGGTCGTGGTCGTTCGGATGTCGCGCCGAGATCTCGTCGAGCAGCGCGCGGTTGACGAGATAGATGATCTGCAGGTGGCGCGGCAGGATGCGCTCGAAGAAGCTCACCGGCCACACTTCGAGCGCCTCGGGCAGCAGCGTGTGGTTCGTGTACGCGAACACGCGCCGCGTGATCGCCCACGCCCGCTCCCACTCCATCTCGTGCTCGTCCATCAGCAGCCGCATCAGCTCCGGGATCGCGAGCGCGGGATGCGTGTCGTTCAGCTGGATCGCGATCGAATCGGGCAGCGACTCGAGCTCGCGCCCCTCCGCCAGCTGCTGCGCCAGCATGTCCTGCAGGCTCGCGCTCACGAAGAAGTACTGCTGCTTGAAGCGCAGCTCCTTGCCCTGCGGCGTCGTGTCGTCGGGGTACAGGATCCGCGAGACGTTCTTCGCCTCGACGTCCTCGGCCGAAGCCTCGGCGTGCCGCCCGGCGTTGAACACCTCGACGTTGAACGGCGCGATCGCGCGCCCGGCCCACAGCCGCAGGTGGTTGACGGTCGGGCTGCGGTTGCCCGGGATCAGCTGGTCGAAGCCCACCGCCCAGATGTTCTGCGTGTCGACCCAGCGGTAACGCGTGCGGCCCTGCGCGTCCTGCGCGGCGATGCAGCGGCCGCCGAAGCGCACGACGTAGCGTGCGTCGTCGCGCGGGATCTCCCACGGGCTGCGCTGCCGGAGCCAGCTCGAGGCGCTCTCGCGCTGCCGCCCGTCCTCGTCGATGGCCTGCGTGAAGATGCCGTAGTCGTAGCGGATGCCGTAGCCCACTGCCGGGTACTGCAGGGTCGCGAGCGAGTCGACGAAGCACGCGGCCAGGCGCCCGAGGCCGCCGTTGCCGAGACCGGGGTCGATCTCTTCCTTGGCGACCTTGTCGAGGTCGAAGCCGAGCTCCTGCAGTGCGTCGCGCGCTTCCTGCACGAGCTCGCCGTCGAGCGCGGACAGGCCGTTGATCAGCGTACGGCCGAGCAGGTACTCGACCGAGAGATAGCAGATGCGCTTCACGCCCGCCTGGGACACCCGCCGCTGGGTGGCGAGCCAGCGCGCCGCGAGCTCCTCCCTGACCGCGAGCGAAAGCGCGTCGTAGATGTCGCGCTGGGTAGCGGTGTCGGGATGCTTGCCGAGCGACCTGCGTCAGTCGATCGAGCAGGACCGCACGCAGCGTGCCCGGCGCCAGGCTGATGCCACTCAACAGGGACGTGTTTCTCACGGGAGAGACTCTAGCGGGATCCGGCGTGGTTCCACGAGCGGATCAGGGTTTCCCGGGACTCGGCTCGGCGGGCGGGCTTGCAGGCGGCTTCTTGCTGCCGAAGAACGGCGGCGGATAGTCGAGGCAACGGGGCTGCGGGTCGAGCTTCTGCGGGTCGGGATCCGCCGGCGGGATCACGATCGGGGCGACTCGCTCGCTCGCGACCAGGTTCGGCGGCAGCTGCAGGCGCGGCCGCTCCTGCGCGGTCAGGTAGTCCTGGTTGCCGCCACAGGACTGGGTGGTGCCGCAGCCCGCCAGGGTGGCGAGCAGCATTGCAGGCAACACGAGCCGTATCGGGGACAGGCGCATCAGTGAAACCGGGGGGCCGTTCAGGAGGCGCGCATTGTACAGCCCCCGGCCCCCCGGTGCGGATTCGCTACTTCAGCAGGTCGCCGGGCGTCGGCGGCAGCCGCGGCAGCGTCTCCTTCGGGAACTCGCCGGTCAGGCTGGCCAGGAAGGCGGCGATGCTCTCCGCGTCGGCCGGCGTGACGTCGACGCCAAGCTGTACCTTGCCCATCAGGCGGACCATCTCGGGCAGGGTCTTCACGCTGCCGTTGTGCAGGTACGGCGCCGTGTAGACCAGGTTCCTGAGCTGCGGCACCCGCCACATGTACTCGTCCGCGGGGTCCTTGGTCGTGTTGAAGCGCCCCTTGTCGGCAAGCAGGTCGTACTTCGCGACGTACGGGTTGTCGGTATTCAGCGGGAATTTCTGCAGGAACGGCGTACCGATCGGCAGCGGCGGGCCGGCGAAGGCCGGGCCCGAATGGCACGCCTGGCAGCCAACTGCGGCAAACGCCTTCATGCCGGCCTGCTGCTCCGCGGTCAGCGCCGTCTTGTCGCCCTTGACGAAGCGGTCGTACGGGCTGCCCGGGGTGATCTGCGTGCGCTCGTAGGCCGCGATCGCCTTGGCCGCATTGTCGATGTTGATCACGTCGCCGTCGCCGAACGCCGCCTTGAAATGAGGCGCATAGCCCGGGATCGACTTGATGCGATCGATGGCGGACGTGAGGTCCTTCATGCCCATCTCGACCGGGTTGACGATCGGGCCCTTGGCCTGCGCCTCAAGCGTCGGCGCGCGGCCATCCCAGAACTGGGCCGACAGGAATGCGGCGTTGAACACGGTGGGCGCATTGCGGCCGCCCTTCACGCCATGCACGCCGATGCTGGTCGGCCGGTGGTCGTCGCCGCCTTCCATCAGGTTGTGGCATGACGCGCACGCGATCGTGCCGGTCTCGGAGAAGCGCGGATCGTTGTAGAGCATCTTGCCGAGCTCGACGCGCGCCGCGGTGGTCGGGTTGTCGGCCGGCGCGGGAGCGACGGTCGGCAGTGTCTCCCACGTCTGCGCGGTGGTGGCACCGCTGGCGAGAACGGCGGCGAGGCCGCCAAGCAACAGGGATCGCAGCTTCATGGACAGCCCTCCTTGGGAATGCCGTCCTGCTTGTATCCCCTTCCCGCTGCGCCGCAGCAATTGCGCCGTACGGCAGTCAAGCCGGGAGTAATGCCTAGCGCCGCCGGGAACGCAGCGGCTCGACCCGGTCGAGCTCCCAGAGGTGCACGGGCGCTCCACGGCGCACGAACATTCCCGAGCCTGCGTTTATGAAGGCAGGCGCCAGGCGTCGCCGGTACCACGCGCCGGGCCGCATGTTGACGTTGCGGTCGGTGTTGCTCTGTTCGCAGTACAGGTCCCAGTCCTCCTGCGTCAGCACCCCGAAGTGCAGCACCCCGCGACAGAGCCGGCCGAGGTTGCGGATTGCCGCAGCGGCCTGGCGGGCGTCGAGGTACTGCAGCACGTCATAGCAGATGACGAGGTCGAACGACCGCCCCGGGTCGAAGGTCGCGGCCGAGCCCTGCGTCCAGCCATGCCGCGCGCACAGGTATTCGCTGACCTCGAGGCCGGTATACCGGGCGCGGGGAAAATGCCGCAGCAGCTGATCGCGCATCAGGCCGAGGCCACAGCCGACGTCGAGGATCGAGCGCACGGGCAACTCGCCGCTGCGGACGAAGGCCGCGACCAGGTCAGCACGGCGCTTCATCTCCGCGCGGCTCACGACCCGAGTGCGGCGGTCGAGGTAATGCTTGCGATAGAACTCGGCGCCGAAGCGCTCGGAACGGGTGTCTGGCGTGCGCGGCATTCGGAAAGCCCGGCTGAACGGAATGGCCGAATTTCGCGCCTGATGCCGCTTCGCTGTCAAATTTCACTGACTAATCGGCAGGGTCAGGCACGGCGTTTCGGAACACTGGCCGTGCGCCGAGGCTGGCGCATCCGGGCCCTTATGTCGGCGCCGGCATTGAGTCCGGTCCCCCTCGCCCCCAAGTCCCGGGACATTGGATCAGCACGGTGGATCAATGGCGCACCGACGAAACCAGGGCCCGCTGATGTGGGCCGAGGCGGTCGACCTGCTCGAGCGGGCCGAGCGCATGCAGCGGCAGTTCTTCAGGCTGGCCACGGGCGAGCAGCGTCCGCGCTGGGAGCCGCCGGTCGACGTCTACTCGCGCGGGGACGAGATCCTGATCGAGGTGGCGCTGCCCGGCGTGCCGAGCGAGCGCGTGGAGCTGGTCTTCGCCCCGGGCGAGCTGATCGTCCGCGGTGAGCGACGGCTGCCCGGGCCACTGGAGCAGCGCGCCGATCCACCGGCTCGAGATCCCCTACGGCCGCTTCGAGCGCAGGCTCGCGCTGCCTGCGGGCACCTGGGAGCTCACGGCCCAGGAATTTACGAATGGCTGCCTGCAGCTGCTGCTGGCCCGGCGTTGAACGGACAGAGGTAAACGGATGAACACGAACGAGACCGAACAGGCGTTGCCGACCGGCGAGCAGAACCCGGCCCCGGGCCTGCCGGACGACATGCTGATCATCCTGCCAGTGCGGAACATGGTGATGTTCCCGGGCGTGGTGCTGCCCGTGGCGATCAAGCGCGAGAAGACCGTGGCCGGCGCGCAGGAAGCGCGTGCGCACCGAGGCGAAGGTCGGGTTCCTGCTGCAGAAGGATCCGCAGACCGAGGATCCCGGCCTCGACGACCTGCACCGCGTCGGCACCGTTGCCAGCATCATCCGCTACATCACCGCGCCGGACGGCACGCACCACCTCGTCTGCCAGGGCGAGCGGCGTTTCCGCGTGCTCGACCGCGTGAACGGCTTCCCGTACCTCGTGGCACGCGTCGAGTTCCTGGCCGATACCGGGACGACGCACCCCGAGGTCGAGGCCCGGACCCTCTACCTGAAGCAGAAGGCCGTCGAGGCGATCTCGCTGCTGCCGCAGGCGCCGGCCGAGCTCGCGAACAGCGTGCAGGCGATGGAGTCGTCGTCGGCGCTGGCCGACATGGTCGGCGAGCTTCCTCGACGTCAAGCCCGCCGACAAGCAGTCGATCCTCGAGACCGTGGACGTGCGCGACCGGCTCGAGCTCGTCTCCGGTCACCTGACGCGCCGCGTCGAGGTGCTGAGGCTCTCGCGCCAGATCGAACAGCAGACCAAGGAGGCGATCGACGAGCGCCAGCGCGAGATCCTGCTGCGCGAGCAGATGAAGCAGATCCAGAAGGAGCTCGGCGACGAGAGCGGCGGCGAGGAGATCGCCGAGCTCGCCGAGGCGATCGGCAAGGCCGGCATGCCGCCCGACATCGAGGAGCACGCGCGCAAGGAGCTCAAGCGCCTCGAGCGCATGAACGAGGCGAGCGGCGAGTACTCGATGGCGCGCACCTACCTCGACACGCTGATCGCGCTGCCGTGGTCGAAGCTCGACGACGAGTCGATCGACATCGAGCGCGCGCGCGGCATCCTCGACGCGGACCACTACGGCCTCGAGAAGATCAAGCAGCGCATCGTCGAGTACCTCGCGGTGCGCAAGCTCAATCCCGAGGGCCGCAGCCCGATCCTGTGCTTCGTCGGCCCGCCCGGCGTCGGCAAGACCTCGCTCGGCCAGAGCATCGCGCGCGCGCTCGGCCTCAAGTTCCAGCGCACGAGCCTCGGCGGCATGCACGACGAGGCCGAGATCCGCGGCCACCGCCGCACCTACATCGGCGCGCTGCCCGGCAACATCCTGCAGGCGCTGAAGCAAGGCCGGCACGCGCAACCCGGTGCTGATGCTCGACGAGATCGACAAGCTCGGCCGCGGCATCCAGGGCGACCCGGCCTCGGCGCTGCTCGAGGTGCTCGACCCCGAGCAGAACTCGACGTTCCGCGACAACTACCTCGGCGTGCCGTTCGACCTGTCGAAGGTGCTGTTCATCGCGACCGCGAACCAGCTCGACACGATCCCCGGGCCGCTGCGCGACCGCATGGAGATCATCGAGCTCACCGGCTACACGGAGGAGGAGAAGGTCGAGATCGCGCGCCGTTACCTCGTGCGCCGGCAGCTCGAGGCCAACGGCCTGAAGCCCGAGCAGGCGTCGATCTCCGACGAGGCGCTGCGCGCAGATCGCGCGCGACTACACGCGCGAGGCGGGCTGCCGCAACCTCGAGCGCCAGATCGGCTCCGTGCTGCGCAACGTCGCGGTGCGCATCGCCGAGGGCAAGGCCACGGCCGTGCGCGTCGATGCGCCGGACGTGCGCCGAGATCCTGGGCGCGCCGCGCTTCGAGAACGAAGTGGCGATGCGCGTGAGCGTGCCGGGCGTGGCGACCGGCCTCGCGTGGACGCCGGTCGGCGGCGACATCCTGTTCATCGAGGCGACGCGCATCCCGGGCGCCGGCCGGCTGATCCTCACGGGCCAGCTCGGCGACGTGATGAAGGAGAGCGCGCAGGCCGCGTTGTCGCTGGTGAAGTCGCAGTCGCGAGGCGCTCGGCGTCGATCCGGCGCTGTTCGAGAAGAGCGACATCCACGTGCACGTGCCGGCGGGCGCGATCCCGAAGGACGGCCCGAGCGCGGGCGTCGCGATGTACACGGCGCTGGTGTCGCTGCTGACGAACCGCACCGTGCGCAGCGACGTCGCGATGACCGGCGAGATCAGCCTGCGCGGGCTGGTGCTGCCGGTCGGCGGCATCAAGGAGAAGACCGTGGCCGCGCACCGCGCCGGCATCCGCACGGTGCTGCTGCCCGCGCGCAACCGCAAGGACCTCGAGGACATCCCGGAGAGCGTGAAGCGGGAGCTCGAGTTCGTGTGGCTCGAGCGGGTGGACGACGCGGTGGCGGACGCGATCGGCAATGCGCCGAACCAGGCGTCCGCTGCTTGGCAAGACTGGGACCTGACTGCCCTGCAGGCGATTCTCCCGCGCGCATCGCCCGTGTAATCATTGGTGCCCGGCTGGGAGCGTGTGCTCCCACCCGACCAGTGCGCATGTTTGCGTCGGCGAATGCGAACAGGGAGGTGGTCGGCATGGAGCGTGCGGCGACAGGGCCGAGAAGCCTATCGCGTCGGTGATCTCTTCATTGACGTCGGCCTGCAGCGCGTGACCGGGCCCGGCTGGCGCCGATCGTCCTGCCCAAGCTTTCGTTCGATCTCCTGCTTGTACTCATCCGGCGCGCGCCCGATTTCATATCGAACGATGAACTGTCATCGATAGTGTGGGCAGGCGTCGTCGTCTCGCCCGAGACCGTCACCAAGCGTGTCAATCTGCTGCGCGAAGCTCTGGGCGACGACTCGGCGAACCCCCGTTACATAGCCGGCCTGCGGTCACGCGGCTATCGGATCAGCGCCCCCGTCTCGCGCGAAGAGCTCGCTCCTGCTCCAACATCGCCGTCCGCGCTGGCCGGCGTCCCCACGACCGATGCTGCATCACGCCCGGAGCCACGGCGCGCCGTCTCCGGGTATCGGCGCTGGTACGCAGCCGCGGTTGTAGCGGGCCTGATAGTCGCGATTGGGACCGCGGCCTGGGTCGAGCGGAACCGCGGTGCTGCAATGCCGACAACTGCCGCCGTCGACAACGCAGGCAGCGACGCCACCGTGGCCGTATTGCCTTTCGAAAACCTGAGCCCGTCGGTGGCGGACGCTTACCTGGCCATCGGCATCCCGGAAATGATCCTCGATAGACTTTCTATCGTCCCGGGGCTCACGGTCATCACGAGCAGCTCGACCGCGGGCGTCGCTGACAGCGCCTCCAGTCCACAGGAAACCGGCCGACGCCTCGGTGCACGCTATCTGGTACTCGGCAGCGCCCAGCGCGCCGGAGAACAGCTTCGTGTCACGGCGCGACTGGTGGATGCCCGCACCGGGGTACAGGTCTGGTCGAGCCGCCTGGATCGCACCGTTGGGGACATCTTTTCCATCCAGGACACGATCGCGACAGCCGGTCGCCGAAGAGTTGCGCCAGCGCGTCCAGGGCATCGAATCCGCTCCTTCCAAGGCGCAGCACGAACCCCCGGTGGAAGCGCAGCTCGCATACCTGCAGGCCCGCGCGCTGCTGGCGCGGTACACCGTCAGCGGATCGGAAGAAGCGGCCGCGAAGTTCGAACAGGCGGTCGCGCTCGACCCGCAGTTCGCAGCAGCCCTCGCGGGACTCTACGACGCGCGCATGCTGGCCGCGGAGCGGCGTCACGACGATCTCGCGACGGAACGCAGGCGCCAGGCGCCGCTGATCGAGCGCGCGCTCAAGATCGATCCGGAATGCGGACGCGCCTACGTGGTCCGTGCGATCTGGAGCAACAGTGACCCTGCCGACCGCGAAGCGGATTTCCGGCGTGGTCTCGAACTGGACCCGAGCGACGGGCGTGGCCTCGTCGCATTCTCCGAGTTCCTGGACAGGCAGGGCCGCTACGACGAGGGAGGTCGTGTACTCGATCGAGCGATGGTGGTGGACCCGCTTTCACCCCGACTGCATTTCCGGCTGGTCATGCGGGACTTCGACCGGCAGGGCGTTCGGTTCCGGGAATCGGGCCTGAAGCACGTCCTCGAAATCGACCCGGACTACCAACCGGCGCTGCAGCGCTACGGCAAGACGAAATGGGGGCTGCACGGGCAGATGACCGAAGCCGCGCAGCTTCTGGAGCATGCCATCGAAGTCGACCCGGACAACCCATGGTCGCGACAGACGGCAGTCGCCATCTACCTCGACCTGGGGGACTTTGCCGCGGCGCGCGAAGTGGCCGATGGAACGCCGAGCAGCCGGCGAACTGCGCAGTTGCTGCTTGCGCTCTACCAGGGGGACTGGCGGACCGCGGGCGAAGTCGCCTTGTCGCCAGCCGGGCAGGAGTACAACCTGGCCGAGAGCTGGGGCGCTGCCGAGGCTGTGCGCGACTACGCCCTGAGGACAGGTGAGCCTCGGGCGCGGCATCGCCTTCTACGAGCAGCGTTACGAGACTCGGTGGCGCCGACCCTGCGCTCCACATCACCAATTTCCGGGCTGCGGCATACCTCGCCCAGCTGCTGCAGGCTTCCGGTGACGAAGCTCGGGCCAGACGACTGCTCGACCGGCTCCCGGCGGAAATCGACGCGACCATGCCGCGCTATGGCGCGGTATTCGCGCTCAGGACAAAGGCAACTGTGCAGCTCCTGTCCGGCGATCGAGTCGCCGCCTTGCGCACGCTCGGCGACTCGTTCGCGGCTAACGACTACCTGCAATGGTGGTACACGCTGGAACATGATCCGTTGTGGCAGCCCTTGCACGATGACCCGACGTTCAAGGCGGTGGTCGCTCAGGTGCGTGTCCACGTCGCGGCGGAAAAGGCCTCGCTGCGTGAGCTGCGTCGAAGCGGGCGCATCGCCGGCCGAGGCAGGGAGGACCCCGGCGGGAAGTCATGAACGCAACTGGAGCGGCTCTCGGGCTCTTCTTCGCCTTGGCCGGCCTCACGCAAGGTGGCAATTGCGCTGCACAGGCGGTGGACACACGCCTCGAGGAGGTGGTCGTCACCGCGCGCAAGGTTGCCGAGCCCCACTGGACAGTTCCGCTCACGATCGACGTGCTCGATCGCGATGCGTTGATCGCGGCGTCGGTCGCCGACATGGCGGCGCTCGCCCGCATGGCCCCCGGACTCTACTTCGAGTCGCTCTGGGGTGGCACCGGCTCCGCGCCCGTGCTTCGCGGCCAGTCGCAGCCAAGTACGGCTGGAGACAATGTGGGTGTCTTCGTCGGAGGCGTCTACCAGGCCGAGCGCACGGCAATCGATGTCGCTCCGCTTGATGTCGAGCGCATCGAGGTCGTACACGGACCACAGAGCACGCTTGTTTGGCCATTCGACGTTCTCCGGCGCCATCCATTACGTTCCGCGCGCCGCGACCCGTGACTTCACGAGCGGCGTCGAACTCGGCGGCGGCACGGACGACTACTGGGCCGCGACCGGTTTTCTATCGGGACCACTTCCGGGAGAGGCTCTGCTCGGCAGGCTGGCGGCCGGTACCCGCAACGCATCGGGTACCTGGGTCAACACGGCGAACGACCACAGTGTCGGGGATTACGCGCGAGAGGCGGTCGCCGCATCGATCATCACAGCCGCGGACGCAGCGTGGGCCGGTGATCTCTCGGCACGCTGGTCCCGAGCCCGCGCATCCCAGCCGCCGCAGTCCTCAGTAAGCGGAGCCGATTACAACTGCGGCGCCCTCGATCCGGCCACCGGTTACTGGAGCTATTACTGCGGATCACTCCCGATCGCGCGATCGGTCGATTTGTCGCCGGGTATCGCTGACAGCACGAATGAAGTCGCGCAGGCGACCCTCTCGGTTGAGGTGGACGGACGGGACGCTGCGCTTCGACAGCGACACCAGCTATTACCACGGCTGGAGCGAAACATACCGCGACTTCGACTCGACCAGTTCAGGCGAGACCTTCGGCGTCTGCACGCCGTCGGTGAATTGCCCGCGCATCCAGAATCCCCAACCTCCGGTGAGTCGGCTCGTGCGCGTGAATTCCGTTTCGAAGCAGGCACCAGACACGGAGGAGTGGAGCCAGGAATTCAGGCTCACCGGACGAACCGGCAACGTCACGGATTGGCTGCTCGGCGTCACCGGTTTCCGCACTGTCGAAAACAGTTCCTCCAGTTTCGGGTTTGAGCGAGGCGACCTCGCTCCGAACGAGGTACTGACGGTACTGCTGCCACTGACTCCCTTGGTCACTGGCCCGACGGCCCGCGCGAATCGCGCGCTCGTCGAAGACCCGAATCGCGAGCAAGTCATGCAGGCAAAGTCGGTCACCACGCGACGGACCTTCGCGGCGTTCGGTGCATTGACCTATCGACCGATCGAGACAGTGGGCCTGCGCGCGGAGCTGCGCACGACGTGGGAGCGGCTCGAGCTCGACAGCATCGCCGCCAACTTTGCACCGAGCTTCGGCAAGGCGGTGCCGGAGCAGGACTTCAACGACACGACACCGCGATTCAGTATCGACTTCGAGCCGAATGCGAACGCGCTGCTGTACGTCTCTGCGGCCAAGGGCTCGCGGTCCGGCGGCATCAATCCGATTCCCGGCCTGCTGCCCGAGGAGCAGACCCTCGACCCCGAATACAACTGGACCTACGAGCTCTCGGGTCGATACCGCGATTCTCAGCAACGCTGGAGAGGCAGTGTCACGCTGTATCGCATCGACTGGCAGGACACCCAGATCATCGGCTTCTCTGCCACGCCCGGGATCGCGAACCTCATCACGCGCAACACGGCCGGGATCACGACGAACGGCATCGAGACGACTCTTGAGGCGCGGCTGGGCCCGTTCGCCAGCATTCAGGGCGCCTATTCGTACACCGATCCGGAGTTCGTTACGGGCAGCGACGATCCCGGTTCGAGCCCATTCTGTGGGCTGAAAGGCAACAGCAGGACGTCGTCTTTCTGCACAGTCGGACCGCCGCGAAATGGTGCGGCACCGCCTGGGACCTATGTGCCGTATGTGGACGGCAACATGCCGCCGCGCGCGCCGCAGACTCAGTGGCAGGTCGGGCTGCGCGGCCACTCGCCGACGTTTGCAGACGCTTGGCGCGCCGAAAGCGCGCTCGACCTCAGCTACCAGGGCGATGTCTACGACCGCGCGATTAACGGAGCGCGGTTTGGAGAACGCACCCTGCTTTCCGCGCGAGCAGCCCTCGTCAACGGACCTTGGACGCTTGAACTGTGGGGCACGAACCTGACGAACGAGCGGTACATCCGGGCCGTCTCGTCGAGGGGCGCGGCGTTCTACCCGGTCTCGCCGCGCCCGCTCGATCTCCTCTACGGCGAAGGGCGACGCATCGGGCTCACGCTGCGATACGGCGACTGAGTGCCCGTGCCAGAGCAAGCAGGGCGAGCAACGTGCCGCCGACAGCGCCGCCACCTCCCGAGTGGCCGTTGTCCAAACCAGGAGGTGGCGTTGGCGTTGGTGTCGGTGTCGGTGTCGTTGCCGTGCGGTCCTGGATCGCGAGGTACACGGCCTCGGATCCAACCCAGCCGCCTGGGGTCAACGACGACAATTCCACTTTCAGCGATTCGAGTCGGCTCGATCGTTGCGTCGGTCAGCAGCGGTATCGAGAACGTCTTGTCTTCCCTGTCGCCATCGGCCCATGACCAATTCGCCCGACACGGACTCAAAGTCCACGCCCGCCTGCGCTGCATGTATCGGACAGTTGGACAGAGGGTCGTACGCAGTCGTCGAGTACCGGATTCGCAGCGGGCCGTTCGAGCCCGCCGAGCGTGAGACCCGCACCTTGATCGGTCCCTGGTCTTCTGGCCAGACCATCTGGTTATCACTGGCGAGATTGGCGAAGTCCGGGGCTGGGGCGGTCGAGCCCGAGCAGACGGAAGTAGGTGGGGGGATAGGCGCCGACGACAACTCCACCGTCAGCCGTGTCGATAACGCTGGGCCAACTCCGAACATGCGGCCAAATTCGACGACACCACCGTTACCGAAAGCCGGGTCGAGGCTTCCGGCGCCCGGGTCTGACGCGAGGTATCGCGCTAGCCCCGCGCGATAGGGTCCCGCCGACAGGCTGGCAAACAGGTATCGACCGTCGGCGCTGTACACGAACCCCGCCAATCGTCCATAACGTCAAGCCAGCCGAGGATTCGACAGTGTCAGGATGCCGCTTCTCTGCTGGCCAAACCTGCGATCGACGGAGCCGTCAGCCTTCAACCGGACAATCAGGTAGCTCGAGCCATTGGCCGATTCTCCGTCCGCGAGAGATCAGGATTCTTCCGCCGTCCGCAGTCGGCGCGCCCAGGGTCCAATGGCGTGGCACGTAACCCCAAGTTCGGGGTCGTAGGTCTAGGCACTCCGCGATCAAGCGCTCCTGCTCTCGGTCAGGTAGATCAGATTCATCCCCACTGATTCGGACGCGCCCGTCCCTGAGCGCATCCATGACAAGGTACTCTGCGCCGATGCCCTGAGGCGATGATCGACGACGGCACCGAGACCAAAGGTCCGGTCCAGCGTTCCATCTGGCAGCAGGCGCGCCAGTTCCATCGCTTCGATCACGCCGTAGGCGCTGCGAAACACCTCCGTGAGCACCAGGATCCTGCCGTCCAGTTGCACAGCCACTTGCTGTTCAACCCAACGCGACTGCGACACGGGTGTCATCCGCGAAGGCAGGCTCACGATTCCGCCGTCACCGAAAGTCGCGTCGATGTCCCCGTCGGCGCGTAATCGCAGCAACGCGAGGCCGAGGCCCGAAGGCCCCTGAACCGTGCCCGCAACCAGCAGCTTGCCGCTCGCGGTTTGCGCCCACGCAGCGGACTCGGAATCCCGCGGGCCATGTGCGCTCTCCACCATTGCCAAAAGACGGGTCTGCGCGGCCGTCGACGTCGGTCCGTCCGAACCCGCCGCTGGTCCTGTAGAGCAACCGCCCATCCTGGAGCGGCAATCCAATCACCTCGAGCCGAAGCACGCCGCCGTCTCCGTAGCTCGGATCAATGTCCCCAATACCGCCCCAAGCGGCTGGCGCGGCGACGGCAAGCATGGTCGAGGCCAGAAGCAAGCGCGCGGGTGCGACGCGCCACCGCCGCGTCCGTGCCTGCACGCACCAGCGCGATCGCACCGAACAGTGCGAGCAGGAGCCAGTTGATCGAACCGCCGCCGCCGGAGCCACCACCCACACTGCCGCCAGCACCATCGGTCGTTCCGGTGGGCACCTCGGGATCGTCGTCAGTGATACCGATCAACCGACTCTGACCGTCGAGAATGACCGCGCCACCGGTCAATCCAGTGAGTTCTATCCAGAAGACTTCTCCCGGCTCGTGTCGCTTGTCGTCAACAATTGAAATCAAAATGTCCCGTTCGCTGTCGTCGCCGTTGCCCCATTCGAGTCGACCGCTCGTTGCTACAAAATCCTCGCCAGGCTGGGCGCAGGGATCATCGAAACACTCGCGGTCGGTGCCCGCGCTGAAGACTCGATAGTCGACACTGACTGCGCCGTCCGAACCACCGTCGCGCAGAACCCGGACTGGCACGGCACCGGCAGCCTCCTGTACGACGAGATTGTCGGAAACGAAATGGATCGCCCCATGAGCCGGATCTGATTCTGCGAACAGACGCTCGATCACTCCATCGGCCGTCACGACGACCAGCCATTTCCCACCTGGACGCGAGTCCATCAGTCGAATGTCGTCTGCGAGACCTTCGTTCGCGTAGGTATCCGGGCGACCGGCGCCTTCGATCCGAACCATGCCGTGCCCGGCCGCCCACCCCGTGTCCAGCCCGCCATCGGGTCGCAACTTGGCGATTCCAGCAATTCCGCCGTCGCTCGAGACTCCGAGAAACCAGCCCGGGCGGCGGCCATCGCCGACCAACATCGACACGGTGCGGGGGGCAGGAATTCCCAGGAAACTTAGCGAGGCTTCGGGAAACCACTTGCGGGGGCCGTAAACATGGTACGTGGAGCTGCTGTCCAGCCATCCTCCGTACGAGGATTGATATGTCCAGACCGGGCCCAACGTCGTGTCGACAGCGAACGGCCCGGCGCAACATCCAAGAGGAAACAGCGCCTTCCAAGCCCCAACCTCAGGTGCGCTGAACTCCACAATCTCGACATTGCTGCCGAAGTAGAACCGCTGGTCCGGCATCACCTGCAGCGTCATCGTGTTGCGGCAACCGTTATCTGAAAACGCGTTCCTCTCCCGGTAGTAGATGACCTCGGACGCCGTACCGTCCGCGTTCAGACGCACCAGGCTGACTCGATCCGTCGAGCAATCGCCGTAGGCATCCAGCGCCATGCGCGACCAGACGCCAGCCAGGATGCGACCGTCTGCGAGGACGCCAATCGCACCGACGCGATCCTGCTGGCCAGGCACGTCGACTGTCGCAACGCCGCCAGTACCGAACGTCGGGTCGAGCCGGCCGCTCGAGTCCAGCCGTACGATCGCGGCGGCGTTGTCGTCAGTCGGCCCGACAAGTCGCCGGAATCCGGCCAGCAGCATCGAGCCGTTCACCAGCCCCTTCACTGCCGACGAAACATTGACCGCACCTGGCATCGTGATCACGACCTTGCCGTCGGAGCCGAAAGCCGGCATGGGGTGGCCGTCCTCGTCGATTCGCGTGACTTCCAGTGTCGAGTTCGACCCCGCCTTGTCGAAATTCAGCGACTTGATGACCAGGAATCCATCGTCCAGCGCGATCGCGTTGGTGGAGTCGGGCTCCAGAATCGCAGGTCGTGGATAGACGAAGCTGGGATCGACGTCCCCCGAGGCAGCGTGCGCGTGTGTCCAGGCGATAACCGTAAGCAAGACAGAGAGTTGCGGCAATCGAGTGCGCATGTTCCGACTCCTTTGGGCGACAGGCCCGGGCCGCGCGGACGTCGCACAGCCCTTAGCGCCATCGTCAGAGCCGGGTCCGTTCGATGCATGAAGGGCTCCGGAAGATTCCAGGAAGATTCGCGGAACATTGGTTTCGGCTCCCGAAGTGGGCCACCAAGGTCCACCTCTACATGCCCTTGCCGGTACATGCCCTTGCCGGGCATGCGAGACTCCGCGTCCACTTCCAGGGGACGTCGCGATGCGTTTTCGAAATGCCCTTGCCGGCCTCGTTGCGGCGTCACTGCCATTGATCGCCGCTTCGACCTCGACACCGGCTCAACCGCCACCGGCGGTGCTGTTCGAGAACGTCCGGATCTTCGACGGCACCTCCACGCGCCTCTCCGCGCCGTCGAACGTGCTGGTCGTAGGTAACGTCATCCAGGCGATTTCCACACAGGCCGATCGCACCGCCGGCAGGATCGCCACTCACGAGGATCCAGGGCGGCGGGCGCACGCTGATGCCGGGCCTGATCGACAACCACGTGCACATCGCGCTCAGCACCACGGGCCAGGCCGACCTGCTCGAGCCCGGCGACCACGATGGACGTGCTGCAGGCGCGAGCCACCGCGGAAGCCGGCAACATGCTGATGCGCGGCTTCACGTCCGTGCGCGATCTGGGCGGCCCGATGCTCGACGGCGAGGCCGGCGATCGACAAGGGCGAACTGCCCGGGCCCCGAATCTACGCGAGCGGGGCGATGATCTCGCAGACCTCCGGGCACGGCGACTCACGCCTGCCGCAGGAACGCTCGCGCCGGTTCTTCGGCGACGTTTCGAAGGGCGAATTGCTCGGTGCGAACTGCATCGCCGACGGTCGCGACGAGGTGCTGACCGCGACGCGCGAGAACCTGCGCGCCGGCGCGACCCAGATCAAGGTGATGGCGGGCGGCGGTGCGGCATCGGCCTACGACCCGCTCGACGTCACGCAGTACACGCTCGACGAGATGAAGGCCGCCGTCGAGGCCGCCAGCGACTGGAACACCTACGTCACCGTGCACGCATACACGCCGCGCGCGGTACGCCGCGCGATCGAAGCGGGCGTGCAGTGCATCGAGCACGGCCAACTGCTCGACGAGGAGACGATGAAGCTGCTCGCCGACAAGGGCATCTGGCTCAGCCTGCAGGTGCTCGACCCGGCGCCGCCAACCGCGCCCGAGTCGACGCGGCTGAAGAAGGCGCAGGTGATCGACGGCACCGACGACGCCTACAAGTGGGCAAGGAAGTACGGCGTGAAGCTCGCCTGGGGCACCGATTTCCTGTTCGACCCGCGGCAGAACGCGAAGCAGGCCGCGGACATCCTGAAGCTCAAGCAGTGGTTCACCCCGGCCGAGATCCTGAAGATGGTCACGCACGACAACGCGCAGTTGCTGGCGCTGTCGGGCCCGCGCAATCCCTACCCGGGCAAGCTCGGGGTGGTAGAGAACGGCGCGCTGGCCGACCTGCTGCTCGTCGATGGCGACCCGCTCGCGAACATCGACCTGATCGGTGATCCGGCGAAGAACTTCGTCGTGATCATGAAGGACGGCAAGGTCTACAAGAACACGCTGCGGTAAGCCCGGCGGAGCGCGGAGGGGCGATTCTGGTTCACCGCCATCCGCTAATCACCATCCGCTCTCTTCCGCAGGTACAGCCGGTCGTCGAAGCTCATGACCCAGCGGGGCCGGTAGACTACGGCCATCGCCATGACCATGCCGTTCACGAACGCTTCGCCGAAGCTCATGAACGGCAGGATCGCGAAATACTCGGGCCCGGCGTGCGCGGCCTCGAGCGAGCCGCTCAGTGCCAGCAGGCGATGCGCAGCAGTCCGGCGAGGTTGTACGCGATCGCGGAACCCAGGAAGACCGTGATGAAGAAATAGATGAAATAGTTGTGCGGCAGGCGGGAGTGCACGAACTCGTGCAGCCGCGCCGTGGCGAGCGCCGGCACGATCGCCATGCACAGCAGGTTGGCGCCGAAGCGGCCCAGTCGGCCTGCCCGGTGAAGGTCAGCACGCCGAGCACCAGCGCCGCGCCGATCACCGCCAGCTGCCAGCCGTGCATCAGCGTCAGCGACGTGACGAGCAGGAACCGCACCGAGAGCCCGGGCGTGATGCCGGCCTTCATCGACCAGACTCCCACCAGCAGGCCAGGCTCAGCAGCCAGACCCACTGGCGCTCGCGGTCGTCGAGCCAGACGCGCCAGGGCGCGCTGATCGCCGCGAGCCGAGCGTGACCGCCGCGAGTACGCTCGGTGACGATCCGGACGCCGGTGCCCAGCAGGTCCGATTCGACGAGCATCAGCCCTCTTGTTGCGCGGCACCATGCCCGGCAAGCCCCGCCTTCACCTCCGGCGCCACGCTGCGCAGGTGCAGGTCCTGCTGCGGGAACGGGATCTCGATCCCTGCTGCCTGCAGCGCGTCGTACACGCGCACCGTCATGTCGCTGCGGATCTTCACCCAGTCGCCGAAGTTGTTGGTCCAGGCCCTGATCGCGAAGTCGAGCGAGCTCGCACCGAAGCCCGAGAACAGCATCGTCGGCTCCGGTTCGGTCGCGACGCCGGGCGTCGCCTTCGTAACCTCCATCAGCAGCTCCATCACCCTGCGCGGGTCCGTGCCATAGGCGACGCCGACGTTGACGTCGATGCGGCGGTCCATGTCGCTCAGCGTCCAGTTGATCAGCTTCTCGCTGAGCAGCATGCCGTTGGGCACGACCACGTCGGCGCCCTCGAACGTGCTGAGGGTCGTCGCGCGCATGCCGATCTCGCGAACCTTGCCCGACGTCCCGCTCGACCTCGACCACGTCGCCCGGCTGGATCGGCCGCTCGAACATCAGGATCAGGCCGGAGACGAAGTTGTTCACGACGTTCTGCAGGCCGAGGCCGATGCCGACGCCGAGCGCGCCGATGACGATGGCGAGCTGGCTCACCTCGAAGCCCGCGGCGGCGAGCGACACGAAGATCCCGAGGATGACCATCGCGTAGTACGTCAGCGAGGAAATGCTGTTGTCGACGCCGCGCGGCAGCGACATCTTCGGCAGCACCTCGTCGCGCAGGATGAAGCGCACCGTCTTCGCGGCCCACAGCGCCAGCCAGACGGAGAAGACGAACAGCAGCACGCCGCCGAGCGTGATCGAGATCTTGCCGAAACTCAGCGGGTAGACCAGCACGGTCGGTCACTGCGTCGCGGATCGGCCGGTAGATGCGGAACTCGTTCAGCATGATGACCAACCACGCGACCAGCGCGCCGATGTTGATCAGCCGTGCCGAGGCTCTGCAGCAGCGGTCCGGTGTGCTGCGTCACGACGCGGAAGCGCGTGAGGCCGCGGCGGGCGAGCGTCAGCTTCAGGATCGCATTCAGCACGGACGCGCCCGCATAGAGCGCGAGCGCGACATAGGCGCTGTCGAGCACGCCGCTGGTCAGCATCTCGGCGAGCGATACGTTGCCAAGCAGGTTGGCGATCAGCGCCACGGCCAGCGCCGCGGCCGCGAGCCACCCGAACCCGCGGATCATCCCGGAATGCGCGAACCGGCGCGGGGCGGGCGAATGCACGTCGCGCAGCAGCAGCCACAGCAGCGCGCCAAGCGTCAGCGCCCCGACCGCGAACTGGTGCAGCCGGTGCAGCACGGGCTCGCCGACCAGCAGGAACCCGAGCTCGTCGACGACGTACAGCGCGGTCACGATGTAGGGCCACGGCCCGAGCGCGGCGTAAACCTGGCGCGGCAGCAGGCGCAGCACCGGGACCAGCGCGAGCAGCAGCGCGGTCTCGTGCCGGATGATCGGCGCATCGGGCTCGAGGAACAGCAACCCGACCAGCACGACCACGAGCCACGACGAGATCGGGCGCAGCAGCACCTGTACCGACGACTTGAGGTCGGCGTCGTCCGACACCAGCTTGCGGCTGCGGTAGCTGAGCCAGATCAGCAGCGGCAACAGCAGCAGGGCGCCGAGGTTGATCAGGCTCTGCTTCGCCGCGTAGCGGGCGTTGTACTCGACGAGGAAGTCGTGCTCGATGTCGAGCCCGACCTTCATCGTCTCGATTCCCCCGCCGGTCTGCGCTGCGGTCCTGCCAGGCTTTCCACAGTGGCGGAGCGTCGATCATGAACAGGCGGCGATCGAAGTACTTGATCGCGGCATCGACGCCCTTCTCGCCGGAATCGACAGCCTGCTGGACTGCGTTGCCGCGCCGCGCAAGCCTGAGCAGGTTGTCGAGCGGAGCGGACAGGGCTTTTTCGGCCGCGCCGATTTCGGCGAGCGTCGCGTCGACACGCTCGGCGAGCGCAGGCGCGAGGCTGGTCGTGACCGCCGCGCTGCGAGTGGCCTCCCACACTGCGCGGCGTTTCGCGAGTTCCGCAGCGTCGTCCGAATACCTCGACGTGGTCCGCTGCAGTTCGGCGCGCCAGTCCGCGAGTTCCTTTTCGTAGAACTTCCAGTGCCGCTCGAGGCTCTCGAGGCGCATCGCGGGCAGCGACTGCAGTTCGTCCTTCTTGAAGGTCTGCGACAGCTTCCGGATGCCGGCCGCCATCGATTCCAGCGGTGCGGCCAGCTTCTGCGTCGGATCGGGCCGCCGGGCACGGTCCATCACTTCCTGCACGAATCGTTCATCGGCATCCGCGCGCATCGGGATCTCGCCCGGGGCAATCACCTCGATGGCCGGGGCCGCGGCCGGCGCCGGTCGCCTTGTCGGCCAGCGGCTGGTTGCGGCGGCAACGGATGCGCTGGTCCAGAACAGCGGCGCGACCACAAACACGAGACGCAGCAATTCACGAGGGAAACGAGGCATCAGGATCCATCCAGGCGGGCGAACCGGCGGGCATTGTCGCACCAGACGACCGGCCGGCCCACCGCGAAGCCGGGGGCGGACCCCGTGATCTGGCAGAATGCCGCCCCTTGGTGCCGCAGCCGGTGATCCGCCGGCCGGCCGCCGCACGGACTAAACGCCATGCACGACCTCCTCGCCCCGCTGCTCACCTGGTACTTCGACAAGCTCGACCAGGGCGGCTACCTGCTGATCGGCCTGCTGATGGCGATGGAGAGCTCGATCATCCCGCTGCCGAGTGAATTCGTGATCCCGCCGGCAGCCTACCTCGCGCAGGCGAAGGGCACGTTCACGTACCCGGGTATCGTGATCGCCGGCACGGTCGGTTCGTGGGTCGGCGCCAGCGTGATGTACTGGCTGTCGCGGCTGCTCGGCCGGCCACTGCTGATGCGCTACGGCAAGTACATCCTGATCACGCCGCAGAAGATCGAGCGCGCCGAGGCCTGGGCCGCGCACTACGGCTCGATGGGCGTGTTCATCTCGCGCATCCTGCCGGTGATCCGCCACCTGATCGGCATTCCGGCCGGCATAGTCCGGATGAACTACTGGAAGTTCTCGCTCGCGACGGTGCTCGGCTCGGCGCTCTGGTGCAGCGTGCTCGTGTGGCTCGGCGTCACGGCGGGGCGAGACGAGCAACTGCTGCAGGGCAGCCTGCATCGCATCACGCTGTGGGGTGGCGGGCTGATGCTGTTCCTGTGGGGCTTGTACTACTTCTTCGTGCACCGACACATGCGGCGCTGATGCTGCCGGCGCAACGCATCGGCAGCGACGGCGTCGCGCACGTCGATTACCGCGCCGTGGCGGCGCTGGCGCTGCCGCTGATGGTGAACAGCAGCCTGCAGGCGGTGATCAACCTCACCGACACGTGGTTCGTCGGGCACATCTCGACGACCGCGATGGCCGGCATGGCGGCGATCTTCTGGCTGGTGTTCTTCTTCGTGATGCTGCTGGGCGGGATCGGGCTCGGCGTGCAGACGTTCGTGGCCCAGTACGAAGGCAGCGGGCGCCGCTGGCGCGCGGGTCACGCAACCTGGGTCGGGTTGTGGGGCGCCGTCGTGACGCTGCCGCTGTTCGCCGCGCTGAGCCGGTACGGCGACCTGCTGCTGTCGCCTTTCGGGCTCGACCCGGACGTGCATCGTGCGGCGCTCGAGTTCTGGGCGCCCCGCATGCTGGGCGCACCGCTCGGCGTCGCGCTCTGGGCGATCCTCGGGTTCTTCAACGGCATCTCGCGTCCCGGCGTCACGGTGATGACCACGCTGATCGTCGGCGTGGTGAACGCGATCCTGAACCAGGTCTTCATCTTCGAGTTCGGCTGGGGCATCGCGGGCTCCGCGTGGGCGACGAACGTCAGCATGGCGCTCGGCCTGGTGTTCGCGCTGGTGGTCTTCGTGCGCACCGACCTGCGGCGCACGTACCGCACGCACCTCACGTGGCGGCCCGATGCGGCGAACCTCTGGCGCGAGTTCAAGCTGGGCCTGCCGATGGGCGCGATGTACGCGGCCGACCTGTTCGGCATGGCCTTGTTCGCGCTGATGCAGGTGCGGCTCGGGCAGGTGGACGGCGCCACGACGCAGATCGTCGTGATGCTGACCTCGATCGCCTACCTGCCGGGCGTGGGGCTCGCGCTCGCCGGCACGACGCTGGTCGGCCAGGCGATCGGCGCGGGCGACCCGGCCTGGGCGCGCAAGCTCGGCAACAACGTCATCGCCGTGACGATGGGTTACATGGGATCGGTCGGCGTGCTGCTCGCGCTCGCGGGCCCGTGGGTCATGCCGCTGTTCGTCCAGTCCGGCGATCCGCTCGCGGCCGAAGTCGTGAAGCTCGGGGTCGTGCTGCTCTGGATCGCGGCGGGCTACCAGCTGTTCGACGGCATGCAGCTCGCCTCGGGTTTCGCGCTGCGCGGCGCGGGCGACGTGCGCGTGCCGGCGATGATCTTCCTCGGGCTGTCGTGGGGCATCTTCGTGCCGCTCGCGCACTCGCTGTCGTTCGCGCCCGGCCAGGGCTGGTTCGACGTGCTGCCGCAGTTCGGCTACGGCGCCGTGGGCGGCTGGTTCGCGATGCTCTCGTACGTGCTGCTGCTTGCGCTCGCGCTCTACCTGCGCTGGCGCTCGGGCGCCTGGGCTGCGATCCGGCTCTAGCCCGGGCCGCGCCAGTCCGTGAGCCCCTCGGCCTCGTAGAGCTTCGCCCAGCTCGGGCGCGCACGCACGAGATCCGCGAGGCGGCGCAGCGCCGGCCACTCGAGCGCAGGCTTCGGCATGTTGCGCGACCAGCGCATGTACATCGTCGCGAGCAGGTCCACGGCCGGAGAATTCCGCGCCGAGCATGTACGGGCCGTGGGCTTCCAGGTGGGCATTCACGAGCGCCCACGAATCCTCGATCTTCTTGCGCAGCGCGTCCCGCACCGCCGGCGTGTGCTCCGGCGCGAGCCGAGATCCGGCGGGTAGAACCACTGGCGGTAGGTCGCGCCGAACGTCGTCGCGAGAAACGCGAGCCACTGGTAATAGTCCGCACGCAGCGGGCTGCCCGGCGCCGGCGCGAGCTTCGCCTCCGGGTGTCGCTCGGCCAGCAGCATCAGCAGTGCCGCAGACTCGAAATACGGCCGGCCATCGATGACCAGCGTCGGCACCTGCCCGCGCGGATTCAGGCGCAGGTATTCGGCGTCATGCTGCTCGTCCTTGTCGAAGTCGAGCTTCACCAGCGTGAACGGCGCGCCGATCTCGAGCAGCGCCTGGTGCACCACGAGGCTCGCCGTGCCGGGGGAATAGTAGAGCGTGTACATGTGCGGGCTCCTAGCCGGGCAGATCGAACACCAGCACTTCCGCGTCCGCGCCGTCGGACAGGTCGAGCGTCGTGACGTCGGTCAGCTTCAGCGCGTCGCCGGCGTCGAGCAGCTCGCCATTCGCCGTGATCCTGCCGCGAGCGACGTGGACGTAGATGCGCCGGCCCGGGCGCGACCGCGAGAGTAGCGCGTTCCGCCGCGTCGAACAGCCCGGCATGGAGCCGCGCGTCCTGGCGTATCACCACGGAGCCGTCGGCGCCGTCGGGCGACGCGATCAGGCGCAACCGGCCGCGCTTCTGCTCGGGCCCGAAGCGCTTCTCTTCGTAGCCGGGCTCGATGCCGACCACGTTCGGCTGGATCCAGATCTGCAGGAAGTGCACCGGCTTCGAGTGCGAAGCATTGAACTCGCTGTGCATCACGCCGCGGCCCGCGCTCATCCGCTGCACGTCGCCCGGTCGGATCACGGAGCTCGTCCCGGTGGAGTCCTTGTGCGCCAGCTCCCCGTCGAGAACGTAGCTGATGATCTCCATGTCGCGGTGGCCGTGCGTGCCGAAGCCGGCGCCGGGCACGACGCGGTCCTCGTTGATGACGCGCAACACGCCGAACTCGACGTGCCGCGGATCCCAGTAGTCGGCGAACGAGAACGAGTGGTACGACTTCAGCCAGCCGTGGTCGGCGTAGCCCCTGTCGTTTGCGCGGCGGATCTCGGCCATGGGAAATCTCCTGGATGACTAGGCAGACAAGATATCGCCGCTTCTTTCGATAATAAAACGGGAAAAATAGTCTCAACCAATCGATCACATCGATTTATCAGATCGCCGGCGACGCCCGCTGCGGCCAGCCGTTGCAGCGGAGCGACGAAACGGGCCTGCATGATGGCTCCCGGCCGTCGTCGGTCGCTATCGTGTCCTGGCGCCGGCTTCCCGGTCGGCACCCCGGGAGAATGAAGATGATCCGGATCGCGACGTTCGCGCTGCTTGGCGGCCCTTGCGTCGCTGGCACAGGCGCAGGCGACTTTCCACGCCGACGCCGCCCGCACGGGCGTGTACCGCTCCGCCGGCCCGACGCAATCGCCGACGGTGAAATGGACGTTCAAGACCGCCGGGCCGATCGTCACCTCGCCCGCCATCGCCGACGGTGTCGTCTACATCGGCAGCATGAGCGGCCACCTGCACGCGATCGACCAGCAGTCCGGCAAGGAGAAGTGGAACTTCAAGTCGCGGATGCCGATCGCGTCGTCTCCCGCGGTCGCGGACGGGACCGTCTACTTCGTTTCGTCGGCGGGGTCGCTCGCGGCGCTCGACGCCGCGTCCGGCGAGCCGCGCTGGGTCTTCG
The DNA here is from genome assembly GCA_963776815.1 of uncultured Gammaproteobacteria bacterium. GTDB lineage: Bacteria > Pseudomonadota > Gammaproteobacteria > Steroidobacterales > Steroidobacteraceae > RPQJ01. The sequence continues at coordinate 292,059 of CAVZNZ010000012.1, forward strand.
TCACCGAGTACGAGCGGAAATTCGAGGCGAAGAACCTGCATGGATATCCGTCGCCGGCACAGACGATCCCCGACGCGTGGGACGTGTTCACTTCGTCGCCGGCCGTCGTGAACGGCAAGGTGTTCTTCGGCAGCGGCGACGGCAACGTCTACGCCGTGGACGCGAAGAGCGGCGTGCTGCAATGGAAGTTCGCGACGAAGGACGTCGTGCATGCGTCACCTGCGGTCGCGAACGGCACCGTCTACATCGGCAGCTGGGACGGCTGGCTGTATGCAATCGATGCGGACAGCGGCCAGCAGAAATGGGCGTTCAAGGGGGGCGAGGATCCGGCGATTCACAACCAGGTCGGGTTCCAGTCATCGCCCGCGGTCGTGGACGGAACGGTCTACGTCGGCAGCCGCGACGCGCACGTCTACGCCATCGACGCGGCGACCGGCCGCAAGAAGTGGGATTACCCGACCAGCAAGTCGTGGGTGAACGGCACGCCGGCGGTTCGCGACGGCATCGTCTACGCCGGCACCTCGGACAGCTCCCGCTTCATGGCGCTCGACGCGCGCACCGGGCGGCTCCGGTTCAACTTCGACGCGAAGGCGTACGTGTTCTCGTCGGCCGCGCTGGCGGGCGATCTCGCGTACTTCGGCAGTCACAACGGCAGGCTATACGCCGTGAATGCGAAGACGGGCCAGCTGGCATGGCAATTCCAGACCGAGGCCTCGAAGCGCGACCCGATGAAAGTGCTGAACGCGGACGGCAGCCTGAACCAGCAGTCGTTCGCGCCCGTGTTCGGCGACTTCCAGGACATGTACATCGACTTCTACCGGTTCATTTCGGTCGGCGCGATCCTCGGCTCGCCTGCGGTCGATGGCGGCGTCGTGTACGTCGGCAGCACCGACGGCAACCTGTACGCGCTGGGTTGAGCGACACATCGCGCGCATTCCCGGGCTCTTGGCAATCAACTGCCATCCGACAAGTCCGCCGTAAACCCAATTGGACGCGATGCCTTGTGCGGCTGCGCCATCAGAGCGCGAATTGCAGCGTAGACGTCGTCGAATTGGCGCCGCGTACCTGCATCGCAGCGTCGCTAATGAGCGCTCGAGCGCTTCGAGCTTAGTCGCGAGCACGCTGTTCGACGACATGACCTGCCGCAGCTTCACGAATGCGCGGACGACGTAGATCGACGTTTCCAAGGCATTCTCGGCTACTGAGCACGGTTGCCGCCATGATCGCGCCGTGCTCCGTGAAGGCGAGCGGAAGGTACTTTCGATGCCGACCCCGGCCTGGCTTTAAGGTCGCAACTTGCGACCTTAGAACTTCCCATTCGTCAGGCGTGAGCTGCACGACGAAGTCCGGCGGAAAGCGATCCCTGTTTCGCTTTACCTGCTCATTCAGGCGCCTGGTCGGAACCCCGTAGAGGCTGGCAAGGTCGGAATCCAGCAGCATCCGCTCCCGGCGAACGATGATGATTCGCCGGGCGATGTCGACGCTGGGTTGGTGACCCGAGCTGGGCATGCAGGCAATACTCGTGCGGCTCCACGTGCGTCCGAAAGGAATGAAACGAACCGAAACCGACGAGTTTCGGACGCGGGAAGCATTCGCGAGTTTCCGCTAGAATAGCGGCCCGTTTCAGCAGAAACGCGCCGGACTCCCATGCCTACCTACGACTACCACTGCCCCGCGAACGGACGCGTCGTCGAAGTCAGCCACAAGATGGCCGAGCAGGTGACGACCTGGGGCGAGCTTTGTCGCCGTGCGGGCGTCCCGCTGGACGGCACGCCGGCCAACGCAAAGGTGGAGCGGCTGATCACCGGCGGCAACGTGCTCACCGGCTCGCTCGGCAGCAGGCAGGAGCGTCCGTGCGACACGGGCCCCTGCGGTGCGCCCGTGTGCGGCGGTGGCGGCTGCATGGTCGAGTAGGCGCGTCAGCGCTTCCTCACTACCCCCTACCCGCCGGATCACGACCCCATTGTCCTCGCCTCCGAAGATCGGCTTCGTGTCCCTCGGCTGCCCCAAGGCGCTGGTGGATTCGGAACGCATCCTCACGCGGCTGCGCGCGGAGGGCTACGACGTGGTCGGCTCCTACGAGGACGCGAACCTCGTCGTCGTGAACACCTGCGGCTTCATCGACGACGCCGTGCACGAGTCGCTCGAGGCCATCGGTGAGGCCGTCGCGCGCAACGGCAAGGTCATCGTCACCGGCTGCCTCGGCGCGAAGCCCGAGACGATCACCGATCGCCACCCGAGCGTGCTCAAGGTCACCGGGCCGCATGCCTACGAGGAAGTGGTCGAACGCGGTGCACGAGCAGTTGCCGCCGCTGCACGACCCGTTCGTCGATCTCGTGCCGCCGCAGGGCATCCGGCTCACTCCGCGGCACTATGCGTACCTGAAGATTTCCGAGGGCTGCAATCACCGCTGCACGTTCTGCATCATCCCGTCGATGCGCGGCGACCTCGCGAGCCGCCCGATCGGCGAGGTGATGCTCGAGGCCGAGCGGCTGGTGAAGGCGGGCGTGAAGGAACTGCTCGTGATCTCGCAGGACACGAGCGCTTACGGCGCCGACCTCAAGTACGCGACCGGGTTCTGGGGCGGCAAGCCGGTGAAGGCGCGCTTCACGGATCTCGCGCGGTCGCTCGGCTCGCTGGGCGCGTGGGTGCGGCTGCACTACGTCTATCCGTACCCGCACGTCGACGAGGTCATCCCGCTGATGGCCGAGGGCAAGGTGCTGCCCTACCTCGACGTGCCGTTCCAGCACGGCAGTCCGCGGGTGCTGAAGCTGATGAAGCGCCCGGCACACGCCGAGAACACGCTCGCGCGCATCCATGCGTGGCGCGAGATCTGCCCGGACATCACGATCCGCAGCACGTTCATCGTCGGCTTCCCGGGCGAGACGGAGCAGGACTTCGAGGTGTTGCTCGACTGGCTGCGCGAGGCACGGCTCGATCGCGTCGGCTGCTTCAAGTACTCGCCGGTCGAGGGCGCCGCTGCAAACGCACTGCCGGATCCCGTCCCCGAGGAAGTGAAGCAGGAACGGCTCGATCGCTTCATGGAGCTCGCGGCCGAGATCAGTGCGGAGAAGCTCGCGGCGAAGGTCGGCCGGAAGATGCGCGTGCTGGTGGACACGGTCGATGCGGACGGCGCGATCGCACGCTCCGAGGCGGACGCGCCCGAGATCGACGGCACCGTGCGCATCGCGAAGCCCGGCAAGCTCAAGCCCGGCGACTGGGCCGACGTCGAGATCACCGCGGCCGGCGACTACGACCTGGTCGCGAAGGTTTCGCGCGGCAAGTAGGCGCGATCGACAGTTCGCCGTCCCGTTGCGGGTCAGGAGGACCTTCCGTGCGAGCACTGCGTCTGTCTCTCGTCACCGCGGCGATGCTGTTCGCGTCGATCGCGTCGGGCCAGGGCGCAAGCCCGGTCTCCGAAGCGATCCGCGAGCGCGTCGATCACCTGCGCTACGAGCGCGAGCACGACTCGCGCGACCACGATGTGCGCGGCGCGCCGATCGTCGCGGGAGACGGCGTCGCGCGCTACTACGAAGCCGAGCAGTTCCAGCCGCACTGGCAGGATCCAGCGCGGCTCGACCAGCTGATCGCGGCGATCGCGGACCTGCAGTGGGACGGGCTCGATCCCGAGGACTACCACGTCGAGGCGCTGCAGTCGTTCCGCTCGGACCTGCGTGGCGGCAAGTCCGCTGTCGCCCGCCGACCAGGCCGACCTCGAGCTCGTCGCGACCGACGCCACGATGCTGGCGCTGTATCACCTGTACTTCGGCAAGGTGAACCCGGAGAAGATCGATCCGCAGTGGAATTTCGCGGCGCGACCGCTCGACGTCGAAGAGGCGTTCGATCGATTCCGCGCGGTAATCGCCGCGGGACAGATCCAGGAGGCATTCGAGAAGGCGCGGCCGCAGCACCCGTGGTACCAGCGCGGCCGCGAGCGATTGAAGGAATACCGGGCACTCGAAGCCGCGGGCGGCTGGTCGGTGATCAGCAGCGGCCCAACGCTGAAGCCGGGCATCAGCGATCCGCGCGTGCCGGCACTGCGCTACAGGCTCAAGGTGACGAAAGACCTCGCGGGCGATCTCGAGGCGCCGCTGCCGCCGCTGGATACGAACTACGACCCGGAGCTCGAGGCGGCGGTGAAGCGGTTCCAGCAACGCCATGGCCTCACGCCCGACGGCGCCGTGGGCCCTGGGACGCTGGCGGCACTCAACGTACCGGTGTCGGCGCGCATCGACCAGATCCGCGTCAACCTCGAGCGCAGCCGCTGGGTGCTGCACGAGATGGTCGGCGAGTTCGTGCTGGTGGACGTCGCGGGCTTCCAGGTCTCGTACTTCCGGAACGACGAGCCGGTCTGGACCTCGAAGGTGATCGTCGGGCGCCCATATCGCGAGACGCCGATCTTCCGCTCGACGATCACGTACGTCGTGTTCAACCCGACGTGGACGATCCCGCCCGGCATCCTCGTCAAGGACAAGCTGCCGATCCTCAGGAAGGACCCGGGCTACCTGAAGCGCAACAACATCCGCGTGATCGACGCGAGCGGCCGCGAGGTGAACCCGAACTCCGTGAACTGGAGCCGCTACGGCGCCGGCAGGCTTCCGCCGTACCAGTTGCGGCAGGATCCGGCGACGACAACGCGCTCGGTCTGGTGAAGATCATGTTCCCGAACAAGTACTCGGTGTACCTGCACGACACGCCGACGAAGGCCCTGTTCGACAAGGACGAGCGCACGTTCAGCTCGGGCTGCATCCGCGTGCAGAAGGCTTTCGAGCTCGCGGAACTGGTGCTGAACGATCCCGTGCAGTGGAACCAGGCGACGATGGCCGAGGTCGTGAAGGCCAAGGCCATGAAGACGGTCACCCTCGCGAAGCCAGTGCCGGTGCTGCTGCTCTACTGGACCGCACAGCCGTCGCCCGACGGGCAGGTGCTGTTCCGCAACGACGTCTACGGGCGCGACCCGCCGACGCTGGCTGCGCTCAACAGCGATTTCCGGCTGCCACGCTGAGGCCCGGCGAACGGCAGCCGGTCACATGGCCCAGTTGCCGTACACGGTCAGCACGACGGACAGCGTCTGGTCGTACGACCCCACCAGGTTGCCGCGCCCGCCGAGCGCCGGGGGCAGCGTGCTGCGCTTGTCCACGCCGATGTTGCCGCCGTAGAGCAGCTCCGTCGTGAATCCCCACTTGAACGATTCGCTGGCCTGCTTTTCGCCGCCGGCGCCGAATCGCCACGCGGAATTGACCGGGAACAGCGGCGACACGTCATTGCCGTCCTGGAAGCCCGTGTCGTAGGCGAGGCCGACGTTCACCTTCCACTGATCGTTCCGGCGATACTGCGCACCCAGCGCGACGTGCCACGTGTCGTCGAACGACAGCGGGTTGGTGAGGCTGGACGGGTTCTGCGTGTTGTCGATGCCGATCTCGACCTCGCCGAACTCCGACCAGTCCTGCCAGCCGACGTTGCCGAGCAACGCCCAGCCGTCGCCGATCTCGGTGTACACGCTCCCCATCACCTGCTGCGGCACCTTGGCGCCGACATCCACGCGCGCATCGAGCAGGCCGCGCGACTGCAGCAGTGCGTTCAGGATCGGCCCGATCCCCGAGAACTTCGCGCGGCCGCTGAAATCGAGGTCGATCACCGACGTATACGTCAGCCCGAGGCGCGTGCCCGGCACCGGCTCGTACAGCACGCCGACATTGCCGCCCCAGCCCCAGGTGTTGTCGTCGATCTCGAGCCGCCCGTCGCCGAGCGACGGCGCCGCGTTGTTGATCGCGACCTTCTGGTCGAACATGCCGTACATGCCGTTGATGCCAGCACCGAGCGACAGCTTGTCGTTCACGCGATACGCGATCGACGGCATGACGGATACGCCGACGAGGTCGGCGTCCTGCACGCGGTAGCGACCCACCCAGTCGTCTTCGTAGTCCAGCATGGAGCCGAAGTTGCCCGCCACGGCGAAGCCCACCGCGAGATCGGGCGACACGCGATGCGTCAGGAACGCGCTGCCGCCCGGCACGTAACCGTTCGAGCCGAAGGCGCGGCCGCCGTCGCCGCTGCCCAGGCCGGGCGAGGTGGCGCTATCGACCGAGAACTGCGTGTTCAGCCACATCAGCTGGCCACCCGCGAGCACTTGCGTGCCGTCGAGGCGGGTCATGCCGGCCGGGTTCGTGAACGCCGTCGATGCATCCTGCGCACGCGCGGCATAGCCGGCCGCCGCGAGTCCTGGCTCGCCCGTGCCGAACTCGTAGAGCAGCAGCCCGCCCGCTGACGCCGGCGCGGCGTTGAAGGCTGCCACTGCGAGCGCCACAGTCGTCACGGCTCTGCGCCGGATCCGGGTACGCGTGTCGATCATGGTGCTCCCTCTCTATTGCCGCACGAACGCCTGGCGCGTCGTCGCGGTCGCCATCAGCGCCGCTCCGCCGCGTCTCGCAGTTTAGCGAGACGGGCTTTCAATCGCATCCGCGGGTTCCCGCAGCAGGCGTCAGATCACGTCGATGAGCCGGCCCAGGTGTCAGGGCGTGTACCAGATCGGCGACGTCCACGCCCGTTCCTGCTGCTTCATCGGGACGTCGTCGCTCATCTTCACGCCGAAGCGCACCTGGTCATACGCGGTCCAGCGGGGAGTCGGGATCTCGATCACGCGGGCGTAGTAGAAGGCCCGCTGGCCCCGCTGGAAGTCCGGGTCTTTCCAGACCGTCGACAGTTCCGCCGCGCCGATCGTGTTGGTGAACGTGGCGCGGGCGACATCGACCGTATCGCCCACCGGCGGCAGCTTACCGTCCTTGCCGGGCTTGCGGTCGCCGGCCCACACGACGTCGTACACCTTCTCCTGCGCGGTGCCCGAGGCATCGAGCCAACCCTTGACCACCTGGATGCGGTCGAGATTGGCGCCGGTCGGATCCTTCATCGCCGCCACCAGGAACACGGGCGCCTTTCCGGGAGCAGCGGCCTTCAGGTCGCCGCCCATCGGCACGCCCTTGGTGTAGCCGACCTCGGCGAGGTAGCGCGACCCGGCGTCCTCGGGCACGTAGTCGTAGCCGCCGAAGAAGCGCACCGTCATGCGCGTGCCGGACGTGCCGTAGGTCTCGCGGCGCATCATCGCTTCGAAGATCGCGTCGCGCGTGTTCTCGGTGGCCCAGACGGCCGCGTAACCAGCCGCAAGGTACTGCCACGTGTAGCGCGCGGCGCCGTCACCGCCTTCGCCGGTGCTCGAACGCTGCTTCCAGCGATCCGGGCTCGGCTCCTGCCCGGGGAACTTGCCGAAGAAGTTGTCCTCCTCGACGAAGGGCAGCGCATTGTGCGCGTCGGAGCTGCCGATGATGCCGGACTTGAACGGATTCACCCCCAGCTTCGCCTCGTGCTCGAGGCCGCGCATGAATCCGGCGCGCACGTAGCTGGTCGGCATCATCTGCGGGGTGAGTTTCCCGCCGAGCGTGAGGTTGCCGAGTTCCCAGCCGGCGATGCCGTACTCGAGGAACTCGTCGTTCGGGGACAGTTTCGGATGGCTCTCGGAGGCACCCTTCATCTGCACGATCTCCTGCACCGGCTCCCAGCGCTGCCGGCGCTCGGCGTACTCGCGGGTCAGCGGAGCGCCGCTGAAGGTCTGCGCAGCGAACATGCGGCCGTTCGACAGGTTGCCATTGTGCGGAATCGCGAGCACCCGGCCGCCGGTGCGCTGCTGGTAGGCCTCCATCCAGTCCCAGAGTTTCTCGGGATCCTCGCTCTGCCACGAACTGAACGGGAATACCTGCGATGCCCGGTCCGCGCCGTCGCGCAGCACCACGTTGCGATGCAGGTTGTCGCCGCCCGGCGTCGGCGTCCACTCGAAGCCGATGAAGGTCGTGAACCTGCCGGGCTCGTTGTACTTGTCGGCCATCACGGCCGCGCGCTGCCACACCGACATCATCAACGGGCCCGCGATCTTCGGGTCGGTCAACACCGATGGCAATGTGTTGGTCGCCTGCGCGCCGATCACTTCAGTGACCGCCGCGGACGCTTCGGCACCGCCCGCCTTCATCATGCGGGCCCAGCGCTGGAGGGTGCTGTCGCCCATCAGCTTCGGGTTGCCCTCGTAGACCTGGGTGATGAGCCCGAGCCCCTCGCTGTGGTCGCTGATGACGACGAAGTCGAGGGGGCGCGGCAGACGCGCCGGCAGGCCGGTCGTCGAGATCACTTCTTCACCGCGCGAAATCCGGTAGGTCTCCTCGGGTGTGAAGCGGGTGCCGGTCGTGAACGCATCGCCGGAATTGGCGCTGTGCAGGTGGGTGTCGCCCCACATGACGCGCGTCGGGTACTTGCGGCCCGCGTACGGCGAATAGGCCTTTGCCTTGGGCTGCGGATCGCCGGCGGGCATCGGAAAATCAACCTGCTCCGTGTCTTCCACCACGCCACGGACGGTCGTGTCGGGTAACTGGGCGGGTTGCGCGCCGCTCTGCTGGGCAACTGCCAGCAGTGCGCAGACGAAAGCCCCGGCAATGGTATTTGAGATCGGTCGATCTTCGAGTTTCATCGGCTCCCCCTGTGGCCCGCGCACGGCTGCGGTCGTCGGCGCGCTGAAGCGGTACAGCACGCTGCAGACTGCCTGCAGCGTCCGCTCTCGAATGGCAGCCGATAGAATAGCGTCGTGTCCGCGACGACGACAATGCAGCCGTCGGCGCCGTGGGCGAGAAGAACATGCTCTCGACCACGCCGCCGGCCGGTCGTCGATCAGGGATCGTGCGTCGTTATCTGCGGGTCAGCGACCGCCATCCGTCCGGATCAGCATCACGCGACGGTTCAGCTGCCTGCCTTCCGCGGTCTCGTTGGTCGCAACCGGTTCGGCCTCGCCGCGGCCAATCGCCTGCAGACGCGACGGATCCACGCCGCGCGACGTCAGGTAGTCGTACACGGACTTCGCGCGACGCTCGGAGAGCGCGAGGTTGTACTGTTCGGTGCCGATCGAGTCCGTGTGACCGACGATCTGCGCCGTGGACGTCGGGATGTCGTTCATGAATTTCACGACGCGCTCGAGCTCGGTGATCGACTCTGGACGCAGCTCCGCACTGTCGAAGTCGAAGTACACGGCGAGCCGCGAGACGAGGCTGCAGCCGTACTTGTCCACGGCATCGCCGGCGGGCGTGTTCGGGCACTTGTCGTCTACGTCGCACACGGCGTCGCCATCGGAGTCGGCGCACTTCTCGGGCGCGGGGGCAACTGCCGCGACCGGTGCCGCAACCGGCGCCGCGACCGGTGCGGCCGGCTCGACAAAGTGTGACCTGCGGCCGCCGAAGCGGTAGCCGACCATCGCACTGGCGAGCACCGGGTTCAGTTGGAGGTGGCCGAAGTCCTGCTGGCTGCCGTCCGCCTTGACTTCGGTGCTGACGTAGATCCAGCGCAGGTCGAGCGTGGCGAACCAGTTCCTCGTGAACATGAAGTCGAGGCCGGCCGCCGCGGCCGGGCCGACGGACCCGCCGAGGTGCAGGTCGTTCGGGTCCTCGTTGAAGAACTCGGTGAAGTTGATGCCGGCGCCGAGGTACGGCCGCAAGCGACCGTCCGGATTGAAGTAATACAGCGCGCTGAACGTGGGCGGCAGCAGGTCCGCGCTCGCGTCACCCACGCCCTTGACCGTGATGTCGTGCTGGAACGGGCCGGAGCCCAGGAATTCGAGCGCCCAGTGCTCGTCGAACATGTAGGCGATCGTGAACACGCCGCTCCAGGCATCGTCCACGTCGGCGGCGGCCTTGCCGGTGCCGAAGTCGACGTTGCCCGGGTTGCCCTTGGGCATCATGTAGCCGGGGCCCGCCTTGACGACCCACGGGTTCTGGTCCGCCTGGGCCCCAAGTGCGGCGAAGACGCCTGTCGCCAGCAGTGCGAGAAACGCTGATTTCTTCATGATGGACTCCCTGCCGCGCTCCGGCGCAGCGCAGCGCTGCGCGCCTGCGGAGTCGCCCGCATGCCCGGAGTGTACGGCGGGGGCCCGGCTCGTCGCTACGGATCAAACCGCAGTCGGCGGCTGGCTTTGCGGACTGGTCCGCAGAACCGGCCGGGCGGTCAGCCGTGGTGGTGGTGCCCGCCCGGGCCGTGCACGTGGCCGTGCTCGAGTTCCTCGCCGGTGGCCTCGCGGACCTCGGTGACCTCGACGTCGAAGTTCAGCACCTCGCCGGCCAGCGGGTGGTTGGCGTCCACGGTCACCATGTCGCCCTGCACCCGGGTCACGGTCACGACGCGCATCTGGCCCTGCGAGCTCTGGGCATGGAACTGCATGCCCGGCTGCACGTCCGACACGCTGCCGAACGCGCGGCGCGGGACCTGCTGCACCAGCGAATCGTCACGCACGCCGTAGCCTTCCGACGGCTCGACGCGCACCTGCAGCTTGTCGCCGGCCTGCTTGCCCTCGAGCGCCTTCTCGAGGCCCGGGATTATGTTGCCTTGGCCGTGCAGGTAGGCGAGCGGGTCGGCGCCCGAGGAGGAGTCCAGCACCTTGCCGGCCTCGTCCGTGAGCGTGTAGTGAATCAGTACGACTTTGTCCTGGGCGATCAGCATGGGGAGAGCTCCGATGGTCAGACGGGCCGGCCGTCTTTCAGGCGCAGCCAGCCGCGCGCCATGCGGTAGAGGATCCAGATGCCGACGACGAACGCGCCGAGCATCCAGGTGAGGATGCCGAGGCCGAGCAGCAGCACCAGCGGCAGCGAGAACAGGCCGATCAGCACGAAGGCGAGCGCCGCGAACCAGAAAGTGCGCAGCTGCCAGCTGAAGTGCGACTCGAGCCACGTGCCACGGGCCTCGTCGCGCCTCACGTAGTTCATCACCACGGCGACGATCGACGGGATGCCGAACACGAACTGCCCGATCACCGTCGCGGACGTGAACACGCCCATCAGCGCGCTCAACGTATGCAGCGCATACATCCAGTGCGTGTAGCTGATCAGCGACGGCTGCGGAGCTGTCCCCGCGGGCGGGAGAGGGTCTGCCATGGAAGGTCCTCGAAGGGGGTGCGAAGTATGTCAGATTGCGCCGGCGGCGCAATTAAGCGGGGACGGTCGGCGGTTCCTCAAGGCCGCCGCCCCTCGCCAGCCTGTCGGCGCTGGGGTACCTTCCACCTCTCTTCGCACCCTTCGCGTATCGAGGTTCGCCCCATGCTCAAGCTCCACGGCTTCCCGGTCAGCAACTACACCAACATGGTCGAGCTCGCGCTGCTCGAGAAGGGCCTGCCGTTCGAGTACGTGACCACCTACCCGGCGCAGACGGACGAGTTCCTGGCCATCAGTCCGCGCGGCAAGGTGCCTGCGCTCGCCACACCGCAGGGATACCTCAACGAGACGGATGCGATCCTCGACTACCTGGAGGACCTCGGGCAGGGCAAGCCGCTGCTGCCGAAGGATCCGTATGCGCGGGCGCTGGTCCGCACGCTGATGAAGGAGATCGAGCTCTACATCGAGCTGCCGGCACGCAGCTGTTTCGCGGAGGCTTTCTTCGGAGGGAAAGTGCCCGAGGCGATCAAGGCCAAGGCGCGCGACGACCTGAAGGCCGGCTTCGCCACGTTGAAACGTCACGGGCGGTTCGCGCCTTACGTCGCGGGCGACACGTTCACGCTCGCCGACATCGTCTTCCTGTACAGCATCGATATCGCGGCCGGCGTCGGCAAGCAGATCTTCGGGCTCGACCTGCTGGGCGACTTCCCGGGCGCGCAGGCGTTGCTGCAGAAGCTCGGTGAGAACCCGCACGTGAAGGCGATCGCCGCCAAGCGGGACGCGGGCATGCCCATGTTCGTCGCCGCGATGCGCGCGCGGCTGCAGGGCGCCGGGTAGGCTCGTCGGGGTTTGTCCGGGGGATGACATGACAAACAGCCACTCGCCGCGCCGGCCGCGGCGCCACACGATCCTCGATGTCACAAAGGGCCTGGCAATGACGCTGATCGCGATCCCGCTCACGGGCTCCGTTGCCGCGGACCTGCCGGATGCCGCGCAGTCGGATCCAGTCGCGCTCGGCTGGATGGTCGGCTCGCCGCCGCCCGCGGACAAGACGATCCGCGTCGCGGACGGCAGCTTCTACAAGTTCCCGCAGTCCCGCTGGTCCTTCTCCCACTGGCGCGAACTGTTCCCGACGCGGAACGTCTCGCGCGGCGAAGGCCCGGTGAGCCCGCTGCCGCACGGCAAGCCGGCCGACCTCGACGGCCTGACGTTCACCCCGATCGGCGGCGACAGGACGATGACGTGGGCGGAGTCGCTGGGCGCGAACTACACCGACGCAATCGTCGTGCTGCATCGGGGACGGATCGTCTACGAGAAATACTTCCCGATCCTGCCGGCGGAGCGCCAGCACATCGCATTCTCGGTGACGAAATCGTTCATCGGCACGCTCGGCGCGATGCTGGTCGCCGAAGGCAAGCTCGATCCGAATGCGGCCGTCACGCACTACATCCCCGAGCTCGCGGAGAGCGGCTTCGGCGACGCGACGGTGCAGCAAGTGCTCGACATGACGACGGCGATCAACTACTCGGAGGACTACGCGGATCCGAACTCGAGCTTCCTGCCGTACGCGCGCGCCTGCGGCATGCTGCCGCTGCCGCCCGGCTACACCGGCGCGACGACCGTCTACGACTTCGCACGCAGCATCGCGAAGAACGGCACGCACGGCACGGAGTTCCACTATCGCTCGCCGAACACCGACGTGCTCGGCTGGCTGATCTGGCGTGTCACCGGCAAGGCGCCGGACGTGGTGCTGCAGGAACGCATCTGGAGCCAGCTCGGCGCGGAGGGCGATGCCTACATGGCGCTCGATCGCGCCGGCACGCCGATGGCCGCCGGCGGTTTCAACACGCGACTCCGCGATCTCGCGCGCTTCGGCGAGATGATTCGCCGCGGCGGCAAGTTCAACGGCAGGCAGATCGTGCCGGCGTCGGTGATCGAGGGCATCCGCGCCGGCGCCAGTCGGGAAGCGTTCAAGGCCGGTGGCTACGTGACGCTGCCGGGCTGGAGCTACCACAACCAGTGGTGGATCTCGCACGACGACCACGGCGCGTTCATGGCGCGTGGCATCCACGGCCAGGCGATCTACATCGACCCGAAGGCCGAGATGGTGATCGCGCGCTACGCGTCGCACCCAAGGCGGGCAACATGAATCTCGACCCGACGTCGCTGCCGGCGTATCGGGCGGCGGCGGATTACCTGCTCGGGCGTGGATCCCGGGACTGACGATACCAATCAGGCGCCGCCTCCCGCGGCTACGAGGAGAGCACCGATGCAAACCAGCACACATGAGATCGCGGACCGCATCTACCGTTTCTCGACGCTGCGTGCCTGATGCTGCGCCGGGTGGCTTCACGTTCAACCAGTTCCTGATCGATGCCGACGAGCCCCTGCTCTTCCACACCGGGCCGCGGCGAATGTATCCGCTGGTCTCACAGGCCGTTGCGCGGATCGTTCCGCTCGAGCGGCTGCGATGGATCACGTTCGGGCACGTGGAAGCAGACGAGTGCGGCGCGATGAACGAGTTTCTCGCGGCTGCGCCACGCGCCGAGGTTGCTCACGGCGCGGTCGGCTGCATGGTTTCGCTCGACGACCTCTGCGATCGCCCGCCTCGCAAGCTCGCGGACGGCGAGGTCATCGATCTCGGCGGCAAGCGCGTCCGGCACATCGATACGCCGCACGTCCCGCACAACTGGGAGGCGCGCGTTCTATTCGAAGAAACGACCGGCACGCTGTTCTGCGGCGATCTGTTCACTCACGCGGGCAATGGTCCCGCCCTGACGGACGGCGACATCGTCGGTCCAGCGCTTGCTGCGGAAGAGCTGTTCCATGCCACGGCGCTTTCTCCGGTGACCGCGTCGACGATCCGTCGTCTCGCCGCACTCGAGCCACGCACCCTCGCGCTGATGCACGGTTCGTCGACGCATACCCGGTGCGCCGAGTCGCTGCGGCTGCTCGCCGATGCGTACGACCTGATGGTTGGGAAGGTCTGAAACGGACGCGGCCGCCTACTCCACCGTCACCGACTTCGCCAGGTTCCGCGGCTGATCGACGTCCGTGCCCTTCAGGATCGCGCAGTGATACGCGAGCAGCTGCAGCGGCACGGTGTACACGGCCGGCGCCTGGAAGTAGCTCACGTGCCGCGGCATCTGGATCACGGTCACGCCTTCCGACGACTCCATCCCTGACTCGGGATCGGCAAAGACATAGAGCTCGCCGCCGCGCGCCCGCACTTCCTGCAGGTTCGACTTCAGCTTCTCGAGCAGGTCGTTGTTCGGCGCGACCGCGATGACGGGCATGTCCTGGTCCACGAGCGCGAGCGGCCCGTGCTTCAGTTCGCCGGCCGGATACGCCTCGGCGTGGATGTACGAGATTTCCTTCAGCTTCAGCGCGCCTTCCATCGCGATCGGGTGCATCGCACCGCGACCCAGGAACAGCGCGTGGTGCTTGTCCGCGAACCGCTCGGCGAGCTTGCGGATCGTGCCGTCGAGCTCGAGCGTGCTCTCGATCAGCGACGGGATGCCGAGCAGCCGGTGCACCAGCCCGCGCTCGCGCTCCGCGTCCGCGCTGTGGAACTTCGCGAGCGCGATCACCAGCATGTCGAGCGCGGCGAGCTGCGTCGTGAACGCCTTCGTCGACGCCACGCCGATCTCCGGACCGGCGCGCGTCAGCATCACGAGCTCGGACTCGCGCACCAGCGAGCTCTCGGGCACGTTGCAGATCGCGAGCTGCGACAGGTAGCCGGCACCCTTCGCGAGCCGCAGTGCGGCCAGCGTGTCGGCCGTCTCGCCGGACTGCGAGACGCTGACGAACAGCGTGTTCTTCGGCACCACCGGATTGCGGTAGCGGTACTCGCTCGCGATCTCGACCCAGCAGGGCAGCCGGCAGATCTGCTCGATGAAGTACCTGGCGACCGTGGCGGCGTGGAAGCTCGTGCCGCACGCGACGATGCGCACGGCCTCGGTCTTCGCGAACACGGCCTGCGCGGCCGGGCCGAACGCGGCCTCGAGCAGCTTGCCGCCCGCGACGCGTTCCTCGAGCGTCTGCGCCACCGCGCGCGGCTGCTCGTAAATCTCCTTCAGCATGTAGTGCGGGAACTCGCCCTTCTCGGCCGCGTCCGCAGACTGCTCGCTCAGCCACTCGCGCCGCTGCACGGTGTTGCCGTCGTGGTCGATGATGCGGAAGCTGTTGCGGCGGATCTCGCCGACGTCGCCTTCCTCCAGGAACACGAACCGGCGCGTCACGGGCAGCAGTGCCGCGACGTCGGACGCGACGAAGTTCTCGCCCTCGCCGATGCCCACCACGACCGGGCAGCCCTCGCGGGCCAGCACGATCCGGTCGGGGTCGTCCTGCGAGATCACGGCCAGTGCGTAGGCGCCCTCGAGCTCGGCGACGGTGGCGCGGACGGCCTTGAACAGGTCGCCCGTCACCTTCAGGTGATAGTGGATGCGGTGCGCGATCACCTCGGTGTCGGTCTCGGACGAGAACTCGTAGCCGGCGCGCTTCAGCTCGTCGCGCAGTTCCTCGTGGTTCTCGATGATGCCGTTGTGGACGATCGCGATGCCGTCCTTCGAGATGTGCGGGTGCGCGTTGCGCTCGCTCGGCACGCCGTGCGTGGCCCAGCGCGTGTGCGCAATGCCGAGGCCGCCGTGGGTCGGGTCGAGGTCGAGCGCGTCCTGCAGCTTGCGGACCTTGCCGACCGTGCGCAGCCGCTTGATGGTCCCGGTGCCGTTCAGCACGGCGACGCCCGCGGAGTCGTAACCACGGTACTCGAGCCGCCGCAGTCCCTCGATCAGGACGGGGACGACATCACGCTCGGCGACGGCTCCGACGATTCCACACATGCGGTGGTTCCTTTATGGCAGGGTGGGCGAGGCTAGCAGAATTTCCAGTCAGATCAAAGCTCTAGCTGCTTTTCGCCGCGCGCCCACCCCACCCCGGCGCACGCAACGACACGATCCGGATTGTAGACCTTCCCGGGTACTGGCTTGCCGCGGCCTGGCTCACAATTCATTAGGTAAACTTCGGCGGCACGCCGCGGCTTCCGGCCCAGGTGGGCGCCCCTGCCAACACCCGAGAGTGAACCATGACCAGCGTCGCGACCAGTCTGCGCGCACTTCCCCTGCTGCTGCTCGCGCTCGTCGCGGGTTTCGCCACCGCTGCGGACACGCCGGCGCGGCGCGCCATCACCCATGAAGATCTCTGGCTGATGAAGCGTCCCGGGACCACGGCCGTGAGCCCGGACGGGCGCTGGCTGGTGGTCTCGGTGGCCGAGCCCTCGTACGACGATGCGCAAAAAGGCAGCGACCTGTGGATCGTGCCTGCGGACGGCAGCGCGCCGCCCCGGCGGCTGACCTCGGGCAAGGCGGGCGAAGGCGACCCGGTGTGGAGTCCCGACTCGACGCGGCTGGCGTTCACGGCGAAGCGCGAGGGCGACGACGTGTCGCAGGTTTACCTGCTCGAGCTCGCGGGCGGCGAGGCGCAGCGGATCACGAACTGGCCGACGGGCGCTAAGTCGCCGCAGTTCAGCCCCGACGGTCGCTCGATGCTGTTCCAGAGCATGACCTACCCGGGCGCGCTCACCGACGAGGACAACCGCAAGGCGGCCGCCGATCGCAAGGCGCGCAAGTACAACGTGCGCGCGTACGACAGCTATCCGATCCGCCACTGGGACCGATGGCTCGACGAGACGCGCCCGACGATCGTCGTGCAATCGCTCGACGGCAAGTCCCCGCCGCGCGACCTGCTCGCCGGCACGCAGCTGCGGGCGGATCGCGGCTACGGCGGGCGGCTCGGCAATGAAGGCGACGACCTGGATGCCACGTGGACGCCGGACGGGCGCGGCGTGGTGTTTGCCGCGACGACGATGCGCGACGAATCGGCGCACGCGGAAGTATTCAGCTCGCTCTGGCTCGCGAGCGTGGACGGGGGCGAGCCGCGGCGGCTGACGCCGGACGAGGACGACTACGCGGCACCGCAATTCACGCGCGACGGCTCGATGCTGCTCGCGAAGGTGCAGCCGAAATCGAAGAAGTGGGTGTACGTGGCCGCGCGGCTGGTGCGCTGGAGCTGGCCGTCGCTCGCGGATCGGCAGCTGCTCACCGCGAACTTCGAGGACGCCGTCGGCGACTACGAGATTGCTCCCGATGGCCAGCGCGTGCTGTTCCTCGCCGAGCGCAAGGGCTACGTGAAGTTGTTCGAAGTGCCGCTTGCCGGGTGGCGCGCCGCGGCCTGTCGGCGACGCGGATTCCGGCTCGCTGGAGCGACTGAGTGTCGGTGGTTCCGCGGAGAAACCCGTGCTCGCCGCGATCTGGTCGAGTGCCGCGAACCCGCACGAGGCCGGCCGCATCGATCTCGCCACCGGGCGCTGGACGGCGCTCACGTCATTCAACACCGCGGCTGCGGCTGGCGCTCGACCTGCCGCCGGCGGATGAGTTCTGGTTCACGTCGAAGCGCGGCAAGCGCATCCACAGTTTCGTCGTGAAGCCGCCCGGCTTCGACCCGAAGCGCAAGTATCCGCTGTTCGTCGTGATCCACGGCGGGCCGCACACGATGTGGCAGGACCAGTGGGTGCTGCGCTGGAACTATCACCTGCTCGCGGCGCCGGGCTACGTGGTGCTGCTCACCAACTACAGTGGCTCGACGGGCTTCGGCGAGGACTTCGCGCGCAGCATCCAGTTCGACCCGCTGAAGGGTCCCGCCGATGAAGTGAACGAGGCCGCGGACGAGGCGATCCGCCGCTACGGCTTCATCGATGCGTCACGCCAGGCGGCCGGCGGCGCGAGCTACGGCGGGCACCTCGCGAACTGGCTCGCCGCGAGCACCGGTCGCTATCGCGCGCTCGTGAGCCACGCGGGCCTGTACGACCTGAAGTCGCAGTGGACGACCAGCGACACGAACTACAACCGCGAGCGCAACGTCGGCGGCCCGGCCTGGGACACGTCGATCGAGCTCTGGCGTGAGCAGAGCCCGTTCTATCACTCGACGAAATTGCGCACGCCGATCCTCGTCACCTGCGGCGAGCGCGACTTCCGCGTGCCGTGCAACAACGCGATCGAGTTCTTCATGGTTCTGCAGCGGCAGCAGGTGCCAAGCCGGCTCGTGATCTTCCCAGACGAGAATCACTGGGTGCTGAAGGGCGAGAACAGCCGCCACTTCTACCAGGAGGTTCGCGACTGGCTGGCGAAGTACCTGTGAAATAAATAGGTGCCAGGCACCGGATTTCCAGCCTGGGAATTCGGAATGCCCTGAGCACCTATCCTATTTCTTCTGCGGGCGCTTCCAGCTGTCGATCGTGACCTGCTTCGAGCGCTCGAGCGTGAGCTTGTCGTCCGGCGTGTCCCTGGTGATCGTCGAGCCCGCGCCGATCGTCGCACCTGCACCGACCTTCACCGGCGCCACCAGCATCGTGCCCGACCCGATGAACGCGCCCGCGCCGATCTCGGTGCGCCACTTGTTCACGCCGTCATAGTTGCAGGTGATCGTGCCGGCGCCCACGTTGACCTTCTCGCCGATCGTCGCATCGCCGAGATACGTGAGGTGGTTCGCCTTCGCGCCGCGCTTCAGCTCCGACTTCTTCACCTCGACGAAGTTGCCGACGTGCACTTCCTCGCGCAGCAGCGCATCGGGGCGCAGCCGGGCGAACGGCCCCACGACGCAGCGCGGGCCCACGTTCGCGCGCTCGATCACGCAGTTGGGATGGATCACGGTGTCGTCGCCGATCACCGCGTCACGGATCACGACGTTGGGGCCGATGCTGACGCGGTTGCCGAGCTGCACGCTGCCTTCCAGCACCACGTTCACGTCGATGAACACGTCGCGGCCGACCGTCACCGGGCCGCGTGCGTCGAAGCGCAGCGGGTCGACGATGGTCGCGCCGGCAAGCATCAGTTCCGCGGCGCGCTGCTTGCGATAGGCCGCCTCGAGCTCCGCGAGCTGCAGCTTGTCGTTGACGCCGAGCACCTCGGTCGCGGTCGGCGCGATCACCGCATGCACCTTCAGGCCGCTCTTCACCGCGGCCACGATCACGTCGGTCAGGTAGTACTCGCCCTGCGCGTTGTCGTTCTTCAGCTCGGCGAGCCACTTGCGCAGCCGGCCGGCCGGCACGCACATCAACCCGGTGTTGCACTCGTGGATCGCACGCTCCTTGGCGTTCGCGTCCTTGTGCTCGACGATGCGCACGACGTTGCCGGCGCCATCGCGGACGATGCGGCCATAGCCCGTCGGGTCGGGCAGCATCACGCTCAGGATCGCGACCGAGTTCTCGCCCGCCTCGGCAACGAGCCGCGCCAGCGTCTCGAGCTGCACCAGCGGCACGTCGCCGTACAGCACCAGCACCAGGTGATCGTCCGGCACGCCCGGCATCGCCTGCGACACCGCGTGACCGGTGCCGTGCTGCTCTGCCTGCAGCACCCATTGCACCGCGCTGCCCGGGAATGCATTCAGCACCTGCTCGCCGCCATGTCCGTAGACGACATGTGTGGCCGTCGCCTGCAGGCCCCGTGCCGCATCGAGCACGTGCCCGAGCAGCGGCTTCCCAGCCAGCGGCTGCAGCACCTTCGGCAGGTCGGACTTCATGCGCTTGCCCTGGCCGGCGGCCAGGATCACGACGGATAGGGACATGGCGTGGTCCGCGTCTGGTTGTTGCACCGCATTGTACCGAACGGGCCCCGGCCGTCGTCCGGCGCCCGCATTCTCCCGTACGAAGGGCCACAACGGAGCGTAGAGTGCGGCACACGGGGCATTAGCCCCGCAACAATATTCGCGGGACGACCCGCGAGTTCGTCAATCAAGGGGAGTCAAGATGTCAGTGAAAACACGTGCGCTAAGCGCACTCGCAGGGCTATTGCTGTCGTTCCTGGCCGTCGGCATCGCCGGGGCTGCGGACCGCCCGTATTCGGAAGGCATGGTCTCGGAAGTCAGTTCGATCCGCACCGAGCCGGGCAAGTTCGACGACTACATGGCGTGGCTTGCGGGTCCCTACAAGCAGCTGATGGAGGCGCAGAAGGCGGCCGGCCTGATCGTCGATTACGCCGTGTATGCGACCGTGCCACGCTCGCCGCAGGATCCGGACCTCTACCTGGTCACGGTCTACAAGAACATGGCGGCCCTCGACGACTTTGCGGCCAAGAGCGACCCGATCGCGGAGAAGCTCCAGGGCAGCATGGCCGAGCAGAACAAGGCGTACATCGACCGCGGCAAGATGCGCACGGTGCTCGGCTCGCAGATGATGCGCGAAGCCGTCCTGAAGTGATCGCAGCGAACGGACACAGGGAGAACAAACCATGAACATCAGAAAGCTGACCCTTGGAATGCTCGGAACAATGCTCGCGCTGTGTGCCGCGGTGGCGTCGGCCGCCGACAGGCCTTACACGGAAGGTGCGGTGCTGAACGTTGCGTCGATCCGCACCGAGCCAGGCATGTTCGACTCGTACATGGAGTTCCTGGCGACGACGTACAAGCAGAACATGGAGGCGCAGAAGGCCGCCGGCATCATCCTGGACTACAGCGTGTACACCGCCGTGCCGCGCGGTCCGGACGATCCGGACATCTACCTGGTGACGGTCTACAAGAACATGGCGGCGCTGGATGGCCTGAGCCAGAAGACCGACCCGATCATGCAGAAGCTGTTCGGCGACATGTCGCAGCGCAGCGCCGCGACGATCGCGCGCGGCAAGATGCGCACCAGCATGGGCTCCGAGCTGATCCGCGAGCTCAAGCTCAAGTAACGGTCGAAGCCGGGACTGCACCCGGCGAAAAAGGACGGGCCCGCAATGCGGGCCCGTTTTTTTTGCGCTGCCGCCGCAGTCCCGGCGGTCGCGGTCGCCGTCGTTCAGCGCTTCGTGCGACGCAGCTTCTGGATCGCCTGCAGCTGGGCACTGATCGCCGCGAGCTCCGCCTCGGCCGTCGCGATCTCCTGCTTCTCGCTGCGGGCGCGGAGCGCTTCCTCGGCCGCCTTCTTCGCCTCGAGCACCTTGGCCTCGTCGAGGTCCGCCGCGCGAATGGCGGTGTCGGAGAGGACGTTGATGTGGTCCGGCTGCACCTCGAGGATGCCGCCCTGGACGTACACCATCTCCTCCTCTTCCTTGCCCGGCACCTTGATGCGGACCGTGCCCGCCTTGATCTGCGTGATCAGCGGCGCGTGGCGCGGATAGATGCCGAGCTCGCCCATCACGCCGGGGAGCACCACGAACTCCGCGTCCCCGGAGTAGATGGCCTCTTCGGCGCTGACGACATCGATTCGAATGGTGGCGGCCATGTCGGCTCCGTTACTGCAGCTTCTTCGCCTTCTCGACGGCTTCTTCGATCGCGCCGATCATGTAGAACGCCTGCTCGGGCAGGTGGTCGTACTCGCCGTTCACGATCGCCTTGAAGCCGCGGATCGTGTCCTTCAGGTGCACGAACTTGCCCGGGCTGCCGGTGAACACTTCGGCGACGTGGAACGGCTGCGACAGGAAGCGCTGGATCTTGCGGGCGCGGGACACGGCCAGCTTGTCCTCGGGCGACAGTTCGTCCATGCCGAGGATCGCGATGATGTCGCGCAGTTCCTTGTAGCGCTGCAGCACGGCCTGTACCGCGCGCGTCGTCTCGTAGTGCTCCTCGCCGATGACGTTCGGGTCCACCTGGCGCGACGTCGAGTCGAGCGGGTCCACGGCCGGGTAGATGCCCAGCGCCGCGATGTCGCGCGACAGCACGACGGTGGCGTCGAGGTGGCCGAAGGTCGTGGCCGGCGACGGGTCGGTCAGGTCGTCCGCGGGCACGTACACGGCCTGGATCGACGTGATCGAACCGACCTTGGTCGACGTGATGCGCTCCTGCAGGCGGCCCATTTCCTCGGCCAGCGTCGGCTGGTAACCCACCGCGGAGGGCATGCGGCCGAGCAGCGCCGACACCTCGGTGCCGGCCAGCGTGAAGCGGTAGATGTTGTCGACGAAGAACAGGATGTCGCGGCCTTCGTCGCGGAAGCGCTCGGCCATCGTGAGCCCGGTGAGCGCGACGCGCAGGCGGTTGCCCGGCGGCTCGTTCATCTGGCCGAACACCATCGCCACCTTCGACTGGCTCAGGTCCTCCTGCACGATGACCTTCGCGTCGGACATCTCGTGGTAGAAGTCGTTGCCCTCGCGGGTGCGCTCGCCGACGCCGGCGAACACCGACAGGCCCGAGTGCTCCTTCGCGATGTTGTTGATCAGCTCGAGCATGTTCACGGTCTTGCCCACGCCGGCGCCGCCGAACAGGCCGATCTTGCCGCCCTTCGCGAACGGGCAGATCAGGTCGATGACCTTGATGCCGGTCTCGAGCAGCTCGACCGACGGCGACAGCTCGTCGAACTTCGGCGCGGGCTGGTGGATGCCGCGGCGCTCGTCGGACTGGATCGGGCCACGCTCGTCGATCGGGCGGCCGAGCACGTCCATCACGCGGCCGAGCACGCCCGGGCCGACCGGCACGGAGATCGCGGCTCCGGTGTTGCGCACCTTCATGCCGCGCTGCAGTCCGTCGGACGAGCCGAGCGCGATCGTGCGCACGATGCCGTCGCCGAGCTGTTGCTCGACTTCGAACGTCAGGCCCTTCTCGGCCAGCGCGTTGCCGGTCTCCTCGAGGACGAGCGCGTCATAGATCCGGGGCATCGCATCGCGCGGAAACTCGATGTCGATGACCGCTCCGATGGTCTGGACGATGGTGCCGGTTGCTGTTGTGGACATGAGCGTTCGCCTGAAGAAAGTGATTGGTGATCAGTGATTCGTGAACAGTGGGACTGCGCCGCTACACCGCCGCCGCGCCGCCGACGATCTCCGAGAGTTCCTTGGTGATCGCCGCCTGGCGGTTCTTGTTGTAGATCAGCTGCAGCTCCTCGATGATGCTGAGCGCGTTGTCGGACGCGGCCTTCATGGCCACCATGCGCGCCGACTGCTCCGAGGCGATGTTCTCGGCCGCGGCCTGGTACACGAAGGTCTCGAGGTACCGGACCAGCAGCTCGTCGAGCACGGACTTCGGGTCTGGCTCGTAGAGGTAGTCCCAGCTGCCGCTGCGCACTTCCTCCGCCGAGAAAGCCGTGCCGTCCGCCGCCTGCCATTCCTTCGGGATCGGGATCATCGTGACGTGCGTCGGCTCCTGCTTCATCGTGTTGACGAAGCGGTTCGAGAACAGGTGCACCTCGTCGAGCCGGTTCTCGCTGTAGCCGTCGATCAGCATCTTCACCGGGCCGATCAACCGCTCGAGGGCGGGCCGGTCGCCGTAGTTCACGACCTGCGAGACGATCTTGCCGCCCATGCGGTTCACGAAGCCGAGGCCCTTGTTGCCGATCGTGCAGTACTCGACCTCGATGCCCCTGGCGAGCCAGTCCTTGTGCTGGTTCAGCACGACGCGCAGCAGGTTCGTGTTCAGTCCGCCGCACAGGCCCTTGTCGGTCGTGATCACGATCGCGCCGACCCGGTTCACCGTCTCCCGGCGCGACAGCAGTTCGTGCCGGTACTCGGAATTGGCCGCGGCCGCGTGCATCGCGATGTTCAGGATGCGCTGGGCGTAGGGGCGGCCCGAGCGCATCCGCTCCTGCGCCTTCTTCATCTTCGAAGCGGCGACCATCTCCATGGCCTTGGTGATCTTGCGCGTGTTCTGCACGCTCTTGATCTTGAGGCGAATTTCCTTGGTACCCGGCATGGCTGCTCCCGGTGTCCGGTCAGTACGCGCCGTTCTTCTTGAAGTCTTCCATCGCGTCGGCGAGTGCCTTCTCGTCGTCCGCGGTCAGGTCCTTCGTGCTGTCGATGCGCTCGATCAGCGACTTGTACTTCGCGTGCAGGAACTGGCGCATCGCCGACTCGAAGCCGAGTGCCTTCGGCACCTCGACGCCGTCGAAGAAGCCCTTGTTCACCGCGAACAGCGTGATGGCCTGGTCGGCCACCGACAGCGGCGAGTACTGCGGCTGCTTCATCAGCTCGGTGACCAGCTTGCCGCGCTCGAGCTGCTTGCGGGTCGCGTCGTCGAGGTCGGAGGCGAACTGCGCGAACGCCGCGAGCTCGCGGTACTGCGCCAGCGCGAGGCGGACGCCACCGCCGAGCTTCTTGATCACCTTCGTCTGCGCCGCGCCGCCGACGCGCGACACCGAGATGCCCGCGTTGATGGCGGGGCGGATGCCGGCGTTGAACAGATCGGTCTCGAGGAAGATCTGGCCGTCGGTGATCGAGATCACGTTCGTCGGCACGAACGCGGAGACGTCGCCGGCCTGCGTCTCGATGATTGGCAGCGCCGTCAGTGAGCCGGTCTTGCCCTTCACCGCGCCCTTGGTGAACTTCTCGACGTATTCCTCGTTGACGCGCGCGGCGCGCTCGAGCAGGCGGCTGTGCAGGTAGAACACGTCGCCCGGGTACGCCTCGCGGCCCGGCGGGCGACGCAGCAGCAGCGACACCTGGCGGTAGGCCCATGCCTGCTTGGTCAGGTCGTCATAGATGATCAGCGCGTCCTGGCCGCGGTCGCGGAAGTACTCGCCCATCGTGCAGCCCGCGTACGGCGCGATGTACTGCATCGCCGCCGAGTCGGAAGCCGAGGCCGCGACGACGATGGTGTAGGCCATCGCGCCGTGCTCCTCGAGCTTGCGCACGACGTTCGCGATCGTCGAGGCCTTCTGCCCGATCGCGACGTAGATGCAGGTCAGGTCCTTGCCCTTCTGGTTGATGATCGTGTCGACCGCGACGGCAGTCTTGCCGGTCTGGCGGTCGCCGATGATCAGTTCGCGCTGGCCGCGGCCGACCGGCACCATCGCGTCGATCGACTTCAAGCCGGTCTGCACCGGCTGGCTCACGGACTTGCGCGCGATCACGCCCGGCGCCACCTTCTCGATGACGTCGAATTCCTTCGCGTCCACCGGGCCCTTGCCGTCGATCGGCTGGCCGAGCGAGTTGACGACGCGGCCGATCAGCGCCGTGCCGACGGGCACCTCGAGGATGCGGCCGGTGCACTTGACCGTGTCGCCTTCGGAGATGTGCTCGTAGTCGCCGAGGATCACCGCGCCGACCGAGTCGCGCTCGAGGTTGAGCGCCAGGCCGTAGGTGTTATTCGGGAACTCGAGCATTTCGCCCTGCATCGCGTCCTGCAGGCCGTGGATGCGGCAGATACCGTCCGTCACGGTGACGACCGTGCCGACGCTGCGCGCTTCGGTCGCCGCGGTGAAGTTCTGGATGCGTGCCTTGATCAGTTCGCTGATCTCGGAAGCCTTGATGGACATGTCTCGTTTCCTCTGCAGGCCGTGACCGCACCCGCGGCCTGGCCGGAAAAATTTCTCAGCCGGTCAATTCGGTCTGTAGCCGCTCGAGCCGGTCCTTCAGCGAACCATCGATCAGCAGGTCACCCGAGCGAACGACTGCGCCGCCGACCAGCGAGGGATCGACGGAGCATTGCAACCGCACGTCGCGGCGCAGTCGATTACGCAGGGCTCCCGCGAGCCGTTCCTTCTGGCGATCGTCGAGGGCCGTGGCCGAGACGATCTCGACGTCCGCCACGTTCTGGTCCTCGGCCTCGAGCAGCTCGAAGCGGCTCGCGATCTCCGGCAGGTAGTCGAGCCGGCCGTTCTCGGCCAGCAGTGCCAGGAAGGCCCTGCCGTGGTCGTCGAGCCCGTCGCCGCAGATGCCGGCGACGAGCTTCGTCAGCTCGCCGGTCGTGATGCCCGGGCTGCGCTCGAGTTTCTGGAACTCCTCGCTCGCGACTACGCTGCGCGCAGTTGCGCGAGCCAGCCGGACCACTCGGCCACGCGGCCGGCTTCGCGCGCATACGCGAATGCCGCCTTGGCATAGGGTCTCGCTACAGTGGCTCTTTCGGCCATCAGTCGGTTCTCCTGCTCGCAGGTACCAGGGCCGTCAGGCCCTGGCGCCCTCGATCTCGCGGGCGAGCTTCTCGATCAGGTCGGCGTGAGCCTTCGGATCGATCTCGCGCTCGAGCAGCCGGGAAGCCCCGGCCACGGCCAGCGTCGCCACGTCCTTGCGGAGCGCGTCACGTGCGCGTGCCTGCTCGAGCTGCACTTCCTGCCGCGCGTCGCCGACGAGGCGCTGCCCCTCGGCGATGGCGGTGGAGCGTGCCTCCTCGATGATCTCGTTCGACCGGCGGTTCGCCTGCTCGACGATCTTGAGGGCCTTCTCCCGCGCCTCGTTCACGATGCCCGCGGCTTCGCCGTGGGACTGCTGCAGCTCCTTCTGCCCGCGCTCGGCGGCCGCAAGGCCGTCGGCAATCTTCTTCTGGCGGTCTTCGATCGCCTTCAGAAGCGGGGGCCAGATGAACTTGACCGTGAACCAGATCAGGATCAGGAACACGATCGCCTGGCCGATGAGCGTCGCATTGATGTTCATGGCGACGTCCTCGCGTCAGGCGGCCGTCAGCCGAAACGGGCGAGCAGCGGGTTCGCGAAGGCGAAGAACATCGCGAGCGCGACACCGATCAGGAAGGCTGCGTCGATCAGGCCGGCCAGCAGGAACATGCGGCCCTGCAGCGTCGGGATCAGCTCGGGCTGGCGCGCGGCCGCCTCGAGGAACTTCGAGCCCATGATGCCGATGCCGATGCAGGCGCCGATGGCGCCCAGGCCGATGATCAGGCCGAGTGCGATCGCGGTGTAGCCCTGGACCTGGGCGATGAGGGCGAGATTTTCCATCTGTCGTCTCCTGGCGGATGTGCGGTTGCTATGCCAAAACGGGTCAGTGGTGCTCGGTGGCCATCGCGCTGTAGACGACGGTCAGCACCATGAAGATGAACGCTTGCAGCGTGATGATCAGGATGTGGAAGATCGCCCACGCCGCGCCCATCAGGACGTGGCCGAGCATCGATGCGCTGCTGGCGACGGTGAAGCCGGCCCAGCTGGCGCCGAGCAGCGCGATCAGCATGAACACGAGCTCGCCGGCGTACATGTTGCCGAACAGTCGCATCGCGAGCGAGATCGGCTTCGACAGCAGTTCCACGAGGTTCAGGAAGAAGTTCGGGATCCAGAGCAGCGGGTTCGGGCCGAATGGCGCCGTGAACAGCTCGTGCACGTAGCCGCCGGCGCCCTTGGCCTTGACCGCGAAGTAGATGACGATCACGAACACGGTCAGCGACATCGCGAACGTCGTGTTCAGGTCCGCGGTCGGCACGACGCGCCAGTAATGGATGCCGAACAGTCCGGCGATCTTGCCCGGGACGTCGAGCGGCAGCAGGTCCATCGCGTTCATCAGGAACACCCAGACGAAGATCGTCAGGGCGAGCGGCGCGAGGAAGCTGCGGTCGAGGTGGAAGACTTCCTTGACGGTGTTGTCGATGAAATCGACCACCATCTCGACGAAGGCCTGCCACTTGCCGGGGACGCCGGCGGTGGCCTTGTGCGCGGCCGAGTAGAAGAGACCGATCGTCACCAGGCCCAGCAGGATCGACATGACCATCGTGTCGACGTGCCAGGTCCAGAAGCCCTCGCCGACCGAGAAGTGGGTCAGGTGGTGGCTGATGTATTCGGTGCTGTTGGCAGGACCGGCGGCGACAGCGTGTTCTGCGGCGGACATGATCAGTTATCCACTCCGACCGTTCGTTTCGTTTTCGTTCCGCCCACGCGGGCGGCCCCGAACCAGTATCCAAGGAAGGTCGCCAGGTACGCCGACAGCATCGGTACCGCATCGACCTTCGGCGACCCGAGCGCCACCACCAGGGCCGCGACGGTGAATCCCACCTTCACGAGCCAGCCGGTGACGAAGCTCAACGCCACCCGCTGCGCGCTTGCCCCGTCGCCGTGGCGCAGCATCGCGAACGCCATCAGGGCCGTTGCAGCGATGCCGATCCCGGCTCCCGCCGCCGCGGACACCGCCGCTCGGGAGCCCCACACGGCGAGGCAGGCGATCGCAACGATCGCCCCGAGCATCCCCTGGCCGAGCAGGACGGCGAGCGCCTGGCGCCTGCCTGTCCGCACGTCGAGGTTGCTCAAGGCCTCACTCAAAAAACTCCGGGCAACAAAAAAGCCACGTCATGTGCCGGGCGCTTCCGGCCACGGGTGGCGATTCGTACCGTTACCCGGGCCGGCCACGCGCAGTGGCGCAGCCTCCGGAAGGCCGACGATTATATCTGGTCGTTTTGCAGTGCCGCAATTGCGCGGGGGTCTGCGGATTACCTCTATTGCGCGCGCGATCCAGGGCTTGGACGTCCAGTCCGGTTGCAGCTGATCGCAAGCCCAGGCGTCGTGACTGACGTGGGTCCCGGTGGCGTGCGGCGGGGCGCGGCGCAGTCGTTTAAATCAGTAAGTTGGGATTTATAAACCTTACATGGAGGTCAGGTAAATTGACCAACTGATCAGACAAATTTGTTTATTGATTCCACGCGCAGAGCGGCGTCGGCCCGGGTGACGAGCCCGCTGGCTGGCGGCGCTGCATTGCCTACTGGATGTGCTCGAGGATGCCGTCGAGCTCGTCGAGGCTGTTGTAGTTGATGACGAGCTTGCCGCGGCCTTTGGCCGTGTGCTGCAGCTGCACCCTGGCGCCGAGCTTGCCGGTGAGCTCCTGCTCGAGCCGGTTGACGTTCGGGTCCTTGCGCGGCGGCTCGCGCTCCGTGTCGTCGTCCTTGTGCGTCAGCATCCGGCGGACCAGCGCCTCGGTCTCGCGCACCGAGAGGCCCTTGCGCGACACGAGGTTCGCGACCTCCACCTGCTGCCGGGACGCCGTCAGCGCGAGCAGCGCGCGCGCATGACCCATCTCGATCTGCCGCTGCTCGACCAGTGACTTGACCTCCTCGGCGAGCTCGAGCAATCGCAGCAGGTTGCTGACCGCCGCGCGCGACCGACCGACCGCATCGGCCGCGGTCTGGTGCGTCATGTCGAACTCGCGGATCAGCCGGTCGAGCGCCCGCGCTTCCTCGAGCGGGTTCAGGTCCTCGCGCTGGATGTTCTCGATCAGCGACATCGCGACGGCCGCCTCGTCCGGGACGTGGCGGATCACGGCCGGGACGTCGTGCAGTCCCGCCATCTGGGCGGCGCGCCAGCGGCGCTCGCCCGCGATGATCTCGTAGCGCGCCGGTTGGCCCGGCTGCTGCACGCCGACCGGCCGCACCACGATCGGCTGGACGACGCCCTGCGCACGGATCGAGTCGGCGAGCTCCTGCAGGCTCTCCGGGCGCATGTCGAGGCGCGGCTGGTAGCGGCCGCGCTGCAGCAGGTCCACGGGGATGCGGGCGAGGTCGCCGTCGGCGCGGGACTGGCTCGGCGCCACGGTTTCCTGGTCGGGCGGAGCAGTCGGAGTGCCCAGCAGGGCTTCGAGGCCCCGGCCGAGCGAAGGTCGCTTGGTTGCCATAGTGACGCGAGTTTAGCGGATGGCGGGCGGCGACTCGCCCGCAGTCGCGCAGGTGGGCCTGGAGTCGCTACTTCGCGAGGCCCCGCGACATCGCCAGCAGCTGCCGGAACACGAGTTCCACCGCGGGCCAGTCGTGAGGTCCCACGTGCAGCGAATGGAGCCGATCGAGCAGCTGCCGCTCGCGTGCCTCGTCAAGCACCGCTCGTCCGCTGGACTGCTTCAGGCGCAGGATTTCCTCGACCACCGCGCCGCGCTGCTCGATGAGCCGCAGGATGCCGAGATCGATCTCGTCGATCCGGGCCCGCAACGAAGCGAGCCCGTCCGGCAGCTCGGGTCGCGACAGAGGTCTCGCCGGCTGATTCCATGTCGCCTCCCGGGGCAGTCATTGGCGTTGGACGGCTCGAGACGGCCAAATCAATCGGTCGGCAGGACCGGCTGCGGCCGTTGACCCGCGTCGAACAGCCCGGTTCGCGTAGTCTTGCAGGATACGCCGGCAAACCGACCGACGCCTCCGAGCACATCGCCATGCAGGCCGCCTCGACTGAAACACCCCCGTGTCCTTCGCCGACCTCGGACTTAGCGCGCCGGTGCTCGAGGCGCTGGCGGACGTCGGCTACGAGTCGCCTTCGCCGATCCAGGCCGCCACGATCCCGGTGCTGCTCGCGGGGCACGACATGCTCGGCCAGGCGCAGACGGGCACGGGCAAGACCGCGGCGTTCGCACTGCCGATGCTGACCCGCATCAAGGCCCGCAGCGGCCCGCCGCAGGGCCTGGTGCTGGTGCCGACGCGCGAGCTCGCGATCCAGGTTGCCGAGGCTTTCCAGCGCTACGCGGCGCGGATCAAGGGCTTCCACGTGCTGCCGGTCTACGGCGGCCAGAGCTACACGCCGCAGCTGATGAGCCTGAAGCGCGGCGCGCACGTGGTCGTCGGCACGCCTGGCCGCATCATGGACCACATCAAGCGCGGCACGCTGGACCTGGGCGGCATCACTTCGCTGGTGCTCGACGAGGCCGACGAGATGCTGCAGATGGGCTTCGTCGACGACATCGAATGGATCCTCGAGAAGATCCCGGCGGCGCGCCAGGTCGCGCTGTTCTCGGCGACGCTGCCGAGCCCGATCCGTCGCATCGCGCAGAAGCACCTGCGCGACCCGGTCGAGGTCACGATCACCAGCAAGACCAGCACCGCCACCAACATCCGCCAGCGCTACTGGATCGTCAGCGGCGTGCACAAGCTCGACGCGCTGACGAGGATCCTCGAGGCGGAGCCGTTCGACTCGATGCTGGTGTTCACGCGCACCAAGCAGTCGACCGTCGAGCTGGCCGAGCGACTCGAGGCACGCGGCTTCGCGGTCGCCGCGCTGAACGGCGACATGCAGCAGAAGGATCGCGAGCGCACCGTGGCCCGGCTGAAGAACCGGCAGCTCGACATCCTCGTCGCGACCGATGTCGCGGCGCGCGGCCTCGACGTCGAGCGGATCAGCCACGTGGTGAACTACGACGTGCCCTACGACACGGAGTCGTACGTGCACCGCATCGGGCGCACGGGGCGCGCCGGGCGCAACGGCGAGGCGATCCTGTTCATCACGCCACGCGAGCGCAACATGCTGCGCTACATCGAGCGCGCGACCCGTTCACCGCTCGAGCCGATGGACCTGCCGACCGTGGCCGACGTCAACGAGCAGCGCGTCGCGCGCTTCCGGCAGCGCATCACCGAGTCGATCGCCGCCGGGCAGGGCGAGCCGTTCCGCAGCCTGATCGAGGAGTTCGAGCGCGAGCACGACGTGCCGGCGATCGAGATCGCGGCGGCGCTCGCGGCGCTGCTGCAGGGCGGCAGCCCGCTGCTGCTGAAGGAGAAGGCGGGCGGCAAGGCGGACGACGCGGGCGAAGACACCGGCCGTGCGACTGGCAGGGCCGCGGCACCGGCGGCCGAGCGGCTGACGGAAGAGGACACCGAAACCTTCCGCATCGAGGTCGGCTACGTGCACGGCGTGAAGCCGGGCAACATCGTCGGTGCGATCGCCAACGTCTCCGGGCTCGAAGGCCGGCAGATCGGGCACGTGGACATCCGCGAGGACCACACGTTTGTCGGGCTGCCGCGTGGAATGCCCGACGCCGTGCTGCACGAGCTCGCCAAGACCCGCGTGGCCGGCCAGATGCTGCGCATCAGTGCGGCGTCGCACGTGCCGCCGAAGCCGCTGCGCAAGCCGCCGAAGCGGCCGCCGAAGGGGCCGGGTGCCAAGCGCGGTCGTGCTGGCTGAAGCGAGGCGGACGCTTGCGCTGCTCGCGACCTGTGCGGTCGCGACCGGGGCGGCCGCGCACGCGGAATCACGCGAGGCCGCGACGGGGCCACTGCTGGCGGGCAGCCTCAGCCAGTTCAACTTCGTCGATTCCGGGGACGGCCTGTTCGGCGGCGGTCTCGAGTATCGCTGGGCGCCGCTCGGGCGCTGGAAGCTGATCCCCGGCGCCGGCGTCACCTTTGTCGAGGGCGGTGCCGCCTATGGTTACGCGGCGTTGCATTACGACTTCCGCGTCGGCCGCTCGTGGTTCGTGACGCCCGTGATCGGCGCCGGGTATTTCCGTAACACCGGCACGCTCGACCTCGGGCATGCCCTGGAATTCAAGACCGGGCTCGAGATCTCGGTGCGCGTCGCGGACCGGTACCGTCTCGGGGTGCAGGGCTATCACCTGTCGAACGCGAGCCTGTCCGAGGACAACCCCGGCACCGAGGTGCTGCAACTGATGTTCGCGATTCCGCTGCGCGGCGGCCGCTAGCGACCGCGGGAACTACCCGGTGCTTTCACCGGCGCCGTCGTCGTCGGCTGCCGGAGCATGGCCCGACGCAGCAAGCGCGGCCTCTTCCTCGCGGCGGATCAGTTCGCCGGCCAGCGCCAGGTAGGCGAGCGCGCCGCGCGAGTCCTTGTCGTGGAACATCGCTGCCTTGCCGAAGCTCGGCGCCTCGGCGAGACGGACGTTGCGCGGGATCACCGTGCGGAACACCTTGTCGCCGAAGTGCATCATCAGCTGCGCCGCCACCTCGTTCGAGAGGTTGTTCCGCGGGTCGAACATCGTGCGCAGGATGCCTTCGAGCTTCAGGTCCGGGTTCACGCTGGAGCGGATCTGCTCGATCGTGCCCATCAGCGCCGACAGGCCCTCGAGCGCGTAGTACTCGCACTGCATCGGCACCAGCACGGTGTCGGCCGCGACCAGCGCGTTCAGCGTCAGCAGGTTCAGCGCGGGCGGGCAGTCGATCAGGATCACGTCGTAGATGTTGCGCACCGGCTTCAGCGCATTGCGCAGCCGCACTTCGCGGCCGATCTTGGTCATCAGCTGCACTTCCGCGGCGACCAGGTCCTGGTTGCCGGGCAGCACCGTGAAGCCGCCCGGCTCGACCGGCTGCAGCGCGGCGGCGAGCTCGCAGTCGCCGAGCAGCACGTCGGTCATCGAATAGCGGAGGTTGCGCTTGTCGACACCGCAACCCATGGTCGCGTTGCCCTGCGGGTCGCTGTCGATCAGCAGCACCTTGCGCTTCGTCGCGGCGAGCGACGCGGCAAGGTTCACGGCGGTGGTCGTCTTGCCGACGCCGCCTTTCTGGTTGGCAACCGCGATGACGCGCTTCATGGGCCGGCAAGAATAGCCGTGATCAGTCCGTCTTGTCGTGCGATCGGCCGAGTTCCACGACGTGCCGCTCCTCTTCCAGGCCCGGGACGGCCAGCGCGGTGCACGGCGGCGACCTTCCAGCCGTTCAGCTTCCTGGCGAGCTCGTCCTCGGGATAGCGGCCCTTCATCGCCAGCAGCCGGCCGCCGCCTGCGACGAGCGGGCCGGCGTTGCGAACCAGGTCGGCAACCGGGCCGACCGCCCGGGCGAGCACGGTGTCGTAGCGATCCGCGGGCTTGTGGGCCTCGGCACGGGCCTGCACCACCTCGACGTTGCCGAGCCCGAGCGCGTCGCGGACGTGCTCCAGGAAGCGGCACTTCTTGCCGGTGGACTCGATCAGCGCAAAGGTCATGCCGGGCGTGACGATTGCGAGCGGGATCCCGGGAAAGCCGGCGCCGCTGCCGACGTCGGCGATGCGCGTGCCGCGCAGGAACGGTCGCACGCTCAGGCTGTCGAGCACGTGCTTCGTGAGCTGCGACGGGCGGTCGCGGATCGCCGTGAGGTTCATGCGCTCGCCCCACTCGTCGAGCAGGTCGAGGTGGGCCACGAGCTGGCGGCACTGCGCCTCGGAGAGGTCCAGGCCGAGCGCCCGCGCGCCGTCGAGAAGGATGTCCATCTGGAGATGATAGGGGACATTCTCGGTTTTTCAAATGGGGACATTCTCCATTTCCGGAAGACAATGCGGTGAAATGGCACCTATTCGTAATGTCCCCTACAACTCCTTCAGGTTGTCGTCGGAGTTGCGGTCGATCCGCTTGTTGAACGGATCGACGCCCGCCACCTTCGGCTCGCGGTCTGCGACGATCCGCAGCGTCTGCCGGCCGCTATGCACCTGCACGCGCTCAACGGCGATCACGCTGCTCTTGTCGTAGCCCTTGCGGCCCGGCTCGACGGTGAACACGCCGACCTCGAACGGCTCGTCCAGCGGCGCCTCGGTCTCCTTGCCCTTGCCGTCCGCGTACAGCTTGCGGGCCTCGACCTCGAGCGTGACGTCCCAGCGCCCGTCGGCCCGTTGCTTCGACTTCGCGTCCGTCACCTTCACGTCGTACAGCGTGATCTTCTCGAACAGGTCGGTGATCAGCTGCTCGTGCTCCGGGCCGGCCACCGCACGGAAGTGCCGCAGCAGGTCGCGCGAATTCGGGTACGGCGCCGGCTTGAACGCGTACTCCGCGAGCAGGCCGCGCAGCGCCTCGTTGACCTTGTCCGCGCCGATCTGGTCCTTCAGGAGGTACAGCGCCAGCGCCGCCCTTCTGGTAGTGGATGTAGGGCTGGTTCTCGACGCGCATCAGCGGCAGTTCCTCGAGCACCTCGCCGCCGCGCGCGCGCAGGTAGCGGTCGAGCTCGTACTTCAGGAACTTGCGGATCTGCTCCGGCCCGTACATCTGCTCCATCACCATCAGCGCCGAGTACTGCGCCAGCGACTCGACCAGGAACGTGCCGCCCTGCTGCAAGGCGCTGGTCACCTGGTGGCCCCACCACTGGTGCGCGATCTCGTGCGCCGTCACGTAGGTGACCATGTCGATCTTCTCGGGGTCGCGGTAGTCGGCGATGAAGCCGATGCCCTCGGAGTACGGGATCGTGTTGGCGAACGACTGCGCGAAATCCGCGTAGGCCGGGAACTCGAGGATGCGCACCTGGCGGAACTGGAACGGGCTGAAGTTGGCCGTGAAGTAGTCGAGCGACGCCTTCATCGCCGTGATCATCCGCTCGACGTTGTAGCCGTGCGCCGGGTCGTGGTAGATGGCCAGGTCGACGTTCTTCCAGCGGTCCTTCGCGACCTCGTAGCGCGCGGACTGGATCGAGAAGAAGTTCTGGATCGGCGCGTCGCTGCGATAGCGCAGCGTGCGTCGCCCGTCCGCCACGGTGTCGGACTCGAGATAGCCCGGCGCGATCGCAACCTGGTCCGCCGACGTCGACACCGTGATGTCCGAGTTCACCCAGTCGCTGTCGCGCCGCAGCCCGTTGAATCCGCGCGCGCTCTCGTCCTCGAGCGGCGGATCGCGCAGCTCGGGCGGCAGGCCGTACTTGCGGCGCTTGGCGCGATCCTGCAGCAGGCCGTCGCGGCCCATGCCGAGGAACGGGGCGATCTCCGTGTTGTCGAGGAACGTGCCGTTGTCGACGATGCGCCGCTCGTTGCCGGAGTTGCGGAATCCGCGCTGCTCGCGCAGCGTCTCGAACGTGATGCGACGCCGCTCCAGCGGCGCCATCGGCCGGTCGAAGCGGTAGATGCGGTAGTCGTGCTCCGCGTGCTCCTTCACGAGCTTCGCGCCCTCGACCTCGAGCGAGACCATCTTCAGCGGCCGCAGCCAGCGCACGTGCACCGCGTCGAGCGGCCGTCCGGTGCGGTTCTGGATCACGTAGCTGCCGCGGGTGACCGCCTTCGGCTGGTCCGGGTACAGCGCGACGTCGAGCTTCACGTCGGTGATGCGCGGCTGCGGCACGTTCTCGTAGCCGATCAGCGCCTTCTCGTACTCGGCGGTGCGCTGCTCCTCGCTGAGCTGCGTCCGGTACTCGTTCAGCACGTTGGTGTTGTAGAAGATCCAGCGCGCCGAGCACGGCCATCGCGCACTGCGGCGGCCGCGAGCAACGCGCCTGCGGCGCCGCGCAGCCGGGACGGCAGTCGCGCGAGCGCGAACCCGCAGCGGCGCGCCGATGCCGCGACGCCACAGCGCCGTACGCGAGCACCGCCAGCATCACGGCGCCGGCACGTCCAGTAGGCGCGGAACCACCACGCATGGCGCGCGAAGTCGCCCTGCCCGTTCATGTCGGAGAGCGGGGTGCCCGGATTGCCGGCGTACTGGTACAGGTTGTGCTCGAAGCCGAGCCGGTCGAGCGTTATCTGCGCCACGACGAACAGCAGCATCAGCATCCAGCCGACGGACTTCTGCGGCACCAGCGTCTGCATGAAGATCGCCAGCATCGCGAACAGCACGACGGATACCGTGCTCGGCAGCACGTACCAGCCGAGGTACTTGCCGAGCTCGAAGTGGAAGTGGCCCTTCAGCGCCTGCATGGCGATTGCGGCCAGCGTGCTCGACGGCGAGCGTGGCGAACAGCACCAGCGAGATCGCGAGGATCTTCGGCACCACGAACGCCCAGTCGGGGGCCGGCGTCGAGTCGATGATCTCGTGCATGCGCCGGTCGCGGTCGCGCCAGACCAGCTCGCCCGCGTAGTAGATCGCGATGATCAGCGGGATGATCGTGAACGCGCCGTTCAGCGTCTCGATCATCACCCGCGTGACCGGATGGATCGTGTTGCCGTAGATCTCGTCGGCGAACCACAGCGAGCCGATCGCGTTCACGAAGCCGATGCCGAGCAGCACGATGAAGGCCGGGCTGCGGACCGCGGCGATCATGTCGAATTTCGTCAGCGCCCAGAGCTGCGACCAGCCGGCGTGTCGCGAGGCTGCCGCGTACCGTCGTCGCGGCACTCGCGGCGACGGTGCCGGTCGGCGGAGTGACGACCGCGGGCTCCGCGTCCTTGCTGGCGAGCGCCTTGCGGCGCAGCCATGCGACTGCCCCTGGCGCGCGCGCGAGTACAGCGTCCAGGCGAGCCCGAGCAGCGCAAAGGCGACGCCGATCCACAGCACGCGGTTCCACAGGATGTAGCCGGTGAATTCCGGCAGCCGCGTGTTGCGCTCGGCGGCGGTCCAGTACTTGGTCGCCTGGTCCTGGGCGCCGAGGCCGAACGGGTCGATCAGCGCCACGACGTGCGCGAACTCGGGGCGCGAGAAGTACGTCGCTGGCGACGAGGTACAGCACCAGGAACGCGATGACGCCGACGTAGGTCCACATCATCGAGCGCGTCGCGGTGGCGATCGCGAAGAAGCCGGCGCCGGTGACGAACAGCGTCGGCACGCAGACCAGCAGGTAGACGTACGCGTAGTGCCAGGGGTTGAACGGGCCGAGCGTCTCGGGGTCGAGCCAGGGCATCGCCGCGCCGATGATCATGCCGAGCGGCACGCTCAGGAACAGCAGGCAGCCGGCGAGGAACGCGCCGGTGAAGCGGCCGAACAGGTAGTCGAAGCGCGAGATGCGCGTGGAGTGGATGATCGGCCCGAAGCCCGGTCTCGTCGTCGCGCACCACCACGTTCGCGACGAACGCCGTCATGATGAAGATCGCGAACACGCTCATCACGAGCAGCGTCTGCGCGATCGCGTAGGGCGAGTTCTTCCAGACGTTGCCGCCGGAGCCGATGTGCACGTTGTCGGACGCGGTGGCGGCGAACGTCAGCAGCAGGAAGATCACGAACGTCACCCAGAACGCGGGTGACTTGAGCTGGTAGCGCAGCTCGAAGCCGGCGACGGACCTGAACATGGCGCCGGCTCAGGCCGCGTGGCGCCGCGAGGCGGACAGCGTCGAGAAGTACACGTCCTCGAGGCCGCCCTGCATCGGCTCGAATCCCGTCGCCGGGGCTGCGGTCGGCCAGCACGTGGATCACGGTGCGGCCGCCGAACAGCCGGGTCGCGATCACCTCGTGGTCACGTCGATACGCCTCGAGCTCCTGCTTGCCGATCGTCTTGCGCCAGACGCGGCCTTCGAGCGCGGCGATCAGCTCGAGCGGCGCGCCGGTCTGCACGATGCGGCCGTTCGCGATGATGGCCATGCTCGGGCAGAGGTCGGCCACGTCCTCGACGATGTGCGTCGAGAGGATCACGACCACGTTCTCGCCGATCTCGGCGAGCAGGTTCAGGAAGCGGTTGCGCTCCTCGGGGTCGAGGCCGGCGGTGGGCTCGTCGACGATGATCAGCGACGGCTGCCCGATCAGCGCCTGCGCGATGCCGAAGCGCTGGCGCATGCCGCCGGAGAAGCCGGCGAGCGCCTTCTTGCGGACGTCCCACAGGTTGACCTGGTGCAGCAGCGCCTCGACGGTGGCGCGGCGCTGGCCACGGTCGGCGATGCCCTTCAGCACGGCGAGGTGGTCGAGCATGTCGAGCGCCGTGACGCGCGGGTAGACGCCGAAGTCCTGCGGCAGGTAGCCGAGCGTGCGTCGCAGCGCGTCGGGGTCGGCGAGCACGTCGATGTCCCCGAAGCGGATCGAGCCCCTGGTCGGGATCTGCAGCGTGGCGATGCAGCGCATCAGCGACGACTTGCCTGCGCCGTTGGGTCCGAGCAGCCCGAACATGCCGCGCGGCACCTCGAGCGTCACGGCATCGAGCGCGCGCGTGCCGTTGGGGTAGACGTGGGTGAGGTCTGCGATGCGAAGCATGGGGATCCCTTAGGGGGCCGGCTGGGGCCGGCGCTTGTGCGCGGGATCCTATTGGAGAGCTGGTGTATTAGTCAACTACACCACTAAACAATAAATCGGTGAATGGCACCTATTTTCCGGGGACGCGGACCCAGCCTTCCATCAGCACGCGGGCGCTGCGGCTCATGATGGCCTTGGTGACGGTCCAGGCGCCGTCGACCTGGCGGGCTTCGGCTCCGACGCGCAGCGTCCCGGACGGGTGACCGAACCGCACGGCAGTGCGCGCGCCGCCGCCGGCCGCGAGGTTCACCAGCGTGCCCGGGATCGCGGCAGCCGTGCCGATCGCCACGGCCGCGGTGCCCATCATCGCGTGGTGCAGCTTGCCCATCGACAGCGCGCGCACGAGCAGGTCGATGTCGCCCGCCGCAATGCGCTTGCCGCTCGACGCGACGTAATCGGCGGGCCTCGCGACGAACGCGACCTTCGGCGTGTGCTGTCGCTTCGCGGCTTCGTCCACGCTGCTTGATCAGGCCCATGCGGATCGCGCCGTGCGCACGAATGCTCTCGAACATCGCGAGCGCCTTCGCATCGTTGTTGATCGCGTCCTGCAGCTCGGTGCCCCGGTAGCCGATCGCATCGGCGTTGACGAAGATCGTGGGTATTCCCGCGTTGATCATCGTCGCCTGCAGCGTGCCGACGCCCGGCACTTCGAGATCGTCGACGAGCCTGCCGGTCGGGAACATCGCACCACCACCGTCGCCGTCGCCTTCGTCGGCCGGGTCGATGAACTCGAGCTGCACTTCCGCGGCGGGGAACGTCACGCCGTCGAGCTCGAAGTCGCCCGTCTCCTGCACCGCGCCATCCGTGACCGGTACGTGCGCGACGATGGTCTTGCCGATGTTCGCCTGCCAGATGCGCACGATGGCGATACCGTCGCGCGGCACGCGACTCGCGTCCACGAGACCATTCGAGATCGCGAACGGCCCGACCGCAGCCGACAGGTTGCCGCAGTTGCCGCTCCAGTCCACGAACGCCTTGTCGATGGACACCTGGCCGAACAGGTAGTCGACGTCGTGATCAGGCCGCGTGCTCTTCGACAGGATCACCGTCTTGCTGGTGCTCGACGTCGCGCCGCCCATGCCGTCGATCTGCTTGCCGTAAGGGTCCGGGCTGCCGATGACCCGGAGCAGCAGCGCATCGCGCGCCGCGCCCGGCACCTGCGCGGCTTCCGGCAGGTCCTGCAGCCGGAAGAACACGCCCTTGCTGGTGCCGCCGCGCATGTAGGTGGCCGGAATGCGGATCTGCGGTGCCGGGGACATTCTCCTATTTCCCTCTAGCTGCGCGCGGGAACAGGAGAATGTCCCCTGTTTCCCTCGAGGAAGTCCTTCGCGAAACGCTGCAGCACGCCGCCCGCTTCGTAGATCGACACTTCCTCGGCGGTATCGAGGCGGCAGGTCACCGGCACCTCGACGCGCTCGCCGTTGCGACGATTGATCACCAGCGTCAGGTCGGCTCGCGGCTTGCGCACGCCGATCACGTCGAACGTCTCGGTGCCGTCGATGCCGAGCGACTTGCGGTTCACGCCCGGCTTGAACTCGAGCGGCAGCACGCCCATGCCGACGAGGTTCGTGCGATGGATGCGCTCGAAGCCCTCGGCCACGATCGCCTCGACACCGGCGAGCCGCACGCCCTTCGCGGCCCAGTCGCGCGACGAGCCCTGGCCGTAGTCGGCGCCGGCGACGATGATCAGCGGCTGCTTGCGCTCCATGTAGGTCTCGATCGCTTCCCACATGCGCACGACCTTGCCGTCCGGCTCGATGCGCGCGAGCGAACCCTTCTTCACCTGGCCGTCCACCACAGCCATCTCGTTGACGAGCGTCGGATTGGCGAACGTCGCACGCTGCGCGGTCAGGTGATCACCACGGTGAGTGGCGTACGAATTGAAGTCCTCCTCGGGCAGGCCCATCTTCGCGAGGTACTCGCCGGCCGCGCTGTCGAGCAGGATCGCGTTCGACGGCGACAGGTGATCGGTCGTGATGTTGTCGCCCAGCACCGCGAGCGGGCGCATGCCCGCAACGTGCGCTCACCGGCCAGCGCGCCTTCCCAGTACGGCGGGCGACGGATGTAGGTGCTCTGCGGGCGCCACGCGTACAGCGGACTGATCTTCCCGCTCGCCGCTGCCTGCCGTGCAAACATCGGCTCGTACACCTTCCGGAAGTGCTCGGGCTTGACGCTCGAAGCGACGATCGCGTCGATCTCCGCGTCGCTCGGCCACAGGTCCTTCAGCGTGATCGGCTTGCCGTCCTTGCCGGTGCCGAGCGCGTCCTTCTCGATGTCGAAGCGCACCGTGCCAGCGATGGCGTAGGCGACGACCAGCGGCGGCGACGCCAGAAACGCCTGCTTCGCGTATGGATGGATGCGGCCGTCGAAGTTGCGGTTGCCCGACAGCACCGCCGTCGCATAGAGATCGCGATCGATGATCTCCTGCTGGATCTTCGGATCGAGCGCGCCCGACATGCCGTTGCAGGTGGTGCACGCGAAAGCGACGATGCCGAAGCCGAGCTTCTCGAGCTCCGGCAGCAGCTTCGCTTCCTCCAGATAGAGCTGCACCGCCTTCGAGCCCGGCGCCAGCGACGTCTTGACCCAGGGCTTGCGCGTGAGGCCGAGCCTGTTCGCATTGCGTGCCAGCAGCCCCGCGGCGATCACGTTGCGCGGATTGCTGGTGTTCGTGCAGGACGTGATCGCGGCGATGATCACCGCACCGTCCGGCATCTGCCCGGGCGTCTGCTGCCACGGGCCCGCGATGCCGCGCGCAGCAAGGTCGGACGTGGGCAGCCGCTTGTGCGGGTTCGACGGCCCCGCCATGTTGCGCACGACGGTGGACAGGTCGAACCGCAGCACGCGCTCGTAGGCCGCGTTCTTCAGGCTGTCGGCCCAGAGGCCAGCTTCCTTCGCGTAGGTCTCGACCAGGCGAACCTGCTCGTCTTCGCGGCCGGTGAGCTTCAGGTACTCGATCGTCTGCCGGTCGATGTAGAACATCGCAGCGGTGGCGCCGTATTCCGGCGCCATGTTGGAGATCGTCGCGCGATCGCCGAGCGTCAGCGCGGATGCGCCTTCACCGTAGAACTCGAGGTACGCGCCGACCACCTTCTCCTTGCGCAGGAACTCGGTCAGCGCCAGCACGACGTCGGTCGCGGTGATGCCCGGGCCCGGCCTGCCTGAGAGCTCCACGCCGACGATGTCCGGCAACCGCATCCACGATGCGCGGCCGAGCATCACGTTCTCGGCCTCGAGCCCGCCGACACCGATCGCGATCACGCCGAGCGCGTCGACGTGCGGCGTGTGGCTGTCGGTGCCGACCAGCGTGTCGGGGAACGCCACGCCGTCCTGTGCGTGGATCACCGGCGACATCCGCTCCAGGTTGATCTGGTGCATGATGCCGTTGCCCGGCGGGATCACGTCGACGTTCCGGAACGCCTGCTTCGTCCAGTTGATGAAGTGGAAGCGGTCCTCGTTGCGGCGCTCCTCGACGGCGCGGTTCTTCGCGAACGCATCCTTCTCGAAGCCGCCGTGCTCCACTGCGAGCGAGTGGTCGACGATCAGCTGCACCGGCACGACCGGGTTCACCTGGGCTGGATCGCCGCCCTGGTCGGCGATCGCGTCGCGCAGCCCCGCGAGGTCCACGAGCGCGGTCTGGCCAAGGATGTCGTGGCACACGACGCGCGCCGGGAACCACGGGAAGTCCCTGTCGCGCCTGCCCTCGACGATCTGCGTCAGGCACTCGACGAGCAGCGACGGGTCGCAGCGGCGCACCAGGTTCTCGGCGTGCACGCGCGACGTGTACGGCAGCCTGTCCCACGCGCCCGGCTTGATCGCCTCGACGGCTGCGCGGGCGTCGAAGTAGTCGAGCTTCGTACCGGGCAGCGGCTTGCGGTGCGCGGTGTTCATGTCACTTCCGCTTCGCGATCGGGACGAACTTCCTGTCCTCCGGGCCGTTGTAGTTGGCGCTCGGCCGGATGATCTTGCCGTCGATCCGCTGCTCGATGACGTGCGCGGCCCAGCCGGTCGTGCGCGACAGCACGAACAGCGGCGTGAACATCGCCGTCGGCACGCCCATCATGTGGTACGAGACGGCGCTGAACCAGTCGAGGTTCGGGAACATCTTCTTGATGTCCCACATCACGCTCTCGAGCCGCGCGGCGATCTCGAACATCTTCATGTCGCCGGCTTCCTTCGACAGTTGCCGCGCGACTTCCTTGATCACCTTGTTGCGCGGATCGCTGATCGTGTAGACCGGGTGGCCGAAGCCGATCACCACTTCCTTCGCCTCGACGCGCCGCTTGATGTCGGCCTCCGCTTCGTCTGGCGTCTCGTAGCGCTTCTGCACCTCGAACGCGACCTCGTTCGCGCCGCCGTGCTTCGGCCCGCGCAGCGCGCCGATCGCGCCGGTGATGCACGAGTACATGTCCGAGCCGGTGCCGGCGATCACGCGCGCGGTGAACGTCGAGGCGTTGAACTCGTGCTCGGCGTAGAGGTTCAGCGACACGTGCATCGCCTTGACCCAGGACTCCGGCGGCGGGCGGCGGTGCAGCAGGTGCAGGAAGTGACCGCCGACCGAGTCGTCCTCGGTCTCGACGTGGATGCGCGTGCCCGAATGGCTGAAGTGGTACCAGTAGCACAGCATCGAGCCGAACGACGCGATCAGGCGATCGGCGATGTCGCGCGCGCCCGCGATGTTGTGGTCGTCTTTCTCCGGCAGCGTGCAACCGAGCACCGAGCAGCCGGTGCGCAGCACGTCCATCGGGTGGCTCGCGGCCGGCAGCGCCTCGAGCGCCGCGCGCACCGACACCGGCAGCCCGCGCAGCCGCTTGAGCTTGCCCTTGTAGCCTTCGAGCTCGGCCTTGTTCGGCAGCTTGCCGTGCACCAGCAGGTACGCGACTTCCTCGAACTCGCACTGGTCGGCAAGATCGAGGATGTCGTAGCCGCGGTAATGCAGGTCGTTGCCGCTGCGCCCGACGGTGCAGAGCGCCGTGTTGCCGGCGGCGACGCCGGACAGGGCGACGGACTTCTTCGGCTTGAAACCGGGGGTCGTGGGGGATTCGCTGCTCATGATTGGCTGCTCGTCACTGTTGGAACTGTTGGCTGGCGCGCGGGCTACTTGTCGCCGCCCTCGCGGCTGAAGAGCTCGTCGAGCTTGCGCTCGTACTCGTGGTAACCGAGCACGTCGTACAGCTCGGCCCGCGTCTGCATCCGGTCGACGACGCTCTTCTGCGTGCCTTCGGTGCGGATCGCGCCGTAGACGGCCTCGGCCGCCTTCGACATCGCGCGGAACGCGGACAGCGGATAGAGCACCAGCTGCACGCCGGCGCTCGCAAGCTCGGCGACGGTGAACAGCGGCGTCTTGCCGAACTCGGTAATGTTGGCGAGTACCGGCACCTTCACGGCGCTGGTGAACTGGCGATACTCGTCGAGCGTGGTGAGCGCCTCGGCGAAGATCATGTCGGCGCCGGCCGCGACGTAGCTGCAGGCGCGGTCGATCGCGGCCTGCTGGCCCTCGACGGCGTGCGCGTCGGTGCGCGCCATGATCACGAACTGGCCGTCGGTGCGGCCGTCGACCGCGGCCTTGATGCGGTCGACCATCTCCTCGCGGCTCACGAGCGCCTTGCCGGGGCGGTGGCCGCAGCGCTTCGCCTGCACCTGGTCCTCGAGGTGGCACGCCGCCGCGCCGGAGCGGATCAGGTCCGCGATCGTGCGCGAGATGTTGAAAGCGGCGCCCCAGCCGGTGTCGGCGTCCACCAGCAGCGGCAGGTCGCTGGCCGAGGCGATGCGGCGGACGTCCTCGCAGACGTCGTTCAGGCTGGTGATGCCGAGGTCCGGCAGGCCGAACGACGCGTTCGCGACGCCGGCACCGGAGAGGTACAGCGCCCGGAACCCGGCCCGCTCGGCGAGCAGCGCGCTGAACGCGTTGACGGTCCCCACGACCTGCAGCGGTCGCTCGTGGGCCAGGGCGGCCCGGAACCGGGCGCCAGCGGAAGTCGGTGCAGGCATGGGCGGCCCCTTTTCGCGGTGCAAGAAGGACTTAGGATGATAGCGCAGTGGGGGGTCGGTGGACCCCCTC
Source organism: uncultured Gammaproteobacteria bacterium (assembly GCA_963776815.1). GTDB lineage: Bacteria > Pseudomonadota > Gammaproteobacteria > Steroidobacterales > Steroidobacteraceae > RPQJ01. Next base: position 336,245 of record CAVZNZ010000012.1, read on the forward strand.
GCGATAGGTGGTGGCCCGGCTGGACCGGTAGCATGGGAAGCGGGGAGACACGATGCTGTATTTCGAAGACTTCCAGATCGGCCAGTCGCGCTCCGCCGGCGTCCACGAGCTCGGCGAAGCGGACATCATCGCGTTTGCGCGCCAGTGGGATCCGCAGCCGTGGCACGTGGATCCAGTTGCTGCGGCACGGACGCCGATGCAGGGGCTCACCGCGTCGAGCGCCCACACCTACGCGATTGCTGCGCTGCTGCTGAGCCGCATGGAGCCGGTCGCCGGTATTGCGTCGCTGAAGCACGAGATGGACCTGCCGAACCCGGCACGGCCTGGCGATCAGCTCACGTTCACGATGACCTGCGTCGAGAAACGTGCCTCGGAAACCAAGCCGGATCGCGGGCTCGTCACGTTCGATGGCGTGCTTGCCAACCAGCATGGCGTCCCTGTGCTGAAGGTTCGGTCGCTGATGATGATCAGGACACGACCGGCGGACGGGACGCTGCGGCAATGAGGCGGCCGGTGCTGGTCACGCACGTGCGTGCGCTCATCGGTATCGCGCTGTGCCTCGTCGGCCTCGAGAGCCCGCTCGCCGACGACGCTGTCGGCGCCAACGCTCGACGTACCGGCGTGGTTGTTTCCGATCAATCCGCCGGCCAGTCCTTCGGCCGCCACGCGCCGGCTCCGGATGGCTCGCAACCGCTGCAGGTTCCGAACAGCCAGGCGCGGTTCACGCGGGCCGAATTGACGGACCTGTTTTCCGTTCCCGACTGGCATCCGACTGAGCACCCGCCGATGCCTGCGATCGTCGCGCAGGGCCGTAAGCCCGATGTGTACGCCTGCGGTTACTGTCACCTGCCGGGCGGCGAGGGACGACCCGAGAATGCATCGCTCGCCGGCCTGCCGGCGCAATACATCATCCGGCAGGTGCGGGACATCGCCACCCATGCGCGGCGTATCCCGTGGACAGGGCCGGAGTACCGGCCAGCCGCGTTCATGACCAGGGTCGCCGATAACGCAACCGACGCCGAGACCGCCGAAGCAGCGGCGTACTTTTCCGCGATGACGCTGCGCAAGCGTCGTGCAGACGTGATCGAAACCGATCGCGTCTCCCGAATGCACGTCGCGGGATGGATGTACGTGCCGACGGCCGGCGCCGGCGATGAGCCGCTCGGCGCGCGAATCCTGGAGGTGGCACGCGACCTCGAGCGCCACGAACTGCGCGATTCAGCAGCGGAATACGTCGCCTACGTCCCGATGGGCAGCGTCGAACGCGGCCACAGGCTCGCGACGACTGGTGGAAGCGGGGCACTGCCCTGTGCCGGCTGCCACGGTGCGGAGTTGCGCGGCGTCGGCGAAGTCCCGCCGATTGCGGGGCGATCGCCAAGCTACCTGCTGCGGCAACTGGTGGCGTTCAGGACCGGTGCCCGCGACACGCCGGCGGCCGCGCCGATGAAACCGGCGTAGCCCAGCTCGACGTCGATGAGATGATCGCTCTCGCGGCGTACGTGGGGTCCCTCACCGTGAACTCCGGCAACCACATGGACACTGGCAGGCGTCGGTCGGCACAGATCGTTACGCTCGAGCAGGCGGCGGAGCTTGGACCGCCGCCGCCCGGCAACCTGGCTACGCCTGTGTTTGCTCACGGCTCGCTCGAAGTCGAGTGGTACGGCCGCTGCACGAGGATCTTCAGAGACCGCACGACCGTGACGAGGTGTACGTGGTCGCGCGCGGCAACGCTGTCTTCTTGACGGGGAGCAGCGCTCGCGAGTCACCGACGGCGCGTTCATCTTCGTCGCCGCTGGGCGGGGCATCGATTCGGGAGATGTCCCGATTCGCCGTCTGCGTCCTGTTCTACGGGCCGACGGGCGGCGATAGACGTCCGCGCCGCTCAGCCCGCCGGACCCAGCATGCCCGCCTTGCGCAGCTCCTCGACGATCAGCGTCGCCGACTCCTCTGCCGGCTTCGCAAGCGTGTCGATGTAGATCTCCGGCTTCTCCGGCGGCTCGTACGGCGAGTCGATGCCGGTGAAGTTCTTCAGCTCGCCCCGCCGCGCCTTCTTGTACAGGCCCTTCGGATCGCGGCCCTCGACGACCGCGAGCGGCGCATCGACGTGCACCTCGAAGAACTCGCCGAACTCGAACAGCGAGCGGGCCATGCGGCGCTCGGCGCGGAACGGCGAGATGAACGACACCATCACGATCAGGCCCGCGTCGCTCATCAGCTTGGCGACTTCGGCCACGCGACGGATGTTCTCGACGCGGTCGGTGTCGGTGAAGCCGAGGTCGCGGTTCAGGCCGTGGCGCACGTTGTCGCCGTCGAGCAGGTACGTGTGCCGTCCGAGCGACAGCAGCTGCTTCTCGACCAGGTTCGCGATCGTCGACTTGCCCGCACCCGACAGACCCGTGAACCACAGCACGCAGGGCTTCTGGCCCTTCATGGCCGCGCGCGCGGTCTTGTTCACGTCGAGCGCCTGCCAGTGGATGTTCTGCGAGCGGCGCAGCGCAAAGTGGATCAGCCCCGCCCCCACGGTCGCGTTCGTGAGCCGGTCGATCAGGATGAATCCGCCGGTGTCGCGATTCTCCGTGTACGGATCGAACGCGATCGGCTGGTCGGTGGAGATGTTGCAGACCCCGATCTCGTTCAGGGCCAGCTTCTTGGCCGCGAGGTGCTCGAGCGTATTGACGTTCACCTTGTACTTGGGCTCGGTGACGGTCGCCGTGACCGTCTTCGTGCCGACTTTCATCCAGTACGGGCGGCCCGGCAGCATCGGCTCGTCCGCCATCCAGATGATCGTGACGTCGAACTGGTCCGCCACACCCGGCAGCGCGCTGGTCGTCGAGAGGATGTCGCCGCGGCTGACGTCGATCTCGTCCTCGAGCGTGATCGTCACCGACTGGCCGGCCACCGCGCGCTCGAGGTCGCCGTCCATCGTGACGATGCGCGCCACGCGGCTGTCGCGCGCCGACGGCAGCACGCGGACTTTCTCGCCAGGAGACAGCGTGCCGCTGACGATCGTGCCCGCGAAGCCGCGGAAATCGAGGTTCGGCCGGTTGACCCACTGCACCGGCATGCGGAACGGCTGGTGCTGCAGCCGGTCCTCGATCTCGACGGTCTCGAGGTAACCCATCAGCGTCGGGCCGTGGTACCAGGGCGTGTGCGAGCTCTGGCTCGTGATGTTGTCGCCCTTCAGCCCCGACACCGGGATCGCGACGATGTCCGTGAGCTCGATCTGCTTCGCGAAGTCCCGGTACTCGGCCACGATCGTGTCGAAGATCTCGTGCGAGAAATCCACGAGGTCCATCTTGTTGACCGCCAGCACGACCTTGCGGATGCCGAGCAGCGAGACGATGTAGCTGTGGCGGCGCGTCTGCGTCAGCACGCCCTTGCGCGCGTCGATCAGGATCACCGCGAGATCGGCGGTCGAGGCGCCGGTCGCCATGTTGCGCGTGTACTGCTCGTGCCCCGGCGTGTCGGCGACGATGAACTTGCGCTTGTCGGTGGAGAAGAAGCGGTACGCCACGTCGATCGTGATGCCCTGCTCGCGCTCGGCCGCGAGACCGTCCACCAGCAGCGCGAGATCGAGGTCGCCGCCCTGCGTGCCGACCTTCTTCGAGTCGGCCTCCAGTGCGGCGAGCTGGTCCTCGAAGATCATCTTCGAGTCGTACAGCAGCCGGCCGATCAGCGTCGACTTGCCGTCGTCGACGCTGCCGCAGGTGATGAACCTGAGCAGGCTCTTGTGCTCGTGCTGGTGCAGGTACGCCTGGATGTCGCTGGCGATCAGGTCGGACACGTGGGCCATCAGAAGTACCCCTCCTGCTTCTTCTTCTCCATCGACGCCGACTGGTCGTGGTCGATCATGCGGCCCTGGCGCTCGGAGCTCGTCGTCAGCAGCATTTCCTGGATGATCGCCGGCAGCGTGTCCGCCTCGCTCTCGATCGCGCCCGTGAGCGGATAGCAGCCGAGCGTGCGGAAGCGCACCTTCTTGCGCATCGGCTGCTCGCCCTCGTAGAGCGGCATGCGCTCGTCGTCGACCATGATCAGCGTGCCGTCGCGCTCCACCACCGGGCGCTCGGCCGCGAAATACAGCGGCACGATCGGGATGTCGCGCAGGTAGATGTACTGCCAGATGTCGAGCTCGGTCCAGTTCGACATCGGGAACACGCGGATCGACTCGCCCTTGTGCTTGCGCGCGTTGTAGAGGCGCCAGAGCTCCGGGCGCTGGTTCTTCGGGTCCCAGCGATGCTGCGCGGAGCGGAACGAGAAGATGCGTTCCTTCGCGCGGCTCTTCTCCTCGTCGCGGCGCGCGCCGCCGAAAGCCGCGTCGAACCCGTACAGGTCGAGCGCCTGCTTCAGCGCCTGCGTCTTCATGATGTCGGTGTGGATCGCCGAGCCGTGCGTGAACGGGTTGATGTCCTGCGCCAGGCCTTCGGGGTTCGAGTAGACCAGCAGCTCGAAACCGTGCTGCTGCAGCATCTTCTCGCGGAACGCATACATGTCGCGGAACTTCCACTTCGTGTCCACGTGCAGCAGCGGAAACGGCAGCTTCGCCGGGTAGAACGCCTTCAGCGCCAGGTACAGCATCGCCGCGCTGTCCTTGCCGATCGAGTACAGCATCACCGGCTTCTCGCACTCGGCGACCACCTCGCGCATGATCTGGATGGCCTCGGCCTCCAGTCGCTCGAGGTGCGTCAGCGTGTGCGGCTGGAGGTTCTTTGCGTCGGCGCTGGTCACGGGATCCTCACCACGGTGCGGCCGGTCACGCGGCCCTGGATGTAGTCGTCGAACTGCGCGGGCAACTCGTCGAACCCGATCACTTTCGTGCAGATGCGGTCGAGCTTCGCGGGTCGCAGGTCGGTCGCGATCCGCTGCCAGACCGCGAGCCGCACGTCGCGCGGCGTCAGCACCGAGTTGATGCCGAGCAGGTTCACGCCGCGCAGGATGAACGGCATCACGGTCGTCGACAATTCGTGGCCGCCCGCGAGTCCGATGCTCGCGATGTTGCCCCACTGGTCCACGGTACGCGTGAGCCAGGTGAGCACCGGCCCGCCGAGGTTGTCCACGGCGCCGGCCCACAATGCCTTCTCCATCGGCTTCGAGCCAAGGTCGATGTCCTGCCGCAGCAGCACGCGCGACGCACCGATCTCGCGCAGGTACGGCTCCGCCTCCTGCTTGCCGCTGACGGCCACGACCTCGTAGCCGCGACCGGCCAGCATGTTGATCGCCAGGCTGCCGACGCCGCCGGCCGCACCGGTGACGACGACGGGACCGTTCGCGGGCTGCTGCCCGTTCCGCTCCATCTGGTGCACGGCGAGCGCCGCGGTGAAGCCCGCGGTGCCGAGCTTCATCGAGTCGAGCTCGGTCAGCCCCGGCGGCAGCGGGATCACCCAGTCGCCCTTGACGCGCGCGAATTCGGCGTAACCGCCGTCGTGCGTCTCGCTCAGGCCGCAGCCCGTGACCAGCACCTTCTGGCCGGGCGTGTAACGCGCGTCCGTCGAGCTCACGACCTCGCCGGCAAAGTCGATGCCGCCCACCAGCGGATACTTGCGCAGGATGCGTCCGGCGCCGGTCGCCGCCAGCGCGTCCTTGTAATTGATGTCGGAGCAGCTGATGCGCACGACGACGTCGCCGGCGCCCAGGTCGTCGAGCGTGACCTGGTCGAAGCGCGCGACGATCTTGCGGTCGACTTCGTGGATGCGGAAGGCGCGGAAGGTAGGTCATGGGATAGGGGATAGTGAGCAGGGGATAGGGGATGGTAGGAAGCGCTGGCGCGTGCTTCAGCTGCGGTCGAGCCACACCTCGAGTCCGGCGGTGTTCAGGCGCACGTCGTCGTCGAGCATGCGATGACGCTCGGCGAGGTCTCCGGTGTAGCCGTGCTCGTCGAGGCGCACGCTGTAGCAGCGGAACAGCTCCGCCTCGATCAGTGCGCGCCGGTCGGGCGCGGCCGCATGGGCTCGCGCGATGCGCACGGACTCCACGATCGCGGCGTGCAGGTCGCGCGCCAGCCGCTCGAGGTCCTGCACCGGCCCGAAGTGTGTCTGGTACACGCGCGTCGGCTGGTAGGACATCAGCCGGTCGATGGTTGCGTGGAAAGCGTCCGGGTCGAACTGCACCGGTGTCGTGGTCGGCAGCATGAACGGGCCTGCCGCCGTGTCGAACTCGTGGTAGCAGATGCCGAAGTTATCGCCGCTGTAGACCTCGCGGTGATCGAGATCGATCGGGCAGTGATGATGCTTCGCGTGCCCCGGGGCATCGATGAACTCGAACGTGCGGCTGCCGAGCGTGATCCGCGTGCCGTCCTCGGTGACGATGACGCGCTCGGCCGGGATCGGCACCAGCTTGCCGTAGAGCCTCCGGAAGTTGTCCTCGCCATAGACCTGGATCGCGCCCGCGATCAGCTTCGACGGCTCGATCATGTGCGGCGCGCCGCGCGGGTGCAGCACGGCTTTCGCGTTCGGCAGCGCCTGCATCAGCTGGCCGGCGCCGCCCGCATGGTCGAGGTGCACGTGCGTCAGGAACAGGTAGTCGACCTGCTCGCGCGCGATGCCCAGTTCGTCGAGTGCGGCGAGCAGGCGCGGTGCGGCAGGCGCGGCGCCCGTATCCACGAACGCAGCCCGGCCGTCGTCGATGACCAGGTGGCTCGCCGCGAGCCCGGGGCGGTGGTACAGCGTGTCGATCACGTATACGCCAGCGCCGGCGGGAACCGCCAGCCTGGAGTCGCTGGTGTGGGCGGGAGAGGCGGAACTCATTTCGGGCGGCGGAGCAGTCTCGGCTTCGGGCCGATTAGCGTGCGGTGTCGCCTGCCCGAAAACAAGAAGGCCGGGCGAACCCGGCCTCCTGGAGCTATCGAGCTTCAGCCCGTCCGGCTCAGGGCCCCGGGCACTTGCCCTGCTTGCGGATCTCGTTGGTCGCGCACAGGCCCGGCCGCTGGCTCGAGTAGTACTGCGCCAGCTCCTTGATGTCCTGATCGGTCAGGGCCGCCGCCATGCCGCCCATCACGGCGTTCTTGCGCCGGCCGGCGCGATAGGACCTGAGCGCCTGCTCGATGTAGTCGGCATGCTGCCCGGCGAGGTTCGGGTACTCCGGCATGATCCCAACGCCGTCGTTGCCGTGGCACGCGACGCAGGTCTGGCCCGCCTTGGGCGCGGTGCCGACCGCGCGCCCTGTCGCCTTCAGCTCCTGGCCACTGAGGTATGCAGTGATGTCCTGCATGTCCTGCTCCGACAACGTCGCCGCCTGGGCATGCATCGTGGCATGCGGGCGATCCTGGCTCGCGTATTCCTTGAGCGCGACGACCATGTAGGCCGCGTGCTGCCCGCCGAGCTTGGGCACGTTGTAGACCGGGTATGCGTTCTTGTAGTTCGGGATGCCATGGCAGCCATGGCAGGTATAGGCGAGCTTCTCGCCACGCACTGCGTCCGCAGCCGAAGCCACGCCCGGCGCGACGAGCGCCACGATGGTCAGGCTCAGCGCGAGCCAGGCCGATCTCGAGGTCATTTGATCACTCCGTGCGGCAATCGGCCTCCCCAAGGCCGAAGGGGCGGCATGTTAATCAATAGCGTTTCGGGTGTCGAATGGCGGCTGGGCAACGAAGCCCCCCACGCGCTGTCATACACTGCACCGACCCACCCCTGCGACGACGCGAGGAGCCCACCATGTCGATTCGAGGATTGCTGCTGGCCGGCCTGCTGACGGCCGTCGTACTTCCGGCCGCGGTCGCCCAGGCGGACGAGCCACGTCCCCGGACCGCGAGCGTGTCCGGCCAGGGCGAGATCTCGGCTGAGCCCGACCTCGCCTACGTGACCCTCGGCGTCGAGGCCCGCCGGCCAACCATGGCCGAGGCCCGGGCTGAGGTCGCGAAGACCGTGGATCGCGTGCTGGCCCTGTGCAAGGACCTGAGGATCGACCCGAAGCTGGTCAACTCCACCCGGCTGCAGGTGCAGCCCGACTACTCCTGGAACGACCAGACCCGCAAGCAGGTGCTGGTCGGCTACGTCGTCAGCCGCCAGGTACAGGTCGAGTTGCGCGACCTCGAGCAGCTTGGACCGCTGCTGGAGCGGGCGGTCAGCGCGGGCGTGAACCAGGTGGGCGACCCGATGCTGGACTCGACGAAGCGCAAGGAACTCGAGCGGCAGGCGATGACGCTCGCGGTGCAGGATGCAAGGCTGAATGCCGAGACGCTCGCCCAGGCGGCGGGCGTGAAGCTCGGGGCCGTGCGCGCGCTGAACGCCTCGTCCGGACCGCCGGTGATCCCGATGTACCGCTCGAAGATGGTGATGGCCGATGCCGCCGCTGCGCCGCCGGCACCCGAGGCAAGCTACCAGCCGGGCGAGATGAAGTTCAGCGCGAGCGTCAGTGCGGAATACGACCTGGTGGTCGGGCCATAGCGTCGCGACCAGCCGACATAAAATTTAGATTTGGTTCTTAATGTCGTTCTGGATGAATCACATCGGTCCACTGACCATCAACTTCAAGTAATCAGTGATTCGACGATGTCCGTCCTGAGTCCGTTGTCCTCGGGCCGGGTGCCAGACGGGTAGCGGCGCAGGATCCGCCCGTCGCGGCCGATCAGGAACTTCTCGAAGTTCCACTGGATGTCGCCGCCGAATCCGTTCGCGGCCGACGTGAGCCACGCGTACACCGGGTGCCGGTCGGCGCCGTTGACCTCCAGCTTCGACGCGAGCGGAAAGGTCACGTCATACCTCGTCGAGCAGAACTCCCGGATCTCCGCGTCCGAGCCTGGCTCCTGCCCGCCGAACTGGTTGCACGGGAAGCCGACGACGGCGAAACCTTCGTCCGCAAGCTCGGCCTGCAGGCGCTCGAGTCCGGCGTACTGCGGGGTGTAGCCGCAGCGACTGGCGACGTTGACCGCGAGCACGACCTTGCCCCGGAGCGAGCCGAGCAGGTCGGGCTCGCCCTGGATGCCGGTCACGGGGAAGTCGAAGAAGGTGGCCATCGTTTTTTTTCGCCAAGCGGCGCAGCGTGCGCCCTGACGAAAAGGTTCGGCGCCCGGGCGGCGCCGGATTCGGCTGGCTCAGCCGGGCAGGCGGTCGACGATCAGGATGCTGCCGTCCACTCCGGTCACGCGCACGCGCGACCCCGCCGGGACGTTCGGGCCCCGCAGGTTCCAGCGGCGATTGCCGAGCTTGACGCGTCCCTCGCCCTCGCGGATGCCGTCCGACAACGTCAGGACCTGGCCGATGTAGCGCTCGCCCACGCGGTGCGGGGCCGTCGCGCTCTGCAGGTCCTGCTGCTGGATGCGGTGCTCGCGCCAGAAGTAGAGGCCGAAAACCGTCGCTGCGAAGAGTGCAAACCAGAACATTAGGTTGGGTCAGCGTCCAGAACGGCGCAATCCTGCCAATTTCCAGCCCCGGAGCTCAACTCCAGCGCCTTTTGTCAAAGCCGTTCTGTGACGCGCCGCTCATGTGGCCGGCGCGATGCGCAGGTCCTTGCTGTACTGGACGTTCATCACGTTGTCGGTCCAGCCCTGCACGTACGGCTTCACGAGGTGCTTGTTGACGTAGAAGTAGAGCGGCAACAGCGGGGTGTCGGCCAGCATCACCCGTTCGGACTCCTCTAGCAGCGCCCGGCGCTGCGCCGCGTCGGGCTGGCGCGTCGCCTCCGCGAGCAGCGAGTCGTAGCGGGGGTTCGAATACCCGGTCAGGTTGATGCCGAACCCGGTCTGCAGCAGCTGCAGGAACGTGTACGCGTCGTTGAAGTCACCGACCCAGCTCGACCGGAAGACCTGCGTGTCCTTGCGCGCCTGGATGCTCTGCAGCAGCGCGCGGAACTCCTCGGCGTACAGCGTCGTCTCGACTCCGAGCGCCTCCTTCCACATGGCCGCGACCGCCACGGCGAGCCGGTTGTGCTCCTCGCCGGTGTTGTAGCGGATCTCGACCTTGAGCGGCTTGTCCGGCGAATAGCCCGCCTTCGCGTAGAGCTCGCGGGCCTCGGCCACGCGCTCGGCATACGGTCGCGACGCGTAGTCGAACTGCTGCGGCGTGTAGTCGGCGACACCGCGCGCCACCCAGCCATACGCCGGGGCCTCGCCGCGGCCGGTCACCGCGGAGGTGAGCTTGTCGCGATCGATCACCAGCGACAGCGCACGGCGCAGGCCGGGCTGGTCCTTGAACGGCGGGCGGGAGAGATTGAAGCCGTAGTAATAGACGCTGAGCTGCGGCGAGACGTGCAGCTCGGCCGCAAGGTTGTGCTTGATCCACTTGAACTGCGGCGGCGGCACGACGTACGTGATGTCGAGCTCGCCGGAACGGTACTGGCGGAACTCCGTGCCGTTGTCGGAGTGGTGCACGAAATGCACCTGCTCGAGCTGCGTCGCGGCGTCGTTCCAGTAGTTGCGGTTGCGCTTGATCACGACGTGCGAGCCGACGACCCAGTCGGCCAGCGTGAATGCGCCGTTCGAGACCATCTTCCCGGGGCGGGCGTACTCGACGCCATTCGCCGCGAGCGAGGGCCCGTGCACCGGGAACGTGCCGGGCTGGGCCAGCAGCCCGAGCAGGTACGGTGCCGGGTTCTGCAGCCGGATCACGACCGTGCGATCGTCGGGCGCGCTGACGCCGAGCTCGGACGCCGGCTTCTTGCCAGCGGTGATCGCGGACGCATTGACGACCGACTCGAAGATCTGCGCGTAGGGCGACGCCGTTGCCGGGTCGACGAGACGGCGCATGCCCGCGACATAGTCGCCCGCGACCAGTGCATCGCCATTCGACCAGCGCAGTCCCTCGCGCAGCTTGAACGTGTACTGCAGGCCGTCGGGCGTGACGGTCCACTCGGTGGCCGCCGCCGGTATCGCGCTGCCGTCGGGACCAACGGCCGTGAGACCCTCGAACACGTCGCGCAGGATGTTGAACGCCCCGTCCGTGCGGGCGCGCTGCGGGTCGAGTGTGTCGGGCTCGGGACCGTTGCCGCGCTTCAGCGTCGTGGTGTCGGCCTTGGTGGCGGGCTCGGACGCGGCCTGCTGCGCGTGCTTGTCGCCGCGGTCACAGGCGGCGAGCCCGAGCAGTGCGACGGCAACCCAGGCGGCGCGCCAGGCGGTAACGGATGTGTTCAAGATCTTGTTGTTCACTGGGTGAGGGTCTCAGGCGCCGCGTCGCGTCCGCGGTTGGCGCGGCGTGGCGAGCTCACGCCGCTTCAGGTGGATCAGCAGCAGCGACACCGCCGCCGGCGTGATGCCAGGGATGCGCGCCGCCTGGCCGAGCGTGGCCGGCCGATGCTCGACGAGCCGTTGCCGGACCTCGTTCGACAGGCCGCGCACGGCCGCGTAGTCGAGGTCCGCGGGCAGCAGCGTGTCTTCGTTGCGACGCTGCCGCTCGATCTCGTCCTGCTGGCGATCGATGTAGCCGGTGTACTTGGCCTGCACGTCGACCTGCAGCGCCACCTGTGACGCGAGTCGCTCGTCGTCGCGCCAGTCGCCGTCGCCCGGACCGATGACTTCGGCCAGCGACTCGTAGCAGACCTCCGGACGACGCAGCAGGTCGAACGCGCGCTGCTCGCGGGCCAGCGCGCCGAATCGAGCCTCGGCCCGCGCGCCATCGTCCGTGCCAGGGCGCACCCACGTGGACTTGCAGCCGCGCGAGTTCCGCGTCCACGGCCGCACGCTTGCGCTCGAAGAACGCCCAGCGCTCGTCGTCCACCAGCCCGAGTTCACGGCCTCGCGGCGTGAGCCGCAGGTCGGCGTTGTCCTCGCGCAGGCTCAGCCGATACTCGGCGCGGCTCGTGAACATCCGGTACGGCTCGGGCGCGCCGCGGGTGATCAGGTCGTCGATCAGCACGCCGATGTAGGCCTCGCTGCGGCGCGGCCACCATGGCTCGCGGCCCTGGACGTCGAGCGCGGCGTTGACGCCGGCAACGAGTCCCTGGGCCGCCGCTTCTTCGTAACCCGTCGTGCCGTTGATCTGCCCGGCGAAGTACAGGCCTTGCACGCACTTCGTCGCGAGCGTCGGCTCGAGGTCGCGCGGATCGAAGAAGTCGTACTCGATCGCGTAGCCGGGCCGCGTGATGTGCGCGTTCTCGAAGCCGCGGATGCTGCGGACGAACGCGTACTGCACGTCGAACGGCAGGCTGGTCGAGATGCCGTTCGGGTACACCTCGTGCGTGTCGAGGCCCTCGGGCTCGATGAAGACCTGGTGCGAGCTCGCGCTCGGCGAAGCGCACGACCTTGTCCTCGACCGACGGGCAATAGCGCGGGCCGACACCCTCGATCACGCCGGTGAACATCGGCGACCGGTCGGTCCCGGCGCGGATGATCTCGTGCGTGCGCTCGTTGGTCGCCGTGATGTGGCAGGGCACCTGCCGCGGGTGTTCGTGCCGCCGGCCGAGGAACGAGAACACCGGCCGCGGCTCGTCGCCGTGCTGCACGGTGAGCCCCGCATAGTCGATGCTGCGGCCGTCGATCCGCGGCGGCGTGCCGGTCTTCAGGCGCCCGACCCGGAATGGCAGGGCCCGCAGCCGTTCTGCAAGCCGGTTCGACGGCGGATCTCCCGCGCGACCGCCCGCATACTGGTCGAGGCCGACGTGGATGCGGCCACCGAGGAACGTGCCGACGGTCAGCACGACCGCGCGCGCCGTGAACTCGACGCCCACCTGCGTGACGACGCCGGTAACGCGGCCGCCCTCGACGCGCAGATCCGCGACTTCCTGCTGGTACAGGCTCAGGTTCGGCTGGTTCTCGAGCAGGCTGCGCACGGCGCGCTTGTAGAGCTGCCGGTCCGCCTGCGCCCGCGTGGCGCGCACGGCCGGGCCCTTGCTCGCATTCAACGTGCGGAAATGGATGCCGGCGCGATCAGCCGCCCGGGCCATCGCGCCACCAAGCGCGTCGATCTCGCGCACCAGGTGGCCCTTGCCGATCCCGCCGATCGCGGGATTGCAGCTCATCTGCCCCAGCGACTCGATGCTCTGCGTGACGAGCAGCGTGCGACAGCCCATCCGCGCAGCAGCGAGCGCTGCCTCGGTACCGGCGTGACCGCCGCCCACGACAATGACGTCAAACTGTTCGGCGAAGCGCATGGCCGCATCTCGAAAGGGCGCCCATTGTACGGGTTCAGCCGCGCAGCAGCTTTTCGAAGGCCGCGAGCCGCAGCGTCACGAAACGGCGCGCCTGCCGCTCATACCGGTTGCCCCGGTAGCCGCGCCGGATCCACTCGGCCAGGTAGCTCCGCCGGCTCATCCGCCCGCGATTCCACTGTCGCAGCACGTGGAAGTATTCATGCAGCACCAGCTCGGGGTTCGCGAGAAAATCCCGGGCCGACCCGGCCAGCAGGATGCGGTTGCGCCGCGTCGTGGCTGCCGCGCCGAGATGCAGCCGCGCGTACCACGAGTGCTCGATGATCTCGACGTCGTCCACCGGGTCGCCGAACAGCGCCTGCAGCGCCGCTCGATCCCGCGCCGACATCACGTCGCGCGTGCGTGGCATCGCTGCAGTCCCGCCGCAACCCGGCGGTCAGCTTGCCTTCGCGCGCCGAACGCGTGGCTTGCGCGCCCGCGGCTTCTTCGCGGCCTTTCTCGCAGCTTTCTTCGCTGCGTTGCGCGCCGTGGTGCCCGGCAGTCGCGGCACGGGCTTCGGGTGCTCGACCGTCGTGACGCGCGCCGCGGCCCGCTTCAGGTCCTCGAAGCTCTCCCTGAGACAGGTTGCGAAGAACGCCGGGTCCGGCAGCATCTCGCGGCACGAGACCGCGCAGATCCACATGGTTCCGGCGTAGCTGAAGCCCGTCACGTTGAGGCCCATGCCGTTGGTGGCGATGCTGATCGGCGCGTAGTTCACGAGCCGTGCGCCCGCCATGTAGAGCGGCACGTCGGGGCCGCGCACGTTCGAGACGATCAACCCGATCCGCGGCGGCTGCACGTAGCGCGTGATCGTCTGGGAGATGAGGTTCGGCATGAACTCGAGCAGGTCGCGGGCGAGTTCCTTGCCGATCGCGTCGGTGACCCGCTTCGAGGTCTTCGCACCGTCGCGGATCGCGAGCAGCCGTTCGACCGGGTCCTCGATGTCGGTGGCCACCGACATCACGGTGAAGCCGACCTGGTTGCCGACGTCACCGCCCTTGTCGGTGCCGCGCAGCGTCATCGGGATCATCGCCGCCATCGAGGCTTCCGGCAGCTCGCGCTTGCTCTTCAGGTAGCGGCGCAGTGCGCCGCCGACGATGCAGAGGAACATGTCGTTGATCGTGACGTCGGCCACGTGCGCGCGGACCTGCTTGAACTCGGCGAGCGGCAGGCCGACGGCCTCGAACACGCGATGCGCAGATACATCGCCGCTGAAGCGTGTCTGCGGCGGCATCATGCCCATCAATGAGCCGAGGTCGCCCGACGCAAGGCTGCGCAGCTTGCCGAGGTTGGCCAGTGCCCTCGCTGGCGGCCTTCGAGATCGCACCGGCCCCAGCGTCGCGAGCCGCCGCGCCGTGCCGACGGTGAACTTCGCGAGCCCCGGGATGCGCTCGACGTTGTGCACCAGCGCGCGCGAGTACAGCTCGACCGCGGTGGGCTCGCGGTCGGCGTGGTAGCGCGGCTGGTCGCCCTCGTCGCCGAAGTCGATCGGCTCCGGGTTGATCGAGTGCAGCGCCTTCAGCAGCTCGGTGCCGGACTCACCGTCGATGATCGCGTGGTGCATCTTGGTGTACAGCGCGAAGCTGCCCTTCGGCACGCCCGCGATGTTGTGCAGGCCCTCGATCACGTAGGCCTCCCACAGCGGCTTGCTGCGGTCCAGCGGCCGCGAGTGGATGCGCGCCACCTGGATGCAGAGCTGGCGCCAGTCGCCGGGATGCGGCAGCGCGACGTGGCGCACGTGGAATTCGACGTCGAAGCTCGGGTCTTCGATCCAGTACGGGCGGTCGAGCGACAGCGGCACCGTGACCAGCCGGCGGCGGAACTGCGGGAACTGCTCGAGCCGCGAGGCGAAGAACTTCAGGATGTCCTTGAAGCGCACGCCGCCGCCCGGGGCCGTCGACGGGTCGTAGATCGCGAGCGAGGCCACGTGCATGAAATTGTTGCCGTGCTCGAACTGCAGGAACATCGAATCGGCGCCGGAAAGCTGTTTCATGGCCTGTCGCCGCGGCGAATCCGCGGCCCGTATTGGGTAAGAGGGGGAAACGAGACTACTGGCCGGCGCGGGGCGCGTCTACAGCCGCTACTTGCCGATGCAGAAGCTGCCGAAGATCCGCCCGAGCAGGTCGTCGCTCGAGACCTCGCCGGTGATCTCGCCGAGCGCGCGCTGCGCATCCGTCAGTTCCTGCGCCACCAGTTCGCCGGCATGGCGCTCGACCAGCAGCCGATGCGCCTCTTCGACGTGCGCCCTCGCCCGCCGCAATGCATCGAGGTGACGGGCGCGCGCGGACAGTGCGCCCGTCCCGGCCGGATGGAAGCCCACGCAATCCTTGAGATGTGCCCGCAACAGGTCGAACCCGGTGCCGTTCGCGGCGCTCAGCCACACGATGTCGCGATCACCGGCGTCGACCCGTGCCTCGCCACCGACGCGATCGACCTTGTTCATCACGACGGTACGCGGCGCCGACGTCGGCAGCGCGGCAAGATCCGCGTCGATCGCCGCCACCGCTTTCGCATCCGACGCATCCACGACGAACAGCACGCGGTCGGCGCGTTCGATCTCGAGATGTGCGCGACGGATGCCCTCCGCCTCCACCTCGTCCGGCGACTCGCGCAGGCCCGCGGTGTCGAGGATGTGCAGCGGCAGGCCGTCGATCTCGATGCGCTCGCGCAGCACGTCGCGCGTCGTGCCGGGGATCGGCGTGACGATCGCCGCGTCGTAGCCTGCAAGGCGATTCAGCAGGCTCGACTTGCCGGCGTTCGGCCGGCCCGCGATCACGAGCGTGAGGCCGTCGCGCAGCAGCGCGCCCTGCCGCGCTGCCTCGCCGAGCTCCGCGAAGCGCCGGCGGATGTCCTCCATCCGCTCGCCGAGCGCCCGGTCTGCGAGGAAGTCGATCTCCTCCTCCGGGAAGTCGATCGCGGCCTCGACCCACATCCGCAGCTGCAGCAGTGCTTCCGTCAGGTCGTGGACCTGCGCGGAGAACTCGCCCTGCAGCGAACGCAGCGCCGCCTTCGCCGCCTGGGCCGAGCCGCTCTCGATCAGGTCGGCCACGGCCTCGGCCTGGGCGAGGTCGAGCTTGCCGTTCAGGAATGCGCGCTGGGTGAATTCGCCTGGCTCGGCGAGCCGCGCACCGAGCGTCGAGTGCGCGCCGCAACAGCAGGTCGAGCACGACGGGACCGCCGTGGCGCGTGCAGTTCGAGCACGTCCTCGCCGGTGAGCGAGTTCGGCGCGGGGAAGTAAAGTGCCAGGCCCTGGTCGAGGGGCTCGCCGTTTGCGTCGAGGAACGGGCGCAGCGCCGCGTGGCGGGCCGGTGGAAGCTCACCGATCAACGCCTGCGCAATCGAGGCGCATCCGGACCCGGACAACCGGACGATGCCGATGCCACCGCGGCCCGGAGCCGTGGAGATCGCGGCGATCGTATCGGAAACGGGGCATTCTGATTTCGTGCCGGCATATTCGCGGAAATGCGACGAATGTCCAGCATGTCCCTACGTCTTCGCCTCGCGCTCGACGATGCGGTTGATGTTCCACTGCTGCGCGATCGACAGCAGCGTGTTCGTGGTCCAGTACAGCAGCAGGCCGGCCGGGAACCACGCCATCATCACGGTCATGATCAGCGGCATGAACGCGAACACCTTCGCCTGCATCGGATCGGGCGGCGGCGGATTGAGCTTGAACTGGCCGAACATCGCCACGCCCATCAGCACCGGCAGGATGAAGAACGGGTCCTTGCGACGAGAGGTCCTGGATCCACAGCATCCACGGCGCCTGGCGCATCTCGACGCTCTCGAGCAGCACCCAGTAGAACGCGAGGAACACCGGGATCTGCACGACGATCGGCAGGCAGCCCGCGACCGGGTTGATCTTCTCGCGCTTGTACAGCTCCATCATCTGCTTCGCGAGCTGCTCGCGGTCGTCCTTGTAGCGCTCCTGGATGCTCTTGATGCGCGGCGAGATCGTGCGCATCTTGGCCATCGAGCGGCCGCTGGTCTCGGTCAGCTTGTAGAACAGCAGCTTCAGCAGGATCGTGACGATGATGATCGACCAGCCCCAGTTGCCGACGACCTTGTGCACCTGCTCCAGCAGCCAGAACAGCGGCTGCGCGAGGATCGTGAGCTTGCCGTAGTCCGCCGTCAGCTCGAGGCGCGGGCCGACGGTCTTCAACTGCTCCTGCAGCTTCGGGCCGACGAAGACCTTCTCGCTGAACTGCCCGGTCGTGCCGGCCGGAACGGTCTTCAGCGGGCCGCGGAAGCTCATCACCGAGTGCGGGCCTTCCATGCCGAGCGTGTAGTCGAACGTCTCCTTCACCGGCGGCACCGCAGCGGTCACGAAGTGATGCTGCATCTCGGCCATCCAGCCGCCCGCGAACGCCGCGGCGAACTTCGCGTCATCCTCGTCGGTCACGTCGAGCTTGCGGTACTTCTGGCCGTCGTAGATCGCCGGGCCGCGGTAGGCGTAGCTCTCCACGTCGAACATCGAGCGCTTCTGCGAGTAAACGTGGCGGGCCAACTGCACGTAGGAGGCGGCCTCCCAGTTCTTCGCCGACGCGTTCTGCACGTCGTAGACGATCTCGACGTCGTAGCGGCCGGGCTTGAACACGAACGTCTTGGTGACCGTGAGGCCCTGGTCGTCCGTCCACGTGAGCGGCACACGCAGTTCCTGCGCGCCGGGGGCGAGCCGGTACTCCTGCGCCGCCGAGGCGAAGGTCGCGAGGTGCGTGGGCTCGGCGCCGCCGCCGGTGCTACGCAGCCCGCTGCGCGCCACCTGGTAGGTCGCTTCCGAGGTCGTCAGCAGCCGGACCGGCGGGCTGTCCTTCGTCTTGGCCTGCGGATACTTGAGCAGGTCCGCGCGGACGAGCGCTCCGCCCTGCAGGCTCACGTCCATGTCGAGCACGTCGGTCACGACGCGCACGACCGGCGCCTGTGCGTCAGCCGTCGGAGCCGTGGTGCTGGCTGTGGTGGTTGGTGCCGCAGCCGCCGCGGGCGCTGCCGCCTGGCTCTGCTGGGTCGGCAGGGCCGGCAACTGGCCAGCCGGCGTGGCTGGCGCCGCCGATCCGGTAGTCCCGGTCGTTGCTGCCGGGGCGGATGCCGTCGCCGCGGGCGCACCGTAGTCGCGGTTCCACTGGATGACGTTCATCCACAGCAGCAGCGCCACACCGATCCAGAGAAACAGACGCGGGTTATCCATGGGACGTTCGCTTGAATAGAGGCGGCAGGGTGTCCGGCACCGGGTCGTAGCCACCGGGGTGCCACGGGTGACACCGTCCGATGCGACGCACCGCGAGCCACGAGCCTCGCACGGCACCGTGACGCTGCAGCGACTCCTGCGCGTAGCAGGAACAGGTGGGATGGAAGCGGCAGTTCGGACCGAGCAGCGGGCTCACGAACCACCGGTACAGCTGAATCAGGCCGATCAGGAGCGTGCGCATCGTTCGCGGATCCTAGCCCAGAGCGCCGACACGCTGGCGTCAATCTGGCTGTTCGTGGCCTTGCCGGCGGCCGGGCGCGCATTCACGACCATGTCCACGGACGGCAACTCCTGCTGGCGGCGGCGGAACGCCTCGCGCACCACCCGCTTGATCCGGTTCCGGTTCACGGCATTGCCGGCCGCCTTGACTCCGACCGCGAGGCCGAGCCGGGCGTGGCCGAGGTCATTCGGCCGGGCGATCACCATGAACAGGGGGTCCGATGAGCGAATGCCGGCACGATGGACGGCATCGAACTGCGGCTTGTCGGTGAGACGGCGCGCCCGCGGGTAACTGGCGCCGGCGGGCAGCGAGCCGGGACGTGAGGGCCCGGTGGTCAGACCGACAGGCGCTTGCGGCCCTTGGCGCGACGGCGGGCCAGGACGAGGCGCCCGCCCTTGGTGGCCATGCGCGCACGGAAACCGTGGGTCCTCTTGCGATGGAGGTTGCTCGGTTGGAATGTGCGCTTCATGTGCGGCTCCGTGACAAGCCAGGGTCAGTCAAAAGAGCCGGAAAGGATACTGACGCGGACGGTCACCGTCAACTTCCAGAGCAGCGTCATTCCGCCGGGCTCCACGCCGCGCCGCAAGATATCCACAGGCTGCAGGCCGGTATACACTCGCGCCCCCTTCCTGCTTTTGCCCGCTTTCGCCGACACCTTCGAGGCCGCCGGTCGTGGAAACGACGCTCTGGAATCAATGCCTGCGCCGCCTCGAAGAGGAACTGCCGGCCCAGCACTTCAACACCTGGATCCGTCCGCTGCAGGCCGTCGAGGCTGGCGGTCGGCTGCACCTGCTCGCCCCGAACCGCTACGTCGTCGACTGGGTCAACCAGAACTGCGCGAGCCGCATCAGCGAGCTCGTCGATGAACTCGTGCCGGCACCGGCGCCCGACGTGATCGTCGAGGTCGGCTCCCGGCGGGCCGAGGTTGCGGCCGCACCGGCGGCACGCGGTCCGGATCTGCGACTGAAGACCGAACAGGCCCTGCCGCAGATCGGCGGCCGGCTGAATCCCGACTTCACGTTCGTGAATTTCGTCGAGGGCAAGAGCAATCAGCTCGCGCGCGCGGCAGCGATGCAGGTCGCCGAGAATCCAGGCCGCGCCTACAACCCGCTGTTCATCTACGGTGGCGTCGGCCTCGGCAAGACGCACCTGATGCACGCGATCGGCAACCACATCCGCGCCCGCAACAAGGACGCGAAGATCTCGTACGTGCACTCGGAGCGCTTCGTCGGCGACATGGTCCGCGCGCTGCAGCACAACACGATCAACGAGTTCAAGACGGCGTACCGATCGCTCGACGCGCTGCTGATCGACGACATCCAGTTCTTCGCCGGCAAGGAACGTTCGCAGGAAGAGTTCTTCCACACGTTCAACGCACTGCTCGAAGGACAGCAGCAGGTGATCCTCACCTGCGATCGCTACCCGAAAGAGGTCGAGGGGCTCGAGGAGAGGCTTAAGTCGCGCTTCGGCTGGGGCCTGACGGTGGCGATCGAGCCGCCGGAGCTCGAGACCTGCGTGGCGATCCTGATGAGCAAGGGCTCGGCGGCCGGCGTGGAGCTGCCGGAAGAAGTCGCGTTCTTCGTCGCGAAGCGGATCCGCTCGAACGTGCGCGAACTCGAGGGCGCGCTGCGTCGCGTGATCGCGAACTCGCAGTTCACCGGCCGGCCGATTACGCTGGATTTCGCGAAGGAAGCGTTGAAGGACCTGCTGGCGCTGCAGGAACGGCTGGTCACGATCGAGAACATCCAGAAGACCGTCGCGGAGTATTTCAAGATCCGCGTCGCGGACCTGCTGTCGAAGCGCCGCAGTCGCTCGATCACGCGACCACGCCAGGTCGCGATGGCGCTCGCGAAGGAACTGACCAATCACAGCCTGCCCGAGATCGGCGACGCGTTCGGCGGCCGCGATCACACGACGGTGCTGCACGCGTGTCGCGTCATCAAGGAGCTGCGGACGTCGCAAACGCGGATGAACGAGGACTACCAGAACCTGTTGAGAACCCTGGCAGGTTGATGTGGCCTGCCTGTGGAGAAACCGTGCACGATCTGGCCTCCACATTTCGTCCACAGGCTGCCGACAGGGAGCGCTAGAGTTGCACGCAGGCTTGCACTTGATGCAAGTCGTCGCGGCACATGAGGAAAACTGGGTTCTGCACCGCTTGCGGGCGTGCTAATAACAGTAGTAATAGAGAAATCTAATAAGAGAATTATTTCCGGAAGCATCCAGATGAAGATCATTGCGAAGCGTGAAGCGATTCTTGGACCCCTGCAGGCCGTGATCGGCGTCGTCGAGCGTCGGCAGACGATGCCGATCCTCGCCAACGTGCTGTTGTCGGCGAAAGGCGGGCGTCTCGCCGTGACGGCGACGGACCTCGAAGTCGAACTGGTGGCAACGTCCGAAGTGGACGTGCAGCGCGCCGGCGAAGTGACGGTGCCTGGACGCAAGCTGCTCGACATCTGTCGCGCGCTGCCCGATGGCGTCGAGATCAACCTGACGCTCGAGGGCGAGCGCATGGTGGTCCGGGCCCGAAAGAGCCGTTTCACGCTCACGACGTTGCCGGCGTCCGAGTTCCCGACGGTCGACGAGATCAATGCGCAGCAGACGCTCAAGGTGCCGCAGAAGGAATTCAAGCGGCTGCTGGAAAAGACCCATTTCTCGATGGCCCAGCAGGACGTTCGGTACTACCTGAACGGCATGTTGCTCGAAACTTCGTCGAAAGTGCTGCGATCTGTCGCGACTGACGGCCATCGTCTGGCTTTGTGCGAGATTGAGCTGGCAGAAGGCGCAAAGTCGGGCCAGCAGGTGATCGTGCCGCGCAAAGGCGTGCTCGAGCTGCAGCGAATTCTTGGCAACGAAGACCAGACGCTCGAAATCGCGATCGGTAGTAACCACGTTCGCGTCCAGATCGGCGACATTCGATTCACTTCGAAGCTGATCGACGGGCGATTCCCGGAATACGGCCGAGTGATCCCGAACAATCCACCGCTGATCGTTGCCGCCATTCGCGAAGACCTGCGCCAGGCCCTGCAGCGTGCAGCCATCCTCTCGAACGAGAAGTACCGCGGGATCCGCTTTGCGGTGAAGCCGGCGGCGCTGATCATCCAGTCGCATAACCCCGAGCAGGAGGAGGCCGAGGAGGAGCTGGAAGTGGCCTATGACGGCCCGGAGCTCGAGATCGGCTTCAACGTCAACTACCTGCTCGACGCGCTGGCGGCTACGGACGGTCCGGACGTCGAGGTTGGCCTGACCGACGGCAACAGCAGCTGCCTGATCCGATCGAGCACGGACCCGAGTGCGCGGTTCGTCGTGATGCCAATGAGGCTGTGAGGATGGTCGCAGCCCGATGAGCCTGCAGAGGCTCGGCATCGAGAACTTCCGGTGCGTTGAAAGGGCCGAGCTCGAATTCGACCGCCGCTGCAACCTGGTCAGCGGCCAGAACGCCTCGGGCAAGACCAGCTTGCTCGAGGCGATCTTCTTTCTGGGTCGTGGGCGCTCCTTTCGTACCAATCGCAGCGATACGCTGGTCCGGGCCGGCACGAAGCAATTCACGCTGACCGGGCGGATCGATACCGCCGGAATGTCGCAGCCAATCGGAATGCGGGTCGATGCCGACGGAATCGAGGCTCGTTATGCGGGGCGGCCGGTTTCCGGGTTGGCGGAACTCGCGACCCGATTGCCGGTTCAGGCGATCGACCCGGAGGTACACCGGCTCGTGGATGGTGGGCCGCAGGAGCGGCGCCGCTACCTCGACTGGGGAGTGTTCCACGTGGAACCAAACTTCGTGGAGCACTGGCGACGCTATCAGCGAGCGCTGCGTCAGCGAAACGCGGCCTTGAAGGCCGGGCAAGCGCCGCAGTTGGTGCAGGCCTGGGATCCGGAACTGCTGGAAGCCGGGGAGGTCGTGGCTGATCACCGGCAACGCTACGTCGAGCGGCTGGGTCCAGCAGTCGCTGCCACCGGCCAGCGGCTGTTGGGCTTGGAGATCGATCTTGGCCTGACTCGTGGCTGGTCCGCCGACAGGTCGCTGCAGGAGTCGCTGGACGCATCACTGGCCCGCGATCGTGAGCGAGGCCTGACGCACAGCGGTCCGCATCGGGCGGATATCCTGGTCCGTGTGGACGGTCATCCGGCGCGAGATCGGGTGTCGCGCGGGCAGCAGAAACTGGTCGCTGCGGCGATGCTGCTGGGGCAGCTGCAATGCGACGCGGAGCAGGGGTCCGGCGTCGCGGCGCTACTTGTGGATGACCCGGCGGCCGAGCTCGATTCCCGGAGCCTGGATCGCCTGCTGACGGAGGTCCTGACCTTACCTTCGCAGCTCTTCATCACGGCGCTCGACCCGGCGAATCCGGCGCTTGCCAGGCTTCCGGAAGGCCCGAGGTTCCACGTGGAACACGGCTGCGTGACCCGTCTGATATAATCCGGCGTCCTTCTACGCCAGGTATTCCATGAGCGGCGCCGACGTCTACGACTCCAGTAAAATCAAGGTCTTAAAGGGCCTCGACGCTGTCCGAAAACGCCCCGGAATGTACATCGGTGACACCGATGACGGCACCGGGCTGCACCACATGGTTTTCGAGGTCGTCGACAACGCCATCGACGAGGCGTTGGCGGGCTACTGCACCGACGTCACGGTAAAGATCCACGAGGACCAGTCGGTGACGGTCGCCGACAACGGCCGTGGAATTCCTGTGGATATCCATCCGGAGGAGGGCCGATCTGCGGCCGAGGTGATCCTCACGGTGCTGCACTCCGGCGGCAAGTTCGACGACTCGTCGTACAAGGTCTCCGGCGGCCTGCACGGCGTCGGCGTGTCGGTCGTCAACGCCCTATCCGAGACCCTGCAGCTCACGGTGTACCGGGACGGCCAGGAGTACCGGCAGGAATACCGGCTGGGCGAGCCAGTCGCGCCGCTGATGGTCTACGGACCGAGCGACAAGCGCGGCACGGTGATCCGCTTCAAGCCCAGCGACACGATTTTCACGAACCTCGAGTTCGAGTTCGAGATCCTGCAGAAGCGGCTGCGCGAGCTGTCGTTCCTGAATTCCGGCGTCCGGATCGAGTTGATCGACGAGCGCGACGACCGCCGCGAGAGCTTCCATCACGAGGGCGGCATCCGGGAATTCGTGCGCTACCTGAACCGGAGCCGCACGCCGGTCCACGAGTCGATCTTCTGGTTCCGCGGCGAAAAGGACGGCATGGGCGTCGAGCTGGCGCTGCAGTGGAACGATTCGTACGCAGAGACGATGTCCTGCTACACGAACAACATTCCGCAGAAGGACGGCGGGACGCACCTGGCCGGATTCCGCGGCGCGCTGACCCGCACGCTGAACGACTACATCGAGCGCGAGCTGGCCAGCAAGAAGGACCGCGTGCCGACCACCGGCGACGACTCGCGCGAGGGCCTGACCGCCGTGCTGTCGGTGAAGCTGCCTGACCCGAAGTTCTCGTCGCAGACGAAGGACAAGCTGGTCTCGTCGGAAGTGAAGGGCGTCGTCGAGTCGCTCGTTGCCGAGAAGCTCGGCGAATTCCTGATGGAGAATCCGTCGCAGGCGAAGGCGATCGTCAACAAGATCATCGACGCAGCGCGAGCTCGTGAAGCAGCGCGCAAGGCGCGCGAGCTGACGCGGCGCAAGGGCGCGCTCGATATCGCCGGTCTGCCCGGCAAGCTCGCAGACTGCCAGGAGAAAGACCCGGCGCTTTCAGAGCTCTTCATCGTCGAGGGCGATTCCGCAGGCGGCTCCGCCAAGCAGGGCCGTGATCGGCGCACCCAGGCGATCCTGCCGCTGAAGGGCAAGATCCTGAACGTCGAGCGGGCCCGCTTCGACAAGATGCTGTCGTCCGCCGAAGTCGGCACGCTGATCACGGCGCTCGGCTGCGGCATCGGCAAGGACGACTTCGACATCGCGAAGCTGCGCTATCACCGCGTCATCATCATGACCGATGCGGATGTCGATGGATCCCACATCCGTACGCTTGTTGCTGACGTTTTTCTATAGGCAAATCCCACTCTTGATCGAACGAGGGCATATTTATATTGCCCAGCCGCCACTTTATAAGGTCAAGAAGGGCAAGACCGAAACCTACATCAAGGACGATGCCGAGCTGAATGCGCTGCTGCTGCGCTCGGCACTCGAGGACACGGAGCTGTTCGTCGCGGCCGACGCCCAACCAATGCCGGCCAGCGCGCTCGAGACACTGGCCCGCCGCTACATGGAATTCCAGACGGCGGCACGCCGCTCGCCGCGACGCTACGACCTGCACGTGCTCGAGCAGATGCTGCACGTGCCGGAGCTCACGCCCGCTGATCGCGAGGATCCGGACAAGCTTGCCGCGTGGGGCTCGCAGCTCGAAGTGCTGCTGAATGCGGGACAGCCGGCCGGCCGTCGCTATGCCGTCACGTTGCAGCCGGGCTCGCCACCGCACCTGGTCGTGAGCCGCAGCGAGCATGGCGTCACGGTCGAGAAGCACCTGCACCGCGAATTCTTCGGCACCGGCGAGTACCGCCGCATCAGCGAGCTGTCGCGCACGCTCGTCGGGCTCTTCGGCCCCGGCGCGTACGTCAGGAAGAACGACGCGCGCGAGGAAGTCAGCTCGTTCCGCGACGCACTGATGTGGATGCTCGACCAGGCGCGCAAGGGTCAGTCGATCCAGCGCTACAAGGGGCTTGGAGAGATGAACCCGGGGCAGCTCTGGGACACGACGATCAATCCGCAGACGCGGCGCCTGGTGCAGGTGAAGATCGAGGATGCGCTCGGCGCAGATGAAATCTTCTCCACGCTGATGGGCGACCAGGTCGAGCCGCGCCGCGAGTTCATCGAGCGCAACGCACTGTCGGCGACGAACCTCGACGTCTGATTGTCTCGGCGCGGCAATGACAACGGTCTGCGCCGCCGAATGATCGTGGCCTGGCGCCACCGCCACGCGTTCGGCCTGTGAATCCGCGCCCGTCGTCGCCGCGAAGCGATCCGTCTGGGCCAACGATCACTAGATAACACCCCGATGTCCGATCGCTCCCGCGCGTCGCTGCTCGACCTGATCGAGCGGCTCGGCAACAAGCTGCCCGAGCCGCCGATCCTGTTCCGCTGGCTCGCCTTCTTCGTGGTGCTGGGTTCCGCGATTGGTGCCGCGCTCGGGTGGAGCGTGCAGCCGTCAAGCCGGTGCCGTGACCGGGCCCGAGGGCGTGAGCGTCTCGCTGGTCGCGGCCGGCGCGGCGATCGAGCCACGGAGCCTCCTCACCGCCGAGGGGCTGTACTTCATGTTCTCCTCGATGCTGCGCAACTTCGCAACGATGCCGGCGCTGCCGCTCGTGTTCGTGTCCATGCTCGGCATCGGGCTGGCCGAGAAGTTCGGCCTATTCTCGGCGCTGATGCGGCAGCTCGCATTCGTGACGCCCGCGCGCCTGCTCACGCCCGTGATCGTGTTTCTCGGTGCCAACAGCTCGATCGCGAGCGACGCGGGATACGTGATCCTGCCGCCGCTCGCCGCGGCGCTGTACCTCGCGGCGGGAAGGCATCCGGTCGCGGGGCTCGCGGCCGCTTTCTGCGGCGTCGCAGGTGGTTTCGGCGGTGGCCTGTTCCCGACGGGCGGGGATGGCGTCCTCACGGGCTTCGCGCAGGAGGCCGCGCACGTCATCGATCCGGCGTACTCGGTGACCATCCTGCACAACTATCTACTTCAAGATCGTCTCGGCGTTCGTCGTGACCGCGGTCGGCTGGTGGGTGACGGATCGCGTCGTCGAGCCGAGGCTGGCCCGGATGCACCCGGGCGACGCGCGGGTGGACGGCAGTGGCGAGCTTGCCGACATGACGCTCGCGCCGGCCGAGCGGCGTGCGCTCAAGTGGTCGCTCGCCACCATGGCCGCGGTGCTCGCCGTGTTCGCGGCGCTCATCTGGATGCCGGGCTCGCCGCTGCACGGTCCGGGGCAGCCGACGCTCGCGAACGGGCGGGTGCTCGTGCAGCAGCCGGTCGAGGTCGCTCCGGCGGGCACTCCGGCGGCGCAAGGCGCGACGGTGCTTGCGCGCGAGCCGCTCTCGGTCGTTGCAGCCGCAGCGCCAGGGCGGCTCGTCGAGGGACCGGGGCCGCGCTGGTCGCAGGTCATCGTGCCGATGATCCTGCTGTCGTTCCTGCTGCCCGGAATGGTCTACGGCCGCATGACCGGCACGCTGCGGTCGCAGGCGGACTTCGTGGCGGCGCTGAACCACGGCATCCGCTCGATCGTGCCGGTGCTCGTGATCCTGTTCTTCCTCGCGCAGTTCGTGAATTACTTCGCGTACTCGCAGATGGATCGCATGCTCGCCTACGCGGGCGGCTCGCTGCTGTTCGACGCGGCGCTGCCGATCCCGCTGCTGATCATGCTGTTCGTGCTGGTCGTCGTGCTCGGCGACTTCGCGATGAGCGGCATGCTCTCGAAGTTCGGCGTGCTGGCGCCGATCTTCGTGCCGATGTTCATGATCGTCGGGATGAGCCCCGAGCTCACGACGGCGGCCTACCGCATCGGCGACTCCGTGGTGAACATCGTCACGCCGCTCAATTCCTACATGCTGATCGTGCTCGCCGCGCTGCAGCGGTACCGGCCCGCCGCCGGTCTGGGCACGCTGATCTCGCTCATGGTGCCGTACTCGCTGGCGCTCGGCATCGCGTGGAGCGCGCTGCTGGTCGTGTGGTACTTCACGGGTCTGCCGCTCGGCCCGACGGCCCCGCTCACCTTCGCGTCGAGCGGCTGACCGTTCGCGCCGCGCGCTAGCGCAGCGACCGCAGGCTGCGTGCGGCGAGGTACGGGTCCAGTCGCGCCAGCAGCTGGTACGCGATATACGAACGCAACGACTGCCACCAGCGGCGCCTGCGCCGCCAACGCACCGGATCGAGCGTGTCGGCATGCAGGCGGTCGGTCTCGAATTCGGCACGCAGCCGGGCCGCGAGCGCAGCGGACGGTATTCGCAGCAGCAGCTCATAGTTGATGAGCAGGCTGCGCACGTCGAGGTTGCTCGAGCCCACGTACACCACGTCGTCGAGCACCACGGCCTTCGCGTGCACGATCTGCGGCCGGTAACGATGGATCCCGACTCCAGCCTGCAGGAAGCGCGCGAACAGCCGCTCGCTGGCCCACAGCGAGACCGGCACGTCGCTACGTTCACCGAGCATGATCTCGGCCTCGCCACGCCGCGCGATGTCCCGGATCGCGGCGCCGATGCGCCGCGACGGCAGGAAGTACGCGGCCCAGGCCAGCATCCGACGTGCGGTGCGTATGTCGAACAGCATCCGCCGGCGCAGCTCGGCCGTGGGGCAGCCCGGTCCGGAGAGCAGCAACTCGGGTTGCCCCCGTGCGGCAGTGGTGAGCCGGCGTCCCGTGCGCCAGAAACCGCCCAACTCGCGGCGACCAAAGGCGGACAGGTCCCACATGCGGGCGAAGCTCTCGGCGAGCGCGTCCACGACCGGCCCGTCCACGCGTACGGCAAAGTCCCGCCAGCCGCCCTGGAGGCCGTCGCCGTCGTAGGCATCGGCGATGTTGAGTCCGCCGACCACGGCCTCACCGTCTGCACGGAGCAACTTGCGGTGGTTGCGGAAGCTGATCCGCAACAGTCGCTTCGGGTTGAACCAGCGCAGTTCGCCGCCGGCCGCGAGCAACGGCGCGAAGTAGCCCTGGGGCAGCGTGTCCGAGCCGTACGCGTCCACCAGCACTCGCACGCGGACTCCGCGGCGCGCCGCGTCGGTCAGTTCGGCGAGGAACCGGTCGCCGACCGCACCGGTCTCGTAGATGTAGGTCTCGAGCTCGACCGCGGACCGGGCCTGTCGCACCAGGCGCCACATGCAGGCGTAGGCGGCGCTGCCGCCCACGAGTAGTTCCGGCGCAGGTTCCGCAGGCGCGGGATCGTGGGCGTGGTGTTCGACGTCGGCCATCGGCCGATGGTGCCTGCCATCGGCCGTGGCGCGCCAGCGCCGGCTGCGCTCCTCAGGCGGGGTTCAGCTGCGCCCGCGGGGCGCGCCGCCGCAGCGTGTGGCGGCGCGCGCGGTCCATGCGCCGGCTGAGCATCACCTTCTCGAACGCGGCCGGCACCGAGCGGTACAGGTCGGCGTCCACGTCGCTGCCGATGATCGAGGTGCCGTCGGTGAACTGCGCGTGCACGAGGCAGCCCTTGTCCGGGCCACCGCGGTGGCCGTTCACGTCGAACAGCCGCACCGATACCCGGGTGATACCGGCGCCAAGCGCCTGGTTCAGGCGGGCGATCTCGCGGTGGACCGCATTGCGCAGTGATTCGGTCAGCGTGAAGCGGCGGGCATGGACGTCGATCTTCATGGCGTTTCCTCCGTTGAGTTGCCGGTCGATGCTACGGGCCACGAGAACCAGAATAAATGAGAAAATAAATACATCAGACTTCGAGAAAACCTGATGAATACACGACTGTCGGCACGCATCAATTTCAAGCACCTGCACTACTTCCACGAGGTCGCGCGCGAGGGCTCGCTGACGGGCGCCGCGCGCCGCCTGCACCTTGCGCCGCAGACCTTGAGCTCGCAGGTACGCGAGTTGGAGCAATCGCTCGGTCGGACGCTGCTTGAACGGGCGGGCCGGCGCCTGGTGCTGACGCCCGACGGCGAAGTGGCGCGCGACTATGCGGAGTCGATCTTCGCACTCGGCACGGAACTCGGTCGCGTGATGGCCGGCCGCGCCGAACCGCGCCGCCTGGCGCTGCGTCTCGGTGTCACGGACAGCGTGCCGAAGCTGCTGACCGCGCGCGTCCTGGCGCCACTGCTCGAGCGCCACCGCGACCGCATCGAGCTTGATTGCGTCGAAGGGACGATCACCGGACTGCTTGGAGGGCTCGCTGCGCATCGGCTCGACGCGGTGCTTGCGGACCAGCCCATGCCGCCGAACCTGGCACGCTCGATGCGCGGGCGCCTGATGCTCAAGTCGGGCCTGAGCTTCGTCGCGGCGCCGCACGTACGCATGGCGCTGAGCGGGGACTTTCCCGCCTGCCTCGATGGCGCACCGTTGATCGCCAGGTCGGCCGAATCACCGCTGAGCATTGCGCTGGACGCCTGGCTCGCCGAGCGCGGACTCACGCCGCGCGTCGTCGCGCGCTGCGACGACAGTGCCCTGGCAAAGGTGCTCGCACAGCGCGGCTTCGGCATCGCCTGCGTGCCGACGGTGATCGAGTCCGACGTCGCCATGCAGTTCGGGCTGCAAAGCGCTGGTCGAGTGCCTGAGCTGAGCGAGATGCTCTACTTGATCCGTCCCGCTGGCCGCCACGTGCATCCGCTGCTCGAGCAGATAGAGGCGGTCGCCGCCGGGGACGCGCCGTAGTCGACGGCTCAGGCCTTGCGTGTCTTGCGCGGCGATTTGCTCTTCGCTGCCTGCTTGCGAACCTCGGGCGCAAAGAACTGCATGGCAGCGCGGGTCTTGGTCTGCTGGTTTCCGGTCAACTCGATGCCGGTGTCCGCAAGGTATTTCTTGAACTCTGCCGTGAACTGGAAGGCTTCGGACGGCGTGGCCTTGGTCGAGATTTCCATGTTGCGGGATCCGTCCGGAAACAGCCAGAGCTCGAGCACGAGCCGGCGATCGAGCTGCTTCACCCACACGCGCACCTTGAGCACGAACGTCGGCCCGAAGGTCGCAAGGGAACGGAGCTCGATTCCCTTCGGCGCATGAGCCTTGAAAAAGGCGCGCTGCTCCTTGGAGAACAGCCGGTCCAGTGGCATCTTGCCGGCGACCGTGTCCCTTACTTCCTGGGCCGTGCAGCGTCCCTTGAACGATCCTGAGCAGACGAACCCGTCAGGGACCACATCGACTTCGGTCTTGAAGCTCTCCGAGCGACGCAGCTCCTTGCTGATCATGGCCGGGTCGACCGGTCGCAGCTTGACGACGGTATCGCCGCGCCACCGGCAATGCGCCTGGCGCGCACGACCAGGCCCGCCTTGTTCAGGTCGAGGTTGGGCGTGTCGAAGAAGTAGACCTGTCGCACTTCCGCCTCGATCGGGTCGAGGCCGAGCTTGCCGATGGTCGCGCGGTGCTTGTCTGCCGGCGCGACGAGCTTCAGCTCCACGCTGTTGACGTCCTTGAGGATCGTCATGACCTCGGCGATCTGCTCGCGGGAGAGCATCTGGGCCGTTGTCTTCCGGGCGGTCTTCTTCGTGGCCATCTTGTGCTCCTGTTCATGATCCAAAGCGCTCCGCCATCACGCCGTGGCGCAAGCCCCGGTCGCTGACGGTCAGCGTCGTCTTCCCCAGCTTCTCCATCACGGTCCGGATGATGCACGCACCGGCCAGGATGACTTCGGCGCGCTTCGGCTGCAGTCCGACGATCCCGCGGCGGGCGTCGGCATCCATCGAGCGGTAAAGCTCGATCTGCCGGTCGATCTCCGCTCGATCGAGCACCGTGCCCTGCACGACGTCCGGGTCGTACCGGGCGAGTCCGTGCCTGACCGCGGCAATGTTCGTCGTGGCGCCGCCCATCGCGGCCAGCGCGTCGGGCGACGCGCGGCCGTCGAGCCGCGACAGGTCGCGTGAAATCGCCGCGATGGCGTCCTGCAGAACGTCGGCCGACACGGCCTGGTCCAGCCTGAATCGCTCCGTGTAGCGCACCGCGCCGACATCGACGCTGAAGCGCTCCACCACGTCCGAGTCGCGGCCGAACGTGAACTGGCTGCTGCCGCCGCCGGTGTCGAATATCACCAGCGAGCCGCTGGCGAGTCCGAGGCCAGCCTTGGCCGCGACGTACGCCAGGCGCGCTTCCTCCTCGCCCGAGATCACGTCGATTCGTATCCCGGTGCGCGCCTCGATCTCGTCGACGACGCGACTGCCGTTCTCCGCAATGCGCAGCCCGGCCGTACCGACCGCCACGATGGCCAGCGCTCCGAGCTTGCGCGCCTCGGCGACCATGCCCGCAATGGCAGCGGCTGCCCGGTCAAGGGCGGCGTCCGAGATGCGACGTGTGTGGTCGAGTCCTTCGCCGAGACGGGTGATCTCCGCCCGGTCCGCGATCGTGCGCCACGTGCCGTCCGACGCCCGCTCCGCGACGTGGAACTTGATCGAGTTCGTGCCGGCGTCGATGACGGCGTAGCGCGACGGCGTGCCGTCGATCAGCGCGGCCAGGCCGACCGGGTAGCTCGTGTTCACGTATCCGCCGAGGCCCAGGCTGCGCACGGCGGCGATGACCGCCGCCGCGTCCTCCGACTCGACCGCGATCGTGCGAATCGCCTTGCCGTCGGCAACGACCTCGGACAGCTCCGACATGCACCCGCCGATCGTGTAGCGGGTCCGGCGCTTCTGCACACTGATCGCGCGTATGCGTCCGCTCGGCACGGCGAGTTCGTCGATGAACTGCTGCAGGTCGTAGCTCTCCCTGCGCAGTGGCGGCACATCGAGCCGCAGGGCCGCGAACACCTTCGCCACCTCGGCTGCAGGCAGCGGGAACCCGGCCTTCATCACCGGAGTCCACTGCTCGAGGCCATTGGCGTCGACTTCGCGCAGGACCTTGATGTCCATCAGTGCGTCGCGCACCTTCACGTTGTCTCCGGCGCCGGAGAGCAGGTAAGTCTCGCTGCTCACCTGCACGCCACCTGGAGTCATGGCTGCAAGACGCGCCTCCGCCGGCCCGAAGCGATGTCCGAACCAGCGCCACTCCCACCGCGGAATGATTTCAGGCATCTGAGGGCTCCCGGCAAAACCGCCATGGAAAGTCTGCGCGGGAGGCGGCACTGCGTGAGCAGACCTCATCCTGCGGGGTGATCAATCGTTTCACCGACATTCTGACATCGCCCGGGCCAGAACGTTGCGGGCACTGTCACCGGCCGGCGGCGTGGTGACGACGTGGACTCAGACCGTTAAACAGCGGCTATCAATTCGGCCGATTGCGCCTAAAACCCGACGGACCATCAAGGATTTCTGATTGATCTTCAGCCCGGATCCGGCACGTTGTCCTGACACACTGCCGGCCTGCGGCGGACCCATCGCGCTGGTCGCGCCTAACGTCTAACATCGGCACCATGTCTCGCTTGCTGCGTTTCCTGCTGATCGGCTCGCTGCATTCGCGCTGTTCTCGTGGTGGCCGGGACAGCAGCCGCGAGATGCCGGCAGCGCGAGTTCCGGCCAGGCCGACAGCTCGCCCACGGCCGGGTACCCGGCATTCCTGCCGCCCGAGGCGATCGACACGCTGCAGCTGATCGAACGCGGCGGTCCATTCCCGTATTCGCGCGATGGCGTCGTGTTCCAGAACCGCGAGCGACTGCTGCCGAATCGACCGACTGGCTACTATCGTGAGTACACGGTCCGGACCCCGGGCGAGAACGATCGCGGTGCGCGACGCATCGTCGTGGGCGGTCAACCGCCAGAGGCCTACTACTACAGCGACGACCACTACCGGTCGTTCCGCAAGGTGGAGATCGAGCGATGAGTGAAGACGTGGCCGACGGTGCCGACGGCTCGCGGTACGTGTACGAAGCACCGCTCACGGCGGAGGCGATCCTGGCAGTCGGCACGCTTGCCCGCTCGCTGGGGTTCGAGTTCGTTCGCGTCGATCTCAGCGGCTGCTCGGACAAGGCTGAGTTCCTGCAGCGTATCGCGAAGGCTCTGGCGTTCCCGTCCTGGTTCGGCCACAACTGGGACGCCCTGTTCGACTGCCTGAACGACCTGGGCTGGCGCCCGGCCCCGGGCTACGTGCTGGTGCTCGAGAACCCGAGCGAGCTGCGGGACGTCGAGCCCGAAGTGTTCGACACGGCGTTGGCGATCCTGGGCGATGCGGCCGTTGCCTGGCAGGAGCGCGGGGTCCCGTTCCGGGTGTTCGTCGCTGCCGAGTCGTGACCGACGTCCGGCCCGACAGCCATTGACCCGCGGACGCAACGGCGTATGTTTCCAATCCAGTCGCCGCGCGGTGCGGACGCAGAGTAACGGAGACCCCGATGCCCATGCATTCCAGCGTCAAAGAGTTCCTCGAGGAGCAGACACAAGGGTTGGCGGAGCTGGCCGAGAACCTGCGCAAGTCGCGCATCGCGGCCGCGCGCAGGGCAGCGACAATGTCCGCGGCACGCGTGCGGTCGCTGAACACCAAGGTGCGCGAACTGGCACGCTCCGGCGTCCGCCTGACATCGATCTCGCACGGGACGGTGCAGAGCCTGATCGAACTGCAGGGTGAGATCGTCACGTCTGCCATCACCGACGCCGCTGCGCAGATCCAGCGTCTCGCGGAAACGGAAAGCGTGCGGGACCTGGCGCGGCAGCAGGCCGACGTGCTGCAGGCGACCCGTCAGCGCATCGTCGACGACATCACCCGTGCGGTGACGATTCTTCGAGGTGCGGCCGCCGACGCCCGTAAGGTGACGGTACGCGCTCGCGCGGCCGAGGCCGCGGCGCCGAAGAAGAAGGCGCGCGCCAAGGCGAAGCGCAAGGCAGCGAAGACTGTTCGCAAGACGGCCCGTAAGACGCCGCAAGACGGCGCGCAAGACCGCACGCCGCGCGAAACGCTGACGACTAGGTGCTGGGGCCGACT
Organism: uncultured Gammaproteobacteria bacterium; assembly: GCA_963776815.1. Taxonomy (GTDB): domain Bacteria; phylum Pseudomonadota; class Gammaproteobacteria; order Steroidobacterales; family Steroidobacteraceae; genus RPQJ01. The sequence continues at coordinate 370,241 of CAVZNZ010000012.1, forward strand.
CCCTGGCGCAGGTAGTCGTCCCCATCCTTGAACTGCCGCGCGGCGAGCCACAGGCGCAGCAGGTGGCGCTTGGCGTCGGGATCGTCGAAGTCCTCGTAGTCCGAGCGGGCGTGCAGGATCACGCTGTTCTTCAGGAACTGCATGTCGCCGGGCTGGAACGCCATGTCGAGCGCGACGCCTGGCTCCGCGGGATCGCTTCGAGCAGGTCGAGCAGTTCGCGCTGCGGCGCCGACAGACTCGCCGTGTCGGGAAAGTCCTCGGCCGCATTGCGGATGTACCAGGGCAGCAGGAACATCCGGAACGTTCCGCCATGCAGCGTGACGATCGGATACGGAAAGGTCTTCGGCCCGTTGGCGCCGAACTGGCCATGCGCATGATGCTGGTAGGTGTCGAACATCAGCGGCGCAAGATCGGGGCGACGTCGCAGCACCTCGTTGTAGACGTGCACTGACGAGCAGATCCGGCTTACTCCGCCTGAGCGGGCAGCCCGCAGGCACTGGAGGCCGATGATGTCCGCGCCGTCGGTGTGGAAGCTGAGCTCGGCGCGCGTCCGGTAAAGCCGGTTGTTGTGGTCGCTGGCGCTGGTCCCGGTGTCACGGACGTCGACGAGCAACTCGCCCGCGGTGTTCTGCGAGACCGGCTCGCCGAGATGTCGGCCGATGATCCAGTACGCGATGGCGGCGTCCTGCTTGCTCCACTCGCGCACCGGGAAGCCACGCACGAGCACGAAGCCGAGGCCGCGCTCGAGGCGCGTGAGCCAGTCGGCGAGAGACGGGGCGAGTGTGACCAGCGGAAAGTCGCTCGCGGTGACCTGTCGCAAGTCCTTGCCGAGCGCAGCGGACGTGGGCGATCGCCCGGCCAAGCTCATCGATCTCGGCGCCGGTCAGCTGATGCATGCCAGAGGTCGCTGCGATCCTGCAGATCGGCACCGCGCCAGTCGGCTGCAAGGCGGACGGTTCAGGCATCGTCATTTGATCGGATCGATTGATAATCAGACTGCAGACAATTGAAGACTCATCCGAGACTATTCAGTCCGGCTTGCCACCAGGCTGTGCCACGATCTCCGCCACCTTGGCCTCGATCCACTGCTGGACCTGGTTGTTCAACTCCCGCGGGTCCATGCCGCGTCGGATCGATCGGCGGCCCGATCACGACGCGGATCGTTCCGGCCTTCTTCATGATGCTGCGCGCGGCGCCAGAAGTAACCGGAGTTGTGCGCGATCGGCACGACGGGCGCCCCCGTTTGCGTCGCGAGCAACGCGCCGCTGATGCCGTACTTGCGCGTCTGCCCGGGCAGCACGCGCGTGCCCTCCGGATAGACGATCACGCCCATGCCGGACGCAAGGCGCTCACGTCCCTGGGTCACGACCTGGTTGACGGCCGAGTGCCCGGCGCTGCGGTTGATCGCGATCGGCTTGTAGGTGCTGACCGCCCAGCCGACGATCGGGATCCAGGTCACCTCGCGCTTCAGCAGCCATGCAGCCGGCGGCACGACGAACATCTGCGCCATCGTGTCCCACGTGGACGAGTGCTTCCACAGCGAGATGAACGGCCGGTCCGGCAGGTTCTCCTGGCCCTCGATCGTGTACTTGAGGCCGCAGATCGCGCCTGCGAGCCAGGTCAGGAACAGGCCCCAGGTCCGCGGAACGACATAGCGCTGCTCGAGCGTGAGAGGCAGCAGCGCCGAGATCAGCACGATCACGCCGAACACCCCGGTACCGAGCACCATCAGCGTGGTGTAGATCAGCGAGCGGATCGCTCTGCATGGACGTCGTTACCCGGGCAACCTCGACAGGTCCGCAGCGTGCATGAACAGTGACTGCAGCCGGCGCAGCAGCGCCAGCCGATTGGCGCGCAGGGCCGGGTCGTCGGCCATCACCATCACGGAATCGAAGAAATCGTCGACCGCCTTGCGCAGCACGGCGAGCGACTGCAGCGCCTCGGTGTACTGCCGCGCGGCGAACCGGGGCTCCACCAGGCGACCAACCGCGGCCACCTGCTCGGCGAGGATCTGCTCCGCCGGATCCAGCAGCAGGTTCTCGTCCACGTTATCGCGCACCGGCTCGGTCGCCTTGCGCAGGATGTTGGCGATGCGCTTGTTGGCCGCCGCGAGGCTCTGGGCGTCCGGCAGGCGCAGGAACTCCGCGAGCGCGCGCAGCCGGGAGTCGAGGTCGAGCGGCGAGGCGGGACGCGTGGCCAGCACTGCGTCGAACATCTCGGTCGTGATCGGGAAGCCGGCGCCGCCCTCGAGGTAATACGCGCGGAGGCGCTCGAACACGTAGTCGTAGACTTCGCGCGCGCGTGTTCTCCGGCGCGGCAAAGGGCAGCGCGGCCAGCGCCTGGCCGATCAGCTGCTGCAGGTCGAGGTCGAGCTTGCGCTCCACCGAGATGCGCAGCAGGCCGAGCGCGGCGCGGCGCAGGCCGAACGGATCGCGCGTGCCCGTCGGCTTCTGGCCGGTGGCGAAGATGCCGGCGATCGGTGTCGAGCTTGTCGGCGATCGCGACGGCCATGCCGGTGCGCGTCGCGGGCAGCTCGTCGCCTGCGAAGCGCGGCAGGTACTGCTCGCGCAGTGCCTCGCACACTTCGGCGGCTTCGCCGTCGAGCTGGGCGTAATAGCGGCCCATCAGGCCCTGCAGTTCCGGGAACTCGCCGACCATCGATGTCAGCAGGTCGCACTTGCTGAGCTCGGCCGCGCGGTCCGCGAGCGCGGCGTCGCCGCCGATCGAGGCGGCGATGGACTTCGCCAGCGCGCGCACCCGCTCGCTCTTGTCGTGCAGCGAGCCGAGCTGCGTCTGGAACGTCACGCGCTTCAGCGCGTCGCAACGGGAATCGAGCCGCTGCTTGCGGTCCGACGCCCAGAAGAACGCCGCGTCGCTGAGCCGCGGACGCACGACGCGCTCGTTGCCCGCGATCACCTGCGCCGGGATCGGAGCTCTCGATGTTGGAAACGGTGACGAACCACGGCATCAGCCGCCCCTGGGCGTCCCGCACCGGGAAATAGCGCTGGTGGTCCTGCATCGTCGCGATCGGCACTTCGGCCGGAAGCTCCAGGTACTGCGCGTCGAACCGCCCGGCGAGCGGCACCGGCCATTCGACCAGTGCGGTCACTTCGTCGAGCAGCGACTCGTCGATCACGGCCTGGCCGTTCACGCGGCGCCGCTGCCGCGACGACGCCCTGGCGAATGGACTCGCGCCGTTCGTGGATGTCGGCCATCACGCGGCCGCGCTTGTGCAGCGTCGGCGACATACGACGCCGGGCTGCCGATGCGCAGCGCCTTCGGTGCCATGAAGCGGTGCCCGTAGGTGACGCTGCCGGCGCGCACGCCGAGGATTTCGCAGGGCACTTCCTCGCGGCCGAACAGCATCAGCACCCAGTGCACGGGCCGCACGAACTCGCGCTTCGCCCGCGCCCCAGCGCATGCGCTTGGCGATCGGCAGTGCGTCGAGCGAGGCCTGCACGATGCCGGGAAGCAGGCTCAGCGTCTGCGCGCCGGCTTCGGTGCCGCGATGGACCAGCCAGGCGCCCTTGGGCGTCTCGAGCTTCTCGAGCGCCGCCACTTCGGTGCCGCAGCTCTTTGCGAAGGCGAGCGCGGCCTGCGTGGGCGCGCCCTGCGCATCGAACGCGGCCTTCAGCGGCGGGCCCCGGCGCTCGACGGCGCGGTCGGGCTGTCGCTCACGAAGCCGGCGGACGCGCGACGGCCAGCCGGCGCGGAGTCGCGAAGCGCTCGACTGCGCCGTGCTGCAGCCCTGCGTCCTTGAGGCCCTTCTCGATCCCATCCGCGAATGCCGCGGCGAGCGTGAGCAGCGACTTCGGCGGCAGTTCTTCGGTGCCGATCTCGACCAGGAAATCCCGCGCGCTCATGCGAGACCCTGGTCGTGAGGCCACGTTCCGGCGACGGTGGCATCAACAAATTCGCGTGCCTGGCACCGGATTTCCCCTTCAGCATCGGGAAGCCGAGAGCTTCACGGCTGGCGTAGTACGCCTCGGCCACGCCGCGCGCCAGCGTGCGGACGCGCAGGATGTAGCGCTGGCGCTCGGTGACCGAGATCGCCTTGCGCGCGTCGAGCAGGTTGAACGTGTGCGAGGCCTTCAGCATCCGCTCGTACGCCGGCAGCGACAGCTTTGCCTCGAGCAGCCGCAGGCATTCCTTCTCGTGCGCGTCGAACTGGCGGAAGAGCTCATCCACGTCGGCATGCTCGAAGTTGTACTTCGACTGCTCGACCTCGTTCTGGTGGTACACGTCGCCATAGGTGACGCGCCCGAGCGGGCCGTCGGTCCACACGAGGTCGAACACGCTCTCGACGCCCTGCAGGTACATCGCGAGGCGCTCGAGGCCGTAGGTGATCTCGCCCATCACCGGTCGGCAGTCGAGGCCGCCCACCTGCTGGAAGTACGTGAACTGCGTGACTTCCATGCCGTTCAGCCAGATCTCCCAGCCGAGGCCCCAGGCGCCGAGCGTCGGCGACTCCCAGTTGTCCTCGACCAGGCGGATGTCGTGCACCAGCGGGTCGATGCCCACCGCGCGCAGCGAACCGAGATACAGGTCGATGATGTCCGGCGGCGACGGCTTGATGACGACCTGGTACTGGTAGTAGTGCTGCAGCCGGAACGGGTTGTCGCCGTAGCGGCCGTCGGTCGGCCGTCGCGATGGCTGCACGTAGGCAGCGCTCCATGGTTCAGGACCGAGCGCACGCAGGAACGTCGCCGTGTGGAACGTGCCCGCGCCCATCTCCATGTCGTACGGCTGGATGATCACGCAGCCCCGGTCGGCCCAGTAGCGCTGCAGTGTCAGGATCAGGTCCTGGAAGGTACGGGGAGGCGTCGTGGCCTTCTTGGGCATGGGGTATCCGCGTTCAGTCGCTGCAAGGCGGCGAAGTATAGCGACATGGCCGTCCGGATCCCTTGCCCGGCTGGACAAGCAGGCCCCGCTCCCCGGAGCATCGCCTGTCACCGACTCGAACCCGTGGAGCAGTGATGACCGACCCAGTCGACCCGATCGATCGCTTCCTGTCCTCGCCGGCATACGGCGTGGTGGGCGCGTCCCCCCGCCGCCAGAAGTACGGCAACAAGGTGCTGCGCTGTTACCAGCAGAACGGCCGCCGGGCGATCCCGGTGAACCCGCGCGAGCCGGAGATCGAGGGCACGCCCTGCGTGCCGAGCGTCCGCGACCTGCCTGATGACGTGAAGAGCATCTCCGTGATCACGCCGCCGGCGGTCACGGAAGGGGTCGTCCAGGACGCGATTGCGAAGGGCATCGAGAACGTCTGGATGCAGCCCGGGGCGGAGAGCGAGGCTTCGGTCGAGGCGTGCCGGGCGGCCGGTATCAACGTGATTGCGGACGGCAGCTGCGTGCTGGTCGTGCTCGGCTATCGGGAACGATAGGGCTGCAACGGGCACGCCTGCAGCGGCACGCGAATATTCGAGTGGATTTCTCAATAGTCCAGTGACGCGTTAAACACGGCGTGCGACTGTCAAACGGAGTTACACAGCGAGAGCGGGGTCCGCACGTGCCCCGCTGCAGTTGCCGATCGGCACACTGCTGTAAGAAGATGCTGGGGCTGCCGAGGTATCGAACCTGTTCGTGACCCGTAAACCGCTGATCGCCTGGCTGGCACTGGTGGCCCTGGTACTGGGGCAGTCGGCGGCCGGGCTGCATGCACTGAAGCACTTCCGCTACGGCGAGCGACGCAGCCGGCGTGCCGACCCAGCATGCGCAGCTGTGCCTCGAGTGCGCGTCCTTCGCCCCGCTCACCGGGGTGCATGGCAGTCCCTCCCACGAGTCTGGCCGTTGCATTCTTCGCGGCTGCCGGTGTCCTCCCGGTCCTCGACGTAGCGTGCGCGACCGCGCGCCTCGCGTTCCCGTTCCAGGCGCGCGCTCCTCCTCGCTGATCGCTCCGTTCTTCCGAACTGCCGACGGCCCCGGCCGGCCGGCTGACGACGATCATCGAGGAGATTTCCCATGGGAAAGGTCCCATTCCACCTGTCCATGGCCGCCCTTGCCGCAGCCATGCTGCCATCCGTTGGTCACGCTGCGACCGACGCCGAGGTCGAGGCACTGCGCGCCGAGCTTGCGCGGGTCAAGGCCGAGTACGCCGAGCGCATGTCGAAACTCGAGGCGCAGATCAACCAGCTGCAGCCCAACCCCGATGTGGGTGCGACCGCCGCGGTGGATCAGTCCCTGGCAGCCGCGACACCGACGCCGGCTCCGGCCGAGCCCGAGCCTGCACCCGCCGCGGCACCGGCGTCGGGGGCTCCGAGTGCGACGGCGTTCAACCCCGCCATTTCGCTGATCCTCGCGGGCAATTACGCGAACCTGTCGAACGACCCCGCCGACTACGCAATCCAGGGGTTCATTCCCGCGGGTGACGGAGTTGGCCCGGGAGACCGGAGCTTCAACCTCGGCGAGTCCGAGCTGACGATCTCGGCAAGCATCGACCCCTATTTCACGGGCACGCTCACGGCGGCGATCACCCCGGAGAACGAGATCGAGGTCGAGGAAGCCTATTTCCGCACGATCGCGCTGCCGGCCGGGTTGACGGTCAAGGGCGGGCAGTTCTTTTCGAGCATCGGCTACCTGAACGAGGTCCATGCCCACAACTGGGACTTCGTCGACCAGCCGCTCGTGTACCAGGCGTTCTTCGACGGCCAGATGGCCGTGCAGGGCCTGCAGGTCAAGTGGATCGCCCCGCTCGACGTCCTGCTCGAATTCGGCGTGGAGTCGGGCAACGGCGACTACTACCCGGGTACGCGGCTCGACCGCAACGGCCTGAACGGCGTGAACGCGTACGGCCACGTCGGCGGTGACGTCGGCGACGCGATCGCGTGGCGGGCAGGGCTTTCGTACGTCTACCTCGACGCCGAGGATTACGAGTTCGACGATCCGAACGCTGCGGGCGGCGAAGCGACCAACGTCTTCAGCGGAACGACGAAGACCTGGGTCGCGGATGCCGAGCTCAAGTGGACCGCGCAAGGCGATCCGAACCGGCGTTACCTGAAGCTGCAGGGCGAATACATGAGCCGCAGCCAGGACGGCGCAGCTCGGATACATCGACTCGGCCGCCTCGCTGGACGGAAGCTACGCGAGCGACCAGTCGGGATGGTACGTGCAGGGCGTGTACCGGTTCCTGCCGCGCTGGCGTTTCGGCGCCCGCTACGATTCGCTCGATTCCGGCACACACGAAGATCGGCCTCGTGCAGCAGGGAGTCCTCGCGCCCGGCGACTTCCCGCTGCTGATGCCCGGCTCGCCGACGCGCACCAGCCTGATGTTCGACTGGAATCCGAGCGAGTTCTCGCGGATCCGCGCGCAATATGCGTGGGACGACGCCAGCAGCGGCCCGACCGACGAGCAGTTCTTCCTGCAATACATCTACGCCCTCGGCGCCCACGGCGCGCACAAGTTCTAGGAGCCCGATCATGATCCGCACACTCATCAACACCTGCGCGCTGCTGCTGCTCGGCGCGGCGCTCCCCGCGCATGCGGAACTCAAGGTGCTCGCCACCACTGCCGACTGGGGCTCGCTCGCGAAGGAGCTCGGCGGCGACAAGGTCAACGTCTACGTCGCGACGAGCGCGCTGCAGGACGTGCACCAGGTGGATGCGAAACCGAGCCTCGTGGCCCGCGCACGCACCGCGGACCTCGTCGTCGCGAACGGCGCCGACCTCGAGATCGGCTGGCTGCCGGTGCTGGTGCAGGAATCGGGCAATCCGAAGATCAAGCCGGGCTCGCCGGGCTACTTCGAGGCGACGTCGGCCGTGCGACTGCTCGACATCCCGACCGCGGTCGACCGGTCGATGGGCGACATCCATCCTCTCGGCAATCCGCACATCCAGCTCGACCCGCACAACATCGCCGCCGTGGCGAAGGCGCTGAGCGCACGGCTCGCTGCCGTCGATCCGGCCAACGCCCAGTACTACCAGTCGCGCGGGGCGGACTTCCAGGGGCGGTGGCAGCAGGCGATGACGCGCTGGGAGGCGCAGGCCGCGCCGCTGAAGGGCATTCCCGTCGTGGCGATCCACACGGACCAGCGGTATCTCTGCCACTGGCTCGGCCTGAACCAGGTCGCGACGATCGAGCCCAAGCCCGGCGTGCCGCCGAGCGCGGGCTACCTGCTGGAACTGGTGAACAAGCTGTCGGCCAGCCAAGCCGAAGATGATCCTGCGCAACGCCTACAACGACACCAAGGCGGCCGACTCGCTGTCGCAGAAGATCGGCGTGCCGGTCGTGCTGCTGCCGTTCTCGGTCGGCGGAACGCCCGAGGCCAAGGACCTGTTCGGCCTGTTCGACGACACGCTCACGCGCCTGCTGGCAGCCGGCAAATGACCGACGTCGCTCGGCTGCGCTGAGCATCCTGTGGCCGGCGCTGGTCGCCGGCATCCTCGTGTCGCTGTCGCACGTGCCGCTCGGCCAGCAGGTGCTGCGGCGGGGAATCGTGTTCATCGACCTCGCCATTGCGCAGGTGGCGGCGCTCGGCGTCATCGCCGCACAGACCGCGGGCCTCGAGCTGCAGGGCTGGATGACGCAGGTGGCGGCGGTCGGCGCCGCGCTGCTCGGCGCGTTGCTGCTCACGTGGACGGAGCGCAAGCGCCCCGAAGTACAGGAGGCGCTGATCGGCGTGCTGTTCGTGCTCGCTTCCACCGCGCAGATCCTGCTGCTCGCGAACAACCCGCACGGCGGCGAGGAACTGAAGGACCTGCTGGCCGGGCAGATCCTGTGGGTATCCACCGAGCAGCTCGTGCGCGCGGCCATCGTCACCGCGGTGTTCCTCGTGCTGTGGTTCCGGTGGCACGGCGCGCATGGGACACGCGGGCTTCTACGTGCTGTTCGCGGTCGTGGTCACGACGTCGGTGCAGCTCGTGGGCGTGTACCTCGTGTTCACGACGCTGATCGTGCCCGCGCTCGCGACGTATCGACACGCGGTGGACCGGCAGCTGGTACTCGGCTACGCACTGGCGTTCGTCAGCTATCTCGTCGGGCTCGCGGCGTCGGTGGTGACCGACCTGCCGTCGAGCGCGGTGATCGTGTGGGCGATGGCCGTGCTCGCGGTGCTGCTGCACCTGACGGCGCGTCGCAAGGTCACGGTCGAGGTCGAGGCCGACTGACCGGGAGAGCTGCGGCGCGAGGTGCCTACCGGCGAGGACGGATCACGACCGTGCTCGCGATCTTGTCGTGCCAGCCCTGCTTGCGCCTGTCCCAGCCGACCCAGAAGAAGCCGAGGCCGAGCCCGAACAGCGAGACGTAGTATCCGAGATACCGCTTGATCGCCTGCGCGCGAGTCAGCGGCCCGCCCGTCTCGGCGTCGACGATCCTCGCGCGGATCAGCATCTTGCCGGGCGTGGCCTGCCGGGCGATCCAGAAGATCACGATCGCGACGGCCGGCAGCACCCACTGCAGCAGCAGGTCCGCCGGCCCGTGGATCAGGCTGGGGTCTGTCCAGTACGCGCGGCCGTAGATGAGCGGTCAGCACCGGGTAGAGGATGACCGCGAGCAATACCGAGTCGATCAGCGACGCCCAGGTGCGCGCCCAGAACCCGACGTACTCGAACTTGCCTTCGTCAATGGGCATGGTTCACGTGTAGGCCTTGTACTTGTCGAGGTAGCGCACCGGCTTCGACAGCGCGTCGCGGCGGAACGGATCGCCGAGCTCGCGCGTGACCATCATCTCGAGCACGGTCGTCTTGCCTGCGGCCTGCGCCTTCACGGCTGCCTGCAGCGCGGGCCCGACGTCGGACAGCCGGTCCACGGTCACACCTTCGCAGCCAAAGGCCTTCGCGACGCCGGCCCAGCTCGGGCTCTCGAGATCCACCGCCTGGAAGCGCCGCGAGTAGAAGTCGACGTGGTTCTTCTTCTCGGCGCCCCACTGGCCGTTGTTGAACACCACGACCGTCACGCCGAGCTTCTCGCGCACGCACGTGAGCAGCTCGTTGAAGCTGATGCCCCACGCGCCGTCGCCGACGTAGGCGATCGCCGGGCGATCGGGTGCGGCGAACTTCGCGCCGCACGCGACCGGGAACGCATACCCGCAGTTGCCGAAACTCATCGCGGCGAACATCGAGCGCGGCTGCTCGAAGCGCAGGTACGAGTTCGAAACCGAGCAGATGTTGCCGATATCGGTCGAGACCATCGCATGCCTCGGCATGGCCTTCTCGAGCTCGCGGAGCATCTGGCGCGGATGCATGTACTTCGAGTCCTTCGCGACCTCGAGCGAGAACGGGTCGCGCTCGTGGGTCCAGCCGTCGAGCTCGCTCTCCCATGCCGCCTTCTCGGCCTCGATCTTCGCCTTGCGCCCGGCCTTGTTCGCGATGCACGCGAGTTCGCGCGCCCTTCAGCCGCTCGAGCAGCGCCGTCGCGGCCGCGCGGGCGTCGCCGTGAATGCCGACGCTGATCGGCTTCACGAGGCCGAGCACTTTCGCGTCTGCGTCCACCTGGATGATCTTCGCGTTCGCCGGCCAGTACTCCATTCCGTACTGCGGCAGCGTGCCGAACGGGCCGAGCCGGGTGCCGAGCGCGAGCACCACGTCGGCCTGCGAGATCAGCTTCATCGCGGCCTTCGAGCCCTGGTAGCCGAGCGGGCCGACACCAGAGGGGATGCGACGCGGGGAAAGAGTCGTTGTGCAGGTAGCTGTTGCAGACCGGCGCGTGCAACGTCTCGGCGAGGCTCGCGACCTCGGCGATCGCGCCGGACGTGATCACGCCGCCGCCCGCGAGGATGACCGGGAACTTCGCGGCCGCGATCAGCGCCGCGGCTTCATCGAGAGCTGCAGCGTCGCCTGGTCCGCGACCGATGCGCATCGGTGCGCTGATCGTCGCCTGGAGGTCGCCGTAGAAGTAGTCGCGCGGGATGTTGAGCTGGCACGGGCCCATCTCGAGCATCGCGCGGTCGAAGCAGCGCGCGGCGATTTCCGCCATGCGCTTCGGGTTGCCCACGTGGCCCTGGTATTTCGTGATCTTCGAGAAGATCGGCAGCTGCTCGGTTTCCTGGAAACCACCGAGCCCCATCGTCGCGGAACCCGTCTCGGGCGTGATGAAGACGACGGGAGAATGCGCCCAGTACGCCGCCGCGATTGCCGTGACGAAGTTCGTGATGCCCGGGCCGTTCTGCGCAATGCACACGCCGTGGCGCCCGGACGCCCGCGCATAGCCGTCGGCCATGTGCGCCGCGCCCTGCTCGTGCGCGACCGGGATGAAACGGATGCCGGCCGCGGGAAAGATGTCGAGCGCGTCCATGTACGCGGAGCCCACGATGCCGAACACCTCGGTCACGCCGTTGGCGGCAAGGGTTTCGACCAGGGCTTCGGACGGGGTCATGCGCTGCGGGGCGGTCGATGTCATGGCGTGTCTCCGGCTCAGTGCCGTACATACTGATCCTCGCGCGGCGACCGAGAATCAGGGGCTGCCGAAACGACCGCGGCCGGCGCGACCCACTCGTGGTGGACCGGGCCGGCCGCGGATTCGAACGTAACGGATCAGCGAGCCAGCGGATCGTGACTCGGGCTGCAGCCGGGTCGGCGTCGTCGGCTGCGTCGAGGTCGGCAGGCGACCGGCGTCCACGAGCTGTCCGGGTCGAACGACTTGATGGACTCGACCACAGTCGCCGTGTCCTCGCCGAGGTCCTTCTGGAAGACCACGCCGTCCTGGTTGACGATGAACGTCTGCACGCCGCTCGCGCCGTAGTCGGCGGGCCATGCGACGAGTGCGAATCCGCCGGTCAGCACTCCGTCCACGAAGTACTCCTTCGCGCCGCCGTTGGCATTCGGTCCCTGCGCATAGAGCAGGCGGTAGTAGTAGCCGTGGTAAGGCGTACGCGACTCACCGCGGCGATAGCCCTCCTCTGCGGCTGCCGCCACGAACGGACCGGCCGGACTCGGCGTCTCGCCTTCCGCGGTCGGCCAGTAGAGGCCGTTCTGCATGCCTTCATCGCTGATCAGCTTCAGTGCATAGATCCCGGCGGGTCACCGTCATGTCCTTCGGACGCATATTCGTTCTGTGCGGAGACGAATCCTTCGCAGACCGCGATCGCGCCGAGCTCGTTCCGCCGACACGGCGATAGATGATTTCGTCCGCACCCGCAGCGCCGTCGAGCTGCCACTTGCCGTCACTTCTTTACGACCGGGATCGGGAACGGCCAGTCGTTTTCGCCGACGACCAGCGACTTCGTGTCGTTCGCCTTCGTCCGTGAGCGAATGCTTCTGCTGGTACGCCGCGAGGAAGCCTCGCGGTCGGTATTGTCCTGCACGGGATCGCCCGACGACAACAAGTCCTCCGCTCCGGGCCCGAGCAGCTTCTGGGCTGCGGGGCACGTCGTCCTTCTGCAGTGCGGCGACGAACGCGTCGACCGCCGCTTCCGGGGTCTTGAACGAGGTGTGGTTCTCGACCTTCGCGCCGCAGGCGGCGAGCAGACCGCGGCGGCTGCAAGTACCAGGCCGAAGCGCACGGCGACAATTCGTGTTTCGTTGATCTTCATGTGCTTCTCCTAGCGCTTGGCCTTCTTGCCGCCACCGCCACCGCCACCACCACCGCCGCCTTTGCTGCGGGCGCCCTGCGGCATGCTCTGCTTGCCGCGCTGGCTTGCCGCCCGGTCGGCCTTGCCACTCTTGTTCGCGCCTGAAATGGCCGTAGGCTTCTGCGGCCTCTGGCCGCCGCCGGAGCTGGCCGGAGAACGAGACGGCGCTGGCGCCGGACGTGCCGCAGGCTTCTGGACGTTCGGCGTCTGCGGCCGCGCGGACGGTGCCGAGGCAGGCTTCGAATATCCGCGGTCACCCTGGCCGGTTGCGGGCTTGGGCTTCGCGACATCCTTGGTCGCCGGGCGCTGCGGGGCCTGCGGCCTGGCCTTGTTGGCGGCACCCTGGTAGCTGGAATTCGTGGCTTGGCGCGATCGGCCGGAGGCGCCGCCGTACGAGCCCTGCGCCTTTGGTGCTGGCCTCGCCTGCGGCGCATTCGCCGCGACTTGCCTGTCCTTCGCGCCCTGCTTGGCGCCGGCATAAGAGGACTGGCCTTTCCATTCCTTCGGCGCGGCCGCCGTGGACGGACGCTTGCGTCCGCCGGCATTGCGCGCGGCTGACGCTTGTTCAGGTCCTGCAGCTCGGGCCGGTTCGGCTTGGCCGAGCTGATCGGGCTCTTCGCCTGGTAGTTGCCGGTCTTCTGGTACGTCGTTGCGCGATTGTTGCGGTCGTTCCAGTAGTCACCGCCCTGGCCGTCCTTGTTGATCACCACCACGTTGTTGTTGTTGAAGCCGTGCTGGTAGTTCGGCGGACGGTTGTAGCCGTTGCTCGGGTAATAGCCGTTGCCGTACGCAGGGCGATAAGGATTACGGCGGGTAATAAGGCATGCCGCCGTAGCCGTAGTTCGGATAGTAGTAGTCGTTGTTGTGGTGATGATTGTCGTCGTCGTCGAACAGCTCATTCACCAGCATGCCTGCCCCGAAGGACAGCAGGCCCGTGGTCACCATCGCGCCGGTGCTGTAGCCCGACTTCTCGGTCGTGGTGGTCGTGGTCGTCGTGGCTGGCGCTGCTGCGACGGGCGCCGCGGCCGGCGCGAGGCGCGGGCGCGTAGACCGCCACCGGGTCATACTGCGGAACGTAGACCACGTCCGGGTTTCGGCGGTGCGAGGACCACGACTTCCTTGCCGTTCTGCACCTGGTTCTCGACCTTCATCTGCGGCGAGCTCTTCAGGTTGCCGACGTCCTGTGCCTGCCGGCGCAGCCGCTGCACGGCGTCGAGCACGCCCTGCTGGTCGGCGACGAATGCCTGCCCGAGCTCGGTCGTCCAGTCGAGCTCCATGCACATCATGTCGACCGTCTCGGGGAACTGGATCAGCGCGCGCACCGGCGGCGTGAAACCGATCTTGCGGCAGCCGCTCGTCGAGCGCCTTGCCGGTCAGGTTCTGGTTCGCGATCAGCCAGTTGCCGGCGTCGAGCACTTCCTGCGGATTCGTGGAAGCGATCAGCACCTGCGACAGGATCGGATCGGGATACAGCGCGATCGGTGCGAGCAATTCCTCGAGCGCCTCGGGCGACAGCGGCACGGCGGGAATCGGCGCCTGCGCTACGGCGGGCGTGGCGACCGGGGTGGGCGGTGCAGGCGTTGCAGCCGGCGGTGGGGGCGGAGCTGCGGTCGTGGTTGCGGCGGGCGGCTCCTTGGAGCCGCAGCCGGCCATCGAAAGGGTAAGGATCAGTGCGATCGCTGCAGGCAGCGACCGTCGGTGCGTCGCGAGGAACTTCATCAGGGTGCACTCCGACCGCGGTGACCGCGGAGTTATTGCTCGTGTTTCATCCGTATCCGGAATCGTACTCCGCGCTTCGGCGGCGAACGACCTGTCGACACCTGTCCATCCCCCGCCGGGAATTTACCATGCGGCCGCGTGAGCCGGCGTCGGCCGACCGTACCGGCGCTGGGGGGTACCGTGCGCTCTGACGAGCCGCAAATGCCTCAGCCTGCGCTCGGTAGGCCCGAAGGACGACCGATACGCTCATCATGGTGCGCTTGACGCGAATCGACGACCCATCTTGGTGCGCATTTTTGGCTGGACAAACCCAGGCCGGCTCGGTCACGGCATCTTTGCGCCAGTCCAGTGCGCTGGCATACTACGTGCATCCATTTTGGTCCCCACAATCCTGCTCCGAGGCCGTCGCGGCGAGCGACCTTGGCGCTTCGAATTCGCTGCATTCCAGGAGAGCCCATGACCACTGCTGCCGACGTTCTCAAGCTGATCAAGGAAAAAGAGGTCCAGTTCATCGACCTCCGCTTCACCGATACCAAGGGCAAGGAACAGCACGTCACCGTTCCGAACCGCGTCGTCGACGAGGCGTTCTTCGAGGACGGCAAGGGCTTCGACGGCTCGTCGATCGCCGGCTGGAAGGGCATCCAGGAGTCCGACATGATCCTGATGCCGGATCCGTCGACCGCCGTGATCGATCCGTTCTTCGAGGAGACCACGCTCGACCTGCGCTGCGACGTCGTCGAGCCGTCGAACATGCAGGGCTACGAGCGTTGCCCGCGCTCGCTTGCGAAGCGCGCCGAGGCGTACCTGAAGTCGACCGGCATCGCGGATGCCTCGATCTGGGGCCCGGAGAACGAGTTCTTCATCTTCGACAACGTGCGCCACAGCAGCTCCATGAACGGCTGCTTCTACGAGGTGGACTCGCTGCAGGGCGCGTGGAATTCGTCGCGTACCGTCGAGGGCGGCAACCTCGGCCATCGCCCGGGCATCAAGGGCGGCTATTTCCCCGTGCCGCCGGTGGATGCCTACCAGGACCTGCGCACCGCGATGTGCCTCGCGATGGAAGAGCTCGGCCTCAAGGTCGAGGTGCATCACTCCGAGGTCGCGACTGCCGGGCAGGCCGAGATCAACGTCTCGGCGAATACGCTGGTGAAGAAGGCCGACGAGGTGCAGATCCTCAAGTACGCCATCCACAACGTCGCGGCCAGCTATGGCAAGACGGCGACTTTCATGCCGAAGCCGCTGGTCGGCGACAACGGCAACGGCATGCACGTGAACCAGTCGCTGTCGAAGGATGGCAAGAACATCTTCGGCGGTGACAAGTACGGCGGCCTCTCCGAGATCGCGATCTACTACATCGGCGGCATCATCAAGCACGCCAAGGCGCTGAACGCGATCTGCAACGCCAGCACCAACAGCTACAAGCGACTGGTGCCGGGCTTCGAGGCACCGGTGATGCTCGCGTACTCGGCGCGCAACCGCTCGGCGTCGATCCGCATCCCGCACGTGATGAACCCGAAGGGTCGTCGCATCGAGGTGCGCTTCCCGGATTCGACCGCGAACCCGTACCTGTGCTTCGCGGCGATGCTGATGGCGGGCCTCGACGGCGTGAAGAACAAGATCCACCCGGGCGACCCGGCGGACAAGGATCTCTACGACCTCGAGCCCGAGGAGGCGAAGCACATCCCGACGGTGTGCCACTCGCTCGACATGGCGCTCGAGGCGCTCGACAAGGACCGCGCGTTCCTGAAGGAAGGCGGCGTGTTCACCGACGACGTGATCGATGCGTACATCGGGCTGAAGATGCAGGAGGTCACGCGGCTGCGCATGTCCACGCATCCGGTCGAGCTCGAGCTCTACTACAGCGTCTGACGGGGCGCTGGCCTGTCCGGGACCGGGCGGCGGCCCACTGCCGCCCGGCGCCCGCGGGCTTCATCTCTTGACGCACTTCCCGATTGCGGGGCGTCACTTTGTCTGTACGGGGTCCCGGGGCTATGCTCGACCGCCATGAAGACCCGAATTCTCGTCCTGCTGTCGTGCCTGCTGGCGTTTGCGAGCCAGGCACAGGAAACGAAGAAAGAGCTCTGGAAGTGGACCGACTCGAACGGCGTCGTCCATTACTCGGACGTGCCGGGTCCCGGAGCAGTCAAGGTGGACCTCACGGTCACCGAGGCGCAGCCCCGGCCGACGGTCGCGGCGCCTGCTGCGGGCCCGTCCAGCAGTACGGCTGCGAAACCCGCGGCGCCGGCCACGGTGACGTACACGTCGCTCGAGATCTGGCAGCCGGAAGACCAGGCCTCGTACTTCGAGGCGGACACCACGGTCAACGTCCGGCTGCGCTCCGATCCAGCAATTGCGGCAGACGATTCGCTGCTGCTGTACCTCGACGGC
The DNA here is from genome assembly GCA_963776815.1 of uncultured Gammaproteobacteria bacterium. GTDB lineage: Bacteria > Pseudomonadota > Gammaproteobacteria > Steroidobacterales > Steroidobacteraceae > RPQJ01. The sequence goes on from CAVZNZ010000012.1 coordinate 386,851, forward strand.
AAGCTGGTCGAAGGCCCGCGGAACGCGCTGGAATACTCGCTGTCTGGTGTCGAGCGCGGCGCGCACTCGCTGACCGCGCAGATCCTCGACATCAAGGGCAAGGAGAAGATCCGCAGCAAGTCCGTGGTGTTCTACATCAAGCAGACCACGACCATCGCGCCTCGTGCGGTGGGACCGAACGTGAAGCCGCCGCCGAGCGTGCGGCCCACGCCCAGGGGCGGCTAGCCGGCTACGGCCCGTCGCGCCGCCTGCGGGAGGCGTGACGTGGCAGCCGACCCGCGCTCAGCGCTCCGACCGTCGACGACCGAGCTCGTCGACCTGCTCGACGGGCAGTCGACATGCCTCGTCTGGCTCGATGCCGACGGTGCCGTATTGCACCTGAACGAGCCTGCCGAGGACCTGCTGGGCATCAGCCGCAACCAGGCGGCGGGCCGCAGCATCCGCGATCTTCTCAGGGCGAACGCCGAACTCGAGGGCGTGATCAGCCGCGCGCGGGCCGCGGGCGCGCAGTATTCACGACGCGAGCTGCCGTTCGAGGCGGGGCCGGGCGCCGCGCCGCGCACGCTCGACGTGATCGTGACGCCGTTCGACCAGCCGGGTCGCCCGGGCGGCGTGATCGTCGAGCTGGCGGACGTCACGCAGCACCAGCGCATCCTGCGCGAGAACGCGTTGCTGACGCAGCTCGGCGGCAGCCGCGCGATGGTTCGCCAGCTTGCGCACGAGATCAAGAATCCGCTCGGCGGGTTGCGCGGTGCGGCGCAGCTGCTCGAGCGCCAGCTGAAGGATCCGGCGCTGCACGAATACACGACCGTCATCATCAGCGAGGCAGACCGGCTTGCGGCGCTGGTCGATGCCCTGCTTGGTCCCGGCCAGCCGCCGCGCAAGGAGCCGGTGAACATCCACGAGCTGGTGCAGCACGTCGGGCACCTGCTCGCGGCCGAGGCGCCTGCCGGCGTTGCAATCGAGCGCGACTACGATCCGAGCCTCCCGCGGCTGCGGCTCGACCGCAACCAGATGATCCAGGCGCTGCTGAACCTCGGGCGCAACGCCATCCAGGCCGTGGGCCCGCGCGGGCGCATCGTGCTCAGGACCCGTGCGCTGACGAACGCGAGCATCGGCAGCCGCCGTTACCGCGTCGTCGCGAGCATCCAGGTCGAGGACGACGGCCCCGGCGTGCCAGCGGAACTCAAGGACACGGTGTTCTATCCGCTCGTCACCGGGCGCCAGGGCGGGACGGGCCTCGGGCTCGCCGTCGCCCAGGATCTCGTCGGGCGCCACGACGGCCTGATCGAGTTCGACAGCCGGCCCGGCCGTACCGTCTTCACCATCCTGCTGCCCTTCGACTCAAATGAACTCGGCGAAAGTGCTTAACGTCTGGGTCGTCGACGACGACGCATCGATCCGCTGGGTGCTCGAGCGGGCGCTGAAGCAAGGCGGCATGAACGCCACGGCGTTCGAAGAGGCCGACGCGGTGCTCGCCGCGCTCAGGCGCGAGGAGCCGGACGTGCTCGTCACCGACATCCGCATGCCGGGCCGCAGCGGCCTCGACCTGCTCGACGAGATCCGCACGAAGCGGCCGCGGCTGCCGGTGATCGTGATGACGGCGCACTCCGACCTCGAGAGCGCAGTCGCGGCATACCAGGGCGGCGCGTTCGAGTACCTGCCGAAGCCGTTCGACATCGACCAGGCGATCGAGCTGGTGCGCCGCGCCGCGGTGCAGAGTCATCGCTCGGAGACCTCCGCGAGCGAGTCGCGCCGCATCCCCGAGATGCTCGGGCACGCGCCGGCGATGCAGGAGGTCTTCCGTGCGATCGGGCGACTGTCGCGTTCGAGCATGACCGTGCTGATCACCGGCGAGTCGGGCACGGGCAAGGAGCTCGTCGCGCGGGCGCTGCATCGGCACAGTCCGCGGGCTGCGAAGCCATTCATCGCGCTCAACACGTCGGCATTCACGGCCGACCTGCTGGAGTCGGAGCTGTTCGGGCACGAGAAGGGCGCGTTCACGGGTGCGACGGAACTGCGTCGCGGGCGTTTCGAGCAGGCCGACGGCGGCACGCTGTTCCTCGACGAGATCGGCGACATGTCGCCGCAGTTGCAGACGCGGCTGCTGCGCGTGCTGGCCGAGGGCGAGTTCTACCGCGTGGGCGGACAACTGCCGGTGAAGGTGGACGTGCGCGTGATCGCCGCCACGCACCAGGATCTCGAGGGGCGCGTCAGGGAGGGCCTATTCCGCGAGGACCTGCTGCACAGGCTGAACGTGATTCGGATCGAGGTTCCGCCGCTGCGCAATCGTCGCGAGGACATTCCGGAGCTGCTGCAGCATTACCTCGACGTCGCGGCGATGGAGCTCGGCGTCGCGCCGAAAGTGCTGACGCCGGACGCGGCGGGCGCGCTGGCTGCGTTCGACTGGCCGGGCAACGTGCGCCAGCTCGTGAATGCCTGCCGGCGGCTCACGGTGCTTGCGGCCGGCCGCGAGATCACGCGCACCGACATTCCCGCGGACCTCGGCGGCAGCGTTTCGGGTGCCGGATCATCCTCGCCGGACTGGTCGCAGGCGCTCGCGAGCTGGGCGCAGGCGCGGCTCGCAGCGGGTGGCGCTCCGCTGCTCGAGGACGCGATGCCGGAATTCGAGCGCACACTGATCCGCGAGGCACTGAAGGCCGCGGGCGGCGGGCGTCAGGATGCGGCGAAGCTGCTCGGCTGGGGCCGCAACACGCTGACGCGGAAGCTGAAGGAACTCGGGATGGAGTAGGAAAACGGTGCCTGGCACCTTTTTTTCCCCTAGCAGGTAGCAGGCCTGGATGGTCTTCTTCGGCGCGTCGAGCGAGCCCACGAGCTCGCTCACCGACTGCATCCGTTCGCCGCAAGGTAGTCCGCAATTCCCGCGTTGATCTTCCGGCACACCAGCGGATCGTAGAACAGCGAGGTTCCGACGCCGACAGTCGTCGCGCCCGCGATGATGAACTCGAGCGCGTCCTCGGCGGTCAGGATGCCGCCCTGGCCGATGATCGGGATGCCGAGCGGCCGCGCGACCTCGGCGACCTGCATCACCTTCAGCAGCGCGATCGGCTTGATCGCCGGCCCGGACAGCCCGCCCTGCACGTTTCCGATCACGGGCTTGCGCGTCTTCACGTCGATCGCCATGCCCATGATCGTGTTGATCACCGCGAGCGCATCGCTGCCCGCCTCGATGCAGCGCCGCGCGTTCTCCCTGATGTCGGTCTGGTTCGGCGAGAGCTTCGTGATCAGCGGCTTCTTCGTCACCGCGCGGCAGGCCGCCACCACGCGTGCCGACATCTCGGGCACGTTGCCGAACTGCACGCCGCCTTCCTTGATGTTCGGGCACGAGATGTTGATCTCGATCGCGTCGATCGGCGAATCCTCGAACCGCCGCGTGACCTCGACGTAGTCGTCGATCGTCGAGCCGCACACGTTCGCGAAGAACCGGGTCTCACTGAAATCGAGCGTCGGCAGGATGCGCTCGACCACGTGTGCGACGCCGGGGTTCTGCAGGCCGATCGCGTTCAGCATGCCCATCGGCGTCTCGTAGACTCGGTGCGGCGGGTTGCCGAGGCGCGGCTCCAGCGTCGTGCCCTTGAGCACGATCGCGCCGACATCCGTGTTCGAGAAGCCTTCGACGCGCGTGTATTCCTCGCCGAAACCGACGCAGCCCGACAGCAGCACGATCGGGGAGGCGAGCTTCAGGCCGCAGAAATCGACGGCGACGGATGCGGGCATTGCCGCGGCGGGGTGCAGGCTGCGGGGCGCGGTGGACATGGCCCGCAATTGTAAGGGAACGCCGGCCTGCGCCGCTCAGTCAGCGACGAAGCCGATGCGCTTGTGGGTACCGTCGCAGAACGGCTTGCTGGACGACGCTCCGCAGCGGCACAACCAGCACTCCTTCACCCGGTCGATGGTCCGACCGGTGCCCGATACGATTTCGAGCGGACCCTGGATCTTGAGCGGGCCGTTCGGGATCGGGCTCACGGCGACGGCGCCGTCACGGGCGGCGAGGGGCTGCGATTCCCTGGTCGGCGGCTCGCCGGTCGCCGCGAATCCTGCAGAAGCGTGGCTCCCGTCGCAGAAAGGTTTCCGCTTCGACGCGCCGCAGCGGCACAGGGTCACGCGCATTCCAGCGTCCTGACCGGAAATCGTGACCGGCGCGTGCATGGCCAGCGGGCCGTTCTCACGCACGGTCAGCGTGTTCACCATCGGCGCCGCTTCGGCCGGCCCTCCGTCCAGCCGCTCGAAGGTAATCGCGCCCGACGGGCAGGCGAGCGCCAGGCGCTCGATCTCCTCCGGCGTCGCGCGATCCGGATGGATCCACTGTCCGGGAGTATTCGGCACGAACACGTCGGGCCTGCCGAGCACGCAATTTCGCGAGTGGATGCACTTGCGTGCATCGAAGCGGATCACGACGCGTTGTCCCCGGACCTCCTCGAGCGACGATGTCATCAAGTCCTCCTCGCTGCGCCGTCAGCCTGAGATGAACTTCTCCAGCTGCTCGATCGTCTCCTGTTGCTCCTCGATCACGGCGCGCACCAGGTCGCCAATCGAGATCATCCCGACCATGTCGCCGTTCTCGACCACCGGCAGGTGCCGGATACGCCGTTCGGTCATCAGTTCCATGCACTGCTTGATGCTGTCGCCCGGCGCGACGCTGACCACCGGCGACGACATGATCTGCCACACGGGGGTCTCGGCGGAGGAGCGCCCCAGCAGGATCACCTTGCGCGCATAGTCGCGCTCGGACACGACGCCGACCAGTTCCCCGCCCCGCATGACGGGTAGCGCGCCAACGCGGCGGTCGGCCATGATCTGGATGGCCTCGAGCACGGGCTGGTCCGCGTCGACGGACCAGACTTCGCGACCCTTGCGGGCCAGCAGGTGATTCACGCGCAGCATGCTTCGATTCCCCCAGTGCGCGAACGGTTCGACCCGATTCTAATCCGCAGCCGCAATGTTCCACATCGTTCTTCACGAGCCCGAGATCCCGCCGAACACCGGCAACGTGATCCGGCTGTGCGCCAACACGGGTGCGACACTGCACCTGGTGAAGCCGCTGGGGTTTCGCCTCGACGCCAGGGCCGTGCGCCGCGCCGGCCTCGACTACCGGGAGCTGGCGGACTTGCGGGTACACACGAATTTCGAGGAATGCATGGATTCGCTCGGGCCGGCCGCGCTGGTTCGCTTTCACGACCCGGGCAACCTTGCGCCACGACGCCGCTCGGTTCGAGGCGGGCGACGCACTGGTCTTCGGGGCGGAAACCCGTGGCCTGCCGCGCGCGGTACTGGACGCCTGCCCCGCGGACCGTCGACTGAGGATTCCGATGCTGCCGGATGCCCGCAGCCTGAACCTGTCGAACGCCGTCGCCGTCGCCGTTTACGAGGCGTGGCGCCAACTGGGGTTCGTCAGTCCGTCTCGGACTTGATGGTGCGGGTCATCAGCGCGACCACGGCGTCGCGCGGCGGCAGCCCTGGTACAGCACGCGGTAGATCTGCTCGCTGATCGGCATGACGACGCCGAGTCGCGTCGCCACGTCGTGCACGGCGCGCGCGGCCAGCACGCCTTCGACCACCTGCCGGATCTCGGCCTGCGCCTGCTCCGGCGTCTTGCCGGCGGCGAGCAACAGCCCGCAGCGGCGGTTGCGCGACTGGTCGTCGGTGCAGGTGAGCACGAGGTCGCCGAGCCCGGCGAGCCCCATGAACGTGTCCTTGTCGGCACCCAGCGCCACGCCGAGGCGCATCATCTCGGCGAGACCGCGCGTGATCAGCGCGACGCGCGTGTTCGCGCCGAATCCGAGGCCGTCCGAGATGCCCGCACCGATGGCGAGCACGTTCTTCGTCGCACCGCCGACCTCGACGCCGATCATGTCGTCCGACGCGTAGGCGCGGAAATTCTCGCCAGAGATGCCGCGTGCGAGCTCCATCGCGTAGTCGATGTCCCTGGACGCAACGGTCATCGCGCTCGGCAGGCCGGCGCCAACTTCCTTCGCGAACGTCGGGCCCGACAGCACCGCGGTCGGCACGGACGGACCCAGCACCTCGGCTCGCGACGTCGTGCGGCAGCTTGCCGGTCGAGAGCTCGAAACCCTTCGTCGCCCACGCGACGCGCTGCCCGGGCCGGAGCAGCGGCTTCGCGCGCTCGAGCACCTCGCGAAACGCGTGGCTCGGCACGACGACGAGCAGTTGATCAGCCTGCGTGACGGCCCGCGCGAAGTCGTGCTCGATCTCGACCCGGTCGGGCAGGGTCACGCCCGGCAGGTACCGGGAATTGACCCGGTCGCGCGCCATCGAATTGAGCTCGTCCGTCTCGATCCCCCAGAGGATCGTGCGGTGGCCGGTGCGTGCGAGGTGCACGGCGAGCGCCGTGCCCCACGAGCCGGAGCCGAGCACGGCGACGCAGGGCTTGGGCCCTGCAGCCGCGCTTGACCCGACGTGGCCACGCGGGCCGGCGCCTCAGTTGACCGCGGCGCTCGCGGTCTGCTGCTGCTGGGCCGCGCGGGCGTGCAGCCCCTCGAACGTGACCAGCGGCAGCAGGAACGGCGGGAAGCCGCCCTTCATCACCAGCTCGGCGATCGTGGAGCGGGCAAACGACAGCAGGTAGTTCGGCGCCACGATGCTGAGCACCTGGCCCATGTCGTTCGCCGAGAGGTTCTTGATCATGAACGCGCCGGCCTGCTGCAGCTCGAGCAGCCACACGGTCTTGTCGCCGGCCTTCGCCTCCAGGTTCACCTGCAGCACGACCTCGTGCATGTCCTGCGCGAGCGCGCTGGCACGAGTGGAGAGATTCAGGTTGACCGTCGGGTTGCTGTCGGTGCCGGTGACGAACGGGCCGTTCGGCGCCTCGAACGAGCAGTCCTTGATGTACACGGCCTGCGGCGTGATCACCGGTGCGTTCGGGTCGGCGGCGGGCTGGAGCGGGGTGTTCGGCTGGTTCATGGTCTCATCCTGGGTGAATGTTGGTCTCAGGCGCGCCCGAGCAGCTTGTCGAGCTCGCCGGCCTTGTCGAGGGCGTAGAGCTCGTCGAATCCGCCGATGTGGCGCTCACCGAAAAAAATCTGCGGCACGGTTCGACGGCCGCCGCTGCGGGCGAGCATGGCGGCACGCTCCGCCGGGTTCTCGTCGACCTTGATCTCCTGGTAGGCGACACCCTTGCGCTCGAGCAGTCCCTTGGCACGCTCGCAATAGGGGCACCAGCCCGTCGAGTACACGACCATTTGCTGCGCAGCGCTCATGCCCGGGTCCTCACTTGCCCTTGGCGTCCGATTTCACCAGCGGCAGGCTGTCCGCCCGCCAGGCCTGGAGCCCGCCGCGGAGGTTCACGACCTTCGTGAAGCCCTGTGCCTGCAGCACCCGGGTGGCCGCGCCGGAGCGCATGCCGCTCTCGCAGCAGGTGATCACCACCTTGTCCTTGAACCGCTTCAGCGACTCGCCGGCCTGCGCCAGGTCTTCCTGCGGCACGTGCCTGGCGTCGATGATGTGCCCGCCGTCGAACTCGGCCCTGGAACGCACGTCGACCAGGACCGCGCCCTGGTTCAGCAGCCGTACGGCATCCGACGGCCCGACCGCCTGGCCGCCGCTGCGCGCCCGGCTGATCTCGTAGGCCAGCGCCGCGAGCGCGAGCACCACCGTGCCGCCCACGAGGAACGGGTGCCGGGTTGCGAATTCGAGCAGACGGTCCATGGGGCGGGCCGGGCAAAAGAGGGTCGCGGATTATAGCAGCCCCGCCGACACGCTAGACTTGCCGCCTTTCGCCCCGCACTGGAAGCCCGATCGAGGCATGTTCGGCCACCATTTCACACGCCCTGGGCGCTCCAGGACGCCGCGACGGCCCGCGTCGGCGCTATTGCTCGCGATCGTCGCGGCGCTCGCCGTCGGGTCGGTCGTGCCGGCGCCGGCCGCGGCCCAGGGCAAGACGGCCGCGCAGAAGGAAGCCGAGCTCCGCAAGGTCAACTCGCGGATCGACAAGGTCCGCAAGGCGGTCAACCAGGACATCGAGAAGCGCGATCAATTGAGCGTGCAGCTGCGCGACGCCGAGCTGAACGTGCAGTCGGCGCGCAAGCGCCTGGACGAGATCCGCGCGCAGCGGATCGCCAGCGAGGCCCGGCTCAGGGAACTCGAGAAGGAACAGGCGAAACTGCAGAAGGACCTCGCCGGCGAGCGGGTCGCGCTTGCGGGCGAGCTCCGGGCGGCCTACGTCAACGGCCGCGAGGAGGAGATCAAGCTGCTGTTGAACCAGGAGGACCCGGCGACGTTCGGCCGGATGCTGCAGTACTACGGCTACTTCGGGCGCGCGCGGGCCGCGCGCATCGATGGCATCCGGGAGAAGCTCGAGCACCTCGCGCTGGTGAAGGAGAAGATCGCCGCCGAGCACTCGCGGCTCGAGCAGCTCGAGTCCGGGCAGGAGCGCGAGGTCGCGGCGCTGCGTTCGGCGCAGGACCAGCGCGCGAAGGCCGTGAAGGCCATCAACAGCCAGATCCAGTCGAAGGGCGGCGAGATCAAGCGGCTCGAGTCGCAGGCGCGGTCGCTCGAGAAGCTGATCGCCGACCTGCGCAAGGCCCTCGAGAACGTGCCCGTGGCGAAGCAGGCCCCTTTCGAGCCGCTGAAGGGCAAGCTGCCGTGGCCGGTGCAGCAGGGCAAGGTGCTGGCTCGGTTCGGGCAGCCTCGCGCCGGCGGTTCGATGCGTTGGCAGGGCATGCTGATCGGCACGGATCGCGGGGCCCGCGTTCGCGCGCCGTTCGAGGGCCGGGTCGTGTATGCGGACTGGCTGCCCGGCATGGGCCTGATGATCGTGCTCGATCACGGCGGCGGCTACCTGAGCCTCTACGGCCACAACGAAGAGCTGTTCCGCAAGGTCGGCGAATCGGTGGCCGGCGGCGACGTGATCGGGTCAGTCGGCGATACCGGGGGACACAACCAGCCGGCGCTGTATTTCGAGGTGCGGCGCGGCCGGCAGCCCGTCGATCCGGAGAACTGGCTGCAGCGCAGGTAGCGTGCCGGGTCAGATTATGTTCAGTCCGGGTCGATTCGCCACTGGCGCGGGTCGACCTCGCCGTCCAGACTGAGGGGCGCGTCAAGGATCCGTGGGGCGTGGTTCAGGGAAGATTTATGTCCAAGCGGAACGGGCCGAAGGACCCTGAAGGACCTGACATGCAACCACTCGAGGTGCTGAGCGACGCGCCAGCGCCGATCAGTGCTACTTCGCTCGACCCGTACGGGCAGCTGATCAAGATGCTGCTGCCCCGGGCCCAGTCCATTGCGATCTACGATCGCATGGGCCTGCCGGTCTGGCTGAACGACGGCGTCGATTCGCCCGAGCTGCATCGCCTGATCCAGGAGACGCTCGCGGAGGAGATCGCCGAGCAGTCGCACGGCGAGGGCTTTACCGAGGCCGTCGATCGCGACCACTCGGCGCACGTATTCATGCTGCGCGGCCCGGACCTGGCGCTGCTCGGCACGGTCGGCATCATCTCGCGCGAATCCTCGCAGCGTGGCGAAGCGCGGCCCTTTTCGCTGGTGCACGGCCTGCTGCGCCCGGCGCTCGAATGCCTGACCCGCGAGCTCGCCGCGCAGTACAGCATCGGCGACCTGCAACGCAGCCTGGTGACCCGTGACCGCGACCTCGAGCTGCTGCTCGGTACCGCGCAGGGCGATGACCCGGGCAGCGAGACGACGGACGACTTCGCGCAGCTGCTGCAGGGCTGCGTGGATCACCTCGGCTGCAGCGTCGGCGCGCTGCTGATCCCGGACAAGAACATCGCGGTGTGCCGCACCGGCAAGGGCACCACGCCACGCGCGGGCGCCGAGGCGCTCACGAAATCGCACCGCCAGCTGCTGGCCTGGACGCAGCTGCACCGGCAGACGATGACCGCGAACCACCCGGGCGCGGCCAACCAGATCGGCTCGTTGCCGTACAAGATCCTGACCTGCCCGGTGATGCACGGCGCGCAACGCGTGCTCGGCATCCTCGCGCTGTTCAAGCAGCCTGGCGCGGTGGACTTCGACCTCCGCCAGGTGCGGTTGATCGAGCTGCTCGCACGTCGCGTGGCGTACATCCTGATGAACGCCTATGACCCGACGACCGGGCTGCTGACGCGTCCCGCGTTCGAGAAGCGCGCGCAGTACCTGCTGACGCCCGAGGCGCTGCAGGGCAACAACTGCGTCATCTACGTCGACATCGATCGCCTGCACGTGCTGAACGAGAACCTCGGCATGCACGTGGGCGACGAGGTGATCGTGCGCGTCGCGGACGCCATCCGCCGCTCTCTGACGCCGCGGATGCTCGCCGCGCGCATCTCGGGCGACCGCTTCGCGCTGTTCGTCGGCGACGCCACGCTCGACATCGCGCAGGGCATCGCTGAGAACCTTCGTGACGGGCTCGAACGACTCGATTTCGTGTCGGGCAGGCACACGGTCGACGTGTCGGCGAGCTTCGGCGTTGCGCGCGTGGCCGAGAGCAAGCATCCGCTTTCGCACGCGCTCGCCGCGGCCGAGATCGCCTGCAAGGCCGCCAAGGACCGCGGCCGCGACCGCGTCGAGGTCTACGAGGAGAGCGACCAGAGCATCGTGCGCCGCTACACCGACGTGACGCTGGTCGGCACGCTGCGACGCGCTGCTGGCGGAAGACCGGTTCCGCCTCGAGGCGCAGCCCATCGTGCCGCTGAACGGTGCGGCCACCGGCGCGAAATTCGAATTGCTGCTGCGGATGACCGACGAGAACGGCGAAAGCATCTCGCCGGAGAAATTCCTGTCCGCGGCCGAGCGCTACCAGCTCGCGCCCGCGATCGACCGCTGGGTGGTGCGGCGGGTGCTGACGACGCTTTCCGTGCACGCCGACGCCCTGGTGCGGCGGGGCGCCTGCTTCGCGGTCAACATCTCGGGCCAGTCGCTCGGCGACCAGGAGTTCTCGGCGTTCCTCGAGGGCGAGCTGCGCCAGAGCGGCCTCCCGCCGCAGCTGGTCACGTTCGAGGTGACCGAGACCGCTGCGGTCGCAAACATCGTGCGCGCCGAGTCGCTGATCCGCCGCCTGCGCGAGCTCGGCTTCGGGGTCGCGCTCGACGACTTCGGCCGCGGGCTGAGCTCGCTCACCTACCTGAAGACCCTGCCGGTGACCACGCTGAAGATCGACGGCAGCTTCGTCCGCGACGTGGTCGGGGACGACCGCTCGCAGGCGATGCTGAGCGCCATCGTGCAGCTGGCGCACGCGATGGGGCTGTCGACGGTGGCCGAGTGCGTCGAAAGCGACCAGATCCACGACATTACCCGGCGGCTGGGCGTCGAGTACGGCCAGGGCTTCTCGATCGGCCGCCCGACCCCGCTGGACAGCGTGATCGGGGGCCTCGTCGGGTAATATCCGTCCCGGAGATCCCCGGGAATCCTGTGGACGTGACGAAGAACCGAGTCCAGACCCTGCTCGCGGTGCTCGCCGGTGTCGCCATCGGCGCCGGGCTGATGCTCGTGCGCGGCGTACTGGCCGGCCGGCAGGAGCCGCCCGCCGCCCCGGCGGTCCGCGCAGCGCCGTTGGCCGCGAAGTCCGGGCACGACCTGCTCGACGAGGTCGCCGAGCACGTGCGGCGCGAGTATGTCGACCCGGTCGCTCCGGGCATGCTCGAGCAGGCGGCGGTCGAGGGCATGGTCGAGAGCCTCGACCCGCATTCGACGTTCCTCGATGCGGCGGAATTCGACGAGATGCAGGTCAGCACCGCCGGCAGCTATTCCGGCGTCGGCATCGAGGTCACCGAGCAGGACGGCAGGATGCTGGTGGTCGAGCCGATCGAGGGCTCGCCCGCCGAGAGGGCCGGCGTGAAGACTGGCGACGTGCTGCTGGAGGTGGACGGCCAGCCGGTCGGGCCGGGCACCCTGGACCAGACGATCGAGAGGATGCGCGGCCACGCGGGCTCGAGCGTGCACCTGGTGCTGGCGCGTGAAGGCGAGCCCGAGCCGCTGCAGTTCGACCTGCAGCGGTCGGAGGTGCACGTGCACACGGTCCGTGCCGAGCCGCTGCCAGGGCGGTACGGCTACGTTCGCATCACGCATTTCAGCGATTCCACGCCGGGCGATTTCGACGCCGCCGTGCTGGCGCTGCAGTCGGCGTCGCAGGCGCCGCTGCGCGGGCTCGTGCTCGACCTGCGCGACAACCCGGGCGGCGTGCTCGAGTCGGCCGTGGGCGTGGCCGACAGCTTCCTCGACTCCGGCATGATCGTGCGGGCCGACGGGCGCACGTCCGAGGCGCGGTTCGAGATGGACGCGACCGAGGGCGACCTGCTCGCGGGTGCGCCGGTCGTCGTGCTGGTGGATCGCGGCTCGGCGTCCGGTGCCGAGATCGTCGCGGGCGCGCTGCGCGATCACGGGCGGGCCACGCTGATGGGCGAGCGCACATACGGCAAGGGCTCGGTGCAGACCGTGATGCCGTTGAGCAACGGCGAAGCGCTGAAGCTCACGACGTCGCGTTACTACACGCCGTCCGGCCGCTCGATCCAGGAGCGCGGCCTCGAGCCCGACGTGAAGATCGCGGTGATGGCGCACGAGTCGCCGCGCGGGTTCGACCGCAATCCCGGCAGCGATCCGGCCGTGCGCTCCGCGCTGCAGTACCTGCGCGATCGCGGGCTCGACAAGCACGTCGCGCTCGCCGGCTCGCGCTGAGCGCGCGTCGGCGCGGGATTCACCGATGCCGCGAGTGCTCGTCCCGCTGGCCGAGGGCTTCGAGGAGATCGAGGCGGTGACGATCGTCGACCTGCTGCGACGCGCCGACATCGAGGTGCACACCGCCTCGCTCGCGAGTCGGCGCGTGACCGGCTCGCACGGCATCACCGTCGAGGCGGACTTGTCACTCGACGACGCGCAGGCCGCGGACTACGACATGATCGTGCTGCCGGGCGGCATGCCCGGCGCCGAACACCTGAAGAATGATGTGCGCGTGATCGCGCTGTTGCATGAGTTCGCGGCGGCGGGCCGATTCACCGCGGCGATCTGCGCAGCCCCGGGGGTGCTGGCACACGCCGGCTTGCTCGAAGGGCGCGAGGCGACGAGCTTCCCGGGATTCCTGCGCGCGGATTCGGCGCCCGGCATCCGGTTGAGCGAGTCGCCGGTAGTGGTCGACGGCAAGGTCGTCACGTCCCGCGGCCCGGGGACGGCAATCGAATTCAGCCTTGCGCTGATCGGGCTGCTCAGGGGTGGCGAGGTCGCGGCCGCCGTGGGCGGCAGGCTGCAGCGCGGCTGAGCAGCGCTGGCGTCTACATCAGCACCCGCACCGCGCCCACCAGCGCGCCGATCAGCAGCACCAGGATCGGCAGCACGCTCAGGCCGAAGCCGAACTCTCGCTTCGCCGGGTCGGCGACGTAACTGCGGAAGTAGATGATTCGCGCGACCAGGTACACCGCGCCGATCGCCGCACCCCACGCCGGGCTCACGTACAGGCCGAACAGCCAGATCGACGGCACGAACACGACCAGCAGCTCCATCGTGTTGTAGTGCACGCGGAAATATCGATCGAAGATCTCGTGGCCACCGGTGGCGGGCGCGTTCACGCCGTAGCGGCCCCGCGCCCTGCCGACGAGGATGCCGAAGGCGACGAATTCGAGCAGCGCTAGCGCGATCACGATGGCGACGAGTTCCATGCTTTGTTCCCGGGGACTTCCGAATTGGTGAGTTCCGGAGATTCCATTACCATCTGCCGAACGTCAACGGCCGCCGGCCGTTCGGTCACCGGGAGTAGCTGCGATGGTCGGATTCCTGCTGCGTGCCGCGATCTCGGCGCTGGGACTGTGGGTGGCCAGCGAGATATTCCAGGGCCTGAAGTTCGAGTCGACGTCGAAACTGCTCGTCGCCGCCGTGCTGCTCGGCATCGTCAACGCGTTCGTGCGTCCGCTCGCGTTCATCCTGACGCTGCCGCTCACCGTGCTCACGCTCGGGCTGTTCCTGCTGGTGCTGAACGCCGGCATGGTCGCGCTGGTCGCTTGGATCGTGCCGGGCTTCGAGATCTCGGGATTCTGGACGGCCGTCGGTGCCGCGCTGATCGTGAGCCTCGTGTCCTGGGCTGCGACGAGCGTGATCGGCACGCGCGGTAACATCGAGATCTTCACCGCGAAGAAATAAGAAAAGGGCATAGAAAAGAAATCGGTGCCATTCACCGAATTTTCTCAGGCCTCCGAAAATTCGGTGAATGGCACCGATTTCCATTCTATGCCCTATTTCTTCAGGGTCACCAGCGCGACGCCGGCCAGCACGACCGCCATTCCCGTAATCTGCGCGGGTTCCAGCGCCTCGCCGAGCAGCGCCCAACCGAGCACCGCCGCGATCGCCGGGTTCACGTAAGCGAACGTACCCACGCGATCCGCGGGCGAGTGCTTCAGCAGCCACGTGTAGGCGGTGTAGGCGAGCGCCGAACCGAACACCGCCAGGTAGGCCATCGCGACCAGTCCGCCCGGGTGCCATCGCCACCGCGGCAGTTCTCCGGCCGCGATGCCGCCGAGCGTCAGCCACGTGCCGCCGAGCAGCATCATCACGGCGTTGAAGGCCACCGGTCCGATCGGCAGGCCGGCGTTCCGGTACAGGATCGTGCCAATCGCCCACATCAGGCCGCCCAGCAGCACCAGCGCCTGCCATCCGAAGTGTCCGGGCGGCGCGGCCTCCCTGGGCCAGACCAGCAACGCGACGCCGACGAGTCCGAGCAGCAGGCCGAGGGTGCCGCGCACGGTGAGCTTGTGTCCCTTCGGTCCGAGCGCGCCGAGCCCCGCGATCCACAGCGCCGTGCCCGCAGCGAGCAGCGCGCCCTCGTTGGAGTGAATGTGCCGCAGCGCGATCGTGCTGAGCCCGTTGCTGAACGTGATCATCACCAGCGAGAAGACCAGCATGTAGCGCCACTCGCGGGCGATGCGCGGGAAGCGCTCGCGCATGAAGATTGCGACGATGGCCAGCAGCGAGCCCGCGAGCAGGAACCGGGCCCCGGCGAACAGCAGCGGCGGCATCGTGCGCACGCCGAGGCGGATCGCGAGGAACGTCGAACCCCAGACGAGGTAGATCGTCGCGTATGCCGCGACGATCTTGAGCCGCAGGTTTGGGTCGAGTCGGTCCGTCTCCGTCACGCCGTTCGGACGGCCGTGCGGTAGAGCCAGAGCGCGAGCCAGCCCACGATCGCGAGGCCGAGCCAGCCGCCGAACTGCAGGCCATCGGGCAATGCGAGCACGTCGGCGCGGCCCGACATGACGATCGGTATCGCGATGATGATGCCCATCAACGCCTCGCCGGTGATCAGGCCTGCCGCGAACAGCATGCCGTTGCGGCCTGCACGTTCCGCCTCTTCGCCGCCGCCCAGCTTGCGCTCGACCAGGTGTGCGATCAGGCCGCCGAGGAAGATCGGCACCGACAGCTCGAGCGGCAGATAGATGCCGACCGCGACCGCGAGCACCGGCGCGCGGAAGCTCGAGCCGCGCTTCTTCAGCCACAGGTCCCACGCGATCACCGCGGCGCCGATCAGCGCGCCGATCGAGATCATGCCCCACGGCAGGTGACCGCCGAACATGCCCTTCGCGACCGAAGCCATCAGCGTCGCCTGCGGTGCGAGCAGCGGGTCCGGGTGCTCCGGCGTCGGCACGCCGATGCCGTACGCCTTCAACAGCAGGTTCAGCACCGGCGCCATCACGAGCGCGCTCGAAGCCGCGCCGATCGCGAGCATCACCTGCTGCTTCCAGGGCGTCGCGCCGACGATGTAGCCGCACTTCAGGTCCTGCAGGTTGTCGCCGCCGATGCAGGCCGCGCAGCAGACGACCGCGCCGATCATGATCGCGGCGACCGGGCCGAGCGGCGCGCCCCGCCCCATCAGCATCAGCAGCACGAGCGAGGCGAACAGGATCGTGCAGATCGTGATGCCGGAGACCGGGTTGTTCGACGAGCCGACCAGGCCTGCCATGTATGCCGACACCGAGCAGAACAGGAACCCCGCGACGATCATGATGATCGTCATCGGCAGGCTCACCGCGAGGCTGCCGACGATGTTCTGGTACAGCACGAACAGCGGCAACGTGAACAGCAGCGTGCCGACCAGGATCCACTTCATCGGCAGGTCGCGCTCGGTGTGCGCCACCGTCGCCGAAGCGCTGGCGCGCGCCGCGGCGAGGCCGCTCCTGATGCCGGACACGAGCGAGTCGCGGATCGAGATCAGCGCCCACACGCCTCCGATCAGCATCGCGCCCACGCCGAGGTAGCGGATCTGCGCGGACCAGATGGCGCCGGCCGCATCCGCGGCGCTCGCGCCCGCGAGACTCGCCGCGAGGTCCGGGTTGCCGTCCAGGAAAAACGCGCTGTAGATCGGGATCGCGACGTTCCAGGAGATCATGCCGCCGATCAGCACCAGCACGCCGATGTTCAGGCCGACGATGTAGCCGACGCCGAGCAGCGCCGGCGACAGGTTGGTGCCCATGAAGGCGATGCCCTTGCCCAGGTAGCCGGCCGCGGCCGCCGTGTCCGGGAAGAGTCGCAGTCCGCTGCCGGCCGCGAGCTTCGCGAAGCCGCCACCGAGCGCCGACAGGCCGAGGATCTTCACGCCCTGCGCCGGGTTCTCGCCGGTCTTCAGCACCTCGGCCGCGGCCTTGCCTTCCGGAAACGCGAGGCCCTGGTCCACGATCAGCGCGCGGCGCAGCGGCACCGAGAAGAACACGCCGAGGATGCCGCCGAGGCCGGCGATCGCGAGCACCCACAGGTACTGGAAGTCCGACCAGTGACCGAGGATCACCAGCGCCGGGATCGTGAAGATCACGCCCGAGGCGATCGACGAGCCCGCCGAGGCGCCCGTCTGCACGATGTTGTTCTCGAGGATGCCGCCGCCGCCCAGCACCCGCAGCACCGCCATCGAGACGACGGCGGCAGGGATCGCGGAGGCGATCGTCATGCCTGCGAAGAGCCCGAGGTACGTGTTGGCAGCCGCGAGGATCATCGCCAGCACGATGGACAGCGTGATGGCGCGGAACGTGAGCTGCGGCGCGACGGCCTGGTTCATGACCTCACCACCCGCACTTCTGGCCCTTGTTCTGCTCGTCGAGCCAGGCGCGAAGCGGCGCGAAGTACTCGAGGATCGCCGACGCATCCATCTCGCGCGTGCCGGTCAGCTCGTAGAGCGTGTCCTGCCACGGCTGGCTCGCACCCTTCGCGAGCATCGCGCCGAACTTCTTCCCGGCCACCTCGTTGCCATAGATCGAGCACTCGTACAGCGGCCCCTTGAAGCCCGCGGCCTCGCACAGCGCTTTCTGGAACTGGAACTGCAGCACGAACGACAGGAAATAACGCGTGTACGGCACGCTGCCCGGCACGTGGTACTTGGCGCCCGGGTCGAAGTCGGCCTCGCTGCGCGGCACGGGTGGCGAGACGCCCTGGTACTTCTCGCGCAACTCCCACCACGCCTTGTTGTAGTTCTCCGGCGTGACCTCGCCCGAGAACACCTTCCAGCGCCACTCGTCGATCAGCTTGCCGAACGGCAGGAACGCGATCTTCTGCAGCGCCATCTGCATCTGCTCGTTGATCACGACCTTGTCGCTGGCCTGCGCCGCGGGCACGAGCCCGATCTTCGCGAGGTACGCCGGCGTCATCGAGAGGTTCACGGTGTCGCCGATGGCCTCGTGGAAGCCGTCGTGCGCGCCGCCCTGGAACATGTACGGCTGGTCCTTGTACCAGAGGTAGTAATAGACGTGGCCGAGCTCGTGGTAGATCGTCCTGAGCTCCTCGTACGTCGGCCGGATGCACATCTTGATGCGCACGTCTTCCTTGCCGTCCATGTGCCACGCGCTCGCGTGGCACTGCACGTCGCGGTCGCGCGGCTGCGTCAGCATCGATCGCTCCCAGAACGTCTTCGGCAGCGTCGGGAACGCGATCGACTGGTAGAACGCCTCGGCCGACTTCGTCATCCGCACGGCGTCGTATTCCTGCTTCACCAGGGCCGCGTCGACGTCGAGGTTGCTCACGCCGGGATACGGCTCGAGCAGCTCGTACACCGCGTCCCACTGCTGCGCCCACATGTTGCCGAGCAGGTGCGCGGGAATCGGCTTGCCGGCGGGCACCTTGTCCTCGCCGTATTTCTTCGCGAGCTTCGCGCGCGTGTAGCAGTGCAGCTGCTGGTAGAACGGCTGCACCTGGCCCCACAGGCGCGCCGCTTCCTGCGTGAAGTCGTCGGCCGGCATGTCGTAGCCCGAGCGCCACATCGCGCCGAGGTCCTTGTAACCGAGCTCGCGGGCGCCCTCGTTCGCGAGCGCCACGTAGCGCACGTAATCCTTGCGCAGCGGACGCGCCGCTTCGTGCCAGCCCTGCCAGGCGGTGAGCAGCTCGTCGTAGTTGCGGCTCGCCTCGAGCACGGCCTTGAGCTGCGTCTCGTCCTTGCAGGAGTCCTTGCCTTGCGGGCAGTACTTCGCGGAGCCGTACTTGGCTTCCATGCCGGCCAGGATGCCGGCGAGCTCGGCGCGCTTGGCCGGATCGTCCGGTGCGGGCGCAGGCACGCCGAGCTTCAGCAGCTCGAGCGAACGCTTCGAGGCCGGGCTCATCGGCTGGCCCTCGAACTTCTTCGCCTCGCCCACGAGGCGACTGAATGCCTCGAGGTAGCGCTCGTACGCCTTCGCGTTCAGGTACTGCGTGTCCACCGTGATGTAGGTGGCCTGCGTCCAGCCCGCGGCGTTGATCTCGATTGCGAGGTCCGAGAGTTCCTTGTTGAGCCGGGCGACGAACTCGTCGGCTGTCTCGGCGGAGGCGATGCCGGCAGGCACCACGGTGATGGCGGCAATGGCGGCCAGGCTCGACCAGCGAGCGCGCCGGAGGGCTTCACGAATCATGGTGACCTCGGTTGTGCGTTGGAGAAGGCGCCGCCGCGGCACGCGGCCCGGCGGCGCCGGTCCATCAGGCGCGCTTCAGGTCCTCGGCGCCGTGCATCCAGCGCACGAGCGTGCCCGAGAGCATCCACAGCACCACTGCGAACACGAACAGCGTCACGGCGAGGCCGCCGAAGATCGACAGTTCGCCCAGGCTTTCGGCGTACGAGCCGATGATGCCCGCGAGCCAGTTCGCGACGAAATTGATCATGAACCACACGCCCATCATCAGCGATGCGAGGCGCAGCGGCGCGAGCTTCGTGACCATCGACAGTCCGACCGGGGAGATGCACAGCTCGCCCGTGGTGTGGAAGAAATAAGCGATCACCAGCCACGTCATCGAGGCCTTGGCACCACTCTCGGACTGCAGCGCGGCGGCGACCATCGCGAGGAAGCCGATGCCGGTGAGCACGAGGCCCAGCACCATCTTGCGCGGTGTCGCGGGGTTCCTGCCCACCGCGCCGAGCTTGCCCCAGACCGCGGAGAAGATCGGCGCGAGCACCACGATGAACAGCGGGTTCAGCGACTGGAACCAGCCGGCCGGCACCTCGAAGGCGCCGAGCATGCGGTCGGTCTTTTCGTTGGCGTAGATGTTCATCAGGCCGCCGGCCTGCTCGAACGCGGCCCAGAACAGCACGACGAACACGAACAGCATGAAGATCACGCGCAGCCGGTCCACCTCGTCCGGGGTTAGCGGCGCGTGCTTGCCGCCGGACTGCGCGAGCGAGCGCTGCGCGGCCGGCACCGTGCCGATCTCGCCGAGGTAGCGCCTGGCAAATACCAGCTGGATGATCACCGACAGCACCATGCCGACGCCGGCGGCGAAGTAGCCGGCCCTCCAGCCGTACGTCGGGTCCTCGCCGAGCGTGGAGCACACCAGCGGCGCGAGGAATGCGCCGGCATTGATGCCCATGTAGAAGATCGTGAACGCGCCGTCGCGCCGCGCGTCGCCTTCCTCGTACAGGTCGCCCACCATCGTCGAGATGTTCGGCTTGAAGAAGCCGTTGCCGAGCACGAGGATCACCAGGCCGACGTAGAACAGGCTCAGGTTGCCCGGGATCGCGGACGCCAGCGTGAACTGGCCGATGGCCATCAGCAGGCCGCCGATGATCACGGACTTGCGCTGGCCGAGGTAGTTGTCGGCGAGCCAGCCGCCGATCAGCGGCGTGAAGTAGACGAAGCCCGTGAACAGGCCGTACAGCTTCAGCGCTTCGGACTGCGACCAGCCGAAGCCGGGGTTCGCGGCTTCGACGCCCGCGATCAGCGACAACACCAGCAGCGCGCGCATGCCGTAGTAGCTGAACCGCTCCCACATCTCGGTGGCGAACAGCAGGAACAGGCCTTTCGGGTGGCCGAGCCAGGTTTCCCGCGTGACTGCGGGCAGGGCGGACTGGGACATGGGTTTTTACTTCTACTTCAAGTGTTTGCGCGATGCCGCGCGAGGCTGGAAAGTCTACGGAAAAATTCGGTGCCAGGCACCGGCGAAATTGGGGACATTCTGGATTTCCGCCTGGCAGGCCGGAAATCCAGAATGTCCCCTACTTCACCCCACCCATCAGCCGCGTCACCGGCCGGCTGATCAGCAGCAGCACGATGCCCACGCCGCAGCCGTACAGGACGATGTCCATGTAGCGCCCGGGCATCGCGGCGAGGTCATTCGGGTCGAAGCTTCCCGCGATCAGCCCGGCCGTCAGCTTGCCGAGCGAGCTCGCCAGGAACCACACCCCCATCATCTGGCCCACGAACCGCGCGGGCGCCAGCTTGGTGACCGTCGAGAGGCCGACCGGGCTCAGGCAGAGCTCGCCGAAAGTGTGCAGCAGGTACGTGAGCACGAGGAAGTACGCGGGCGATTGCGTGCCGCCGGCGACGATGGACGCCGCCTCCACCATGAACAGGAACCCGAGCCCCATCAGCAGCAGGCCGAACGCGAACTTCAGCGGCGCGGCCGGATTCAGGTTGCGTTTCGCCAGCGCGATCCACAGCGACGAGAACACCGGGGCAAACAGGATCACGAACGCCGGCTGCACCGACTGGAACCAGCCGGCCGGGACCTCGAACCCGCCGATCACCCTGTCCACGTAGCGCTTGGCGAACAGGTTCATCGACGATCCCGCCTGCTCGAAGCCGGACCAGAACAGCGCGCAGGCGACGAACATCACCAGCACCACGACGATGCGCCGGCGCTCGACCGGGTCGAGCCCGGCACCGAGGAACAGGTACAGGAAATACGCCGCGGCCATGCCGACGAGCACGTAGGCCGCCCCCTTTGCGAGCGGGGCCGGATTCACCTGCACTGTGCCGCTGAGCAGCAGGAACGCGACGACTCCAAGCATCGCCACCACTGCGCCGAGGATCTTCCAGTCGCGCGCAAGCCCGGCGCCGCCGTCTGGCCGGTGCGGCGCCACGCCCGCGCCGCCGAGCAGCCCGCGCGACAGCCAGAACTGCAGCAGGCCGAGCGGCATGCCCACGGCCGCAGCCAGGAACCCGATGCGCCAGCCGTACGTCTGCGCGAGCCAGCCCGCGATCAGCGGGCCGATGAACGCGCCGAGGTTGATGCCCATGTAGAAGATCGTGAAGCCGGCGTCGCGCCGCCCGCCGCCCTCCGGGTACAGCTCGGCGACCAGCGTCGAGATGTTCGGCTTCAGCAGCCCGACGCCAAGGATGATGACGACCAGGCCCGCGAAAAACAGCGCCGGCGGGCCTGGGATCGCGAGCATCAGGTTGCCGATGGTCATCAGCGTGCCGCCCGCAAGCACGGCTTTTTGTGCGCCGACCAGCCGGTCCGCGATCCAGCCCCCGGGCAGTGCGGCCATGAATACCGCGGCCGTGTAGAGGCCGTAGATCGCCGTCGCCGTCTTGTCGTCGAACCCGTAGCCGCCGCTCGTGACCGCGTCCACGAGGAACAGCACCAGCAGCGCGCGCATGCCGTAGAACGTGAAGCGCTCCCACATCTCCGTGAAGAAGAGCGTGGCGAGGGCGCGGGGATGCCCGAAGAATCCGCCGCCCGTGCTACTCACTGGGGCGCGTAGCCTCGTGCTGTGCCTTGTCGGCGGCACGCTGGCGCACCAGGTACTGCGCGAGCAGGATGCCGAGCTCGTAGAGCACGTACATCGGTACGGCCATGAAGGTCTGCGACACGGCATCCGGCGGCGTGAGGATCGCCGCGATCACGAAGATGCCGAGGATCACGTAGCCGCGGTGCTTCTTCAGCGACTCGATCTTCACGAGCCCCGTCGCGGCCAGCAGCACCACGGCAACCGGTACCTCGAACGCCACGCCGAACGCGAAGAACAGCAGCATCACGAAGTCGAGGTAGCTCGACATGTCCGTCATCATCTGCACGCCTTCGGGCGTGGTCGACGTGAGGAACGCGAACATCAGCGGGAAGACGACGAAATAGGCGAATGCGACGCCGACGTAGAACAGCACGACGCTCGAGAGGAACAACGGCATCGCGAAGCGTCGCTCGTGCCGGTACAGGCCGGGCGCAACGAATCCCCAGACCTGGTACAGCACGTAGGGCATCGCGATGAACAGGGCTCCGATCAGCGCGAGCTTCAGCGGTGCCATGAATGGCGCCACGACGCTGGTCGCGATCAGCGAAGTGCCCGCGGGCAGCTTGTCGAGCAGCGGGCGGGCGACGAAAGTGAACAGCTGGTTGGAGAAGAAGACCAGCGGCAGGAACACGATGAACACGGCGAGCAGCGACCGCAGCAGCCGGTCGCGCAGCTCCAGCAGGTGCGAGATCAGCGTGCCTTCGGCGAGCGGCTCGGGCTCACTTGGGCTTTGGCTCATCGGTCCCGTCCGATGCCGCAGGCGCCTCGATGGCAACCGCGGGTTCCGTGGTCACGGTTGCCGTAACCGCGTCGGGTGCCGCAGGCGCCGCAGCTGCGGGCTCGGCGGGTGGCACCGGCTGCGGCGCAGGCGTGTGTATGGTCTGCGTGGACTTCGGTGCGTCGGCCAGCGGGTCGAAATGCACTTCCTGCTCGAGCTGCGTGCGCAGCTGTCGTGCCATCGAGCGAGCGCGGCCCGCCCAGCGACCGACGTCGGCGGCGAGTTTCGGCAGGCGGGCGGGACCGAGCACCAGCAGCGCGATCGCGAAGATCAGCAGGATCTCGGTGAAGCCCACCTCGAACATCGGGGTCTCAGGCGTTCGGCTTGGTGTCGGACTTCGCCGACGCCCCGGTGCGCTCCTGGAAGTCGGCATCCTTGCCCGTCATGTCGTTCAATTGCTTGGTCTGTTCGTCGTCGCCTTCGTTCACGGCTTTCTTGAAGCCGCGAACCGCCGCGCCAAGGTCCGTGCCGACGTTCCTGAGTTTCTTCGCGCCGAACAGGATCAGGGCGATGACCAGGATGATGAGCAGTTCACGAAAGCCGATTCCCATTGCACGTCTCCGGGCCCATGGAGGGCGGGCTGCAATGATACGCGAATCGCGCGTCAGTCCCCGGCAGTGGCGGCCGAAGTCTGGAGCCAGAACGTGACCGGCCCGTCATTAGTCAGGCTCACCTGCATGTGGGCGCCGAACCGGCCGGTCGCGACGCGATCGCCGAGCAGCGAGCGCGCCCGCGACACCGCGTAATCGAACAGGCGCTGGCCCAGTTCAGGCGGTGCCGCCCCGGTGAAGCTCGGCCGCATTCCCTTGCCGGTGTTCGCGGCCAGCGTGAACTGCGGGACCAGCAAGAGGCCGCCACCGGTGTCGGCCAGGCTCAGGTTCATGCGCCCGTCGGCATCCTCGAACACCCGGTATCCCGCCAGCCGTTCGACCAGGCGGTCGGCCTGTGCCTCGGTGTCCGCCGGCTCCACCGCCAGCAGCACCAGCAGCCCCGCGCCGATCCGGCCGACGACGCTGCCTTGCACCGAGACCTGGGCATCAGTCACCCGCTGCAGCAGGCCAATCATCAGCGACTGGCCCCCAATTCGACCCAGCACTTGCAAAATATTTCGCGCGAATGATCCACTAGAGGCATCATTCCGAGCAATCTGTGACAAATATTTCCCATTTATGATCAATTACGGCAAATCTTCAGGTCAACATCGAGCAAAGGAACCGCTACTGGTAGCAAAAATTGCAATGTATCAAGCAATGAATCGCGTTTTTAGCGAAAAGTGGGAAGTCAAATTACATAAGTAATCGAAAAATGGCTGCTGGTGTCATTATCTTGCCGACAGCATCTTCGACTTCTCCAGCGCCTCCTGGGCCTGCGCGTTCTTGCCGCGCGCCCGATAGGAATCCGCAATCAGCTGCCAGGCCATCGCTTGCGTCCGGTCGTCCCCGACCGACATCGACAGCGCTTTGCGACCCATGTTCTCGGCCTGCGGGTAGTTGCGCTGGTCCATCCGCAGCCGTCCCATCTCGATCCACAGCAGCGGGTTGTTCGGTTCGATGCGCAAGGCACGGTCCAGGGAGACGGTGGCTCCCGGCAGGTCACCTTTCTTCCGCTGCGCCTGTGCCTGGTTCACCAGTGCCTGGCTGGCCGGGCTCAGCTTCGCGGCGGGCGCCTTGGGTCGCTCGCGCGGAGGCGGTGGCGGAGGAAGCGTCTCAGCCTCGGGCGCCGCTTCGGGTCCGGCCGCGGCCGTCTCGGGTACCGGCGCCGACACTGCGGGGCCCGCTCCGGCGCCGCCTGGCTTCGGCGCTGTCGCCTGCGCCGCCCCCGTCTTGCCGTCGCCCTTCTGGAACGGTTCGACGGCGCAGCCCGCGGCCATGGCTGCAATGAAGAGGACCAGCGGCAGGATTGTTCGCATGCCCGCGATTGTCCGGCGCGCGCCGCCGGCAGATCAAGGCGCGGGTACGGGTTCCGGCTGCGATCCGGCTTCGCCTGGCGGTGCGTCCGATCCTGGCGCGAGCCCGAAGCTGAAGTCGAAACCCGCCGACCCTTCCGCGCCTGGCGGGCAGGTCTCGCTCGCTGCGAGCGGGGTGCCGATCCGGAACGGCAGGCTGACGGCCGAGCCGTTGCAGTAGGGCGAGGTTTCGCGGCCCGAGTAGTAATCGATCCAGCGGTCCTCGAGCGACTCCGGCATCAGCGGCTCGAACGACGACGTCTGGATCGACGACATCAGCTTCGACCACGCGGCAAGCGCGCCCGTCGTCCCGGTGAGACCGGTCTGCGAATTGTCGTCGTGCCCCATCCACACGACGATCAGGTGCGAGCCCGAGAACCCGGCGAACCAGCTGTCGCGGTAGTCGTTCGAGGTGCCCGTCTTGCCTGCCACGACCACGCCCGGGGGCAGGGTCTTGCGCGCCGGGCGCCCCGTGCCGCGATTCATCACTTCGATCAGCATGCGATCGAGCGTGTACACGGCCTCAGCGGGCGCGGCCTCTGCGACCTCGAGCTCCGGTGCCTTCAGCTGTTTGCCGGACTCGGCCGTCACGGCTCGCACCGTGCGCAACGGCGAGCGGAAGCCGCCGTTCGCCAGCGTGTTGTACATCTGGGTCACGTCGTAGGGACTCAGGTTGGTGGCGCCGAGCAGCATCGACGGGTATTCGTTCGGCTTCTCGGCAAGTCCCAGCTGCACGAAGGTGCGTGCGACGCGCGCGAGGCCGACCTCGAGGCCGAGGTTCACGGTCGGGAGGTTCAACGACTGCGTGAGCGCGCGGATCGCGGGCATGTCACCGCGGATCTCCTTGTCGAAATTCGCCGGCTTCCAGACGTCGCCGTTCGGCAGCTTGATCTCGACCGCGCGGTCGTGGACGATCGTCGCCGGCGTGTACTTGCCGGTCTCGAGCGCGGCCAGGTACACCATCGGCTTCGCGAGCGAGCCGATCGGCCGCTTCGCGTCGAGCGCGCGGTTGAACCCGTCGAAGGACGCGCGCCGGCCACCTACGATCGCGACCACCTCGCCCGTCTGCGGCGTCGTCACGACCACCACACCTTCGAGGCCGTGCGACGCCTTGCGCGCCGACTTGTCCTGTCGCTCGAGCTCCGAGGCCAACGCGTCCTCGGCCTTCTCCTGCAGCAGCGGGTCCAGCGTGGTGAAGACGGTCAGGCCGGCCTCGGTCAGGTCCGACTCCTCGTAGTCGGTCCGCAGCTGGCGGCGCACGAGGTCGAGGAACGCCGGGTAGAACACCGCGCCCTTGGTTCCCGCCACCGCGACGCCGAGCGGTGTCTTCGCGGCGCGTGCGGCGTCCGCCTCCTTGACCACGCCCTGCTCGGCGAGCACCCGCAGCACCAGGTTGCGCCGCTCGAGCGCGCGATCCGCGTGCCGCCGCGGGTCGTAGTAGGACGGGCCACGGACGATCGCGACCATCAGCGCGATCTCCGGCAGGTCGAGTTCCGCCAGCGGCTTGCCGAAATAGAACTGGCTTGCGAGCCCGAAGCCGTGGATGGCGCGCTTGCCGTCCTGGCCGAGGTAAATCTCGTTGATGTAGGCGTTCATGATGTCCGCCTTCTCGAAGCGACTCTCGAGGATCACGGCCATCACGGCTTCCTCGGCCTTGCGCCGCAGCGTGCGACGGCTGTCGAGGAAGTAACTCTTCACCAGCTGCTGCGTGAGCGTGCTGCCGCCCTGCTCGACCTGGCCCGCGCGCACGTTGACGAACAGCGCGCGCAGGATTGCGAGCGGGTTCACGCCATGGTGCTGGTCGAACTTGCGGTCCTCGACCGCCTTGAGCGCTTCCGGCAGCAGCGGCGGGACTTCCTCGGGCGCGACGACGATCCGGTCCTCGCCGTGGATCGGGAAGATGCTGCCGATCAGCAGCGGGTCGAGGCGAATGACCGGCACGTCGCCGCCCTTCGCGGTCCGCAGCGATTCGATCACGTCCCCGGCGAAACCGATCCGCAACGGGACCGCGGCCTGCGGCTCGTCGGAGAAGCGAAATGCACGGAGATAGACGTCCACGCGGTCGCCCTTGCGACGGTACGTGCCCGGGCGGTCCGGCGTGGCCTGCGCCAGGTAGCCGAGGCGCTCGAGCTCCTCGACGAACCGCTGCGCCGAAAGCTGTTGTCCGACGTACAGCTCGATCGGCTGCGCGTAGACGCGCGCAGGCAGCGTCCAGCGCCTGCCCTCGAACTGCTTCGTGACGCGATGTCCCAGCACCAGCACGCCGACCAGCGCCACGACCAGCAGCAGCACGGTCACGACCACGAATCCGCGCTGGACCGTGCGCCGGGACTTCGCCTTGGCCTTGCCGCGCGCCATTACTTGCGCCAGTACACCGGCGTGAACAGCACGAGGAAGCTGAAGATCTCCAGGCGCCCGAGCAGCATCGCGAGCGAGCACACCCAGGTCTGGAAATCGGTGAGTCCCTGGTAGTTGCCGGCGGGCCCCACGACGCCGAGGCCAGGGCCCGCGTTATTGATGCAGGCGATGATCGCGGAGAAGGCGCTCACGAAGTCGAGCCCGCTCGCGAGCAGCGAGAAAGTGAGCACCACTACCGTGCCGAAGTACAGCACGACGAAAGCCAGCACTGCGAACACGATCTGGTTCTGCACGACCTGCTCGCCGATCTTCACCGGGCGGACCGCCTGCGGGTGCACCAGCAGCATCAGCTCACGCGACGCCTGGCGGAACAGCACCAGCGTGCGGAACATCTTGATGCCGCCGCCGGTGGAACCCGTGTTGGCGCAGTAGCACGACAGCATCAGGATCCACATCGGCGCGAAGATCGGCCAGACCGCGTAGTCCTGGCTCACGAACCCGCAGTCGGTCGCGATCGACACGAGGTTGAAGGCGACGTGGCGCAGCGACGCGAGAAAGGTCGCGTAGACGCCGTCGTGCCAGATGTAGAGCGCGAGCCCCAGCGTGCTGAGGCCGATGATCGCCAGCATCGCCTTCGCCTCGGCGTCGGTCGCGTAGGTGCGCAGGCTCTTCTGCTGCCATGCGATGAAGTGCCGGCCGAAATTCATCGCTGCGATCAGCATGAACACGATCAGCACGAACTCGATCCGCGCGGAATCGAAGTAGCCGACGCTCGCGTCGTGCGTGGAGAACCCGCCGAGCGCCATCGCCGCAAACGCGTGGCAGACGGCATCGAACCAGTCCATGCCGGCGATCCGCAGCGATGCGATGCACGCGACCGTGATCAGGAAGTAGACGAACCACAAGGCCTTGGCCGTCTGCGTGATGCGGGGCGTGAGCTTTTCGTTCTTGACCGGGCCCGGCGTTTCCGCCTTGTACAGCTGCATGCCGCCGACACCGAGCAGCGGCAGGATCGCCACTACCAGCACGATGATGCCCATGCCGCCGTACCAGCACAGCGCATGCCGCCACAGGTTGATCGACGGCGGCAGGTCGTCGAGCCCCACCAGGACCGTGGCGCCGGTCGTGCTCAAGCCCGACATCGTCTCGAAGAATGCATCGGTGAAACTGAGACCGGGCAGCGCTATCAGCAGCGGCACCGTGGCGATCGCGGACATCAGCGCCCAGCCGAGGCTCACGAGCAGGAACCCGTCCCGTGATCGCAACTCACGCTTGTTCCTCCTCGTGGCTGCCCAGAGCAGCCCGCCGAGGCCGAGGCAGATGAGCGCCGCCACCACGAAATCGGCGAGCAGCCCGTCGGCGTAGATGACCGACGTCGGTGATGGGCAGGACGTAGGTGACGCTGAACAGCATCAGCATCGAGCCCAGGACGTGGACGACTGCAAGCATCGGTCAGGACTGGAACAGCCGCTCGACCTGCTCGACGTGGCGCTTGTCGGCGAGGAAGAGGATCACGTGGTCACCGGTCTCGATCACCGTGTCGTGGTGGGCCATGATCACTTCGTCGCCCCGCACCAGCGTGATGATGCGCGCGCCTTCCGGCAGCTTGACGTCCTCGACCTTGCGGCCCACGACCTTGCCGCCGCGACTGCCGTGCGCCACGGTCTCCATCGCCTCCGCGCTGCCGCCGCGCAACGAGTGCACCTGGACGACGTCGCCGCGGCGCACGTAGGCGAGCAGCGACCCGATCGTGACCGTCTGCGGCGAGATCGCGACGTCGATCGGGCCGGTCTGCATCAGCTCCGCGTACGCCGGCCGCGTGATCAGCGCCATGACCCGGTGGGCGCCTAGCCGCTTCGCGAGCAGCGCCGACAGGATGTTGGCCTCCTCGGAGTTCGTGAGCGAGCAGAAGACGTCGGTGCTGTCGATGTTCTCCTCGACCAGCAACTCCTCGTCGGCCGCGTCGCCGTTCAGCACGATCGTGTTGCGCAGCTTCTCGGAGATCGCGCGGGCGCGCGGCGTCGAGCGCTCGATGACCTTGACCTGGTGGTTGTCGTCCTCGAGCCTCTGCGCGAGCCGCAGGCCGATGTTGCCGCCGCCCGCGATCACGACGCGCTTCACCGTGTCCTCGGTCTTGCGCATCTCCGCCATCACGTTGCGGATGTCCTCGGTCGCGGCGATGAAGAACACCTCGTCGTTGTGCTCGATGACCGTGTCGCCCTCGGGCTCGATGCTGTGGCCGCCGCGGTAGATGGCGGCGACGCGCGCGTCCACTTTCGGGATGTGCTGGCGGATCGCGCGGATCGGCTGGCCGACCAGCAGGCCGCCCTTGATGGCACGCAGCCCGACGAGCCGGACGCGGCCGTCCGCGAAGTCCACGACCTGGAGCGCACCCGGATAGCGGATCAGGCGCTCGATGTACGAAGTGACGAGCTCCTCGGGGCTCACGTACATGTCGATCGCGAATCCCGAGAGCTGGGTCGGCGGGTCGCCCTCGGTCGAGACGAAGATCTCGGGGCGGCGCGCGAAGGCCTCGGAGCGGATCCGCGCGATCTTGGTCTTCGTGCCGAACAGGCTCCACGCCACCTGGCAGGCGACCATGTTCACTTCGTCGCTGTTGGTCAGCGCGACGACCATGTCCGCGTCGGCCGCACCCGCCATCTCGAGCGATTTCGGGCTCGCGGCGTTGCCCTGCACCGTGCGGATGTCGATGCGGTCCTGCAGGTCCCTGAGCAACTCGTCATCCGTGTCGACCACGGTGACGTCGTTGGCCTCCTCGCGAGCGAGGTGGTAGGCGGCGGTCCGGCCCACCTGGCCGGCCCCGAGGATGATTATTTTCACCGCGGCATTGTAGCGCTAGACGACTTCGAGGTTGGCGTACCCGAGCATCAGCCACTTCGAGCCCTGGCGCTCGAAGTTGACCTGCACCCGGGCGTTCGTGCCCTGGCCCTCGAGCCCGAGCACGACCCCGTCGCCGAACTTCTGGTGACGCACGCGCTGCCCGAGCTTCAGGCCACCGGGGACCTCGTCGGTGAAGCGCTGCGTCGAGGCGGCTGCGGCCGGGCGGCCGGAACCGTAGGACGGGCGACCCGGCGCGTACGTCGGGCGGGATACCTGCACCCGCGGCCGTACCTCCTCGACGAGCTCGGCCGGGATCTCGGCGATGAAGCGTGACGGCGCCCCGTAGCTGTCCACGCCATGCATGCGGCGCTGCTCCGCGTAGGTCAGGTACAGCCGCTTCATCGCGCGGGTCGTGCCCACGTAGCAGAGGCGGCGCTCCTCCTCCAGGCCCTGCACGTCGGTGATCGAGCGCTGGTGCGGGAAGAGCCCGTCCTCGAGGCCGCAGAGGAATACGACGGGGAACTCGAGGCCCTTCGCCGAATGCAGCGTCATCATCTGCACGCAGTCTTCCCACGCCTCCGCCTGCCCTTCGCCTGACTCGAGCACCGCGTGCGACAGGAATGCCATCAGCGGCGACATGTCGCCGTCCTCCGGTTCGAATCCCCGTGCGGCGCTGACGAGTTCGTCGAGGTTCTCGAGCCTTGCCTCGCCCTTGTCGGCCTTGTCCTTCTGGTAGTGTCCCACGAGGCCGCTGGCCTGGATCACGTGGTCGACCTGCTCGTGCAGCGCCAGGTCGTGGGTGTCGGCATCGAGCTTCTCGATCAGCGCGAGGAACGCCTGCAGGCAGGACGAGGCCTTGGCGCCGAGCTCCTCGGCGCAGGCGGACGATGCGGCCCACAGCGAGACCGAGTTGGCCCGGGCGTGGGCGCGCAGCACCTCGAGCGTGCGCGCCCCGATGCCGCGCGTCGGCAGGTTGACCACCCGCTCGAACGAGGCGTCGTCGTCGCGGTTCGCGATCAGCCGCAGGTAGGCGAGCGCGTCCTTGATCTCCTGGCGCTCGAAGAACCGCAGGCCGCCGTAGACGCGATAGGGGATGCGCGCCGCGAGCAGGTACTCTTCGAACACGCGTGACTGCGCGTTCGACCGGTACAGGATCGCGGCGTCGCGGCGATTGCCGCCGCGCGAGGACCAGTCGCGGATGTGGTTCACGACGAACTCGGCCTCGTCGCGCTCGTTGTACGCGCGGTACAGGCGGATGCGCTCGCCCTTGCCGTCCTCGGTCCAGAGCTTCTTGCCGATGCGGCCGCTGTTGTTCGCGATGATCGCGTTCGCCGCGGCGAGAATGTTGCCGGTCGAGCGGTAGTTCTGCTCGAGCTTGAAGACCTGCACGCCGGGGAAGTCGCGCTTGAACTGCTGCAGGTTCTCGACGCGTGCGCCGCGCCAGCGGTAGATCGACTGGTCGTCGTCGCCGACGACGAACGGGATGCTCGTGGCACCGACCAGCGATTTCATCCAGGAGTACTGGATGGTGTTCGTGTCCTGGAACTCGTCGACCAGCACGTGGCCGAACCGCGCACGATAGTGCTCGACCAGGCCCGGCGCGTCGCGCCAGAGCTCGTGGCTGCGCAGCAGCAGTTCGGCGAAGTCCACCACGCCGTTGCGCCGGCACGCTTCCTCGTACGCTTCGTACAGCCGGATCAGCTGCCGGCGCGTCGGGTCGCCGTCGTCCTTCAGGTGCTTCGGGCGCAGGCCCTCGTCCTTCTGCGCGTTGATGAACCACGTCACCTCGCGCGGCACCCAGCGCGCCTCATCGAGGCCGAGGCCCTTGATGATCCGCTTCACGAGCCGCTGCTGGTCCTCCGCGTCGAGGATCTGGAAGCCCTGCGGCAGCCCGGCCTCGCGCCAGTGCATGCGCAGCAGCCGGTGCGCGATGCCGTGGAACGTGCCGATCCACAGCGGTGCGGAGGGCATGCCGAGCTGCGCCTCGATGCGCGCACGCATCTCGCCGGCGGCCTTGTTCGTGAACGTCACGGCGAGGATGCCGTGCGGCGAGACGCCCTCGACCTGCACCAGCCAGGCCACGCGATGCGTGAGCACGCGCGTCTTGCCGCTGCCCGCGCCGGCGAGCACGAGCGTGGGGGCCAGCGGGGCCGTAACGGCCTGGCGCTGCGCTTCGTTCAACGGGTCGATCAGGTGGGAGACGTCCATGAGGGCCGCGAATTCTGGGGACATTCTCCTTTTCCTACAACCGGAAAAGGAGAATGTCCCCTTGTATTTCACTTCATCCAGCGCAACACCAGCATGCCGCCGATGGCTGCGATGCCGACGTCCACCCATCCGAACGCCGGCGCGGCGGCCCCGAGCTGCAGCAGGCTCAGGATCAGCACGAACAGGAACATCACCCCGGATGCCACGTGCGGCACGAGTCCCGCGACGGCTAGCAGCCACGCGAGCGCGACGTAGCTGAAGCCCTTCACGGCGAGGTGCGCCGGCGGCGGCGGGTTGCGACCGAGGAAATCCGCCAGCGCGGGCACGTCCACGCTCACGGCACCCTGCTGGCTGAGCGCCGGCTGCACCGCGGTCCACGCCAGCCACGTGCCGAGCAGCCCCGCGATCAGCATCGAGCGTGCGCCGTCCGGCAGCCGGTTCAGCGCCACCAGCACCGGCAGCAACAGGGCGATCGCGGCGAGTTCCGCCGTCACGAGCGTGTTGCCGGTGGTGATCGTACGTCCGACCAGCACGACGGCGATCACGATCAGGAACGTGTCCACCGCCCGCTGCCGGCGCGTCAGGTGGAACACGGCCTGTGCGACGACCAGCCAGCCGACGAAGAACGTCACCAGGTCCGCCGGGTCGATCTGCGGCTGGAACAGCGGGCGCACGGCGCTCTTCAGCTGCCGCAGCCCGATGTCCGGCACCAGCGGCCACAGCCGCGCCAGGAACCACAGCACGAGGATCGCGATGACCACGGCCCGCGAGCGCCCCTGGGGGGTCGACTGCGGCGCCATCCGGGCGCCCAGCGCGTGCCATGTCGAGCCCATCATCGCTCCCGCGAAGGCGCCGAGGCTGTTCAGCGAGAGATCCTTCAGGCTCGACACCCGGACGTCGACCGACGCCTGCAGCAGTTCCATGCAGAGCGAGAGCAGCGCGCCGCGCGAGCGTGGCGGCCAACACGCCCGGGATGCGGCCGAACCTGGGTTCGACGAGCAATGCGACACAGAAGCCGAACGGCAGGTACAGCAGCACGTTGTTCAGCATCTCGCTGCGACCGGCACGGGCCCAGGTCAGGTGTCCGAGTGCGTCGACCATCGACGGGCCGCTTGCCGCAAACCGGAACGGGTACAGCGAGACGTAGACGATCAGTGCCACGACGACTGCGAGCAGCAGCGGGGCAGCGAAGTGCGACCTGCTTGCCATCCGGAGGCGCCCTTACAGGCGGATGTCCACGTAGTGGTCGAGCAGCAGCGCCGCGAACAGCAACATCAGGTAGTTGATCGAATAGCGGAACACGGTCATCGGCAGGTGCGCGGGGGCGTCACTCCGCCGCAGCGCGATCGCATGACGCGTGAAGATCACGCCGAGCACCACGGCCGTGGCGAGATAGATCAGGCCCGACATCCCGGTGAGCCAGGGCAGCAGCGTCACGATGCAGAGCAGGATCGTGTACAGCAGGATGTGCAGCCGGGTGAACTCGACGCCGTACGCCACCGGCAGCATCGGGATGCCGGCCTTCATGTATTCCTCGCGGCGCGCGATCGCGAGCGCCCAGAAATGCGGCGGCGTCCACGCGAAGATGATCAGGAACAGCAGCAGCGAATACGGATCCACCTGTCCGGTGACGGCCGTCCACCCGAGCACGGGCGGCGCGGCGCCCGCCGCACCGCCGATCACGATGTTCTGCGGCGTGATGTGCTTCAGCCACACGGTGTAGAGCACCGCGTAGCCGATCAGCGATGCGAACGTCAGCACCGCGGTGAGCGGATTCACCAGCAGCCACAGGATCAGCATCGACACGATGCCGAGCACGGCTGCATACGCGAGTGCCTGCGTGGTCGTCAGGTGACCGGTCGGGATCGGGCGCAGCATCGTGCGCGCCATCTTCGTGTCGAAGCGCCGGTCGACGACGTGGTTGATCGCCGCGGCGCTCGACGCCGCGAGGCCGATGCCGGCCGTGCCGAACACGAGCGCACCCAGCGGCGGCAGCCCGGGCACGGCGAGAAACATCCCGACGACGGCCGTGAACACGATCAGCGCGACGACCTTCGGCTTGCCGAGCTCGTAGTAGTCCCGCCAGGTCGCGGACCCGGTCGGGGACGGCTCGGTGGCGGTCGCGGGCGTCTGGCTCATCAGGCCGTGCGCCGTGGCGGAAAGACGAAACGCAGCAGCGCGACCACGCTGAGCAGCAGGATCGCGGCGACGGCGTTGTGCGCCGTGGCGAGCCACAGCGGGAACGTCCGCAGCACCATCACGGGACCGACGATCCACTGCGCAAGCACGACCGCAGCGACGGCGGCACCGGCGATACGCACCGCGCGCGACTGCCCCGTGCGAACCGCGAGCCACGCCACGTACGCCAGCACCAGCGCGGTGACGACCGCGCCGATGCGATGCGTGAAATGGATCGCGACGCGCGCCGGATGGTCGAGCACGCCGCCCTCGTAGTCGATGCCGAGCCCGCGCCACAGCACGAACGCATCCTTGAAATCCATGTTCGGCCAGAACGACGCCTGGCACGTTGGGAAGTCCGGGCACGCGATCGCCGCGTAGTTCGTGCTCACCCAGCCGCCGAGCAGGATCTGGCAGCACAGCACGATCAGCGCGGCGATCGACCATTTGCGCAGGCGTTGCTCCGCCGGTGCTCGCGTCGCCGGATGCACGTCGAAGCTCATCCACCAGAGCAGCGACATCGTGGTCAGGCCGCCGACCAGGTGCGCCGTGACGATCAGCCGGCTTCAGCAGCAGCGTTACCGTCCACATGCCGAGCAGTCCCTGGAACACCACCAGCATCACCAGCGCCGCCGGCAGGCGCACGGGCTGCGCTGGATCGCGGCGGTTGCGGAACGCGAGCAGCGCCACCGCGATGATCACGAGCCCCAGCGTCGAGGCGAAGTAGCGGTGCACCATCTCCTTCAGCGCCTTGTCCGCTTCGAGCGGGACGATCCGGATACGCGGCGTTGGCGTGCGCTGCGTTCTCGACGGCCTGGCCGACGGTCAGGTGCCCATAGCAGCCGGGCCAGTCCGGGCAGCCGAGTCCCGCATGGCTCAGTCGGACCCACGCGCCGAGCACGATCACGCACAGCGCAAGCAGGGCACCGAGCAGGCAGAGGCGGCGGAAGGCAGTGAGTCGCATGGCGTCAACCGATGTGCGAAAGGCGCAGCAGCTTCTTGACGTCCGTCAGCAGCGCCTTGTCCGGTGCGCTGGCGGAGTAGCTCATCATCAGGTTGCCGAGCGGATCGACCAGGTAGATGCGGCCCGCGCTGCCGACCGGACCATCGGCATAGGCCGGAATCGTTGCGAGCAGGCTCGCAGCGTCGGGGCCGTCGAGCTGCACGACGACGAGGTCCGGGTGCTCCTGCGCAAGGAATGCGCGGTCGCAGCAGTTCCCGGTCACCAGGAAGACGCGCTGTATCCGGTCCATGTCCTTGTTCAGGGCGACCCGCGACTGGCGCGTCAGGTACAGCGCTTTGCGGCAGCGTTCGTCGCAGGCGCCGTCGCCCACGTAAAGCATCGTCCACTTGCCGCGCAGGAACTGGTCACCGCTCGGCGTGCCGTCGGCTTTCGGCAGCGAGACCGCCGGCAGCGGCCGCGCCGGGTCGACCAGGTCGCCCTTGTTCGCGCTGCCGGCCGGGCGCCAGCCCGAGGGCCCGTAGTACAGCCAGAACGCGACGGCGAGCGGCACGAAAAAGAGTGCGGCGAGCGCAAGCAGCTGGCGGCGGCCGCGGCGCTGGGCGATGGGATCCGGCGAGTTCATCGAGGTTGGACCTGGTCGTTGGGATCGCGCTTCAGGCTGAGCGCGACGAAAATCACGATCAGTGCGAGCGCGAGCGCGAACCACTGGATCGCATAGCCGAGGTGGCGCTCGGGCGGGAAGCCGACCGAGGGACGCCACGTGCGCTGGTAGCCGTCCGGGTTCGAGGCGTCGAGCAGCACGATCCGCGACTCGACCTTCTCCCCGAGCGCGGCTTCGATGTCGGCCTGCGTCGGGAAATTGAGTACGCGCGGCCAGCCGGTTGCGCCCGGCGCCTGCGCTTCGCCGACCCGGATCCCGGGCACCGGCAGCCCGTCGAGCCGCCCTGCGACGGTGCGGGGCTTCGGATCGACGAACACGACGGGCAGCTGCTCGCGGCTCACGCCGAGCGGCACCCAGCCGCGATCGACGAGCAGCACCTTGTCGCCCGCGTCCCCGCCTGAAAGGGGTCAGCACGCGATAGCCTGGCTGGCCGGTGCTCGACGGCATGTTGTCGAGCAGCACCTGGCGCTCCGGCTCGTAGTGTCCCTGCGCCGAGACGTGCTGGTAGCGGGGCAGTTCGTCCACGCCGACGCCCGTCAGCACCACGCTGGTCTGGGTGCCGCGCGCGAACGACTCCATCATCGCCTGCTTCTCGCGGGCCCGCCCGACCTGCCACCAGCCGAGCGACACGAACACGGCGAGCAGCGACGGCCGTGAGCACGACGGCCCAGGCCCTGGGAGCGAACGAGCGATTGCCGATCTTCAGGCTCATCTATAATCGCGGCCCCTCGCCGACGCGCGTCCAGTCATGATCAAGATCCTCATCGTCGTCGTCCTCGCGGCCATCGTCGTGAGCCTGGGCTCGGGCCTGTTCCACCTGGTCAAGGACGAGGGCC
Source organism: uncultured Gammaproteobacteria bacterium (assembly GCA_963776815.1). GTDB lineage: Bacteria > Pseudomonadota > Gammaproteobacteria > Steroidobacterales > Steroidobacteraceae > RPQJ01. The sequence continues at coordinate 423,524 of CAVZNZ010000012.1, forward strand.
AGTCGAAGCGCATGGTCAACGCGCTGACCGTGCGCATCGCGCTCTCCGTGCTGCTGTTCGTGCTGCTGTTCGTCGCCTGGAAGGGCGGCATGATCGTGCCGCACGGCCTGAATCGCTAGGGGGCGAATTCTAGCCCGCCCGGGCGCCGGCCGCTCGCCGCCAGCGCCGACGCCGCCCCCGCACGCCGCCCCAAACGAAAACGGCCGCCCCCGGGGCGGCCGTCCTCTTGCTTCGCTATCCGCTATCCGCTAATCACTGCTCACCGGCCGCCGGCCTCACAGCCAGTAGACGAAGATGAACAGGCCGAGCCACACCACGTCGACGAAGTGCCAGTACCAGGCCACGCCCTCGAACGCGAAATGGTGCGTCGGCGTGAAGTGGCCCTTCATCACGCGCAGCCAGATCACCAGCAGCATGATGGCGCCGATCGTGACGTGCAGGCCGTGGAAGCCCGTCAGCATGAAGAACGTCGAGCCGTAGACGCCGGAGCCGAGCGTCAGGTTCAGCTCGTGGTAGGCGTGGGCGTACTCGGTCGCCTGCAGGTAGACGAACGCGAAGCCCAGCAGGAACGTCGCGGCCAGGAAGATCTTCAGGATCCCGCGGTTACCCGCCTTCAGTGCGTGGTGCGCGATCGTGATGGTGACGCCCGAGGTGAGCAGGATCGCCGTGTTGATCGCCGGCAGCCCGAACGCCGGGATCGTCTCGAAGCTGCCGCCGACCGCAGCCGGCCCGTTCGACGGCCAGCCCGCCTCGAAGTCCTGCCACAGGAACAGGTTGGTGAGGAACTTCGTGCCCTCGCCGCCGAGCCACGGCACCGACAGCTGCCGCGTGTAGTACAGCGCGCCGAAGAACGCGGCGAAGAACATCACCTCGGAGAAGATGAACCACATCATTCCCATGCGGAACGAGCGGTCCACGCCGGCGTTGTACAGCCCGCCCTGGCTCTCGTGGATCACGGTGCCGAACCAGCCGAAGAACAGGTAGGCGACCAGCGCGAGCCCGAGCGCAGAACACCCACGGGCCGGCATGGACGCCGTTCAGCCACGCCGACACGCCGAGCATCGTGGTGAACAGCGAGATCGAACCCACGATCGGCCACTTGCTGCCGTGCGGGATGTAGTACTTGTCGCCGCTGTTCGCGGCATGTGCCTGGGCCATTCTCGGTCTTCCTGTTCGTTGTGCTGACAACGCCGGCCGCCTGGCGGCCGACCCCCAATTACCCGATCCTCACCTGGCCGCGAGCCTGCTCTCCGGCAACACGTACATCGAATAGGCGAGCGTCATCCGGTCGACCTGCGACGGCAGGTCCGGGCTCACGATGAAGCGCACCGTGAACTCGCGCTCCTCCGACGCCCCGAACGACTGCGGCGTGAAGCAGAAGCACTCGGTCTTCTGCAGGTACTTCGCCGTGGTGATCGGCGCGACGCTCGGCACCGCCTGCGCGACCACCGGCCGCGTGGACAGGTTGCGGATCCGGAACTTCGCCTCGTTGAGCCGTCCCGGCTGCAGGACCATGTCCTTCGCCTCCGGCACGAGCTCGAAATCGCTGCCGGGCGCGAGCAGCGACACGAACTCGAGCGTCACCTTGCGCCCCGCGCCCGCTTCGGAAGCCTTCACGGCCGCCGGAGCGTCGTTGACGCGGATGCCCGCCGCCTCGCAGACGACGCGGTACAGCGGCACCAGCGCGAAGCCGAAGGCGAAGCTGCCGGCCACCATCACGAGCAGGCTGCGCGTCAGCGAGCGGTTGCTTTGACGGCTGCCGGCGTCCATCTCAGGGCTGCGCCTTCATCACGCCCGACGCGATGAACGCCACGTAGATCCCGAGGGCCACCAGCGCGAGCACGATGGTGGTCCGGCGGATCCGGCGACGCTGCTCTTCGGTCGGGCCTGTGCTCATGGGTCGCGCCGGTCACTTGACGACCGGAGCCTCGTCGAACGTGTGGTACGGCGCCGGCGACGGCACGGTCCACTCGAGGCTCGTGGTCCGCGCGCCGTCCCAGACGACCGAGGAGGCTTTCTCCCCGCCGCGGGCGCACTTGATGATGACGTACACGAACAGCAGCTGCGACAGGCCGAACCCGAATCCGCCGATCGAGGACACCATGTTCCAGTCGGCGAACTGCGTCGAGTAGTCGGGGATGCGCCGCGGCATGCCGGCGAGCCCGAGGAAGTGCTGCGGGAAGAACAGCACGTTCACGAAGATCGTCGACAGCCAGAAGTGCAGCTTCGCGAGCTTCATGTCGTACATGTGGCCGGTCCACTTCGGCAGCCAGTAGTACACGCCCGCCATGATCGCGAACACGGCGCCCGGCACCAGCACGTAGTGGAAGTGCGCCACGATGAAGTAGGTGTCGTGGTACTGGAAGTCGACCGGGGCGATGGCCATCATCAGGCCCGAGAAGCCGCCGATCGTGAACAGGAACAGGAACGCGAGCGCGAACAGCATCGGCGGCTCGAACGTCAGCGAGCCCTTCCACATCGTCGCGGTCCAGTTGAAGACCTTCACGCCGGTGGGCACGGCGATCAGCATCGTCGAGAGCATGAAGAACATCTCGCCCGCGAGCGGCATGCCGACCGTGAACATGTGGTGCGCCCACACGATGAACGACAGGAACGCGATCGACGCGGTCGCGTACACCATCGAGTCGTAGCCGAACAGGGGCTTGCGCGAGAACGTCGGGATGATCTCCGAGACGATGCCGAACGCCGGCAGGATCATGATGTAGACCTCGGGGTGCCCGAAGAACCAGAACACGTGCTGGTAGAGCACCGGGTCGCCGCCGCCGGCCGCCGCGAAGAACGTCGTGTGGAAGAAGTGGTCGGTCAGCAGCATCGTCACCGCGCCCGCGAACACCGGCATCACGGCGATCAGCAGGTAGGCCGTGATCAGCCACGTCCACACGAACAGCGGCATCTTCAGCAGGCCCATGCCCGGTGCGCGCAGGTTCATGATCGTGACGATGATGTTGATCGAGCCCATGATCGACGACGCGCCGGCGAGGTGGATCGCGAAGATCGCGAGCGGCAGCGCGTCGCCGGTCTGCAGCACCAGCGGCGGGTACAGCGTCCACCCGGAAGCGGGGCCGCCGCCCGGCATGAACAGCGACAGGATCAGCAGCGAGAACGCCGCGACCAGCAGCCAGAAGCTGAAGTTGTTCATGCGCGGCAGCGCCATGTCCGGCGCGCCGATCTGCATCGGGATCATCCAGTTCGCGAGCCCGACGGTCGCGGGCATCACCGCGCCGAACACCATGATCAGCGCGTGCACCGTGGTCATCGTGTTGAAGAAGCCCGGGTCCACGAGCTGCATGCCGGGCATGAACAGTTCGGCGCGGATCACGAGCGCCATCGAGCCGCCGATCAGGAACATGATCAGGCTGAACACCAGGTACATCGTGCCGATGTCCTTGTGATTGGTCGTGAACAGCCAGCGACCGATGCCCTTGGCCGGGCCGTGGTCGTCGTGATCGTGGTCGTGTGCCGCGTGGGAGTGGGTGTGGTTGGCGCTCATCGTCGATTACTCCGCGTTGGCGACCCGCAGGGCCGTCCTGTCGTCAGTCGGGGCCACCTGCGCGACCTTGGCCGCCGGTGCGTTGGATGCCTGCAGCGCCGCCTTCTGCGCGGCGAGCCATGCGTCGAACTCGGCGCGCGGCTTGACGTCCACGACGATCGGCATGAAGCCGTGGTCACGGCCGCAGAGTTCCACGCACTGGCCGCGGTACACGCCCGGCTTTTCGGCCAGGAACCACAGCTCGTTGATGTAGCCGGGGATCGCGTCCTTCTTGATCGCGAAATCCGGCACCCACCACGAGTGGATCACGTCGGCCGCGGTGACCAGCACGCGGACCTTGACGCCCTGCGGGACGACCAGCGGGCGGTCCACGTCGAGCAGGTAGTTCGGCACGCTCGCGGGGTCGATGCCCGAGTCCAGCTGGCGGGCAACGTTGCTCTGCGGAGCGAGCGACGAGAAGAACGACACGCCCTCGCCGACGTATTCGTACTGCCACTTCCACTGGTAGCCGGTGACCTTCACGGTCAGGTCCGAGCCGCGGCTGTCGTCGATCTTCACCAGCGTGCGCGCGGCCGGGATTGCCATGCCGACCAGGATCAGCACCGGGATCACCGTCCAGATGATCTCCGCCTTCGTGCTGTGGTCGAAGGTCGCCGGCACAGCGCCCTTCGACTTACGGAACGTCGCGATCGAGTAGATCATCACGCCGAACACGGCGACGGCGATCGCCACGCAGATCCACAGGATCAGCATGTGCAGCCCGTGGATCTCGCGGCTCAGCGGGGTCACGCCGACGCGCAGGTTGAGGTCGCTCCAGGCGGCCATCGCGGGGGTGGCCCCCAGCAGCAGGGCCGCGCCGGCGGCGAGCGCACGCTTCACCATCTTCATGGGCAGACAAACTCCCGTACGTTTAGACGGCGGCCTCCCCCGGCCGCACCAGACCCGCACCGGACGCTCTCACGGCGCCAGTGCGGGAGACTCACTCGTATTTCCCACCAGTCGCTGCAGTCGCAAAGCGAGGCCGCGGCGTTCCTCTTCGGTGAGAAAACGGCCCACTTCGCACGCGCGGCCGTGCGACTCGATCGTGAGCCTGCTCGGATGCGCCGACTGTTGCGGGTCGCGCAGTTTAACCCTCGCCCAGTGGCGAGGGAACACCGCTCGCTTCGAACCGGCCGCGCTGCGATGCTCGACCACGACCGTGGCATCGGACACCACGATGACCTCGCGGCTGGTGCCGGAGCGCATGCTGGCCCGCACCGCCCAGGCCAGCAGGCCAACCTCGAGGCCGGCAAACGGCAGCACCGGCCAGAACCCGCGCGACGCAAAGAAGAGCGCGACCGCGAACACCAGCAGCGCGGTGCTGCCCACGAAGACGGCGGCACCGTGCGGCGTGAGCGAGCAATTGGGCGCGAGCTCGATGCGGTGCTCGGGCTCTTCTTCGGCCGGATTCTCCGTCAGCGATGTGACCATCTGCGGGCGGTACCAAGGGCGGAAGGCGCGAATGTAGCGGTCCATCGACGCGCTGGCAACGCGCAAACCCCGGAAAGGCTTTATTTTTTCCGTGCGTCAACCGCTCAGCCGGCAGCGCCGATCGCGGCCAGCAGGCGCGGGCGGTCGAGCGACGCCGCGGCCTCGGCCGCCCCGGGCCGCTCGAGTGGCGGAAGAACCGCGAGAGGCGGCGACCCGAGCAGCCGCTCCAGCGTGGCGAGGTTGGCATCCAGCGGCTCGAACCCGGCGTCGATCCGGCTGCCGACCCAGCCCAGCAACGGGCAGCGGCCAGTTCCGGCAATCGCCTCGACCGTGAGGCGGGCATGGCTCAGGCAGCCGAGGCGCAGAGCCCACGACCAGCACGACGCCGAGGCCCAGCCGTTCCGGCAGGTCGCTGAGGTAGCCGTCCGGATGCAGCGGCACCCGCCAGCCCCCGGCTCCCTCGACGATCGCAAAGTCGGCACCGACCGTCGCGCGTCGGTACCACGCCGCCAGGTCATCGATGGACAGATCGACCCCGGCGGCTGCGGCCGCGAGGTGCGGCGCGATGGCGGGCTCGAAGCAGTACGGATTCGTCAGCTCATATGAGAGCGGCACACTGCTCTCCGCCGCGAGCGCCAGCGCGTCGTCGTTCCGCAGGCCGTCCGCGGTCCGCGTCGCTCCGCTCGCGACCGGCTTCAGCCCGACCACCCGGTGGCCTCGGCTGCGCGAGCAGCCGGACCAGGCCGGACGCGACCAGCGTCTTGCCGACACCCGTGTCGGTGCCGGTGACGAAGATGCCGCGGGGCGACGACGGTGGCGGGGCGGGGGGCATCTGTCTGTGAAACAGTAATCAATAAAATTTAAATGAATTGTAGCTGGTAGCTATCAAAACTCGGCTGTTTGAATCTTAAATATTGACAGTCAAATACGACGACCAATACGGCTGACCGGTATCACGGTCTCCCCGGGCGTCCTGCTTCGGGCCGGCCCGACCGGCCCCCAGGCCTGGCCGTAAACCACCTCGAACGTTGCTGGCAACCGGCCATCGGCACGCCGGGTTTCGTACGCCGCCACCATGCGCTCGAGTGTCCCCTTGCCGGTGAGCGAGCGCGGCCGTCCGTCGTTGACGTTGTGCCCGCCGACCGCCTTCAGGTCCTGCATCAGGTCGTGCACCGATACGATAAGTGAGCGCATGGCGCTCGACGTCCATCACCGGCTCCGCGAGGCCGGCGCGGACCAGGGCATCGCCGAGGTCGTGCATGTCGATGAAGCGGTTCACGTGCACGTGGGCGTCGGCCGCGGCCCAGGCCCGGCGCAGCTCCACCAGGGTGTCGGGCCCATAGGTGGTGAACGTCAGCAGCCCGCCGGGTTTCAGCACACGCCGGCACTCAGCGAAGACCCGGTCCGGATCGTCCGACCAGTGGAGCGCCAGGTTGCTGACGATCAGGTCGACGCTCGCGTCCCGCAGCGGCAGCGCGCCCGCGTCGGCGCAGACGCGATCGAAACGGCGGAACAGGCGTTGGCGCCGCGACGCCTGCCGGAGCATCGCTTCGGCGAGGTCGATCGCGACGACCCGACTGCGCGGGTAACGACGCCTGAGCCCCTGCGCGCCGGCGCCCGTGCCCGCGCCGAGGTCCAGCACGACGTGCCGGTTCGAGCCGCACGAGATCCAGTCGCTCGTGCAGTTCGTCACGTACTCGCTGCTGGAGGACCGCCGCGGCGTCGTAGCCCCCGGCCGCGCGCTCGAATGAGCTGCGGACCCGACGCCGCTCGAGGCGGTAGCCCTGCGCGTCGGGCGGCACGCGGCTCACGGAGAAAATCGCCTCAGCGAGCCGGCGCGGCGCTGGTCGACGTCTCCGCCTGCAGGCCCAGCCGGGCGAACAGCTCGTCGTCGCGGGACCGCCCCGGGTTCGGCGTCGTCAGCAGCCGTTCGCCATAGAAGATGGAGTTCGCGCCCGCGAGGAAGCAAAGCGCCTGGACGGCTTCGCTCATGTCGGTGCGTCCGGCCGACAGCCGCAGGTAAGAACGCGGCATCAGCAGCCGCGCGGTTGCGATCGTGCGCACCAGGTCGAGCGGGTCCAGCGGCGGCAGGCCGTCGAGCGGCGTCCCCTCCACCTGCACGAGCTGGTTGATCGGCACGCTCTCGGGATGCTGCGGCAGCGTCGCCAGCGTCACGAGCAGCTGCACGCGATCGAGTTCCGTCTCGCCCATGCCGAGGATGCCGCCGCAACAGACGCTGAGTCCCGCATCGCGGACCGCCTGCAGCGTGTCGAGCCGGTCCTGGTAGGTCCGGGTCGTGATGATCTCGCCGTAGAACGCCTCGGACGTGTCGAGGTTGTGGTTGTAGTAGTCGAGCCCGGCGTCCTTCAGGTCCCGCGCCTGTTCCGGGGTCAGCATGCCCAGTGTCGCGCAGGTCTCGAGCCCGAGCGCCCGCACCTCGCGGACCATGTCCTTGATGCGCTCGAGCTGCTTCGGCTTGGGGTTGCGGTAGGCGGCGCCCATGCAGAACCGCGTCGCGCCGCCCTGCTTCGCGGCACGGGCCGCCTCGACCACCTCGCCGAGCTCCATCAGGTCGTCGCGGCCGACCGCGGTCTCGTAGCGCACGCTCTGCGGACAGTACGCGCAGTCCTCCGGGCAGCCGCCGGTCTTGATCGACAGCAGCGTGCTGACCTGCACGCGGTTCGGGTCGAAGCCGGCCCGGTGCACGCGCTGGGCGTGGAACAGCAGGTCGTTGAACGGCATGCCGAAAAGCGCGCGGGCTTCCTCGAGCGTCCAGTCGGTGCGCACTTCGCCCAGTCGGTCGAGATCCGGAGACGGCATCGGGAATCCTGCGGTTTGCGTGAAAAACTCGGGCTGACGGCATGACCCGGTCGGGTGGATGCTCGGCCGCGCAGTCGTCGGGCAGTATTCAGAGCGTGGCCGGCGACTGTCAACCAATGGCATGGGATCAGGTTGACAGGCTTGGCGACTGGTTCGGTGGGCTGTTGCTGCCGCCGGGTTGCGTGCTGTGCGGCCAGCGCGGCCAACGCCCCTGCCTCGATTTGTGCGCCGACTGCGACGCGGAACTGCCGGTCGACCATCGGCCGCTGCGCTCCGGTCCGCCGCCGCTCGATCGTTGCTTTGCGCCGTTCCTCTACGGCTTCCCGGCAGATCACCTCGTGCACCTGCTCAAGTACCGGGGGCAGCTTGCGGTCGGACGCGTGCTCGGCAGCCTGCTGGCGCGATCGGCTCGTGAGCTGGGACTGCATCTCGACGTCGATTGCGTCGTGCCGGTGCCGCTGCACACGTCGCGCCATGCGGAGCGCGGGTTCAACCAGTCGGCGGAAATCGCCCGACGCGCCGCGCAGGATCTCCGCTGCCGGTACGAAGAGGGTTCGATCCAGCGCGTGCACGCGACGCGCCCACAGGTCGGGCTCAAGCCAGGCGAGCGGCGCACGAACCTGCTCGGCGCATTTCGTGCGTCCGGCAACCTGCGCGGTCGGCGAGTGGCGGTCGTGGACGACGTGCTGACCACGGGTGCGACCGCGAGCGCAGTTGCCGCCGCGCTGGTCGAGGCCGGCGCGTCGTCGGTCGATGTCTGGTGCGTCGCGCGGGCCGTTGCCCACGACAGGTTAGACTGTCGTCCCGAATCGGAGGCGAGTCGAGCATGAGCCAGGCCCACGGCAGCACCATCGGTCCACTTTCGGCGATCCGCGAATTCCTGAAGCTCGAGTCGGCGAGCGGCATCCTGCTGGTGGTCGCGGGCGCGCTGGCGATGGTCGCGGCCAACACGCCGCTCGCGGACTGGTACGAGGCGCTGCTGCAGACCCAGTTCAAGATCCAGCTCGGCGAGTTCGCGCTCGACAAGCCGCTGGTCGTCTGGGTCAACGACCTGTTGATGGCGATCTTCTTCCTGATCGTCGGGCTCGAGATCAAGCGCGAAGTGGTGATGGGCGAGCTCTCCGACGCGAGCAAGGTCGCGTTGCCCGCGATCGCCGCGCTCGGCGGAATGATCGTGCCCGCCGCGATCTACGCTGCGCTCAACTGGAACGATCCGGTGGGTGTCCGGGGCTGGGCGATTCCGTCGGCGACCGACATCGCGTTCGCGCTCGGCGTGCTGTCGCTGTTCGGCGAGCGCGTGCCCGTGGGACTGAAGATCTTCCTGATGACGCTCGCCGTGCTCGACGACCTCGGCGCCATCGTCATCATCGCGCTGTTCTACACCAGCGACCTGTCGCTGACCGCGCTGATGTTCGCGGGCCTGTCGGTCGTCGCATTGTTCGCGCTGAACCGGCTCGGCGTGCGCCGCATCGCAGCGTACATTCTCGTCGGTGCCGTGCTCTGGTTCTGCGTGCTCAAGTCCGGTGTGCACGCCACGCTCGCGGGCGTCGTCACCGCGCTGTTCGTACCGGCAGGCGGCGACGATCCAGAGCACTCACCGTTGCGCAGGCTCGAGCACTCGCTGCATCCGTGGGTCGCGTTCGGGATCCTGCCGGTCTTCGCGTTCTCGAACGCGGGCGTGAACCTCGAGGGCATGAGCCTCGCGGCGCTGCTGCAACCGATTCCGCTCGGCATCATGCTGGGCCTGTTCGTCGGCAAGCAGCTCGGCGTGTTCACGTTTGCCTGGGCGGCCGTGAAGCTCGGCCTGGCCACGCTGCCGAGCGGCGTCGAGTTCAAGCACGTCTATGGCGCGGCGCGTGATCTGCGGCATCGGCTTCACGATGAGCCTCTTCATCGGCATGCTCGCGTTCGAGAACGCGGCCAGCGGCGAGGTCGTCGTGACCGACAAGCTCGGCATCCTGGTGGGCTCGCTGATTTCCGCGGTCGTCGGCTACGTCGTGCTGCACTTCGTGCTGCCGAAGGGACGCTCCGGCCACGCCTGAGCGCTGCGTCTGCCGGTCAGCCGGCGAACAGGTAGTGCAGCAGGATCCCGGCGAAGACGGCCAGCCCGAACAGGTTGTTGTTCAGGAACGCGCGGAAGCACAGGGCCGGGTCGCGTGCGCGGATCAGCCACTGCTGGCGGATCGCGAGCGCCGCCGCGACGGCGAGGCCCGCCCAGTACCAGCGGCCAAGCCCGCTCATCATGCCGACCAGCGCGAGGCCGCCGAGCGCGCCCGCCTGCAGCGCGCCGATGACCAGGCGGTCGCCGCGGCCGAACAGGATCGCCGACGACCGGATGCCGATCACGAGGTCGTCCTCGCGGTCGACCATCGCGTACATCGTGTCGTAGGCAGTGGTCCACAGCACGACCGACGCGAACATCACCCAGGCCACGACCGGGACCGAGCCCGTCTGCGCCGCGAACGCCATCGGCACGGACCAGCCGAACGCCGCGCCCAGGTAGGCCTGCGGCAGCGAGAAGAACCGCTTCAGGAACGGGTACGTCACCGCGAGCACGCCGCCGACCAGCGCGAGCACCTGCGTGGCCCTGTTCAGCGGAATGATCAGCGCGAGCGCGATCAGCGCCAGCACCGCGAACAGGCCGAGCGCCTCCGCCGGCGACACCGACTGTTTCGCCAGCGGCCGGTCGGCGGTGCGGCGCACGTGCGGGTCGAACTCGCGGTCCGCGAAGTCGTTCATCACGCAGCCGGCCGAGCGCATCACGAACGTGCCGATCACGAAGATCACGAACAGGCGCTCATCGGGATGGCCGTCCGCCGAGACCCACAGCGCCCACAGCACGGGCCACAGCAGCAGCCAGATGCCGATCGGCCGGTCGAGGCGCATCAGCCGCGCGTACTCGCGCAGTCGCTGCCCGTAGGTCGAGCCCGCGGTACGAGCAGAGTTGCGGTCCGTGTCGGTGGCGTTGCGCATCGAGTCCCGTGCGTGGGCTTCAGACCTTGCCGAATCGCTCTCCTTCCCCCACCCATCGGCGCAGCAGGGCCTCTATGTTCGCCCCTGGCGCCTCCAGCATCAATGCCGCGGCCTTCTGCACGCCGGGCAGCAGGTCGGAATCCCGCACCAGATCCGCGACCTTGAGCTGCATCAGCCCGGTCTGGCGCGTGCCGAGCAGCTCGCCCGGGCCGCGCAGCTCGAGGTCGCGGCGTGCGACCTCGAAACCATCGTTCGTGTCGCGCAGCACCGCCAGCCGCTCGCGCGCGATCGGCGTCAGCGGCAACTGGTACAGCAGCACGCAGCTGCTCTCCACCGTGCCGCGCCCAACCCGGCCTCGCAGCTGGTGCAGCTGCGCCAGGCCCATTCGTTCCGCGTTCTCGATCACCATCAGGCTCGCGTTCGGCACGTCGACGCCGACCTCGATCACCGTCGTGGCAACCAGCAGGTCGAGCTGCCCCTGCTTGAACGAATTCATCACGGCGTCCTTGCGGCTGCCCGGCATCCGGCCGTGCACCAGGCCGATGCGCACGTCCGGCAGCGCGGCGGCCAGCGCGGCGGCGGTCTCCTCCGCGGCCTGGTGACGCAGCGATTCCGACTCGTCGATCAGCGGGCAGACCCAGTACGCCTGCCGGCCCGCGCGACACGCGGCCTCGATGCGCTGCACGATCTCGTCGCGACGGCTCTCGGGCAGCACGACGGTGCGGATCGGCGTGCGGCCCGGCGGCAACTCGTCGATGACCGAGACGTCGAGATCCGCGTAGGCCGTCATCGCGAGCGTGCGCGGGATCGGCGTCGCGGTCATCACCAGCTGGTGCGGATAGCGATCGCCGGTCCGTCCTTTTTCGCGCAGCTGCATCCGCTGGTGCACGCCGAAGCGGTGCTGCTCGTCGACGATCACGAGCGCGAGCCGGCCGAACTGCACGCCCTCCTGGAAGAGCGCGTGCGTGCCGACCGCGACCTGGATGTCGCCGCTTGCGAGATCTGCATTCAGCGCCGCGCGAGCCTTGCCGGTCTGCCGTCCGGTGAGCAGCCCGACACGGATGCCGAGCGGGTCGAGCCAGCCGACGAAGTTGCGCGCATGCTGCTCGGCGAGCAGCTCGGTCGGCGCCATCACCGCTGCCTGCGCGCCGTGCTCGACCGCCCGCAGCGCGGCGAGCGCGGCCACGACGGTCTTGCCGGATCCGACGTCGCCTTGCACGAGCCGCATCATCGGGTGCTCGCGGCAGAGATCGGCGGCGATCTCGTCCCACGCGCGACGCTGTGCGCCGGTCAGCTGGAACGGCAATCGCGCGAGGCAGCGCTCGACGAGGTCCGTGGCTCGCGGCAATGACCAGGCCGCGTCGCGGTCGGCGACCTGTCGCAACAGCCTGAGGCTGATCTGGTGCGCGAGCAGTTCCTCGAACGCGAGCCGGCGCTGCGCCGGATGGCGTCCGTCGTTCAGCAGCTCGATGTCGGCGTTCGGCGGCGGGCGATGCACGTAGCGCAGCGACGCCTCGAGCGCGGGCATGCGCGATGCGACCAGCACGTCCGGGGGAATCCAGTCGCGCAGCGCTCCGTCGGTCAACTGCGCGAGCGCGAGCCCGGTGAGCATCCGCATCCGTCCCTGCTGCACGCCCTCCGTCGTCGGATACACGGGTGTCAGGCTCTCGTCGGCCGGTGGCGTCGATCCCGCAATGATCGTCCGGTACTCCGGGTGCACGATCTCCGGCCCGCCGGGGCCCATGCGCACCTCGCCGAAGCAGCGCAGTCGTGTGCCGCGGGTGAGCGCTTCCTGCTGCGCCGCCGAGAAGTGGAAGAAGCGCAGCGTCAGGAATCCGGATCCGTCTGCGAGCCGGCAGAGCAGCGCACGCCGGCGGCGGAACACGACTTCGGCGAGCTGCACCTCGCCTTCGATGACGGCGCGGTCACCGGGGCGCAGGCTGCCGATCGGTACGACGCGCGTGCGGTCTTCGTAGCGCAGCGGCAGGTGGAAAAGCAGGTCCTGCACCGTGCGCAGGCCGAGGCGCGCGAGCGTCTCCGCGAGCGCCGGCCCGACTCCGCGCAGGCTGGTGACGCGCCGCTCGTCGAGCGGTAGCGGCGGCGGCGCCGTCGGCGACATTGCGCGATCGTCAGAGTTCGAGGATGCCGTCCATCTCGACGGCCGCACCGCGCGGCAGCGCGGCCACGCCGACCGCGGCGCGCGCCGGGTAAGGCTGCGAGCAGTACTCGGCCATCACCTTGTTGACCAGCGCGAAGTGCGCGAGGTCGGTGAGGAATACGTTCAGCTTCACGAGGTGCGACAGGTCGCCGCCCGCCGCCGTGGCGACGGCCTTCAGGTTCTCGAACACACGCCGCACCTGCGCCTCCATGTCGCCCTTGACGAGCTCACCGGTCGCGGGCTCGAGCGGGATCTGCCCCGACAGGTAGACGGTCGTGCCGACTTTCACGGCCTGCGAGTACGTGCCGATGGCCTGCGGTGCGTACGGCGTCGAGATGATGGTGCGGGACACGGGAGACTCCGGAGGAAGAAAGGGGGTCGTGATCAGGGGGTAGGGGGTAGGGAAGAGACGTCGGACCGTGCGTCGCAGGATAGTGAAGAGGCGGAAGTGGATAGCGGATAGTGGATAGCCGGAAATGAGGCGCGCCGCGCCTGCTTACTACCCACTATCCACTGATCACTGCTCACTTCGTCACGCCAGCGTGCGCGTGACCTTCAGCACTTCCGGCATGCCGCGGATCGCCCGGATCACGCGCGCCAGGTGCATGCGGTCCTGCACGAGCAGCTCGAAGATCAGCGTCGAGCTGTCGCTGTCGCGCTCGATCAGCGACACGCGGTCGATGTTCGTCTGCGTGCCCGAGATCGCCGAGGCGACCTGCGCCAGCACGCCCATCTTGTTCGTGACCTCGACCTTGATCTCGACGTGGAACAGCCGGTCTACCGCGGGCCGCCACGTCACGGAGATCCACTTGTCGGGCTGCTTGCGGAACGTCGAGAGGTTGCCGCAGGCCTCGCGGTGGATCACGACGCCGCGGCCGGTCGACACGTTCGCGAGGATCGGGTCGTTCGGGATCGGGAAGCAGCAGCGCGCGAACGTCACGACCAGGCCTTCGGTGCCGGCGATGGCCAGCGGCCCGGCTGGCACTTCCTGCGTGGTGTCCGCATCGGGCGGCAGCAGGCGGCGCGCGATGAACGGTGCCACGCGCTCGCCGAGGCCGATCTTCTCGTAAAGGTCGTCCTCGTTGCGCAGCCCGAGGTCGCGCACGACGGCGTCGATGGCCTCTGCCGGGATCTTGCGCAGCGTCAGCGAGAATTCCTCCAGCGCCTGGTTCAGCAGGCGCCGCCCCAGGTCGACCGCCTCGGACCGCTTCAGGCTCTTCAGGTACTGCCGGATCGACGCGCGCGCCTTGGCCGTGACCACGAAATTGATCCACGAAGGATTCGGCGTCGCGCCCTTCGCGGTGATCACCTCGACCGTCTGCCCGTTGCGCAGCGGAGTGCGCAGCGGCACCAGCCGCCGATCGACCTTCGCCGCCACGCAGCGATTGCCGACGTCCGTGTGCACGGCGTACGCGAAGTCCACGCAGGTCGAGCCGCGCGGCAGGCGGCGGATGTCGCCCTTCGGCGTGAAGACGTAGACCTTGTCCGGGAACAGGTCGACCTTGACGCTCTCGAGGAATTCCTCGGAGTTGCCGCCCTGCTGGATCTCGACGAGCTGCTGCAGCCACTCGCGCGCGCGGTCGCTGTACGTGCGAGCCGAATCGTCGCTGTCCTTGTACTGCCAGTGCGCCGCGATGCCGGACTCGGCCACCTGGTGCATTTCGGTCGTGCGGATCTGCACCTCGAGCGGCGTGCCGTTCGGGCCGAACAGCGTCGTGTGCAGCGACTGGTAGCCGTTCGCGCGCGGGATCGCGATGTAGTCCTTGAAGCGACCCGGCATCGGCTTGTACACGCTGTGCACGACGCCGAGCGTGCGATAGCAGGTGTCGGTGCTGTCCACGACGATCCGGAAGCCGTAGACGTCGACGATCTCGTTCAGCGAGACCTTCTTGCGGCGCATCTTCTGGTAGATGCTGTAGACGTCCTTCTCGCGCCCCTCGACGAGGCCCGCGATCCCCGCCTTCTCGAGCGCTCCCTGCAGCGCCTCGGTGATCCGCCCGACGAACTGCTTCTGGTTGCCCTTCGCCTTGCGGACCGCGGTCTCGATGACCTTGTAGCGCCGCGGGTACAGCGAGCGGAAGCCCAGGTCCTCGAGCTCGACCTTGATCGCATGCATGCCGAGCCGGTTCGCGATCGGCGCGTAGATCTCGAGTGTCTCGCGAGCGATCGAGCGCCGCTTCGCGGGCGGCATCGCGCCCAGCGTGCGCATGTTGTGCGTGCGGTCGGCGAGCTTGACCATGATGACGCGGATGTCGCGCACCATCGCGAGCAGCATCTTGCGGAAGCTCTCGGCCTGGGCCTCGGCGCGGCTCTTGAACTGGATCTGGTCGAGCTTGCTGACGCCGTCGACGAGGTCCGCCACCTCGCCGCCGAAGCGGCCGTTGATCTCGTCCTTCAGTGTCGGCGTGTCCTCCATGACGTCGTGGAGGATCGCGGCGATCAGCGTCTGCGAGTCGAGGCGGAGATCCGCCAGCAGGTCGGCGACCGCGACCGGGTGCGTGATGTAGGGCTCGCCCGAGCGCCGGCGCTGGCCCTCGTGGGCCTGGTACGCGAAATCGTAGGCGGCCTGGACGCGCTCGACCTCAGCCGGGGGCAGGTAGCCCTCGAGCTTCGAAATCAGCTGGCTGATGCCGATCGACCGTCTTCCGTACGGCAGCAGGCTGCGCAGGGAAGACGTGACGTCCACGGCCGTGGGCTCGGCGCCGGGTCAGTCTCCCAGACCGATCTGCGGCGCGCGGAACTCGCCCATGAACTCGGGCTCGGGGATGAAGTCCTGCTGCGCGGGGCGATCGGGCTCCTCGAGGATCTCGAGGCCGACGTGACCGGCGGCCACCTCACGCAACGCGAGCACCGTCGGCTTGTCGTTCTGCCAGTCGAGCGTCGGCTCGGCCCCGTTCGCCAGCTTGCGGGCGCGCTTGGCGGAAACCAGCACCAGCTGGAACAGGTTCGGGACGTTCTGCAGGCAGTCTTCGACGGTGATGCGGGCCATGGGCGGTCTTTACGTGTCAGTCGGGGACAAGGGGCGAAAGCATAGCACAGGGTCCGGGCGGACCTGGCCAGCGACGGGTCGAGCCCGCGCCTGGTCCCGAAAAAGACCGGGGATCAGCGGCTTGCGGTCAGATCGGCGGCCAGCTCGGCCAGCCCCGGCCGGTCGCGCCGGGAGGCGTCGCCCCGCCCGTGGACGATCGCCTGCAACTCGCCCAGGGCCCGGTCGAAATCGTCGTTGACCACCACGAAATCGAACTCGCGCCAGTGGCCCATGTCACCCGCGGCATCCCGGAGGCGGCGCTGGATCACCTCTTCGGAATCGGTGCCGCGGCCGCGCAGGCGGCGCTCGAGCTCGGCGCGGGACGGCGGCAGGATGAAGATCGAGTGGCACTCGGGCAGCGCGCGACGGATCTGCTGCGCCCCCTGCCAGTCGATCTCGAGGATCAGGTCCTGGCCGGCGGCAAGCGATTCCTCGACCTGCCGGCGCGCGGTGCCGTAACTGTTGTCGAACACCGTGGCGTGCTCGAGGAATTCGCCGGCCGCGATCATGCGGTCGAACTCCTCGCGCGTGACGAAGAAGTAGTCGCGACCGTGGACTTCGTTCGGGCGTTGCTTGCGCGTGGTGAACGAGATCGAGAAGCGGAGGCCCGGCTCTCGCTCCATCAGCGCGCGCACCAGCGAGGTCTTGCCGGCGCCGGAGGGCGCGGCGATCACGAACAGGCGGCCGCGGTTCGTGCCGGACGTGCTACTCAACGTTCTGGACCTGCTCTCGCAGCTGCTCGATCAGGACCTTCATGTCCACGGCGGCGCGAGTCGTCTCGACGTCCTGCGACTTCGACGAAAGCGTGTTCGCCTCGCGGTTCAGTTCCTGCATCAGGAAATCCAGGCGCCGGCCCGCGGGCTCGGTGGAATCGAGCACGCGCATCGTCTCGGTGACGTGGCTGCCGAGGCGGTCGAGTTCTTCCTCGACATCCATCTTGTAGGCGAGCAGCACGAGCTCCTGCTCCAGCCGCTCGGGATCGACCTGCGTGCCGAGCTGCGCGACGCGCTCCGACACCTTGGCGCGGATTCGTGCACTGACCTCCGGCAGGCGCGCCCGCACGAGCGCGACGGCCTCGACCAGCGCCTGGCACCGGGTCTGCAGCATCTCGCGGATACGCGCGCCCTCGCGAGCCCGCGACTCGTTCAACTGCTCCGAGGTTTCCTTCAGCAGCTCGAGCGCCTCGGCGGCGAGCGGCGTGATGTCGCGCTCGGCCTCGCGGACGACGCCGGGCCAGCGCAGCACGTCGAATGCACTCGGCGCGCCGACGCGGTCACCGAGCCTGGCCGAGACTTCTGCGGCCCGCAGCAGCAACTGCTCGACCAGCGGCTGGTTGATCTCGAGCGCCGGGGTAGCCGCGACGGTCGATCGCAGGTACAGGCCCGCATCGACCTTGCCGCGACGGAGGCTGGCCGAAAGGATCTGCCGGGCGTCGCCCTCGAGCCCGCGCAGGTCTTCTGGCAGCCTGAGCGAAACCTCGAGATAACGGTGATTCACGGTGCGGAGCTCGCACGTGAGCGTGCCCCACGGGCCCTGGCGCTCGCGGCGCGCGAAGCCGGTCATGCTGCGGATCATGGTGTCGTCCGGGTGAAACTACCGGGAATTTCCGCACTTGCCGCGCACGGGCCACTTGGGGTGACGCGCCGCGGAGTGTTATAAAAGCCACACGAGTCTACATGAGAAGCAGGCGTGCCGGAGCGACACTTGCACATCGAGCACGCGGATCTGAGCCTCCTCGGGAATCGCGAAGAAAACCAGGACCGGGTCGCCATCGCGATCAGCGATGGGTCGGCGTTCCTTGCCGTCGTGGACGGCATGGGAGGGCACGCCGACGGTGCGCGTGCGGCCGAGGTCGCGATCCGCGCGATGATCGCCGAGTTCTGGGAAGCGAGCCGGCCGCTGTTCGATCCCGAAGGATTCCTGCACCTGACGATCGGCCGCGCGCACGACGCAGTCGTGGACCTCGGCCGCGGGCTGCCACAGGAGATCCGGCCGCGGGCCACGTGCGCGGCGTGCATCGTGCAGGGCTCGAGCGCGTACTGGGCGCACGTCGGCGACAGCCGCATCTACCAGCTGCGCGCCGGCAACGTCGTCGCACGGACCCGGGACCACAGTCACGTCGAGCTGCTGCTGCGCGCCGGCCGCATCACCGAGCGCCAGGCGCAGGACCATCCGATGCGCAACTACGTCGAATGCTGCATCGGCGGCGACCCGGTGCTGCCCGAGATGTCGCTGAGCGGGCGCAATCCGCTGCGGTCGGGCGACGTGCTGCTGCTCTGCTCCGACGGGCTGTGGTCCGGACTTGCGGACGAGCAGATCGCGACCTTGAGCGCCGCCTCCGAGGGCGAGCTCCGATCGATGCTGACGAACCTGGGCGAGCGTGCGCTGATCGCCACGGCGCCATTCGCCGACAACACGACCGCAGCCGCAGTGCGCTGGCTCGGCCCCTGACCCCGGAGCACAGTCCATGAGACCCAGCGGCCGCGCACACGACGAGTTGCGCACGATCAGGATTACGCGCGGCTTCACGCGCCACGCCGAAGGCTCGGTGCTCGTCGAGTTCGGCGACACGCGGGTGCTGGTCACGGCGACGGTCGAGGACGGCGTGCCCTCGTTCCTCAGGGGCAAGGGCGAGGGCTGGGTCACTGCCGAGTACGGCATGCTGCCGCGCGCGACGCACACGCGTTCCGCGCGCGAAGCGGCACGCGGCAAGCAGAGCGGCCGCACGCTCGAGATCCAGCGGCTGATCGGCCGTTCGCTGCGGGCCGTGATGGACATGCGCGCGCTCGGCGAGCGCACCGTCACGCTCGACTGCGACGTGCTGCAGGCGGACGGCGGCACGCGCACGGCCTCGATCACCGGCGCCTACGTGGCGCTCGCCGACGCAATGGATGCACTCGTGCGCCGCCGCGCGATCGCTTCGAGCCCGCTGCATGGCCAGGTGGCAGCGGTCTCGGTGGGCATCGTCGACGGAGCCCCGGTCGTGGACCTCGATTACGTCGAGGACTCGGGTGCCGAGACCGACATGAACGTCGTGATGAACAACGGCGGCGGGTTCATCGAGATCCAGGGCACGGCGGAAGGACACGCATTCCGCCGCCACGAGCTCGACGAGTTGCTGAACCTGGCCGGCACGGCCTGCCAGCAGCTCTTTGCGGCGCAGCTCGAGGCGCTGCAGGCCCCGCTTGCGCTGCCGCCGCGAGGACCGCGACGGTGACGGCCCGCGCACCCGCGCTTCCGCCGCGGGTCGTGCTGGCAACGGGCAACGCGGGCAAGCTGCGCGAGATGCGCGCAATCCTGGCGCCGTGGCACGTCGAGGTGCTGCCCCTCTCGGATTTCACGCGCGCCGCCGCGGACGAGACGGGGCTCAGCTTCGTCGAGAACGCGATCCTGAAGGCCCGGTTCGCTGCGCAGGCCTCGGGGCTGCCCGCGATTGCGGACGACTCCGGCCTCGAAGTGGACGCGCTGCATGGAGCACCCGGAATCTATTCGGCACGCTACGCCGGCGCCGCAGCGGACGATGCGTCGAACAACGCGAAGCTGCTGCAGGAACTTGCGGGCGTCGACGACGAGCACCGCACGGCGCGCTATTGCTGCGCCATGGCTTACCTGCGCTGGCCGCACGATCCGGCGCCGATCGTCTGCCAGGCGAGCTGGGAAGGGCGCATCGCGCGCGAGCCGCGCGGCAGCGGCGGATTCGGCTACGACCCGTTGTTCATCGTCGCGGGCACGCAGCGTACCGCGGCCGAGTTCGATGCCGGCGACAAGAACCGCGTTAGCCATCGCGGCCAGGCACTGCGAGCGCTGGTGGCCGCGATCGGCGGGAGCCCGGCAGGGGCCTGACCGTGCTGCGCGTACCGCCACTGGCGCTCTACGTGCACCTGCCGTGGTGCGTGCGCAAATGCCCCTACTGTGACTTCAACTCGCACGCGTTGCCTGCAGCCGGCATTCCGGATCGCGCCTATCTCGCGGCGCTGCTCGACGATCTCGCCTTCGCGGCCCGCGGCCTCGAGGGGCGGCCGGTCGTTTCGGTGTTCTTCGGCGGTGGCACCCCGAGCCTGTTCGCGGCCGACGCGATCGGCGCGGTGCTGCGCCGCACGCGGGAACTGCTGCCCACGTCTCCCGACCTCGAAGTGACGCTCGAGGCCAATCCCGGCACGATCGAGCACGGCGCCTTCACCGCCTACCGCGATGCGGGCGTGAATCGCGTGTCGCTGGGGGCGCAGAGCTTCGACGACCGTCACCTCGTTGCGCTCGGGCGCATCCACTCGCACGGCGAGATCGAGGCGGCCGTCGCGGAGGCACGCGCTGCGGGCCTCGAGAATTTCAATCTCGACCTGATGTACGGCCTGCCGCGGCAGACGCTCGACGAAGCCGTCGCCGACATCGAGCGGGCCATCGACCTCGCGCCCGCCCACATCTCGCACTACCAGCTGGCGCTCGAGCCAGGGACGGCGTTCGAACGCCGTCCACCGCAGTTGCCCGATGACGACGTGATCTTCGCGATGCAGGGCGAGTGTCAACGCCTGCTCGCGGAGGCCGGCTTCGGCCAGTACGAGGTTTCGGCTTACGCGCGCGAGGGGCGACAGTGCCGGCACAACCTCAACTACTGGCGATTCGGCGACTACATGGGCATCGGCGCCGGCGCGCACGGCAAGACGACGCAACGCGGTCACCGGCGAAGTCATGCGCACCGAGCGCGTGAAGCAGCCTGGGCTGATTCATGTCGGCGTCGCGGGCAGAGCAACGAGTATCGGCATCGCGTGTCGTTGCAGGATCCGATCTCGCGTTCGAGTTCTTCCTGAACGCGCTGAGGCTCAACGAGGGGATCGAGCCGTGCACTGTTCGAGGAACGCACGAACCTCGCCTTCGACACGGTGTCCGGCGCGATCGCGGAGGCATGCGGGCGCGGACTGCTCGAGTGGACGCCTGGCGCTCGCTGCGTCCCGACCGATCGCGGGCGCTTGTTCCTCAATGACTTGCAGGCGATTTTCCTCGGTCGAGCAGCCCGGGGACGGCCGACGCGCCTGAATTTCGCGGCCACTGGCGGTCCGGGCGCAGCCGGCACGCACTTTTTCGGGGCATCGCGCCGCAGCCGGGCAGATCAGTTATGCACACGCCGGTCGCGGGGGCCTAGATACGGCATGTTACAGGCCGTAGTCGAAGTGACATCTTAGAGAGCGCTGTAAGATATTGAATATAAAAGTAGAAATACCGTGATCAAAATTTGACCAAAGCGAGAATTGGCCTTTGTCGCGCGCGGCCCGGATATGCTGCCGGGCAGGAATCCACAAAGTTATCCACAGCTTTTGTGGATAACCGGAGGCGATTCGGGTCGCCCTGCTCGAAGCGCCTTGTCATGGCTCGGCGGCGCTCCTATACTTCGCGCCCTTTTTCCGATTGCTTGCCAAAGGACCGCGGCCATGAAGAGCGGAATCCATCCGGACTACAAGAACATCACCGTGACCTGCAGCTGCGGGAACACGTTCGAGACGCGTTCCACGCTCGGCGAGGACCTGCAGATCGAAGTGTGCTCGAACTGCCATCCGTTCTACACGGGCAAGCAGAAGATCGTGGACACCGGCGGTCGCGTCGATCGCTTCCGCAAGAAGTACGCCAAGGGCTGATCGATCCCGCATCGATGCCGCATGACGGGGCGCCTCGTGCGCCCCGTTGCGTTTCTGCGCCTGGGAGGCCGCGGGGAACTTTCTGCCGCCGCCGCGGCCCTCTAGACTCAGGGTCTCACCCGCGAGGTCTACGCATGCTCCCATCCCGCTTTCGGCTCCTGGCGGTGGTGCTGGTCGCGGCCGCAGCCGGCGGCTGCGCGACGAACCCGGTCACCGGCAAGACCGACGTCGTCACGATGACGGCGGAGCAGGAGGTCGCGATCGGCCGCGAGATGCACCCGAAGACCCTGCAGCAGTTCGGTCGTTACGACGACGAGGCGCTGCAGGCCTACGTGAACGAGATCGGGCAGAAGATCGCCCGGGTGAGTCACCGGCCGGAGCTCCAGTACACGTTCACCGTGCTCGACACGCAGGACATCAACGCGTTCGCGCTGCCCGGGGGCTACGTCTACATCACCCGCGGCATCATGGCCTACCTGAATTCCGAGGCCGAGCTCGTCGCGGTACTCGGGCACGAGGTGGGACACGTGACGGCCAGGCACGCGGTGCGGCAACAGGCCGGTGCGACCGCGACCGGCGTCGGCGCGACGATCGTCGGCATCCTGACGGGCAGCGGCGACCTGGCCTCGGTTGCAAACATGGCCGGGACGGCGCTGGTGAGCGGCTATGGCCGCGACATGGAGCTCGAGGCCGACGACATCGGTGCGCAGTACCTGGACCGGCTCGGCTACGACCCGGACGCGATGATCGACGTGGTGCGGCTGCTGAAGAACCAGGAAATGTTCGAGGTGCAGCTCGCACGCCAGGAAGGTCGCGCGCCCCGCGTCTACCACGGCGTCTTCGCGACCCACCCCGACAACGACACCCGGCTCAAGGAAGTCGTGGCCGCGGCGCACAAGGTCGACACCGGGGAGTCTCGCCCGGATGGACGGCAGGTATACCTCGAGCGGATCAGCGGACTGCCGTTCGGGGCCAGCCGGGCACAGGGCGTCGTCCGGGGCAGCCGCTTCTATCACGCGGACATGGGTTTCACGCTGGCGTTTCCCACCGGCTGGACGATCCAGAACGACGCCGCGCAAGTCGTCGCGTTCACGCCGCAGAAGGACGCGTTCCTCGAGCTCACGGTGATGCCGATCCCGCCGAACGTCGACCCGAAGACGTTCATCGGCCGCAACCTGGCCGGCACGCCACTGTCGGACGCCGGTCCGCTGCAGGTGAACGGCCTGCCGGGCTACACGGCGCTGGCCCGCGAGGTGCCCCTGCCCTGGGGGAACCGCGGGCCGGCACGGTACGCCGTCGTGTATTTCAACAACCTCGCATATGTCTTCCGCGGCGCGACCCGGCTCAACTCGGCGCTGTCCGCCAGCGACCCGCTGTTCCTCTCCAGCATCAAGACGTTCCGCCGCCTGAAGGACAACGAGTTCGAGCTCGCCGAGCCCGATCGCATCCGCGTGGTCAAGGCCGGCCCGCAGACGACGATCGAGGGACTGGCGCAGAAATCGCCGATCCGTCAGTACCCTGCGGAGCGGCTGCGCCTGCTGAACGACCTCTACCCGAACCGGGAGCCGACCCCCGGTCAATTGCTGAAAGTAGTGGATTAGTACGAGCTTGATTGAGCCAGCCGCTCATGCAAGGCTCCCGAATCGTCCCCCGGACGTCCGCGGGCGAGTCGTAGAGGTAGGCCCAAGATGAGCACGAAGAAATACGAACTCACGAATCTCGATTCGGGAAAAAAATCCACCCTGCAGGCGCTCGGCGGCACGCTCGGGCCGGACTGCCTCAACATCAGCTCGCTGCTGAAGGACCAGGGGGTCTTCACGTTCGACCCCGGGTTCATGTCGACGGCGTCCTGCGAGAGCCGCATCACCTACATCGACGGCGACGAGGGAGTGCTGCTCTACCGCGGCTACCCGATCGACCAGCTCGCGACCAAGTCGAGCTTCCTCGAGGTGGCGTACCTGCTGATCAACGGTGACCTGCCGACAGCCGGCCAGCTCGAGCAGTTCGACAACTCGATCCGCTACCACACGATGATCAACGAATCGCTGCTGCGGTTCTTCAACGGGTTCCACTACGACGCGCACCCGATGGCAATGGTGTCCGCCGTCGTCTCGTCGATGGCGGCCTTCTACCACGACACGATGGACAACAATAACCCGCGGCACCGCGAGATCTTCGCGCACCGGATCCTGGCCAAGATGCCGACGATCTCGGCCGCGGCCTACAAGCACATGATGGGCCAGCCGTTCATCTACCCGCGCAACGACATGGACTACTGCGCGAACATGCTGCGCATGTTCTTCGCCGTGCCGGCGGCCGACTACGAGGTCGACCCGGTGACGGCCCAGGCGCTCGACCTGCTGCTGATCCTGCACGCGGACCACGAACAGAATGCGAGTACCTCCACGGTCCGGCTGGCCGGCAGCACCGGAACCAACCCGTATGCGGCGATCTCGGCTGGTGTATCGGCCCTGTGGGGCCCGGCGCACGGCGGCGCGAACGAGGCCGTGCTGGCGATGCTCGAGGACATCGGCACGGTCGACAACATCCCGAAGTTCCTTGATCGCGTGAAGGACAAGGACGGCAACAAGCGCCTGATGGGCTTCGGCCACCGCGTCTACAAGAATTTCGACCCGCGCGCGAAGATCATCCGCGAGATGTGCCACAAGGTGCTGGCGCGCCTCGGCCAGACCGACAACCCGCTGTTCGAGCTCGCGCTGCGGCTCGAGGAGATCGCGCTGAAGGACGAATACTTCATCGCCCGCAAGCTGTACCCGAACGTGGACTTCTACTCGGGCGTGATCTACAGCGCGCTCGGCATCCCGCGCTCGATGTTCACCGTGATGTTCGCGATTGCTCGCACGGCGGGCTGGGTCGCGCACTGGCAGGAGATGATCGGCGACCCGGCGATGAAGATCGGGCGGCCGCGGCAGCTCTACACCGGGCCGGCGGCTCGCGATTACGTGGAGATCGAGAAGCGGGCGTAGGCGCGGCGAGGCGCCGGGCACTGCTCACGCGTGGCGCGACTGTGCGCGTCATTCCCGGTGCTTGCCGCCGGGAACGCCGTGAATACATCCCTGTAGGCTTCGACCGCGGCGTCCCTGCCGCGGACGATCCCGGCGGCAAGCACCGGAAACGACGCGCGTTGGAGCGTCACACGGTCGCCGTGTGACGCCTGACGCCGCGCCTTCAACGCTGCTGCCTCGTATGCAGCCTGCTCACTTGGCCAACGCTACGATCGGCGCGAACGCGCCTGAAGGCGGAGCGGCTGATTGCGGAGCACAGACGGGCGGTTGCGACAACGGAGCAAACGCGGAGTCCTGGGTTCGGGGCCTCTCCGCGGGATCGTCCGCGGCAGGGACGCCGCGGTCGAAGCCTACAGGGATGTATTCATGGCGGTCCCGCGGAGAGGCCCCGAACCCAGGACTCCTGCGGGCGCATCACATGTCGCCCCGCGCGCCTGCGACCAGCTAAATCAGCGCTTCGACTTCAGCGGCGCTCGCGCGCCGCATCGGCTTGCCGTCCACCGGGCTCGCGGGCGCCTGCCGGATCCCGTCCAGCGGGAACACGACCGCATCGACGATCTGCCGCCCGGCGACGAACCGCACTGCTGGATAGCTCACCGTGCGATCGCGCTCGTACCGCAGCCGGCGCTCGAGCACCTCGTGCGGCACGCCGCGGTCCTCGAGCCGCATCGACACGGCTTCCGGCGTCTCGGAAAACAGGTGCAGGTTGATCTCCGAGTGCGACGACGCCGTGCCGGCCAGCACCGGCCCGACGAGCCGCGGCTGGAATTCCGACATCAGGCGCATCGCTTCCAGCGCTGCACGGCGCAGCAGCGCGAGGTCGGCCTCGTGCCGCTCGGAGGCGAAGAGTCGCTGGTGCGCGACTTTCGCAGCCTCGATCTCGGTATTGCGCGGCAGGATCGAGGCGTCGGTGACGCCGAGGCGTTCCGCGGCCTTGCGCTTGGCGAGCAGGAAGTCATCCACGCCCTGCTCGCGCATGATCCGCGCCGCTTCCTCGGCCACGGCCAGTCGCAGCAGCTCGGCGCGGGGATTCGGTCTTCGGTGCATCTGCCGCCCCGTCAGAAGATCGATTCTTCCGTGGCCTGCGGCTGTACGCTTTCGGCGTCCACGCCGCCGCCGTAGACCGACCCACCAGCGCTCAGGGTCCGGCCCTCGAGGAACGACTCGAAGATCGCGCCGCCGCTGCCGGCGTCGGTCGGCGACCCGGAACTGCGGTTGACCCACATGCGGACCACCCCTGGAGGCAACGGCAGCCGGTGCTCGGGCTTGTCCTTCAGCGCTTCCTGCATGAAATAGATCCACATCGGCAGCGCGGTGCGACCGCCTTCCTCTTCCTCGCCGAGCGAGCGCTCCTGGTCGAACCCGATCCATGCGGCCGCGGCGAGGTCGGCATTGAAACCCACGAACCACGCGTCGCGACGGTCGCTCGTCGTGCCAGTCTTGCCGGCGATGTCGGTGCGGCCGAGGACCTTCGCCCGCTGAGCGGTCCCGCGCTGGATCACGTCCGTCATGATGTCCGTCATCACGAAAGCGTTCGCGGCCGAGATCGCGCGCGGAGCGCGACGTGCGGCGGGGACGGCACCAACTGACTCCGCCGCGGCGTCGGGTGCAGCGGCAACTTCCGCGGTCTCGTCCAGACCAGTCGCGGTCGCGGCGGCACCTGCCTCGGTGTCGTCGACGCCGGCATCGAGCACGGTTGGCGCGGCGGCGTCCACGCAGTCCGGGCAGGCGAGGGGTGGCTCAGCCGTGAACACTGTCTTGCCGGAAGCATCGGCGACCGAGGCGATGAAATACGGCGTGACCCGCCAGCCGCCGTTGGCGAACACGGCGAAGCCGCGGGCCATGTCGAGCGGAGTGACCTGGCCCGTGCCCAGCGCGAGCGTCAGGTTGGGTGGCAAAGCCTCCGGGCTGAAGCCGAAAGCACTCATGTGACGGATGGCCGGACCGATGCCGGTGCCGCGCAGCAGGCGAATCGACACTAGGTTGCGGGAGCGGACCAGCGCTTCGCGCATCGGCGTCGGTCCGTAGAACCGCTTGGTGATGTTCTGTGGCCGCCACTCCTCGGTGCCGTCCTGGCCGCCGCCGCCGGGCAGCACGATCGGGGCGTCGTTGATCAGCGTGGCGGGTGTGAAGCCTTTCTCGAGCGCCGCGGAGTACAGGAACGGCTTGAACGCGGAGCCGGGCTGGCGCTTGGCCTGGACGGCGCGGTTGTACTTGCTCGCGCCGAAATCGAAGCCGCCGACGAGCGCGACGACCGAGCCGTCGAGCGGGTCGATCGCGACGAGCGCTCCGCCGACGGTCGGTTGCTGCGCGAGGCGGAACTGGCCATCTTCCAGCGGCTCCAGGTACACGACGTGACCAATCGCCAGCACCTGGCCCGCGGTCCTCGGCGACGGTCCGAGCGTGTCGGCCGGAAGTGCTTCACGCGCCCAACCGATGCCTTCCCAGCCGAGCTCCACCACCTTGCCGTCGCGGAGCTGCAGCTGCGCGCTGCGTTCGCCGACCGACTTCACGACCGCCGTCCGCAGGTTGCCCGGGTCGGGGTGGCGCCGGAGCGCGGCTTCGACCGCCGACGGGTCCGATGCCGCGACCGGTTCGAGCTTCTCCACCGGGCCGCGGTAGCCGTGGCGGCGGTCGTACTCCAGCATCGTGCGCCAGACCGCCTGGTTCGCGGCGGCCTGCAGCCGGCTGTCGACCGTGGTCGTCACGCGGAATCCGTCGGTCAGTGCCGCGGGCCCATGCTCTCGCACCATGTCCTGCCGCACCATCTCGGCGATATAGGGCGCCTCGACCTCGACGACCGGCGCGTACGTCCGGGCATTGAGCGGAGCGCGGTCCGCCGCCTCGCGCTGGCCCTCGTCGATCTTGCCCGTCTCGGCCATGCGGCGCAGCACGTACGCGCGACGGTCATGCGCGCGCGCGATGCTCGCTGCCGGATTGTCCCTCGACGGGGAGCGTGGGAGCCCGGCGATCATCGCGGCCTCCGGCAGCGTCAGGTCCTGGACGTGCTTGTTGAAGTAGGTCTCCGCGGCGGCGCCGATGCCGTAGGCCCGCTGGCCGAGGAAAATCCGGTTCAGGTACTGCGTCAGGATCTCCTGCCTTGTCGAATTCGCGCTCGATCCGGAGCGCGAGGAAGACTTCCTTCAGCTTGCGCCGCAGCGTGCGCTCCGACGTCAGCACGGTGTTCCGCGCGAGCTGCATCGTGATCGTGCCGCCGCCCTCGCGGACGCCGCCGGCCGACACGTTCGTCGCGAGCGCGCGCACGAGCCCCTGCCAGTCGACGCCGGGGTGCTCGAAGAACCGGTCGTCCTCGGACGCGAGGAACGCATCGACCACGACCTGCGGGATCTGCTCGCGCGCGACGGGGATGCGGCGCTGCTCGCCGATCTGCGCGATCAGCTTGCCGTCGCGCGAATACACCGTGAGCGGCAGCTGCATGGCGAGCTTGCGCAAGTCGGCCGCGTCGGGCAGCTCCGGCTCGAGGTACTGGTAGGCGCCGGCGATTCCGAGCAGGACGAGCGCCGCGAGCCCGAGCACTGTTGTGAGCAGGATCACGAGGAGTTTCTGAACGGGCCGCTGCATTCCCAAATCTGAGACCCAGTCCTTGCCGCGTCCGCGGCGGTTGTGCATAGTAGCTCGCGACGCATGGGCAAACTCACCGAAAGGTGAGGACGCAAAGCCACCGGTCTAAGGGCCTAGCCTACGACAGCGGGGTTGCCGGTCTGAACGATTCCCGCCGCGCCCGGCTCCCGGGTGCCGCCAACCAGGGATCGTCGCGTGACCGTCAGCACCGCTCCGGCTCCCGCCGACCTCCGGCCACCGTCACCGTCCCGTGCGCGGATCGTGGTTTCACTGTGCCTGCCTGGGGGGTTCGTTCGTCAAATGGCCCGTTTTGCTATCCCGCTCACAATTCTATTTGACGTAACCCTGTTATATAGTGCGGCGACAGAATGGAAACTACTCCACGATCGATGCGCAACCTCTTGAACTAGAAGGACTCCATCGTGCTGTTTCAGGGCAGATCACGACCGGTCATCGGACTCGACATCACGACGTCGTCGATCAAGCTCATTGAGCTGTCGAAGAGCGGCGACGGATATCGCGTCGAATCGTATGCCGCGGAGCCTTCGCCGCCGAATGCGATCAACGAGAAGGCAATCGTCGACTCGCATGCAGTCGGCGAGGCAGTGCGCCGCGCCGTGAAGCGCGCCGGCGCGCGCAGCAAGGATTGCGCGGTTGCGATCAGCGGCGATGCGGCGATCACCAAGATCATCCAGATGCCGCGCAACCTGCGCGAAAGCGAGCTCGAGTCGCAGGTCGAGATGCAGGCCGACCAGTACATCCCGTTCCCGATGGAGGAGGTCAGCTTCGACTTCGAAGTGATCGGCCCGTCGGAGAAGGATCCCGAGATGCTCGACGTGCTGCTGGTGGCGACGCGCTCGGAAAACGTCGAGCAGCGCCAGGCCGCGGTGCAGTCGGCCGGGCTCGCCACGCGCATCGTCGACGTCGAGGCCTTCGCGCT
Source organism: uncultured Gammaproteobacteria bacterium (assembly GCA_963776815.1). Classification (GTDB taxonomy): domain Bacteria; phylum Pseudomonadota; class Gammaproteobacteria; order Steroidobacterales; family Steroidobacteraceae; genus RPQJ01. The sequence continues at coordinate 452,659 of CAVZNZ010000012.1, forward strand.
CGAGAACGCGTGCCGCCTGCTGACGCACCAGATGCCGGACGGCGGCATGGACCGCAACATCGCGGTCATCGACTTCGGTGCGAGCAGCACCACGTTTTCAGTGCTGCGCGACCTGAAGGTCACGTACACGCGCGACTTCGCGTTCGGTGGCCAGCAGCTCACCGAAGAGATCATGCGCACCTACGGCCTCAGCATGGAGGAAGCGGGACGCGCCAAGAAGGAAGGCGGCTTGCCGGCCAATTACCAGGCCGAGGTGCTCGACCCCTTCATCGACGACATGTGCCAGCAGGTGAGCCGTTCGCTGCAGTTCTACCTGGCCTCCGGCAGCGGCCGCGAGGCGCCCGAGCAGATCCTGATCTGCGGCGGCTGCGCCAACATCCCGGGAGTGGCCGACGTGATTGCGAGCCGGGTCGGCATCCCGGCCGAGCGCGGCGACCCGCTCGGCCAGATGAAGATCTCGACGCGGGCGCTGGCGCAGGGAGTGAAGAAGGACGCGACCGCGCTGCTCACGGCGTGCGGTCTGGCGCTGAGGAGCTTCGACTAGCATGCCAAGAATCAACCTGCTGCCGTGGCGCGAGGCAGAGCGCAAGCGCAAGCGCCAGGAGTTCTTCCTGGGGATCGGCGCGGCCATTGCGACCGCGGCACTGGTGACGCTCGTCGGCCGCTGGCAGATGAATGCCTCGATCGAGCACCAGAACGCCCGCAACCAGATCCTGAACGACGAGATCGCCGAGCTCGACAAGCAGATCAAGGAGATCGACGGGCTCGAGAACCAGAAGCGCAAGCTGCTCGCGCGCATGGAGATCATCGCGACGCTGCAGCGCAGCCGGCCGGAGATCGTGCACGTGTTCGATGAGCTGGTGCGCACGCTGCCCGAGGGCGTGTACCTCACGTTCCTGAAGCAGAGCGGCAGCAGGATCGAGATCCGCGGCGTGGCGCAGTCCAGCACGCGCGTCTCCGCCTTCATGCGCAACATCGACAATTCGCAGTGGCTGGCCGACCCGTCGCTGCAGGTCGTGGAGACCAAGGGCAAGGTCCCGGGCAGCGGTGCCGAGTTCACGCTGTTCGCGAGTCAGCGTAGCCAGGTCCCGCCCGAGGGCGAGGCGGCACCGGACAAGGTGGCGGCCAAATGAAGAAGCTCAAGGAACTGCTCGAGCAACTGCGCAACCTCGACCCGAACGATCCCGGACGCTGGCCGCTCGGCGTGCGGCTGGGCACGGCGATCCTGCTCTTCCTCACGGTCGCGTCTGCCGGGTACTACTTCTTCGTGTGGAAGTCGCTGCACCCGTTGCTGCTCGAGGCACGTGCCAAGGAAACGGAACTGTTCGGCACGCTCGAGAACAAGGCGCGCAAGGCGGCTAACCTGCAGGCATACAAGGACCAGCTGGCCGAGATGGAGAAGTCGTTCGGCGCCATGCTGCGGCAGCTGCCGAACAAGACCGAGGTGCCGAACCTGCTGGTCGACATCTCGCAGACGGGCCTCGCGGCCGGCCTGGAGGAGAAGCTCTTCCAGCCCCAGGGCGAGGGACGCAAGGACTTCTACGCGGAGTTGCCGATCAGCATCCGGCTGACCGGCGGCTACCACCAGATGGGCAATTTTGCGGCCGGCATCGCGGCGCTGCCCCGGATCGTCACCCTGCACGACATCGAGATCACGCCCGCCGGCAAGGATACGCCGGGCGGACTCGTGCTCAACGTGACCGCCAAGACCTATCGTTACCTCGATGACGAAGAGCAGGCGGCCGAGGGCGGCGGGGCCAAGAAGGCGGGCCAGTGAGGCGGCTATGGCAGTGAACATGACCAGAGTCCCGCGCATTCTCCTCGCAGCCACGGCGCTCGCGCTCGTCGCCGGTTGCTCCGACGACACGGACCAGCTGCGGGCGCAGATCGCGGAGATCAAGAGTCGCCCGGGCGGTCGCATCGAGCCGTTGCCCGAGGTGAAGCCATACGAGACGTTCGCCTACCCCTCGGCTGACCAGCGTTCGCCGTTCGAGCCGGGCGTGCCGGCGTCGATGGCGGGACCGAACGCGATCCGCCCCGATTCGAACCGGCCGCGCGAGTTCCTCGAGCAGTTCTCGCTCGACACGCTGCGCATGGTCGGCACCCTGAAGTTGCAGAGCCGCGTGTACGGGCTCGTGCAGACGAACGATGGACTCGTGCACCGGGTACTGCCCGGCAACCATTTGGGCCAGAGCGACGGCCGCATCACGGCCATCGAGGAAGGCAAGATCTCGCTCATCGAGATCGTACCGGACGGCATGGGCGGCTTCATCGAGCGCCCCGCCGCACTCGCGCTGAGCGAATGATCCAAGGAGATTCGAGCATGACCGCTGCATCGTTGCACACGATCGACCCTCGCGAGGGCGCATGCGGAGCGCATCGCCGGCCGAAGACCGCGGCGCTCGCAGCGCTGGCCGGGCTGGCCGCGCTCATCGCGCAGACCGCGTTCGCGCAGGTTGCGACGCGCCTCGAAAAGGTCGAGGTGAATCCGCTGCCCGGCGAACAGGTCGAGGTGAAGCTCGTGCTGGACGGCCCGGCGCCGCAGCCAGTCACGTTCACCGTGGACAACCCGGCGCGCCTGTCGGTGGACCTGCCCGGGGCGGCCCTCGCGCTCCCGTCGCGCCGCATCGACGTCAATGCCGGTGGCGTCGACACGATCGTCGCGGCCGAGGCCTCGGGCCGCAGCCGCCTCGTGTTCAACCTCGACCAGTTGCGTCCGTACCAGACACGGGTTTCCGGCAACAACGTCTATGTCACGGTCGGTCGCGGTGCCGCCTCCGGTGCCGTGCCGGTGGTCGCTGCGCCCGCCGCGTCCGCGGGCAGCCGCGCCGTTGCCAGCAACTCGGCAGCGTCGATCCAGAAGGTCGATTTCCGCCGCGGCGCCGACGGTGCCGGCCGCATTCTCGTCAGCACCAGCGACCCGAGCGTCCAGGCCAGCCTGAAGCAGGAAGGTGGCCGCATCGTGGTCGACTTCCCGAGCACGGCGGTCCCCAGCCAGTACGCACGCCGCTACGACGTGGTCGATTTCGCCACGCCGGTCAGCTCGTTCGACGTCACGCAGGGCCCGAACGGAGCGCGGATCGTCGTTGCGGCCGCCGGCGACTACGAGCAGCTCGCGTACCAGTCCGATCGCGATTACGTCCTCGAGGTGCGCCCGCGCCCGAAGGCCGCGGTCGTCGACCCGAGCAAGCGCGAGTACAAGGGCGAGCGCCTCACGCTGAACTTCCAGGACATCGAGACCCGGGCCGTGCTGCAGCTGCTCGCCGAGACGAGCGGCCAGAACATCGTGGTCAGCGATACGGTGCAGGGCAACGTCACGCTGCGCCTGCAGAACGTCCCCTGGGACCAGGCGCTCGACATCGTGCTCAGGACCAAGGGACTCGACAAGCGGCAGGACGGCAACGTGATCTTCGTTGCGCCGACCGAGGAGCTGCAGGCCCGCGAGAAGCAGATGCTCGAGTCGCAGAAGCAGATCACCGAGCTGGCCCCGGTGCGCACCGAGTACCTGCAGGTCAATTACGCCAAGGCGTCTGACCTAGCCTCGCTGATCAAGTCGCAGGGCCGGAGCCTGCTGTCCGAGCGCGGCAGCGTGTCGATCGACGATCGCACCAACACGCTGCTGCTGCAGGACACGGCCGACCGCCTCGCCGACATCCGGCGGCTGGTGTCGACCCTCGACATCCCGGTCAAGCAGGTGCTGATCGAGGCCCGCATCGTCATCGTCAACGACTCCTTCAGCCGTGAGCTCGGCGTGCGCTTCGGCAGCGCGTTCGTCGGCAACTACGGTAGCAACGACGGCCTGATGTGGGTCGGCAACAACGGCCTGAACTCGGCAAGCGGCGATCGTGGCCCGATCATCGCCCCGAACGGCCCGGGCGGCGTCGGCGTGGACGGCAACTCGGTCGCGACCGCCCCGGCGCCGGACCGCTACCTGGTCAACCTGCCGATCGCGAACCCGGCGATGAAGCTCGCGATGACGCTGCTCGATTCCGACTACGTCGTCGACCTCGAGATCACGGCGGCGCAGCGTGAGGGTCGGGGCGAGGTCGTGTCGGCCCCGCGCGTGATCACCGCGAACGGCCAGGAGGCCTACATCGAGCAGGGCCGCGAGATCCCGTACCAGGAGTCCGCGTCGAGCGGCGCCACCACGACCCAGTTCAAGAAGGCCGTGCTGTCGCTCACCGTGACGCCGCAGATCACGCCGGACGACCGGCTGATCCTCGACCTCAAGGTCACCAAGGACAGCGTCGGCCAGTACGTGCCGAGTGCGACCGGCGGCCTGGTGCCCTCGATCGACACGCGCCAGATCACGACGCAGGTGCTGGTCAACGACGGCCAGACCGTGGTGCTCGGCGGCATCCTCGAGACGGACAATCGCGACGACGTGAGCAAGGTACCGTTCCTCGGCGACGTCCCGGGCCTCGGCGTGTTCTTCCGCAGCAAGTCGAAGAAGGAAGAGAAGAACGAGCTGCTGATCTTCGTGACGCCGAAGATCCTGCGCGAAGGCGCCAACATCTACTGACGCCCGCCCGTCCGGATGGGAGAATGCGGCCGCAGCGATCCTGCGGCCGCATTCGTTTCGGGCATGCTGAACGCCGGCAACATCATCCTCGTCGGTCCCATGGGCTCCGGAAAGAGCGCCGTGGGACGGCTGCTGGCGCAGCGCCTGGGCCTGACGCTGGTCGACAGCGACGCCGAGATCGAGGCGCGTACCGGCGTCGACATTTCCTACATCTTCGAGCGCGAGGGTGAGGCCGGCTTTCGCGTCCGCGAGGCCGAGGTGATCGACGAGATCACGCAGCGCGAGGGCCTGCTCGTGGCTACCGGCGGCGGGGCCGTGCTCGACCCGCAGACGCGCGAGCGGCTGCGTGACCGGGGCTGCGTCGTGTATCTTCGAACGTCCGTGGACCAGCAACTCGCCCGCACCCGCCGCAACTCGCTGCGCCCGCTGCTGATGAATCCCGATCCGCGGGGCACGCTCGAACGGCTGATGCACGAACGCGCGGCCCTGTACGAGGAGGTGGCGGACGTCACCGTCGACACCGACGGGCGCAAGGTTGCCACGGTCGTGGGCGAGATCCTGCGCCAGCTCGAGTCCGCGCGGAGCCAGTGATGCAGAGGCTGAACATCGACCTCGGCGACCGGAGTTACCCGATCCTGATCGGGCCGGGCCTGATCGACGACCGGGCCGTGCTTGCCGGCGCAGTCGAAGCGCGCGACGTGCTCGTGGTGACGAACGAGGTCGTCGGTCCGCTTTACCTCGATCGGCTGGTGCGAGCGCTCGAGGGCAAGCGCACGGCGAGCCTGCTGCTGCCCGACGGCGAGCAGCACAAGACGCTCGAGGTGACCGGTCGCATCTTCGACGCCCTGGTGACGGCACGAATGAATCGTGATGCCTGCGTCGTCGCGCTCGGCGGTGGCGTCGTGGGTGACATCGCGGGATTCGCGGCCGCCTGCTACCAGCGCGGCGTGGATTTCGTGCAGGTGCCGACGACGCTGCTGGCACAGGTCGATTCGTCCGTAGGCGGCAAGACCGGCGTCAACCATCCCGGCGGCAAGAACCTGATCGGCGCGTTCCACCAGCCACGGGCCGTCGTGTCCGACACGGCCACGCTCTCGACGCTGCCGGTGCGCGAGCTGCGCGCCGGGCTCGCGGAAGTAATCAAGTACGGGCTGGTCGCGGACCGCGGGTTCCTCGACTGGCTGGACGCGAGCCTGCCTGCGCTGCTGGCGCTCGACCCGGCGGCGCTCGCGCACGCGATCCGCCGCTGCTGCGAAATCAAGGCCGCGATCGTCGCCGAGGACGAGCGTGAGCACGGCCGGCGCGCGCTGCTGAACCTGGGACATACGTTTGGCCACGCGATCGAGGCGGCCGCGGGCTATGGGGAGTGGCTGCACGGCGAGGCCGTCGGCGTCGGCATGCTGCTGGCAGCCGACCTGTCGCACAGGCTCGGGTGGCTCGGCGACGCGGATGTGGACCGCGTCAGGGACATGCTGCTGCGTGCTGGCCTGCGTGCCGAGGCGCCGCCGATCGGCGCGTCGCGTGCGCTCGACCTGATGGGCATGGACAAGAAAGTGCTGGCGGGCAGGATCCGGCTCGTGCTGCTCGAGAGCCTCGGTACTGGCGTCGTCAGCGGCGATTACCCGGCCGAGGCGCTGCGCTCGACGCTCGAGGCGTATTTCGGGAGAGCGCAGTGAACGACGGCGCCATGTCGCTGGCTCCATATGCGCAGAGCGAAGCGGAGTCGCGCGGTCGCCGATTCCCGGAGCCACCGCCGCGACATCGCACCGAGTACCAGCGCGATCGCGACCGGATCGTGCACTCCACGGCTTTCCGGCGCCTGGTTTACAAGACACAGGTGTTCGTGAACCACGAGGGCGACCTGTACCGCACCCGACTCACGCACTCGCTCGAAGTGGCGCAGATCGCCCGCAGCGTGGCGCGTGCGCTGGCGCTGAACGAGCCGCTGGCCGAAGCGATCTGTCTCGCGCACGACCTCGGTCACACGCCCTTCGGCCATGCAGGGCAGGACGCGCTGCACGAGTGCATGCGCGAATTCGGCGGCTTCGAGCACAACCTGCAGTCACTGCGCGTCGTGGACGAGCTCGAGGAACGCTACGCCGAATTCCCGGGCCTGAACCTGACGTTCGAGACGCGCGAAGGCATCCTGAAGCACTGCTCGGCGGCGAACGCGCGCCGGCTCGGCGAGCTCGGGCAGCGGTTCCTCGAGCGCCGTCAGCCCTGCCTCGAGGCGCAGCTCGCGAACCTGGCCGACGAGATCGCCTACAACAACCACGACGTGGACGACGGCATCCGCGCCGGGCTCATCTCGATCGACGAGCTGCGCGAGCTGGCCATCTTCCGTCGCCAGTACGATCTCGTGACCGGCAAGTATCCGGGGCTCGGCTCGCGCCGCCTGGTGCACGAGGTCGTGCGGCGGATGATCGACTTCCTGGTGAACGACCTGATCGCGGCCTCCGGCGCATCGATTGCCGCGGCCGCACCGGCAAGCGTCGAGGCCGTGCGGGCCCGGCCCGAGCCGCTGCTCAGGTTCGGCGACGAGGCCGGCGCCGAGCACCTGGAGCTGAAGCGCTACCTTCGCCAGCACCTGTATCGTCACTACAAAGTGCTGCGCATGACCAACAAGGCCCGGCGCGTCGTGCGCGAGCTGTTCCAGGCGATGCTCGAGGAGACGGAGCTGATGCCTCCCGAGCACCAGGAGGCCGCGCAGCGCATGGAGGCCGAAGCGGGCCGTCCGGGTCGCGCCCGCGCGGTTGCGGACTACATCGCGGGAATGACCGACCGGTTCGCGATCCTGGAGCACCAGCGGCTGTTCGACCCGTCGGAGCGCACGTGAGAATCAGTGATCAGTGACTGAATGGGCAGGGGATAGTGGTGGAGACCGACGATGTCGGTCCGTGCGCCCCGTCCGGTATCATTGGCAACCGCCCTTTCCGCCCGAGTTCGCCCATGCCCCTCGTTCCCAAGGCCATCCCGGCGCATGAGCGCCTGATCTTCGCAATGGACGTCGCCGACCCGGCCGAGGCGCGCCGGCTCGCGGAAACGCTGGGCGACTCCGTGCACTTCTACAAGCTCGGCCTCGAGCTCTTCATGTCGGGCGGCTACTACGAGCTGATCGACTGGATGGTCGCGCGCGGCAAGAAGGTCTTCGTGGACCTGAAGTTCTTCGACGTGCCCGCGACCGTCGCCGCCGCGGTCCGTCAACTGCGCAATCGCGGCGTGACGCTCACGACGGTGCACGGCAACCAGGGGATCATGGAGGCCGCGGCGGCCGCGAAGGGCGACGTCAAGGTGCTGGCCGTGACGGTGCTGACGAGCCTCGATCGCGGCGACCTCGATGACCTCGGGTTCGCCTGCGACGTCGAGCAGCTGGTGCTGTCCCGCGCCCGCCGCGCGCTGGAAGCGGGCTGCGACGGCGTGGTCTCGTCGGGACTCGAGGCGCCGAAGCTGCGCGAGTTCATCGATCACCGGCTGCTGGTCGTGACGCCCGGCATCCGGCCGGTCGAGAACCGCCCGGTGGACGACCAGAAGCGCACGGTCGACGTCGCGCAGGCCTTTGCGAACGGCGCGGACTACATCGTCGTCGGCCGGCCGATTCGCGACGCGGCCGATCCGCGCGCTGCGGCGCTCGCGATCCAGCAGACGATCGCCGGCCTCTTCGGCGGGAAGCCGCAGTGACGGCGCCGCTGCAGAACGACCTGCTGCTGCGTGCGCTGCTGCGCCAGCCCACGCCCCGCACGCCGCTGTGGATGATGCGGCAGGCAGGGCGCTACCTGCCCGAGTACCGCGCGACACGTGCGAAGGCGGGCAGTTTCCTGCAGCTTTGCATGGCGCCCGAGCTCGCCTGCGAGGTGACGCTGCAGCCCCTCGATCGCTACCGTCTCGACGCCGCGATCCTGTTCTCGGACATCCTGACGATCCCGCACGCGATGAACGTCGGCCTCGAGTTCGAGGCGGGCGAGGGGCCGAAGATCGCGCGGCCCGTGCGCACCGCGGCGGACATCGACAAGCTGCCGATCCCGGACCCGGAAGGCGAGCTGCGCTACGTGATGGACGCCGTGCGCCTGATCCGTCGCGAGCTGCGTGGGCGCGTGCCGCTGATCGGTTTCGCGGGCAGCCCCTGGACCGTGGGCACGTACATGGTGGAGGGTGGCGGCAGCAAGAATTTCCAGCACATCAAGGGCATGCTGTACGGCGCGCCGCGCGAGCTGCACCGGCTGCTCGACGTGATCGCCCGCGCGACGCTCGCGTACCTGAATGCGCAGGTCGCCGCGGGCGCACAGGCGCTGATGATCTTCGACACGTGGGGTGGCGTGCTCACGCCGGCCGACTACCGCGAGTTTTCACTGCGCTACATGAGGCAGATCGTCGACGGCCTCACGCGCGAAAGCGACGGGCGCCGCGTGCCGGTGATCCTGTTCACGAAGGGCGGCGGTGCCTGGCTTGCGGACATGGCGGAGACCGGCTGCGACGCGCTCGGCGTCGACTGGACGACGGACCTCGCCGACGCACGGCGCGCCGTCCGCGACCGGGTCGCTTTGCAGGGCAACCTCGACCCAAGCGTGCTCTATGCGCCGCCGGCCGAGATCCGCGCACAGGTCGCGCGCGTTCTGGCGAGCTTCGGCCGGGGCCGCGGCCACGTCTTCAACCTGGGGCACGGCATCCATCCGGACGTGCCGCCCGCGCATGCGGCGGCGATGGTCGACGCGGTGCACGAGTTGAGCCCGCAGTATCACGAGGGCGACTGAACCATGGACATCAGCAAGATCAGCATCGGCGAGGATCCGCCGCGCGACGTCAACGTGCTCATCGAGATCCCGCAGGGCGGCGTGCCGGTGAAGTACGAGCTCGACAAGGCGTCCGGCGCATTGCGCGTGGACCGGTTCCTGAACACGGCGATGTTCTATCCCGGCAACTACGGCTTCATCCCGCACACGCTGTCTGGCGACGGCGATCCCGTGGACGTGATCGTGGTGGTGCCGAGCCCGGTCGTGGCGGGCGCCATCGTCCGTGTGCGCCCGGTCGGCGCGCTGCTGATGAAGGACGAAGCCGGCGACGACGAGAAGGTGATTGCGGTGCCGGTCGACAAGCTGCATCCCTTCTACGAGGGCGTGAAGTCGTACAAGGACCTGCCGGTGACGCTGATCGACCAGATCGGGCACTTCTTCCAGCACTACAAGGACCTGGAGAAGGGCAAGTGGGTCACGATCGTGAGCTGGGTCGGCACGGACCGCGCCGAGAGGATGATCCTCGACGGCATCCGTCGCGCTGCGAGCCACGGCGACGACGTGGCGGCGCACTTCGTCGCGAGCGGGGCGCTCAGGAAGCGTAAATAGAGGCAGGGGACATTCTCCTTTTCCTCACCGAGCCCGAGGAAAAGGAGAATGTCCCCGTCTCTATTTCCTGACGAGCTGGTCCCGCAGGTCGCGGCGCAGGATCTTGCCGACGTTCGTCTTCGGCAGGTCGTCGCGGAAATACACGCGCTTCGGCACCTTGTACCCGGTCAGTGACTTGCGGCAGTGCTCGATGACGTCTTCCTCGGTCAGCGACGGATCCTTCTTCACGACGAACAGCGCCACGACCTCGCCTGCGCGATCGTCCGCCTGGGCGACCGCCGCGACCTCGAGCACGCCGGGGTGCGTGACCGCGACGCCCTCGACCTCGTTCGGGTAAACGTTGAAGCCCGACACGAGGATCATGTCCTTCTTGCGGTCCTCGATGAACACGTAGCCCTGCTCGTCCATGTAGCCGATGTCGCCGGTGCGCAGCACGCGGTCACCGAGCATCACCTTCGCGGTCTCGTCAGGGCGGTTCCAGTAGCCGCGCATCACCTGCGGCCCCTCGACGCAGATCTCGCCCGACTGCCGCAGCGGCAGCTCGTTGCCGTCGTCGTCGCGGATCGTGATGATCGTCGAGGGAATCGGCAGCCCGATCGACCCGGTGAATTCCTCGGCATCGAGGCGGTTGACCGTGGCACCGGGCGACGTCTCGGTCAGGCCCCAGGCCTGGGTGAGCGTGTTGCCGGTCACCTGCTTCCAGTGGTCCGCGACGGCCTTCTGCACCGCCATGCCGCCGCCGATGCTGACGCGCAGCCGGCTGAAATCGAGCTGGTCGAACCCCGGCGTGTGCAGCAACGCGTTGAACAGCGTGTTCACGCCGCTGAAGAACGTGAAGCCGTTCTCGCCGAGTTCCTTCACGAACCCGGGGAAATCGCGCGGGTTCGCGATCAGCAGGTTGTGGCCACCCGTCTTCATGAAGAACAGCGCCTGTGTCAGCGCGAAGATGTGGTACAGCGGCAGCGCGCCCACGATCGTCTGGTCGTCGGACTCGTCCATCCCGGCCGTGAACCACGCGCCGAGCTGCAGCACGTTCGCCACGAGGTTACGGTGGGTGAGCACCGCCCCCTTGGACACGCCGGTCGTGCCGCCGGTGTACTGCAGGAACGCGATGTCGTCGTGCGTGAGTTCCTGCGGCACGAGATTCTCGTAGTGGCCCTTGCTCATCGCATCGGGGAAGCGCACCGCACCGGGCAGCGCGTACTCCGGCACCAGCTTGCGCACGTGGCGCACGACGAAATTTGCGATCACTGACTTCGGGAAGCCGAGCAGGTCGCCGGCACCGCTGACGATGACCGTGTCGAGCCCGGTGTCGTGCAGCACCTTGTCGAGCGTGGGCGCGAAGTTCTCGAGGATGACGATCGCGCGCGCGCCGGAGTCGCGCAGCTGGTGTTCGAGCTCGCGCGGCGTGTACAGAGGGTTCGTGTTGACGATCGTGAGCCCGGCGCGGAACGCGCCGACGATCGTCACGGGGTACTGCAGGATGTTCGGCAACATGACCGCGATCCGGTCGCCCTTGCGCAGCCCGGCGACTTTCTGCAGGTAGGCGGCGAAGTCGCGGCTCAGGGCGTCGAGTTCGCGGTAGGTCAGCGTCCGGCCCATGCACGTGAATGCCGGGCGGTCCGCGTTCTTGGCGAAGCTGCGCTCCAGCATGTCCGCGAGCGAACGGAACTCGTCCGGGTTGATCTCCGCCGGCACGCCGGGCGGGTAGCTCCTGAGCCAGACTTTTTCCATTGGGAACTCCGGAAATGACCTGTGCGCCGCCGTCGAATCCGCGGCGTTACTTCCATCGAATTGCACTATACCGCAGCGGCCGGTGGCAGCCTCACCGTGCCAGCAGCGGCACCAGCAATGGCCACACCTGGTCGAGCATCTTCGGCTGCGCAGCCGCGGTGGGGTGGAGGCCGTCGTCCTGGATCAGTCCTTCGTCGAGGGCGATGCCTTCGAGGAAGAACGGCAGCAGCGGCACTTTCTGCCGGGCGGCCACTTCGCCGAACATCCGGTGGAAGTCGCTCGTGTAGACGGGGCCGTAGTTGGGTGGAATGCGCATGCCGATCAGCAGCACGCGGGCGCCGGCCTGGCGGCTCAGCCGGACGATGGAGTCGAGGTTCGAGCGGGCATCCTTGATCGGCAGGCCGCGCAGCCCGTCGTTGCCGCCGAGCTCGACGATCACGACCGCGGGGCGGTGCTTCTCGAGCGCGCGTGGCAGGCGGGCGAGCGCGCCACCGGTGGTCTCGCCGCTCGAACTGGCGTTGACCACACTGTAACCGTAACCTGAGGACTTCAGGCGCACGGCGAGCAGCGACACCCAGCCCTGCTCGACGCGCATCCCATAGGCCGCGCTCAGGCTGTCGCCGAGGACGAGGATGACGGGCGCGTCGGCGCGTGCGAGCTGGCCCGTGACGAGCAGCAGGACGAAGAGGAAGCGGATGCAGACGGAACGGATCGACACGGTGCTGGCGGCGGAAGGTCTGGGCAAGCAGGTTAGCAGCCCGGAGGGAACGCTCGCCATCCTGTCCGGCGTATCGCTCGCCATCGCCCGCGGCGAGACGGTCGCAATCATGGGCGCCTCGGGTGCCGGCAAGTCCACGCTGCTGGCACTGCTTGCAGGACTCGACGAGCCGACCTCGGGCCGTGTCCAGCTCGCCGGCAACGAGCTCACCGCGCTCGACGAGGACGGTCGTGCGGCGGTCCGCGCGCGACACGTGGGATTCGTGTTCCAGTCCTTCCACCTCGTGCCATCGCTGACGGCGCTCGAGAACGTGATGCTGCCGCTCGAACTCGTCGGGCGCGCCGACGCGCGGCCGGCTGCACTCGAGGTGCTGGATCGCGTCGGGCTGGCGGGCCGGGTCGGGCACTATCCGCGGCAGCTCTCGGGCGGCGAGCAGCAGCGCGTGGCGATCGCGCGCGCCTTCGTTACGCGGCCCGACGTGCTGTTCGCGGACGAGCCGACCGGCAACCTCGACACGACCACCGGCGAGCGCATCATGGACCTGCTGTTCGGCCTGAATGCGGCCACCGGGGCGACGCTGGTGCTGGTCACCCACGACCGGTCGCTCGCGTCGCGCTGCGGCCGCGTGATCCGGCTCGACGCCGGGCGCGTCGTCGAGGACTGACAGTGGCATCGCTGCGGTTCGCGCTGCGCAGCCTCGTCCGCGACCTCAGGTCCGGCGAGATCGCCGTGCTGCTGCTCGCGCTGCTGGTGGCGGTCGCGTCGCTCACGGCGGTCGGCTTCTTCACGAGCCGTGTCGCGCGGGCCGTCGACCAGCAGGCCGGCGAAGTGCTCGCGGCGGACCTGCGGCTCGAGTCGCCGCGGCCGATCGACGAATCCTACGATCGGGAGGCGGCGCGCCGGGGCCTGCGCGTGGCGCGCGTGCTCTCGATGCCGAGCGTGGTCTACTTCGGCGAGGATTCCTCGCTGATCGCGCTGCGCGCGGCCAGCGAGGGTTACCCGTTGCGTGGCCGGCTCAAGACGGCGGCCGAGCCGTTCGGCCCGGCGCAGGTCGCCGACGGCATCCCGGCGCCGGGCGAGGCCTGGGCCGACTCGCGACTGCTCGCGCGGCTCGGTGCCTCGGTCGGATCAACGCTCGCCGTGGGTGCAGCGAAGTTCAAGGTCACGCGCGTGCTGGACTATCGCCCGGACCAGGGCGCGGGGTTTGCGGACCTGTCGACGACGCTGCTCGTCAACGTCGCGGACATCCCGGCAACCCAGCTGATCCAGCCGGGCAGCCGGGTCAGCCGGGCCGTGCTGTTCGCCGGCGATCCGGACGACGTCGCGCAGTTCCGCGAGTGGCTCGAGGCCCGCAAGAAGAAGGGCGAACGCCTGCAGGCGATCGCCGACGCGAGCCCGCAGATCCGTGCGTCGTCCGATCGAGCCGGCCGCTTCCTGTCGCTGGCGAGCGTCGTGAGCGTGCTGCTGTCGGCGATCGCGGTCGCGATGGCCGCCAGGCGCTACGCGCGCCGCCATCTCGACAACGTGGCGCTGATGAAGTGCATGGGCGCGTCGCAGGGGTTCGTGCTGCGGCAGACGCTGCTGCAGCTCGTCGTCATCGCGGTACTGGTCACCGTCGCGGGGACGATCGCAGGCTACCTCGCGCAGCAGGGCCTTGCGTGGCTGCTGCGCGACCTGATCGCCGGCGAGCTGCCGCGGCCATCGACCGACGCCGCGTGGCTCGGGCTCGTGACCGCGATCGCGATCCTGGTCGGGTTCGCGCTGCCTCCGCTGCTGCAACTGAAGCGCGTGCCTCCGGCCCGCGTGCTGCGCAGGAACATCGAGCCGCCGCCGCTCAGGTTTGCGCTGGTGTACGGACTCGCAGTCGCCACGGTCCTCGCGCTGCTGTACTGGATGGTGCGTGACACCAGGCTCGTCACCTACGTCGCCGCGGGCATCGGCGGCACGTTCCTGCTGCTCGCCGTCGCGGGCTGGCTGCTGGTACGCGCACTGCGCCCGCTCCGCAGCGGCGTCGGCGTGGCCTGGCGCTACGGCCTCGCCAATATTTCCCGTCGCGGTCGCGACAGCGTCGTGCAGATCGTCGCGTTCGGGCTCGGCATCATGGTGCTGCTGCTGCTTGCGCTGGTGCGCGACGACCTGCTGCGCGAGTGGCAGGCGAGCCTGCCGCCCGATGCGCCCAACTACTTCATGATCAACATCCGGCCCGATGAGGGCGCCGCGATCCGCTCATTCTTCGCCGAGCGGGCGCTGCCTCCCACCGAGCTCGTGCCACTGGTGCGTGCGCGGCTGTCGGCAGTGAACGACGTCCCCGTCGAGAAGATCACGTTCACGTCGGAGCGGGCCGCCGGCTTCGTCGAGCGCGAGGCGAACCTGACGTGGTCGCGGACGCTGCGCGACGACAACCGGTTGGTGGCGGGCACGTTCTGGCGCGACGGCGACGGTGGCGGCCCGCGAGTGTCGGTCGAGCAGGACTACGCCGAGCGCCTCGGCCTCAAGATCGGCGACACACTCACCTACGACGTGGCCGGCGAGCCCGTGAGCGCGCGGATCACGAGCCTGCGCGAAGTGCGCTGGGACTCGTTCCAGCCCAACTTCTTCGTCGTGTTCTCGCCGGGCGTGCTCGAGAAAGTCACCGGTACGCTGATCACCAGCGTGCACGTCGAGCCGGGACAGCGGCCGCTGCTGGTCGACCTCGTGCGCCGGTTCCCGGAGGTCACGATCATCGACATCGACGCCGCGCTGAAGCAGGTGCGCGACGTGATGGACAAGGCCGCGCTGGCCGTCCAGTACGTGTTCCTGTTCACGCTCGCGGCGGGACTGATGGTGCTGCTCGCCGCGGTGCAGGCGACCAGCGACGAGCGACGCTACGAGAGCGCGATGCTGCGCACGCTCGGCGCGAGTCGCAGCGTCGTGTTCAAGGGCGTCGCCGCGGAGTTCATCTCGCTGGGCCTGCTGTCGGGACTGGTGGCCGCGGCCGGCGCGTCCGCGGCGGGCTATTTCCTTGCACGGGAGATCTTCAATCTCAAGTACGTGGCGAATCCGACGGTCTGGCTCGCCGGCATGCTCGGCGGCGCTGCGCTGGTCGGGATCGCAGGAGTGCTGGCTGCGCGATCGGTCGTCACGCAGCCGCCGGTGACGACGCTGCGACAGGCCCAGGGCTGACGCAGCGCGTGCCTCGAGCGCCCGCAGGCTCACTTCACGACGAGCCGCACCCATCCGGCGTCGGCGCGTTCGCCCCGCCAGTTGTAGCCCTCGATGTGGATCCGGTACTCGCCGGGCCCGAACGCCGAGCTGTTCAGCGACAGCCGCAGCTCCCGATTCGGGTCCGGTGCCATCCGCTGCACGACCAGGACACGGCCCTGCTCGCACCTTGTCGATCGCGATCCCGAACGTGGTGAAATCCGTGTATCCGACGGGCAGGTAGAGGTCGAGCAGCTCCGGCGGATCGGGCCACTCGATGATTGCGTCCGGGTTCGCCGACCAGCTGCGCGGGTTCGGCGCAATTCGCAGCGCGCGCTGCGTGGCTGCGACCTGCAGCGTTCGAGTCTTCAGCTGCGACTCGAGGTTTGCGGCCAGTTCGCGGTCGCGGCCGGCGGCAAACATCGAGAATGCGGCGACGACCAGCAGCAGCGCCGCGAGCGCGACGAGGCCGGCAACGGCGGCAGGCTTCTGCCACCAGGCGAGCTCTAGAGCCGGAGCGGCGCAGCGGCGGTCCAGGCGGTGGCGGAAGAGGCAGGTCGACCTGCTCGGCAGGCTTGTGCGCTCGCTGCGATTTCCGGTGCTTCTTCCTGCTCATCCCGCCTTGCCGCGCCCGTTGCGTTCGCCGAATTCGAACGGATCGTCACTGCGGGCGAGGATGCGCTCCATCGCCCGCGTCTCACGGTCGCGGATGTTAGCGAGAAATTCGTCGGCGCCGCGCATGTTTTCGAACGCGTCGAGCCCGCGTTCCAGGAATTCCTGCAGCGCGCCGAAGCCTGCCGCGTGCGCCGGACGGCGCGCGACGCGCACGAGCCCGCGGATGATGGGTTTGCTGACCACGCCGTCGAGGTAGCGGCCGATGATGCCCAGCAGCTCGATCTGCCGCTCCCGGTCCGGCCTGCGCCCCGCCCGTCGGTACGCTTCGGCGTAGCTCTCGACGGTGATCGGCCCGGGCGGCAACTTGCGCACGACGTCGGCGTCGAGTTCCTGCGACAGGATCTCGAGTTCGATCGCGAGGCAAAGCGCCGTCAGCGCCTCCCTCGGCAGCAGCTTCTCCATCACCCGCTGCACGCGCATCACGTCGCGGTCGCGGGCCCGCGGATCGCCGGCGGCGTAGAGCTCATTGAAGAAGAACTCGACGGCGAGCCGATAGCGAGGGTTGGCACGGAATCGGCGTGGCTCCGCAGCAGCCGCTGCGACTGCCACTTCTGCAGTTCCTCGAGCCGCGCGTGCAGCGCGGGATCGTCCGCGAACACGTCGCGCAGCTCGGCATTGCGCGCAAGCAGCCTGCCCAGCTGTCCGGGCTCGCCGTGGTCACCCACTTCGACGCCAAGGATCTTCACGTGTCAGTGGCGCGCGGCGAGCGCGCTCTCGAGGCGGTCGAGCGTCCGGTGCAGCGAACCGGTCACCGGTTGCTGTCGGCGTTCGCGCGCCCGCACCGCGCCATTGAACGTGCGACTCCGGTCCTCGAGCACGTCGACCCGCAGGCGCAGTGCCGTGCCGGTCGAGGATGCGCCGGAGCCCGTCGGCGTTGGCGAGCAGGTCGCGACGCGTGCGCTGGTAGGCGTGCTCCGCGAGTCGCTTGCGGTCCGCATAGCGGAACACGTTCTTGAAGAACAGCTCATCGTCGCTGCGGTCGGGCTCGAACAGCAGCACGTCGGTGTTCGGGTAGCTGCGCTTGTACGTGCGCATGCCCACCTGCATCCGCGACTGGATCAGCGCCCGGAACGTCTGGCTCAGCACGGTCGGCAGCCCGCCGTGCGTGAGGTCGAGGTCCTTGCGGTCAGGTTCTTGCGGCGCCGCACGCTCGAGGCATCGAACGCGACCAGCGGATTGACGCAGATCACGAAGTCGGCGCCTTCATCGAGCAGCAGCGACGCGTTCATCGTTCGCATCAGCGCGCCGTCCACGTACGTGTGGCCGTCGATCGGCACCGGCGGATAGAGGCCGGGCAGCGCAGTGCTCGCCTGGATCGCGCGCGAGATCGGTACGTGCTCGAAGCCGGGCTCGCCGAAGCGCACCGAATAGCCGCTGTTGAGCTCGGTCGCGACGATGTAGAGGCTGCGGTGCAGCTTGCGGAAGTCGTTGGTCCGGCCGGGGCCCGAGAAGAGCTGCGCCAGGAACCGCTCGAACGGGCGGTTGTCGCACAGGCCGGTCGGCAGCAGCCGGCCGAGCGGGTCGATCGCCTCGGCCCAGTCCTTGCCGGGATCGCGCAGGTATTGCTTCAGGATGTCGGTCGCGAGGCTGGGTACGCTCGCGACACGGTTCATGTACTCGCGAAAGGCAGGCCGCAGGAACAGCCCCGGCCGCACCGGGTATTCGCGCGACGCGTTGTGGATGAACACGACCCCCATGTCGGTCGTGTCGATCCCGTTCGCAAGACCGGCCGCGATCATCGCGCCGGAGCTCACGCCCACGTACATGTCGAGGCTGGTGAGGTCGATGCCTTCGAACGCCTCGCTGATCGCGTGCAGCGTGCCGACTTCGTAGAACGCCCCGAGCGGTCCGCCGCCTGCCAGGGCCAGGCCGAACGTCCGTGTGCTGGTGCGCGGTTTCCGGCGGCGGGCTGGAGGTCGAGCATGGCGGACCCTGCCTGTGGTTGATCAGCCGGTGGCGCGCGGACCCTGGCGCCGGGTGCCGCGCCGCGCCTTCTTGCCGGCGGCCTTCGCGGGGGCCTTTCGCGTGCCGCGGCGTGCCGGCTTCGCGGACAGCGCTTTCACGTTCTCGTTCAGCTCGTCTACGCGCTTCGTCAGCAGCCGGATCTCCTCGGCGTTCGGCATGCCGATCTGCTGCAGCGCCTTCTGCACGCGGCTCTGGAACAGCGCCTCCAGGTTGTCCCAGGTCTCGGTCGCCTGCTCACGGGCCGAGCCGAGCCTCGACTGCACCGACCCCTGCGCGGACTCGAAGGCGTCGCGAATCATCCTTTCGGCCTGCTGCACGCCCTCGATAACGGTCGCCTGGGCCTGGCCGCCCCGGTTCCGTGCCTTGCGGACGGCGGACTCGAGCCTGGTCTTCTTCCTGCGTGCAACCATGGGAACCCCTCGCGGCGGGGCCGCACCTGGATCACGGATCATTCTCGCTCAAAAACAGCGCATTGCTGCACTGTGTCAATCCGATGGCTAGGTAGTTGCCGCAGCCTTCTTGCGCGCCTTCCGTGGTTGCGGGCCGGCGTTCTTTTCCTGGTGGCCAGCATTCCCATCGTGACCGCGAGCAGCAGCTTCTCGAATTCCGGCGCGAACCGGTCCGCCAGCGACGCGGGGTCGTCGATCAGGTTGCGGTCCGCGATTACCCCGAAATGGACCTGTCCGGCGTAGGTCAGCACGCTGATGCCGACGCCGATCGTGCCGCTCTGCGGAACCCAGAAGTGCATCTCCGTGATGCGCTGGCCGCACAGGTACAGCGGTGCCTGCGAGCCGGGCACGTTCGAGACCACGACCGATCCCTTGCGGCTCAGCAGGTCGACGGCCGGTACCTGCAGCGCGCCCGGCAGCATGCCCATGATCCCCAGCGCCGCGAGCGTCATCGGAGGCTGCACCGACTCCTTGATGCCCTTCATCGTGTCGTGCATCGCGAACACCCGCTGCAGCGGATTGCGAACTCCGACGGCCATGTCGACGAACACCAGCCCGAACTTGTTGCCGAGCGTGTGCGGCTCGCTGGCGGTACGCAGGTTGACCGGTACGGAAGCGCGCAGCACCAGCTCGTCGGTGTCGAAGCCCCGGTCGCGCAGGTGGCCGCCGAGCGCGCCCGCGACCGTGGCCATCACGACGTCGTTGACGGTGCAGTCGAGTGCGCGGCCGATCGTCCGGACTTCCGCGAGCGGAATCGGGTCGGCCCACGCGATGGCCTTCGTCCCGCTCAGCGGCCCGCGCAACGGCGTCGGCGGATCGTCGGGGAGCGCGAGCACTTTTGCGAACTCGCCGATCATGCTGCCAGCCTGCACGGCGACGCGTTGCCGCGGCCTGGGGGTGGAAGGCGCGGTGAATTCCTCCCTCGAGCAGCCTGGCGCCCTCGGCAAGCAGGTGCTCGACGATGTCGCCGGTCGGCTGCGTGAACCGGTTCAACCAGTCGAACAGCGGTGCCGGCCCCGGCGCTGCCTTGCCCGGCCGCCTGGTGCCGCCGCGCCGTCGCCGGGGGCCGCACTCGGATCCTGCCCGGTCATCGACAGCAGCACGCGGATCATCGCGACGCCATCCGCGTAGCAGTGGTGGACCCGGGTGATCCAGGCGCTGCCGCCGCGGTAGCTCGGCACCAGGTGGAACTGCCACATCGGGCGGCTCGGATCGAGCGGCATGCCGGCCAGCTTCGCCACCAGGGCCTGCAGCTCCCGCTTGCCGCCAGGCGCGGGCAGCTCCACGGTCTCGATGTGCTGGTCCAGGTCGAGGTCGGGATGGTCGACCCACGATGCGCCAAGCGCGTCGGCGACGGGCCGCTGCCGGAAGCGCTCGAAGCAGAGCAGCCGCTTCTCGATCATGCTGCGGAAATCGGCCGGCCGGATCGGCGTCTCGGTCGCCGATACGCCGACGATCATCATCGGGCTGCCCGGTGCCGTCCATGCGCAGCCAGGCCGTGTCGATGCTCGACATCCGCTGGTGGCTGGGCGTGTTCATGCTGCGCTCCCCCTCGAGGGCCACGTTGACCTGCGGCGGCCCGGCCCCTAAGGTAGCCTCAAAAAGGGGCGCGGCCTACGGGTCTCGTACCACGGTCACAGGATTCATCGGGAGACTCGCATGACCTACTTCGTCACCGGCGCGACCGGTTTCATCGGCCGCTTCCTGGTGCAGTCGCTGCTGAAGCGCGGCAAGGGCACCATCTACGTCCTCGTGCGGCCGAAATCGATCGGCAAGCTCGACGAGCTCCGCGAGTTCTGGGGCAAGGACAGCGTGAAGCGGGTCGTGCCGATCAAGGGCGACCTCGGCGCGCCGAAGCTCGGCGTCGTCGCCGGCCGACGTCCGCAAGCTGAAGGGCAAGGTCACGCACTTCTTCCATCTCGGCGCCGTCTACGACCTCGACGCGAGCGAGGAGTCGATGAAGAAGGCGAACATCGTCGGCACGCAGGGTGCGCTCGACCTCGCGGCCGCGGTGAACGCGCGCTGCTTCCACCTCGTGAGCTCGATCGCCGCCGCCGGCCTCTATCGCGGCACGTTCACCGAGGACATGTTCGAGGAAGCCGAGGACCTCGACCACCCTTACCACAGCACCAAGCACGATTCGGAAGGCATGGTGCGCGCGAACGGCCGCATCCCGTTCCGCATCTACCGCCCGGGAGCCGTCGTCGGCCATTCGCAGACCGGCTTCATCGACAAGATCGACGGGCCGTACTACTTCTTCAAGGCGCTGCAGAAGCTGCGCGAGTCGTGGCCGCGCTGGATCCCGCTGGTGGGCGTCGAGGGCGGCTACATCAACCTCGTGCCGGTCGACTACGTCGTCGACGCGATGGTGCACCTCGCGCACGCCAAGGGTCTCGACGGCCGCTGCTTCCACCTGACGGACCCGAAGGTGCGGCGCATGGGCGAGGTGATCAACATCTTCGCGCGCGCCGCCCACGCGCCGGAGATGGCGTTCCGCCTCGATCCGAAGATCTTCGACCTCGTGCCTGACGCGGTGCGCAAGTCGGTCGAGCGCACGAAGCCGATCCAGAACGTATTCGACCAGCTGCTGCGCGACCTGCAGGTGCCGAAGAGCGTGCTGCAGTTCATCAACTACCCCACGCGCTTCGACTCGACGGCTACGCAGAAGCTGCTGGCCAAGGCCCGCATCAGCGTGCCGCCGCTCGAGGACTACGCGTGGCGGCTGTGGGATTACTGGGAGCGCCACCTCGACCCGGACCTGTCGATCGACCGCAGCCTGCGCGGTGCGGTGAAGGGCAAGGTCGTGGTCGTGACCGGCGGCTCGTCCGGCATCGGCGAGGCGGTCGCGATCCGCGTCGCGCAGGCCGGGCGGCAAGGTGCTCGTCGTCGCGCGTGACGAGGAGAAGCTCGCCGAAGTCAGGAAGAAGATCCAGGACGGCGGCGGGTTCGTGAAGACCTACTCCTGCGACATCACGGACTACGCGGCCAACGACAAGCTCTCGAAGGACATCCTGAAGGAGTTCGGCCACGTCGACGTGCTGGTGAACAACGCCGGCCGCTCGATCCGCCGTTCGCTCGCACTGTCGTACGACCGCTTCCACGACTTCGAGCGCACGATGCAGCTGAATTACTTCGCCTGCGTGCGCCTGACGATGAACCTGCTGCCGTCGATGACGGCGCGCAAGAGCGGCCACGTGATCAACGTGTCGTCGATCGGCGTGCTGACCAACGCACCGCGATTCTCCGCGTACGTGGCCTCGAAGGCGGCGCTCGAGTCGTTCGCACGCTGCGCGGCGTCGGAGTTCCACGACGAAGGCGTGCACTTCACGATCATCAACATGCCGCTGGTGCGCACGCCGATGATCGCGCCGACCAAGATCTACGAGGACATGCCGACGGTCATCTCGCCCGACGACGCGGCCGACATGATCGCGGACGCGATCATCCGCAAGCCGCAGCGCATCGCGACGCGGCTCGGCGTCATGGCCGAGATCATGCACCTGGTGATGCCGAAGCTCTCGGAGGTCGTGATGAACTCGGCATACCGGATGTTCCCGGATTCCTCCGCGGCCCAGGGCAAGAAGGACGGTGGCGAGCAGCGGACTGCGACGCGCGAGGCGATGATCTTCGCGTCACTGATGCGAGGCATCCACTGGTAGGCGGTCGCCGCCGCCCGGACGCGGCGCAAGAACGTGGAGAGG
The DNA here is from genome assembly GCA_963776815.1 of uncultured Gammaproteobacteria bacterium. GTDB lineage: Bacteria > Pseudomonadota > Gammaproteobacteria > Steroidobacterales > Steroidobacteraceae > RPQJ01. Next base: position 474,939 of record CAVZNZ010000012.1, read on the forward strand.
TGTCGATGAGCCGTGCTTTCCGGCTGGTGACGCTGGCAGCGATGGCGGCGCTCGGCCTCGGGTCTGCCGCTTTCTCGACCGCCCAGGCGCAGTCACCCGGACAACGTTCCGCGCAGTCGGACTGCGAACGCGAAGCCGTGCGGCGCGGCTACGTGGTGATTTCGACCAGGAATTACCAGCAGCAGAAGGATGGCTGGTCGATCGACCTGCAGGCGCGCGACCAGGCGGGGCGCGTGTCCTGGGGCTCGTGCTTCGTCGAGACCCGCACCGGCGACGTGAGCCTGTTCGGCTTCGGCTGGGGAGGGAGCGGCGCAGCGGCAGCGGCGGGAACCTGTTCGAGTTCAACTGCGCGTCGGTCGAAGGCAAGTATCGCGAGTGCCAGCTGCCCGTCGATGGGCGCGCGCGGCTCATCAAGCAGAAGTCGGACGCACCCTGCATCCAGGGCCAGACCTGGGGCCAGCGAGGCGACCGGGTCTGGGTCGACAATGGTTGCCGTGCCAGGTTCGAGGTGTCGGTCGGCGGTGCCGGTGGTGGCGGTACGGGCCAGCACGTCGACTGCCGCTCCGAGCAACAGCGCTATCGCGAGTGCGCGGTGCCGCGCGGCTATGTCGGCAAGCTCATCAACGACGATTCGGGCGGCAAGTGTCGCAACGCCGGCGCCTGGGGCACGCGCGACGGACTGGTCTGGGTCAACCTGCGGTTGCAAGGGCCGCTTCGAGCTGGTGCGCGCGGGCACGGGCGGTGGAGGCGGCGGTGGCAATGCCGGGCAGCAGCAGCGCGCCGAGGTGCAGTGCCGCAACCAGGCCACGCGCGAAGGCATTTCGGTGCGGTTCGTCGAGCCCGCCGATTCTGCGCGGCAATTATTGGGAGACGACCGTGGACGGCACGCGCGCTGGCCAGCGCGTGCGTCCCATCTGCCGGTTCTATCCAGCGTCGAATCGGGCCGAGCTCTACTACGGCGGCGGGTCCGGCGGCAGCGGCGGCGGCTGGAGTGGTGGCTCAGGTGGCAGCGGCCAGGTGAATGCGGAGCGCGCGTGCTTGAACCAGGCGCAACGGCAGGGACTGCAGGTATACGAGCAGCGCGCCGCGCAGCCGATCTCCGGCGGCTACGCCATGCAGCTCAAGGTGCGTCGCGCCAGCGGCGGCCCACTGCTGGCGGCGTCCTGCCGCTACTGGACCAGCTCCGGACGGGCCGAGATCACCTTCTAGCACTGTCGTCACGCCGGATTTCCGTCGCGAATCACCACGATCGCGAGTGTCGCCCGGCGGTCGTCGCGTGCCAGCATCCACGGTGCACTCATCGGCGCCTCGCGGACGGAAGCCGCGCGGCCGTGCCACGGGGAACAGACATGGAAGTCGACGCATTCTCGATTGCGGCGTTGCTGCTGCTGGTCGGTTCGTTGGTCGCGGCAGCTGCGTCTCGAAGGCGTGCCGCGCGACGGCGCGCAGAAGAAATGGCCCGGGCCCGCGCACGCCGCCGCAAAGTGCCGGTCGTCTCCGCCAACGTGCGCGGACTGCCGTCCGGCGAATCGGACTTGTGGGTCGACGACCGCAACCCGACGCCGCGCAAGGGCCGCGCGGCATGAGGCGGATCCGTCAGCTGGCCTCGTCGCGCGAGAGGTGCCGCAGCGCCGCGGCGGATTGCTCCCAGTTCTGCCCGTCGAAGGCTTCGACCGTCACGCCGTCGATCGTCGAGCGGTCGAGGCACCGCACGTTGACGCTGTAGCCGTCCGGGTTCGATCGCGGCACGTAGAACGACTTGATGCCGCAACGGCGGCAGAACAGGTGCCGTGCCGTGCCGGTGTTGAACGAATAAGCCTCCAGCGCATCCGCACCGCGCAGCAGGCGGAAGCGGCTGGCAGGCACGATCAGGTGCAGGAAGCCCGTCATCGCACAGATCGAGCAGTTGCACTCCTGCGCGACCAGGCGGGCAGGTGCGTCGACTTCGAAAGCGACGGCTCCGCAGTGGCATCCACCGCGATGGGTAACGAGGGCAGGTGAGCTCATGGCCGATGGTATTGTGCGGACCCGGCAGGCTCGATGCCAATCCCGGCGGCGATTCAGTAGCATCCACGGCATGAGGGAAGAAGCGCTCGGCAGGATGTTGCTGGTCAAGGCCGTCGAGGAGGCGGACCGCACGGGCGAGCTGCTGCCGCTCGCAGACCGCGAGCACGCGACCCGTACCGTGTTGCGGTCCCCCGGATGGCGCGGCCGAAAAGGCAGCTGTCGCCGGACGCCCGCTCGTCCCGGGTGCTGCGGCTGCTCGACGCGCGCGCGGAACTGCTGTTCGCTCCGCTTGCGGCGCGTTACCCGGTGTTCCGCGAAATGCTCGAGCGCTCGCGCTTGCCGGGCTGGCTGACCGCGATCGTCCTGGTCGCGGCGTTCGCGACCGGCATCGGGCTCGCGTCGCTCGACGGCGCACGCCGCATCAACATCCTCGCGTTTCCATTCCTGGGCGTGATCGCGTGGAACTTCGCGGTGTACGCATGGTTCGGCGTGCACGCCATGCGCGGAGTGATGGGCACGTCGTCCCGGTTCGCAGCGGGCAACGGATGGTCGGCGAAGGCGATCACGCGCCGCCTGGGCGGGGTCATCGACCAGTACGTCGCGCGTGCACGCGAAGCTGGGCGAAGTCGTCACGCGATACGCGACGGACTGGGCGCGCGTCGGCGGGCCGCTGCTGGCAGCACACGCGCGCCGGCTGCTGCACCTCGGTGCGGCGGCGCTGGCGCTCGGCATGATCGCCGGGTTGTACTTCCGCGGCGTCGTGTTCCGGTACGAGGCCGGCTGGGAGAGCACGTTTCTCGGTCCGCGGGCCGTTCGCGCGATCCTCGGGCTCGTGTTCGGGCCGGCGTCGGTGCTGAGCGGCATCGCATTGCCGACGACCGACGAGGCCGTGGCCGCGCTGCGCTGGACCGCCGACAGGCGGCGGCGGAGATGCCGCTCCGTGGATACACCTGATCGCCGTTTCGCTGGGACTCTACGTCGTCGCGCCGCGAGCACTGCTCGCGCTGCTCGCTCGACTCGACGGCTGGCGCTGGCGGCGGGCCACTGCGCTGCCCGACGAATTGCTCGGCTATGCGCGTGGCACGCTCGGCGCCGCACAAGCCGGCCAGGGCAGCGGGGAAGTGATCGTCGTGCCGTATGCGTGCGAGCGTCGCGGCCGAAGCGCGCGCGACGCTCGATCGCTGGGTGGAAGCGGAGTTCGGTCGGGGTGCACGCACCGACGTCCGCGCGATGTCGCCGTACGGCCAGGAGGACCAGCTTCGCGCAGCCCTCGTCGGAGCAGGGATCGGTAACGCGGAAGGCGTAGTACTGCTGCTGTCGCTTGCAGCGACGCCGGAATCGGAGAACCACGGGCTCGCGATTGCAGCGGCTCGTGATGCGACGCGCGGCGCGAAGCCGGAGCGGGCACTGCGGGTCGTCGTCGACGAGTCGGGTTACGCGTCACGACTGGCGGGCGACGCCTCGCTTGCGGGCCGCATGGATGAGCGGCGCAGGCTCTGGCGCGATTTTGTTCGCGGTTACGGAGTCGACGTCGCATTCGTGGACTTGCGTGCCGCATGAGCGCGGTCCGGCTCAGCCTGATCTCGCACACGAACGTCGGCAAGACCACGCTCGCGCGCACGCTGGTCAAGCGCGACGTCGGCGAGGTGCGTGACGCCGCGCACGTTACGGACACGACCGACAATTACGTGCTGATCGAGACCACGGAGGGCGACGTCCTCGAGCTCTGGGACACGCCCGGATTCGGTGACAGTGCGCGCCTGCTGCGACGACTTGCGCCAGGGCGGCAACCCGCTCGGCTGGTTCCTGACGCAGGTCTGGGACCGTTACACCGACCGTCCGTTCTTCAGCAGCCAGCAGGCCATCCGCAACGTCCGCGACGTCGCGGACGTGGTGCTGTATCTCGTGAACGCAAGCGAGGACCCGGCGGCCGCGGGCTACGTCGCCGCCGAGATGGAAATCCTCGGCTGGATCGGCAAGCCGGTGCTGGTGCTGCTGAACCAGCTCGGGCCACCGCAGACCGCCGCCGCCGAGGCTCGCGAGATCGACCGCTGGTCGCGGCACCTTGCTTCGTTCGGTGTCGTCCGCGGCGTCGTCGCATTCGATGCCTTTGCGCGCTGCTGGGTCCAGGAACGACTCCTGCTCGAGCGCGTCGGCGCGCTGTTGCCGACGGATCGACGCGAGAGTTTCGGGCGCCTCGCGGCCGCCTGGGATGCGCGCAACGACCTGCAGTCTTCGACCGGTCGATCCAGGTGCTCGCGCGTCACCTGGCCGGTACGGCAGTCGACCAGGCCGAAGTCCCGACGCGTTCGCTGGGCGAGTCGGCACGAGCCCTGCTCGGTGGCCTGGCTGGAGCGGAGCCGCGCAGCGATCCGGCGCTGGAGCGCGGGCCAGGCGGCAATGGCGCGCCGGCTGGACGAGTCGCTGCGCGAGTCGACGGCCGAGCTGATCGAGTTGCACGGACTGTCGGGGCAGGCGGCGGACGAGATCGATCAGCGCATGGGTTCGGCCTACACGGTCGACCCGGCCGCGGACGTGGCGAAGGCGAGCGTAATCGGCGGGGCCGTGACCGGGGCGCTGGGCGGCCTGGCGGCCGATCTTGCCGCGGGCGGGCTCACGTTCGGCGCGGGTGCACTCATCGGCGGACTGCTCGGGGCCGCCGGCATGCACGGCCTCGCGCGTGCGTACAACCTCGCCCGTGGCAAGGACGCGAGCACGCTGCGCTGGTCACCGGAGTTCCTTACGGGTCGCGTCACCGCCGCCGTGCTGCGCTACCTCGCGGTCGCGCATTTCGGTCGCGGTCGCGGGGACTACGTGCAGGCGGAGTACCCGCCGCAATGGCGGGCCGTGGTCGAGGCCGAGGTGTCGAGGCGCCGCGCCGCGTTCGACGCTATCTGGGCCGCCGGTTCGGCGCAACCCGCGCCGGCCGCACTGGAGGCCGGACTTGGCGCCGAGCTGCGGGCCACCGCGAACGAGGTGCTGCGGGCTCTATATCCGCAGCACCTGCCGCGTCCCTAGAGGCTGCCGGTTCCCCGCGCTTCCTCGAAGAACCAGAGCACGATCGAGCCGAACAGTACCAGGGCGGCGAGTTCCATCTGCGGATCCTCCTTGCGACGCGCCGCGCGGCGCGTACTGGATCGCCCGCCATTGTCGTCACCGGGCGGCCGGGGTTCGGTGATCGCAGGTACGAATTCCGCGGCGACTGCGCAAAACCGAGGGTCGCGCGGCGGCGAGCCCGGGACCCTGAGCCCGCGTTCGGCGCTCGTCCAGCGCCGCGGCCGGGCGATTTCTCACCTAAATGGGTGATTCCCACGATGGCGTTTTGTGGTCTAGTCGGACCATAGAGAAGAGGGCGAAGGAGCAGCCCCGGGTCGAATGGCAAGACGAGGCGTAAAGGACACCGCGGCCGCCACGGCGGCGCCGAAGCGCAAGCGTGCCGCACGCGCACCGGCACATGCCAGGCCCGCGAATCGTGGGGGCCGCGCGGTACCAGGGACGGCGCCGCTCGGCCCCTTCCACACGCGTTCCGGCGGGAAGTTCACTTCGCTCGGCCGCCTGATACTCGACCGCCTCGATCGTGGCGTGATCATGCTCGACGCGACGGGCTTCGTACTCGACGCCAACGTACCCGCGCTGCGCGTGCTGAACGAGGCCGACGGGATCACCGTCCGCAACGGCCGGCTCAGGTTCGTCGATGCCGTGTTCGATGAGCGGCTGAAATGCTTGATTGCCCAGTGCCAGCCCGGCGCGGCGGGCGTGGCGCGGCCGATCGCCGCACGATTCAAGCGGCCGCGGGCCAAGTCCTATTTCGTGCTCGTCTCCCCGGTGCCCCCGAACGTCGACGAGCGCAACGTCGTGCTGACCGCATGCATCTACGCGACCGACGGCCGGCGCGACATCTCGGTCGAGTTGCTGCAGGAGCTGTACGGGCTGACGCGCGCGCAGGCCGAGGTCGCGCGACGGCTGTTTGCCGGCCGGAACGTGGAGCAGGCGGCAAGGTCGCTGCGCCTGTCGCCCAACACCGTGCGGTCGCACCTGAAGCAGATCTTCACCAAGTGCGAGGTAAAGTCGCAGGCGGAGTTGATGCACCTGCTTGCACAGGGGCCGAGCTCGCTCTAGCAGCGCGGATTCGCCTCGGCGGGTCGGCCAGCGGCTATTGCACCGGCGGCGTGCAGTGATCGTCGACGAACGCCTGCTGGCTCTGCACCTGGACCCGGGGTGTCCTGACCCTGGCGCCATCATCTCCGCCAGCTGGTTCCTCGCACTGACGCACTCGGGGCTGTTCGCCACGCGCAGCCTTGCCGCCATCTGCTCCTGCTCGCGACGGCGAGCCGGATCCTTGCTGCAATTCGGTTCGGCCGTCTGGTCGAGCCGCTCAGTTCCGCGGCTGTCGGTTTCGGTGCCGCTCGTCAGCCGTTCGAGCGTCTCGAGCGCAAGCACGCACTCACGGGTCTGCAGGCTGGAAAGGACCTCGGAGCGTTGCGCGAGCAACTGGGGCGAGGCGGGTGGCGGCGGCTTTTTCGCTGCGACCGAGCCGCTGCCGGACGCCGGCCTCGAGCTGCTGCTCGACGTGGAGCCGATGTTGAGCGTCTGGTACTGAACGCCGGCCGGGGGCTTCGACGTCGACAGGTGCACGGTGCCGTACTCGTCCACCCACTTGTAGACGGTCGACGAGGCAGAGCGCCGGGGCTGCAAGCAGCGCGGCCAGCAGGACGGCGCAACCCGCCCTGGCGCACGCGAACCTCAGCCGTGCAAGCCGGACCATTTACCAATAATGCCCCGGCGTCGCGCGGGGCGCGAGTGCGCACTGCACGGACTGAGCATTGGTTCGCGAACGGCCGCCGGCCGGCCGGCCGCCGCGGCAGCGCGACCTACGCGTAGCGCTTCAGGATCTTCGCCAGGCCGTCAGCGCCCGGATGCAGCTTCTCGTACGGCACCTGGCTCAGCGGCACGTCGGTCGTGTCCGCCATCGCGTGCATGTCCGGCCCGCTCGACGAGACGAAGATCAGCCCGGTCACGTGCTCGCCCTGGCGCAGCTTCGTGCGCAGGTACTCGAACGCCTTGCCGCGGTGGGTCGGGTCGTAGTCCTTGTCGAGCTTGCGCAGCACGATCTGGCTGCCGTCGTGCATCTGCACCGGCAGCGCCTCGCCCTCGCCGTAGGAGGCCTTGATCTCCTGCCGCGGCGGGACGTAGTCGGCGTGCACTGCCTCGTGGTAGTGCTCGCGGGTGAACGTGTAGCTCTTCGTCGAGCCGACGTGATCGTTGAACGTCACGCAGGGCGAGATCACGTCGATCATCGCGAAGCCCTTGTGCATCAGTCCCGCCTGGATCAGCGGCACCAGCTGCTCCTTGTCGCCGGAGAAACTCCGCGCGATGAACGTGCCGCCGAGCGACAACGCCGCGAGGCACGGATCGACCGGCGCCTGCTGGTTCTCCTCGCCCTTCTTCGACTTCGTGCCGATGTCGGCCGAGGCGGAGAACTGGCCCTTCGTGAGGCCGTACACGCCGTTGTTCTCGCAGATGTAAAGCATGTTCACGTTGCGCCGGATCGCGTGCGCAAACTGCCCGAAGCCGATCGACAGCGAGTCGCCGTCGCCCGAAACGCCGATGCAGTACAGCTCCTTGTTCGCCGCGTTCGCCCCGCTGACCACCGAGGGCATGCGGCCGTGCACCCCGTTGAAGCCGTGCGCGCCGCTCGCGAAGTACGCGGTGGTCTTCGAAGAGCAGCCGATCCCCGAGAACTTGGCGAGCTGCTCGGGGCGCAGCCCCAGGCCCCAGATCGCCTCGATGATCGACGCGGTGACGGAGTCGTGCCCGCAGCCCGCGCAGAGCGTGGACATCGCGCCCTCGTAGTCGCGACGCGTGAGCCCGAGCGCGTTCGTCGGCAGGTCGGGGTGGCGGACTTTCGGCTTGTTGATGAAGGACATCGGAAAAGCTGTCTGGTGGTCAGTGACTGGTGAGCGGCGCGGAAAACGGCAGGCAGCCAGGCGGCTCGCGGCCGCGCGCCTCGCGTCGCCGAGTTCCGCGAGCACGGCCTCGACGATTCCGCTGGAGGTCATCGGCAGGCCGTTGTAGTGCAGGATCGAGTGCAGCTTGGACTTCGGCACGTCCGTCTCGAGCGTGAGCAGCGAGCGCAGCTGCGCGTCGCGGTTCTGCTCGATCACGAAGATCTTCTGGTGCGACGCCATGAACGCCTCCACCTCCTTCGTGAACGGGAACGCCTTGATCGCGCATGTAGTCGATCGGGATGCCGCGCTTCGCCAGGATGTCGCGCGCCTCGTTGACGGCGCCGCGGCTGCTGCCGATGGCCACGAGGCCGATGTCGCTGGTGCCGGTCGCCTCGATCACCGGCGGCGGCACCAGCGTGCGTGCGCGCCTGAACTTGCGCAGCAGCCGGTCGACGACCACCTGGTACTCGCCGGCGTCCTCGGTGTATCCGCCGTACTGGTTGTGGCCGGAGCCGCGCGTGAAGTACGCGCCCTTCGCGGACACGCCCGGCAGCGTCCGGTACGGGATGCCGTCGTCGTCCTTGTCGAGGTAGCGGTGGAACTTCGGCAGCGCCTCGACTTCCTCCTTCGACAGCACCTTGCCGCGGTCGGGCCGGTAGCTGTCGTCCCACTTGAGCTCCGGGCACATCCAGTCGTTCATGCCGATGTCGAGGTCCGACATCACGAACACCGGCGTCTGCAGGCGCTCGGCGAGGTCGAACGCCTGCACCGCCATGTAGAAGCATTCCTCCGGGTTCGACGGGAACAGCAGCACGTGCTTCGTGTCGCCATGCGACGCGTACGCGCACAGCATCAGGTCGCACTGCTGCGTGCGGGTCGGCATGCCGGTCGACGGGCCCGACGCGCTGCACGTCGAAGATCACCGCCGGGATCTCGGCGTAGTAGGCGAGGCCGATGAACTCGTTCATCAGCGAAATGCCGGGGCCGCTGGTCGCCGTGAACCCGCGCGCGCCCATCCAGTTCGCGCCGAGCACCATGCCGATCGCGGACAGCTCGTCCTCGGCCTGGATCACGGCGTAGTTGCCCTTGCCGGTCTCCGGGTCCACGCGCAGCTTGCCGCAGAAGCTCTTGAACGCGTCCATCAGCGACGTCGACGGCGTGATCGGGTACCACGGGCCCACGGTCGCGCCGGCGTACACGCAGCCGAGCGCGGCCGCGGTGTTGCCGTCGATCATCACGTGACCCTTCGTCTTCTCCATGCGCTCGACGCGCAGCGGCAGCGGGCAGGGCAGGTGCGCCTTCGCGTAGTCGTAGCCCAGCTGCACCGCCTTCATGTTGGCGTCCACGAGCGCGGGCTTCTTCGCGTAGCTCTCGGTGAGCAGCTGGCGGATCACCTCGACGTCGATCTCGAGCAGCGCCGCGAGCACGCCCGCATACATGATGTTCTTCATCAGGATGCGGTTGCGGACGCCGACGAAGTTCTCGTTGCAGATCTTCGCGAGCGGCACGCCGAGGATCGTGATGTCCTCGCGCACGAGCACCGCCGAGCGCGGCCACGTGGAGTCGTAGATCAGGTAGCCGCCGGGCGAGACCTCGCGGACGTCCTTCTGGTACGTCTCGGCGTTCATCGCGACCATCAGGTCGACGCGGCCGGAGCGCGCGACGTAGCCGTCCCTGGTCACGCGGATCTCGTACCACGTGGGCAGGCCCTGGATGTTCGACGGGAAGTAGTTCTTCCCCATCACGGGCACGCCCATGCGGAAGATCGACTTCATCAGCAGCGTGTTGGCACTGGCCGAGCCGGTGCCGTTCACGTTCGCGAGCTTGATGACGAAGTCGTTTACGCGGTCTTGCGCTTTTGCGGGCTGGGCCATGAGTGGTCGGTCGCGTGGGGCAGGTGGATCGTGGACTTCTGCATGTCCCAGGCCGCCGTCGGGCAGCGCTCGGCGCAGAGTCCGCAGTGCACGCAGAGGTCCTCGTCCTTCACCATGACGCGGCCCGTCTGCTTCAGCGGTTCGGAGACGTACAGCGGCTCGTGCGGAGTCTTCCGCGGTGCCTTGAGCCGTGTCGAGAGCTCGGCTTCCTCGCCGTTGCGCGTGATCGTCAGGCAGTCGGTCGGGCAGATGTCGATGCAGGCGTCGCACTCGATGCACGCCTTCGCCTCGAAGACCGTCTGCACGTCGCAGTTCAGGCAGCGCTGCACCTCGGCGGCAGCCTGCGCCGCGTCGAAGCCGAGCTCGACCTCGATGTCGAGCTGCTTGAAGCGCTCCTTCAGGCTCACGTGCGGCACGAGCCGGCGCTCGACCGGGTTGTAGTCGTTCTTGTACGACCACTCGTGCAGGCCCATCTTGCGCGACGAGAGGTTCAGCGTCGGCGGCAGACGCTCGGTGACCGGCTGCCCCATGCAGTAATTGTGGATCGAGATCGCGGCCTGGTGGCCGTGCTCGACGGCCCAGATGATGTTCTTCGGGCCGAACGCCGCGTCGCCACCGAAGAAGACCTCGGGCCGCGTGGACTGGAACGTCGTCTTGTCCACGACCGGCACGTGCCACTTGTCGAACTCGAGGCCGAGGTCGTCCTCGATCCAGGGGAACGCGTTCTCCTGGCCGATCGCGAGGATGACGTCGTCCGCGGGGAAGAATGCCTCGCCCACCACGCGCTCGGCGACGATCCGCCCGCGTGCGTCGAGGTCGTACTCCATCTGGTCGAACAGCATGCCCTTCAGGCGACCGTCCTCGATCACGAACGCACGCGGCGCGTGGTTGACGACGATCTCGACGTTCTCGGACTCGGCGTCCTCGAGCTCCCACTCGGACGCCTTGAAGAACTGTCGCGGCTTGCGGGCCATCACCTTGACGTCCTTCGCGCCGAGGCGCAGCGAGGAGCGGCAGCAGTCCATCGCGGTGTTGCCCACGCCGATGATCAGCACGCGTTCGCCGATCTTCTCGAGGTGCTTGAATGCGACCGACTCGAGCCAGTCGATGCCGATGTGGATGTTCGCCTTGCCTTCCTGGCGGCCGGGCAGGTCGAGCTCCTTGCCCTTCGGCGCGCCGCTGCCCACGAACACGGCGTCGAAGCCGCCGGTTGCCAGCAGCTTGCGCAGGCTCTCGATCCGCGAGTTGTAGCGGATCTCGGCGCCCATGCCGGTGATGTAGCCGATCTCCTCGTCGATCACGCCCTCGGGCAGGCGGAACGCCGGGATGTTGGTGCGCATCAGGCCGCCCGGCTTGTCCCACTGCTCGAAGATCACGACTTCGTAGCCGAGCGGCAGCAGGTCGTTCGCCACGGTCAGCGATGCGGGCCCGGCGCCGATGCAGGCGACGCGCTTGCCGTTCTTCTGCGCCGGGACGACCGGCAGCCGGTCGACGATGGCGTCCTTGTGGTCGGCGGCGACGCGCTTCAGGCGGCAGATCGCGACCGGCTTCTCCTCGACGCGGCCGCGCCGGCAGGCAGGCTCGCACGGCCGGTCGCATACGCGGCCGAGGATGCCGGGGAAGACGTTCGACTCCCGGTTGACCATGTACGCGTCGGAGAAGAGCCCGAGCGCAATCAGGCGGATGTACTCGGGGACATCCGTGTGCGCGGGACACGCCCACTGGCAGTCGACGACGCGGTGGAAATAGTCCGGGTTCGACGTGTCGGTCGGTTGCACGATCGTGCGGATCCGCTGGCGGAAAATCAGTGCGGCAGCTTAGCGGTTCTGCGAGGGGGCGCAACCCGCGTCGCCGCTGATGGTGCGCTGCAGCAGCCGAGGTCGGCGGACTGCATTGGGTTAAATCGGGCCCGCGCGTCAACCCCAGTGGGTTATTTTGTGACGGCCGACACATCCTTCTGGGTATTACTACTCACTCGGGATTGGCCGGCACCTGTCAAAACAACAACGTGGGTTGGGGACGTCTCCGGGTCGAGGAGGGGTCTCCCCTGGGGGTGAAGGAATGCAACGCGGCCTCGGGGCGTTGGTTCTGCTCGCTGCGACGCCTTGCTGGGTTGCGGCCGGCGAAGTACGTACGCAATTCGCCGTGACTGCCTACGTTCCGCCTCGCGCCAGCATCCAGGCGATCTCCGAACCCGCGCAGTTGTCGATCTCCGAACAGGATCTCGCCCGCGGCTACGTCGACGTCGCGGCCGTCTACCGCGTGAGCAACAACGACCCGCAGGGATATGTGCTGCGGCTCGCTCCACGTACCGGGACTCACGAGCGCGGTCGAGGTCAGTGGGCTCGCGTCCCGGGTAGTGATGCGGGATGACATCGTCGACGTATCGCAGCCGGCAGCGCTGCGGCCACAGCAACTCAACGTCAGCTTCCGGCTGATGCTCGACCCGGCTGCGGTTCCCGGCACGTACGCGCTGCCGGTGCACGTGGCCGTGTTCGCGCTCTGACCGGTCAGAACGTCAGCGTCACCAGGATCGAGTCGGTGTAGTTGCCGGTGTCGGCGTCCTGCAGCGCAGGCACCCGGCCGTACACGGTATGAGTCGCGGTACGCGTGCCGTTGCCGACGCCGGGGCCGACTTTCACGCGAGCCCGTGATGATCGTCGTGCCGGCGCTCGCGTTGCCCCAGACCTGGGATCGGCCTGCATCCCCGAACAGGTTGTATCCCAGTCGCGACGAGCCGGCGGTCATCTGCCGCTGGGCGTAACGTGCCGCTCGCGCCCGTCGACAGCGTGACGGTGTAGTTCGTCTGGTCGGCTCCGCCCGGTCCGGTGTAGACGCAAGTGACCGTGATCGTGCCAGTCGAATCGTCTGGAGTGGCGAGCGTCGGGTCGTAGACTCCGAAGGCGACGCCAGTTGCCGCGACCGAGCAGTCGAGAGCCGCCCGTGCCGCGCCGGGCACGAGCGTGGCAAGTCCCAGGATCAGCGATGCCCAGCAGGGCGGGCAGCGCCACCAGGCCGACGCTGGCTACTTGGCCTGCGACGGCACGCACGCAACCTCCCCGACATCCGGCAGCGGGTCCTTGCCGTTCGGGCGCGACACCTCGAACGAGCAGGCTCCGTCCCGCCACGTGGCCGTGGCCTGGGTCCGGCCTTCGATCCCACCAAGATACATGCTGCCCTTCATCCCGACAGGGTAGCGGTTGCCGTCGAGCCTCACTTCCGCGCCTGCCGGGACCGGCGAGCCACCCGACTGCACCAGGCGCAGCGTCACAGCGTTCGCGCGACTGACCGGAAAGCGCACGACCGCCCCGCTGCGGTACGCCGGGGTCACGGTCATCGAGGCCTTCGGAGATCTTCGCATCCATCGGCAGCTTGTTCGGGTCCACGCTGACTTCGTTCGGCTGGTAGGGCAGCAGGCGGTCGAGCAGCACGCGGCCCTTCTTGTCCGTCCGTCCGACCGGCTGGTTGTCGACGAAGACCTCGACGCCCGCGTAGTCCGCCACCTTGACGACCGCGAAGCTCTGGTCGAGCCGGCGTGCCGGCATCACGCCGGCGCCGGTGATCGCGACGCCGCCGGTTCCGCCGACCCTAACGCCGTCCTGGCCGTTGGCCCGCGCATAGTTCACGCCGACGGTGCCGGCCGAGCCCTGGTACGCATAACCCAGGTTGGCCTGGTTCGCGCTCGACACCATCGCCGAGTAGCCATAACCGGTGCCGACCGGCAGGCTCTGCTGCAACGACGCGACCGCTTCGACACCGCCGTCCTGCGTCGATGCCGGCTCCGCGGCTCAGCGACGCACTGACGGTGCGACGGTCACCGAGCGGCATCGTCCAGGTCAGGTAGACGTCGGAGTCCGTGTCGTCCGCGGTCGTGCGCGATGCGAACAGGTTGATGAAGCCCAGGTTGCCGAGGCCATGGCTGTATCCGAGGCCGAACGTCTCGACGCTCGGCGTGTACCAGTTGGTCTGCAGCCCGTAGGCCACGTTCAGGTTGCCGAACTTCATCAGGTTCAGGCCGAGCCCGCCGAACGCCCGCAGTTTCGGCTGTTCGATCAGCACGGAGTCGCCGAGCTGCGAGAATCCCTGCGATGCATAGAGGCCGCGTGCATAGACGCTCACGCGAGGCCCGTTGCGCTCGAAACCGGCTCCGCCGAGCCAGCCCTTGTCCTTGCCGTCGCTGCCGACGGCGGCCGAACCGGACACGATGCCGAAGTTGCCGACCTGCACGGCTCCATCGACGCCCGCTGCCGCGGCGCCGGACGCCTGCGCCTCGGCGTGGGCGCCCGCAGTGATCGTGTCGGTCAGGCCGCGGCGGAAGGTCGCCGCGCCGACCACGTCACCGTAGTCGTTGCTGCGGTTCGTATAGTTGCGGCGGATCGCGCCCGCCTCGACCGAATATTCGTTCAGGCCTTTGCGCAGCAACGTCTGGCCGGAGTAATACGGTTGCGCGATCACCTGCTGGCGGCCCAGCGCATCGGTCACGACGACCTGCATCTGGCCTGCCCCGTTCACGGCCGGGACGCCATCGATTTCGAACGGCCCCGGCTGCACCTGCTCGCTCGCGACCGGCTGGCCGTTGACGAACACGTCGACCGTCGACGGCACCACCGCATCGCCGCGTGCGGACAGCATCGGCGTGGTGATCAGCGTCGGCTGAGTGTTGAAGTTGGTGCCGTACTGGATGCCGCCAAAGCGAACCGACTGGCCCCACGGTCCCGCGGAGGAAATCGAGTCGCCGACACGCAGCGTGGTCATGCGTTCCGGAAAGTCCTGCGTCCACGCGGTGTCGAGACGCACGGTCTTCGAGCTCTGTCCGTCGGTGAGACCGTACGCCGTGGACGTGACCACTCCCTTCGAGCCGAACAGCCCGAGCTCGACGAATCCGCCGACGCTCGACTGGTGTGTCGTGCCGCTCGGCCGAGACGTCGTAGTTCACGAAGGCGCCGGGACTGGTCGTGACCTTGGGGGCAGCGTCCGCGGATGTCGCGCGCGCGACGGTCGTCACGAAGGCCTGCGGCGGCAGTGCCAGGTCCACGCTCTGCGCCGCATCGTCGTAAACGACGGTCGCGCCCATTTCCGCGCCGATGCGGTAGTAGCGCTGGCCGTTCACCAGCATGGCGCCGCTGATCGGTGTCCTGAGACGCAGCGCCTTCAGGTCCGACGCCTTGACCAGCAGCGTTCCGTCGCTGTCGCGGCGCACGACGAGCGCCGTCGGCAACTGCTCGCCGTTGAGCGTCACCTGCAGGACGGACTCCGTGAAGGCTTCCGGGCCGGCCTGTGCGGACAGCATGGCGCCCGCGAGCGCAAGCGCGACGGCGACGGACAGCTGGCGGCGCATGCGAGTTACCTCGCGACGGCCAGCTCCGTGACGACTTCGCCCCGCTCGGTATTGGCCTTCAACCTGTAGCGGTCCGCGGCGGCGGTGCTGTCATCCCGGGTCTTTTCGTTGTTGTTCAGCGTCCAGGTCCGGGACTGTCCCGGCAGGACGTAGGCGGCAGTCGAGTCCTGCAGGACGGCGCCACTGCCGTCCTCGGGCGTGAGCGTGAAGCTCAGTACCCTGGCGTGTGCTGCGCCGTTGTTGTCGGCGCGCAGGACGAGCGCACCCTTCTGATCGCGCGTTGCCGAGAATGCGAGATCCGGCTTCGCCGCGGCCATCGGCGCGACGAAGATCGGCACGCTCATCCGCAGCGCGACCGTGAGGCCCGTGAAATCCGGGCTGGCCTCCGGAGGCACTTCCTGCAGGATCAGCCGATAGCTCAGCTCGCGGGCCGGATCCGCCTCGCGGCGCAGCGCCACGCGCACGAGTTGCGAACCCTTGGGCGGCAGCGTGAAGACCGTCGGCGAGACGATCACCTCCGTCGTCGGATCCAGCTTCTCGTCACCGCTCACCTGCGACCACAGCAGCGCTTCCGCCTGCACCAGTGCCGGCGCATCCTCTTCGTTGCGCACTGTGATCGAAGCCGTTCCCGCCTGCGGCGAAAGCTCGAGGCGCAACGGAGTCAGCGAAAAAGTCCCCGCCGACGCCGGCGGCAGCCACAGGGCTGCCGCCGACGCGAGGACGCTTGCCATGACGTGCTGGAAGCGCATCGGTGCGATCAGTAGGTGACCGAGACCGTGATCGTGTCGCTGTATGCGCCGGTCGCCGCGGCCTGGTTGATCGCGTTGTCCGGCAGCGCGGCCGATACACGGTGTGTGGTAAGCATATTGGCCATGCCAGTGCCGGTGCCGCCCTGCGTGACGCTGCTGTCCGTCCCGTCGCCCCAGATCGACGTTGCGAGCGGCCGTCGTGAACAGGTTGTACTGCAGCGTTTCCGTGCCCGGACCGGCCAGCAGGCGCTGGGCGACCGTGGCGCCGACGGTCGAGCCGGCGTTCAGCGCGAGCGTGTAGCTGCGTTCTTGCTGCAGCGGACGCTGATGTCCGAGCTCGC
This sequence comes from uncultured Gammaproteobacteria bacterium, assembly GCA_963776815.1. Lineage (GTDB taxonomy): Bacteria > Pseudomonadota > Gammaproteobacteria > Steroidobacterales > Steroidobacteraceae > RPQJ01. The sequence goes on from CAVZNZ010000012.1 coordinate 491,196, forward strand.
AGTCGACGTTGACCGGCGTGTCCGGGTCGCCGAGGTAGTTGCCGAAGGCCAGGTTCGCGGCCGAGATCAGGCAGTTCGGAGGCGACGGTCGCACTGACGCCGAACGTCGTCGTCTTCGGTGGCCGCCTGCGCGCTGCCGGCCACGGCCAGCATCACCGCGGCGGCGACGGGAGCAATGAAATGTTTACGCATGGATAGTCATCCTCGGTGTGGGTAACAATTTTTTCTTGCTGTCCCCGACACCGGGACGCCCACATCCTGTATGACGCCTGGAAGCCAGGAACCTCGCGATCCCAGGCGCTGCTTCCGGGGTTCTTGATGCCCATCGGCTCGCGCCTGTCATCGCGTGCTGCGGATTCTCATTAAGGGGGCGCCCGTCCGGACGTGACGGACATCGCGATTTCTTATGTAAACCGCCGGTTCCGCCGGCGCGTCACGCAGCGATACGTGACCTAGGTCTCATCCCCGTGCGGCGTGGTGCCGATCACGAACGACGGATTGCCGTAGTGGACGTAGTCGGCCCAGTCGATCGAGTCGAGCTCGAAGACACGTCGCCGGGCCGCGAGCAGGGATTCACCGAGAGGCGCATTGTCGAGCAGGCGCTCGTAGAAGCGCGTGGAGAATGCGAGCGCGGCGTCGTCACCAACAGGCCAGTGGGTTCCCACGAAATTGGCGACGCCGCCGTCGAGGAACGCCTCTGCAAGCCCGCTCGACTTGCGCAATCCGAACAGGCGTGGCCGGCCGCGCACTCGGCGCCGCCTCACGCGCGCTGCTTCGCAGGCATTGAAGAACACCAGCGACGGCAGGTCGCCAATGCCGCTGAGGTCCGCGCCGCGCAGCACGTCGCCGCCAGCGCACACGAGCCCGCTGCGCCCGGGATCCGCCGCGTCGAAGAACCCGTGACCGGCGAAATGCAGGATGTCGTATTCACCGGACCCGACCTCCGCCAGCAGTCGCCGTCGCGTAGCGTTGCGGCCTTCGAGCACGTCCACGCTCGCCCCGGCGTCGAGCAGGATCCGTGCGCAGCGCGGCGCCCTCCTGTGCGGCCCCCGCCAGGTCGAGCGTGGGGTTCACGACCATCAGCACCCGCGTCTGTCCCGACGGGCGCCGGTCTTCGCGCCAGCGAGCCACGGTCAGTCCGTCGCTCGCATAGCGCCGCGACAGGCCGCGCTCGAGCGCCGGGTGACCGTCGCCGATGCGCAGCGCTTCCCAGGGCACGCGCGATGCCTCCCGATCATGGACGATCACCAGCGGGCGCCGGCTCATTGCCGCCAGGCCTTCACGGACCGTGCGGGACAGCAGCGAGCGCGCAAGCTCGGCACCGAACCGCGCCATGTCGCGGTTCGTCAGCACGCCGGGATCGGCCTGTGCGAGCAGGTCGCGCAACGACGCGCGACTGATGCGTACCGCGCCGCTCAACACCGCGGCCTTGGCGCCCGCGGTCAGCAGCGAACTGCGGCACTCGTGTTCGCTGCGCCCGTGATCCGCGAGCGTCACCATCAGGTAGGCAGGGTCGACGCCGCTGCGTGGCCTGCGCCGGGTCTCGGTCGGCTGCAGCACCGCAGGCGCTGCCGTCGCGGGCGCGACCTCGTCGACCACGACGGCGAAGTCCTGTCCGGCCAGCCGACTGACGGTCGGCTGGATTGCGCGACGCAGCGTGGCGAACCTGCGGGGGTCGAGTTCGCAGAAGGTGATGCGGCGGATGACCCGTTCCGCATCCGCGTTCCTCAGTCCCTCGAAGAAACCCGCGAGCTGCTGCTCGAGCGCCGTGGTCACCGGGACACCCGAGCCCGCGCCGAACAACACGGTGGCAAAATCCGGGACCCGCGTGCGCGCAAACGTGCGCACCACGTTCTCCGCAACGAATGCCTGGGCATCGGATCCGAAGTCATCGAAATCGCCGAGGCCGGCGAACAGCACGAACTCCGCGAGCAGCGCCTGGCGGGCGGCAGGCAGGACGAACACCTCGCCAAGCTGGCCGGAGAACATCCGCCGCAGCGTGAACTCGCGAATCGCGCCGTCGAGCCGCTCGTCCACGGCGGCTGCGGCACCGGAGGGATCGACGTTGCGGAACACGCCAAGCACCAGCGCCCGTGCGCTCGCGTCGACGATGCTGCCTGCGCTCAGGCGGATCTCGATCGGGCGTTTCGCGCCGGCCGACGCAACCAGCGCCGGCGGGGACGGTGCACGAAGTGCGTCGCCCGAGACCGCACCGTGGAATTCCGGCGACACCACGGGTTCGAGCAACCTGCGACGCGCGTCCGGCGACAGGTCCTGCCAGCGCACCTTGTGGGGAGCGACGCGGCGCAGCTCGGCCTCGCTGACCATTCGCCCGCGCTGGGCTCGCCGTCGTGTCGCGGTCGCCAGCCGATCGGTGGTGCCGTGGCGCAGCAGGTCCACGACCGCCGAGATCACCTTGCCGTTGTTCGGCAGCCCGCCGTGCTTCTCGGCGACGAACCATGTCGTCGAGCCCGTCACTTCGGCGAGCGCGCGTGGCACCGTGCCGTCGCCATCGTCGGCGTGACGGAAGTGAAACTGCTTGCCCCGCAATTCGGCCGCCACGACCGTGTCCTGCCGGACACCGACGACGTGCAGGCAGCGCGGCTCGTTCTCCGGCCAGCGACGTCGCGCGCTGGCCGCGTCCGACAGCAGGTCCGCATCGGGTCGCAGCGCATCGTCTGGCCAGCTCGACGGGTCGAATAGATCGGCGCCGCCCGTGCGAGCGCGATCGGGAAGCAGTTCGTGCAGCGACGGCAGCGTCCGGAACACGATCCGCGCGAGGTCCTCAGCATCGTGACGCAGATCGAGCGCCGCCAGCTTGCGCACGGTCGGATACACGCCGCGCAGCGCGAGTACGGGTGCGAACGAGCCGTAATTTGGCGCGCCAAGCTGGACGACCCTCGCGATGCGACCCTTGTCTACGCCCAGCGCCACGCGCGCCAGCACGCCGCCCATGCTGTGCCCGACCAGCATCGGGTCGCGAGCACCCTCGGCGGTGATGCGTTCGACGAGCTCGTCCGCGAGCCGCTCGACGCTGCGGCGCCAGTCGTAAGCGTGGAAGCGTGCGTCGAAGCCCGCGATCTGCAGCGAGAACTTGAGCTTCAGTGCGTTCAGCAGCATCACGCCGAGCGCGGCGAGGCGCGAGCCCCGCGGCAGCGCGAGTCGCGTCAGGTGGCCCGCGACCACCTCGATCGGGTCGAGCCAGATCACGTCGTCGAGCAGGCGGCCGCGCGTGCCGATTCGCGAGCCCATCAGGCCGGGCAGCACGTAGACCACGGGACCGCCACGTACGCGCGTCGCCGCGGCCTGTCGCGCGAGTGCGCTCAGCTCCTGGTACCCGTCCGCGCCGAACTGCGCGATCAGCTCCTGCCTGCGATCGCCGCTCTCGAGCAGCCGCTCGATCTCCTCGTCGTGGAGTCGATGCAGCGGCAGCGGCGCACGCGGCTCCATGGACGTCGTCGACGCCCTTTCCGTCAGTGCGGCGCCTGCGCCGGCGGACCGTCCGCGCCGGCCGCCCGCACGGCGACGTTTACCGTCTTCTCGCCGGCTTTCGCGAATTTCAGGGTCAGCGCAAAGGAATCGCCTGCCACCAGCGGCTGCGCGAGGCCCATCAGCATCACGTGCGTGCCCTTGGGCGCGAGCACCACACGCTTGCCGGCCGGCACGGGCACGCCTTCCACGGGCCGCATCTTTGCGACGCCGCCCGATTCCTCGACCGTGTGCAGGTGGACCATCGACGCGCGCGCGGTGCTCGCCGAGACGAGGTCATCGTCCTTCGCGCCGCCGTCGATCGTCATGTAGACCGCGCCCACGTCGACGCCAGGTGCTGTCGCGCGCGCCCATGCCTGGGAGATCGTCGGCCCGGCGTCCGCCGCAGCCGACGCCGAGATCACCAGCATCGCAAGCGCAGCAAGACTGCGGCTGATCCACGCATTCATCGTTTCGACTCCTCTTTCATCGCCGCATGGATCGTCGCCGCAATCGCAGCCACGGCCGGCGCGCGCGTCGTGGACTTGCGCCAGACAGCCCCGATCGTACGCGCGGGCGCAGGCCGGACGAAGGGCTTGGCGCGCAGTCCACGGACCGTCCCGACGGGCGACCCGGCCGCGAGCTGCGGCAACAGCGTCACGCCATGGCCGGCCGCCACCATCTGTCGCAGCGTCTCGAGGCTGGTCGCTCGATAGTCCTGCTCTTCGTGAACGCGGATCCGACTGCAGACCTCGAGCGCCTGGTCGCGGAGGCAGTGCCCATCCTCGAGCAGCAGCAGCGTTTCACCCTTCAGGTCGTCGACCTTCACGCGTTCCTGTTCCGCGAGGCGATGACCGGCGGGAACGGCCAGCATGAAGGGCTCCTCGTACAGTGGCTCGGACTCGAGACCGTCGGCCGGCACCGGCAATGCGAGGATGCCCATGTCGATCTCGCCCGCGCGCAGCTTCTCGAGCAGCGGCGCCGTCTGGTACTCGTACAGCATCAGCTTCAGTCGCGGCAGTTCCTTCCTGAGCCGCCGCACCACGTGCGGCAGCAGGTACGGGCCGACCGTCGGGATCAACGCGAGCTTCAGCGAGCCGGCCAGCGGGTCACGATCGGTCTTCGCCAGCTCGACGATCGCGTCGGCCTCGAGCAGCAGGCGGCGTGCACGCTCGACGACTTTCTCGCCGGCGTGAGTCAGCGTGACCCGTCGTGGCTGGCGTTCGACGAGCGCGACGCCGAGATATTCCTCGAGCTTGCGGATCTGTGCCGACAGCGTCGGCTGGCTGACGTAGCAGCGATCGGCAGCCCGGCCGAAGTGTCGCTCGTCGGCCAGCGCCACGAGATAGCGGAGGTCGCGCAGGTTCATGGGCGAAGCATAGCCCCGGGCTATCAAAGGAGGCAAAAGCATCCAGTGCGTAAATCAGGAGCCGGCAGTTGCCGGTGACTGGGCGAGCCGGGCTTTCCTCTATACTGCGGCGATGACCCCCCGATCCCCACGGCTGTCGGCCGGCGTCGTCGTCGCGCGCGAGACCGCCGCGGGCTGGCGCTTCCTGCTGCTGCGCGCGTTCAACCACTGGGACTTCCCGAAAGGCATGGTCGAGGCCGGCGAGGAGCCACTCGCGGCGGCGGTGCGCGAGGTGCGCGAGGAATCGCTGATCGACGACCTGGAGTTCGCCTGGGGGGAGTGCTCGACGCAGACCGGCCCATACAGTCGCGGCAAGGTCGCGCGCTACTACATCGCGCGCACGCAGACGACCGACGTCACGCTGCCGGTGAATCCGGAGCTCGGGCGGCCGGAGCACAGCGAGTTCCAGTGGGTCAGCTACGACGAAGCCATGGCCCTGGTGTCACCGCGCGTGCGGCCGGTGCTCAAGTGGGCTGCGCAGGTGATGAACCTGGGCGGCGAGGGCTGATACTCAGGCCACGCGGCCGCGTCGCCCGCCGCGCCTGAAATCCTCGACATTCGCGGCCATTTCGTCGATGCACCTCTGGCGCGCCTCGCGGGCGGCCCAGGCGATGTGTGGCGTGACGACCAGGTTCGGGATGTCGGGCGCGAGCAGCGGGTTGCCGTCGACCGGCGGCTCCTGCGGCAGCACATCAATGGCCGCACCGCCGAGGCGGCCGCCGCGCAGAGCGTCGGCGAGAGCCGCCGAATCGACGAGCGCGCCGCGAGCCGTGTTGACCAGCACCGCGTCGGGCTTCATGCGGGCGAGCTGCGGCGCGCCGATCACGCCCTGCGTGGCCGGGCTCAGCGGGCAGTGCAGGCTCAGCACGTCGACCTGCGGCAACAGGTCGTCGAGGTCGATGCGCCCGGGTTCGCGCGTCCCGCCGGGCCGATTGGCCACCAGCACCTGCATCCCGAACGCTTGCGCGACCTGGGCCACGCCCTTGCCGAGCGTGCCGTAGCCCAGGATGCCCAGTCGACGGCCCGACGAGTTCGCGGATCGGAAAGTCGAGCAGGCAGAACTGCTCGCCGCGTTGCCACGCGCCAGACCGCACCAGTGCGTCGTACTCGCGCAGCCGGTGCGTGAGCAGCAGCAGCACGCCGAAGACATGCTGCACCACGGATGCGGTGCAGTAGTCGCGCAGGTTGCAGACCGCGATGCCGCGCTCGGCGGCGGCCACGAGGTCGACGTTGTTGGTGCCCGTCGCGGCCAGCGCGATCAAGCGCAGCGACGGCGTCGCCTCGATGACCTCGCGCGTGATCCGCAACTTGTTCACGAGCACGACTTCGCGGCCTGCGACACGGTTCGCAACGTCCTCCTGCGCGGTGTGCTCGCGAATCTCGAGGCCGGGCAGCGCCTGCTGCAGCCTGGATGGATCGAGGTCGCCGGCGAAGCTGACCGTGGCGTAGTCGAGGAAGACGGCTTGCATGCCGCCGATATTGAGAGAGCGGATCGGCCGGGGCAAGCATTGGCTGCCGTGTCAATCCGTGGTTCGAGCGGGATTTGACGCAGGATGTTCGCATGCGCGTAAGGGATGCGTTGCGCATACGATTGCAGTGGTCCCGGGCGGTACACCGGGACGGTTTTCCGAGATTGTGACTGTCATGTACGGCAGGCACCCTTGCGCCCGCCGCAATGCGCGGTCCCGTGAATCCGGTCCGTGACCCCCGAGATACCGAACGACGACGCCATCGAATCCGCGGTCCAGAAGGCGCTGCTCAACTGGGGGGTGGCGCCGACCCACACGCTGCAGGTGCTGCGCGAGACCCAGGAACAACTCGGCTGGTTGCCATCCGGCGCGCTCGAACGTGTCGCGGCCGCACTGAACGTGTCCATCGCGACCGTGCGCGGCGTCGTGGCCTTCTACTCGTTCCTGTACGCCGAGCCGCAGGGCGCGTATCGCGTGCTGTTCTCCGACAACGTCACCGATCGCATGCGTGGCTCGGCGGACCGGCTGCGCGAAATGAGCCAGCGGCTGTGGGTCGAGCCGGGCAAGGTCTCGGAGGACGGGCTCGTGAGCCTCGGCCGCACGTCATCGATCGGTCTCTGCGATCACGCGCCGGCGCTGCTGGTGAACGGTCGCCCGATTCCGGACGTGGATGCCCGTCGCGCCGACGAGATCTGCGAACTGATCCTGGCCCGCGTGCCAATGACCGATTGGCCGCGCGAGTTCTTCGTGGTCGAGGACCGCGTGCGCCGTGCGGACGTGATGTTGAACGACCCGCTGCAACCCGGGGAGGCGATCCGCGCCGCGCTCGAGCGGGGCGATGCGCTCGGCAACGGAGCGCAGGCGACGCTCGACGAGATCAAGCGCGCACGCCTGCTCGGACGCGGCGGCGCGGGTTTCACGACCGGCGTCAAATGGGAAAGCTGCAGCCGCCAGGCGGTGACGCCGCGCGTCGTGGTCTGCAACGCGGACGAGGGCGAGCCCGGCACGTTCAAGGACCGGCTGCTGCTGAATCGCCACGCCGACCTGATCTTCGAGGGCATGACCGTCGCCGCCCACGGCATCGGCGCGACGCAGGGATTCGTCTACCTGCGCGGCGAATACCGGTACCTGCTCGACGCGCTGCTCGAGACGCTGCAGCGCCGGCGCCGGGCAGGCGCTGCTCGGAACATCGATCTGCGGCCGGCCCGGGTTCGACTTCGACATCCAGGTCCACGTCGGCGCGGGCTCGTACGTCTGCGGGGAGGCCTCGGCGCTGGTCGAGTCGCTGGAAGGCAAGCGCGGCATCCCGCGCAACCGGCCGCCGCGACTCGCGGAACGGGGATACCTCGGTCGCCCGACGATCGTGAACAACGTCGAGAGCTATTGTGCCGCCGCGCTGATCCTTCGCGCACGGCGCCGACTGGTTCCGTGGCCGGGGCACTGAGCGATCCGCGGGCACGAAGCTGCTGTCCGTCTCCGGCGACTGCGAGCGGCCCGGCATCTACGAGTATCCGTTCGGCGTCACGGTGCAGCAGGTGCTCGACGATGCAGGCGCACGCGACACGATCGCGGTGCAGGTCGGCGGCCCGTCAGGCGTGTGCATCGGCCAGGACGAGTTCGCGCGGCGCATCGGGTTCGAGGACATCGAGACCGGCGGCTCGTTCATGGTGTTCGACTCCAGCCGCGACATGTTCGAGATCGCGCGGCACTTCGCGCACTTCTTCGCGCACGAGAGCTGCGGGTTCTGCACGCCGTGCCGCGTGGGCACGTCGCTGCTCAGGAACCTGATGGACAAGATTCGCGACGGCAAGGGCTCGCAGCACGACCTCGTCACGATCGAGGAGCTCGGCGGCCTGCTGCGCAAGGCGAGTCACTGCGGACTCGGCGAGTCCGCGTCGCGGCCGCTGCTCGATACGCTGCAGCGGTTCCGGCCGGCATACGAGCGCAGGCTCGAGTCGCCTGCCGTGGAGCCGTCGTTCGATCTCGACGGCGCGCTGTCGCCGGGCGCGGCGGATGACCGGACGCGATGACGAGGGCGCGCACCTCGGGGAGGCGCCGTGAGCGACAACTCGCAGGTCTTCAGGCTCGACGGGCAGGACTGCCCGTTCACGCCGGGCCAGACCGTGCTGCAGGCGGCGCTGGCTGCGGGACGCTACATCCCGCACCTCTGCTACCACCCGGAATTCCGGCCGCACGGCAGCTGCAAGCTTTGCACCGTCAAGGTCGACGGCTCGCATGCGACCTCGTGCACGCTGCCGGCCCGCGCCGGCATCAGCGTGGAGAGCGAGACGCCGGAAATCAATGCCGAGCGGCGCATGCTGGTGCAGCTGCTGTTCGTCGAGGGCAACCACTTCTGCCCGTCCTGCGAGAAGAGTGGGCACTGCAAGCTGCAGGCCGTGGCCTACGACCTCGGCATGACGAACCCGCGCTTCGACCACTTCTTCCCGGATCGGCCCGTCGACGCGTCGCACCCGGACCTGCTGCTCGACTTCAACCGCTGCATCCTGTGCGAGCTCTGCGTGCGAGCGTCCGCGGAAGTGGACGGCAAGCACGTCTTCGCGCTCGGCGGCCGCGGCATGGGCAAGCACCTGGTCGTGAACTCCGGCTCGGGGCTGCTGCGTGACAGCGCCGTGACGAAGGCGGACAAGGCGGTCGAGGTCTGCCCGGTCGGGGTGATCCTGCGCAAGCGCGTCGGGTTCTCGACGCCGGTCGGCGCGCGCCGCTTCGACGAGCGGCCGATCAGCGCCCAGGCCCTCGATTACGCGCCGCGGGCACCGGAGAAGCGCGATGAATGACGTGACGCGCAGCACGGCTTGGGGTTTTCCGCGATGGTGAGCCGGGACTCGCCGGGCGCAGGCTGGCCGGATCGGGCGGACCGGCCGCCTGCTTCCGCGTTGCGTGACAAGCATGACCGACTCCATTGCAGACCTCGAGCCGCGCGTTCGACGCATCGTTGCGCGCTGGGACCACGACCCGACGGCGCTGGTGCAGATCCTGCGCGAAGTACAGGAGGAGTTCGACTACCTGCCGCCGGCGGCCGCGTCGCTGATCGCGCGCTTCCTGCGGATTCCATATTCGCGCGTCACGGGCGTGGCGAGCTTCTATTCGTTCCTCGCGATCGAGCCGCGGGGCGTCTATCGGATCCTGTTCTCGGACAACATCACCGACCGGATGGCCGGCAACGAGCGCCTGCTGAACGCGCTCTGCCATCGACTCTGGGTCGAGCCCGGCAAGGTGTCGGAGGACGGGCTCGTCAGTGTCGGGCGCACGTCGTGCACCGGCATGTGCGACCAGGGACCGGCGATGCTCGTGAACGGGCGGGCGATCACGGCGTTGACGCGACGAGCGCATCGAGCGCATCGGCGACCTGGTGCTCGCGCGTACGCCACTCGCGGAATGGCCGGAGGAATTCTTCGCGGTGCAGGACAACGTCCGTCGCTCGGACATCCTGCTCGGCCACGGGCTCGCGGCCGGCGATGCAATCCGGGCGGCGCTGCAGCGCGGCGCGCGCGGCTGGTCCGAGCACGCGGCCAACGAGCGTTCCTGGCGCGAGGCGTACGTGGGCGCGGCGCAGGGCCCGATCGCGACGCTCGAGGAGATCAAGCGCTCCAACCTGCGCGGCCGCGGCGGCGCCGGATTCACCACCGGCATCAAGTGGGAGGCCTGCCGCCACGCGACCGGCCTCGAGCGCTACATCGTCTGCAACGCGGACGAAGGCGAGCCGGGCACGTTCAAGGATCGCGTGCTGCTCACGAGCCATCCCGACCTGCTGTTCGACGGCATGACGGTCGCGGCGTACGCGATCGGTGCGAGCCGCGGCTTCCTGTACCTGCGCGGCGAGTACCGTTACATGCTCGAGCCGCTCGAGGCCGTGCTCGAGCGGCGCCGGGCCGCGAACCTGCTCGGCGCCGGCATCTGCGGCCAGCCCGGGTTCGACTTCGACATCCGCATCCACGTCGGTGCGGGCTCGTACGTGTGCGGCGAGGAATCGGCGCTGATCGAATCGCTCGAGGGCAAGCGCGGCGTGCCGCGCAACCGCCCGCCGTACCCGGTCACGAACGGCTACAAGCAGCAACCGACGATCGTCAACAACGTCGAGACGCTGTGCGCGGCGGCGCTGATCGCGGTGCACGGCGGCGACTGGTATCGGGGGCTCGGCACGCTGAAGTCGTCGGGCACGAAGATCCTGTCGGTCGCCGGCGACGTCGAGCGGCCCGGGCTCTACGAATATCCGTTCGGCGTCACGATCCGGCAGGTGCTCGACGACTGCGGCGCCCGCAACACGCAGGCCGTGCAGGTGAGCGGCCCGTCCGGCATGTGCATCGACGCGACCGAGTTCAACCGGCGCATCGCGTTCGAAGACCTGCCGACCGCGGGCGCGTTCACCGTGTTCGACGCCAGTCGCGACATGTTCGAGGTCGCGCGCAACTACGCGCACTTCTTCGCGCACGAGAGCTGCGGCTTCTGCACGCCATGCCGCGTCGGCACGTCGATGCTGGTCGCCGCGATGGACAAGATCCACGCGGGCAACGGCACGCAGCACGAGCTGCGCGGAGATGAACCGGCTGAACCGCGTGCTGCTGATGTCGGCGCATTGCGGGCTCGGCCACACCGCGTGCAATCCGATCCTGGACACGCTGAAGCGCTTCCGGCCGGCGTACGAGCGCAAGCTCCGCTCGCTCGATTTCACGCCGTCGTTCGACGTGGACGGCGCGCTCGGCGCGTGCGCGCCAGATGACCGGGCGCGACGACGCGGACGCCCACCTGGAGGCGCAGCCATGAACGAGCGCCCGACCTTCCTGCTCGACGGCGTCGAAGTTCCGTTCGAGCCCGGGCAGACGGTGATGCAGGCCGCGCTCTCCGCCGGCCGCTACATCCCGCACCTCTGCTATCACCCGGAGTTCAAGCCGCACGGCAGCTGCAAGGTCTGCACGGCCAAGGTGAACGGCCGCATGATGGCGCGCGTGCACGACGCCCGCTGAGGCGGCGACCGAGGTCGAGAGCGACACCGAGGAACTGAACGAGCTGCGCCGCACGCTGGTGCAGATGCTGTTCGCCGAGGGCAATCACTTCTGCCCGTCGTGCGAGAAGAGCGGCAACTGCATGCTGCAGGCGCTCGGCTACGATCTCGGCGTGCATGACCGCGGGCTTCCGGCACCTGTTTCCGGACCGGCCCGTCGACGCCTCGCATCCGGAGATCCTGCTCGACTTCAATCGCTGCATCCTCTGCGAGCTGTGCGTCCGTGCCGCGCGCGAGGTGGACGGCAAGCACGTGTTCTCGCTCGGCCGGCCGCGGACTCGACAAGCACCTGATCGTGAATGCGGAGTCGGGCCGGCTGGCCGACACCGACGTGAAGGTCACCGACAAGGCCGTCGAGGTGTGCCCCGTCGGCGTGATCCTGCGCAAGCGCGTCGGGTTCGCGACGCCGATCGGCGAGCGCCGCTTCGATATCTCCCCGATCAGCGCGCAGGCGCTCGTGGATGCGCCGCGTCCGCTGGAGAAGCACCATGACTGACGTGACCCGGCGCAAGCTCAAGGTCGCCACGACCTCGCTCGCCGGCTGCTTCGGCTGCCACATGTCGTTCCTCGACATCGACGAGCGGCTGTTCGCGCTGCTCGAGCGCGTCGAGTTCGACCGCTCGCCACTCACCGACATCAAGCACTGCGGGCCGTGCGACATCGGCATCATCGAGGGCGGCATCTGCAACGCGGAGAACGTGCACGTGCTGCGCGAGTTCCGCGCCAACTGCAAGATCCTGGTCGCGATGGGCGCGTGCGCCGTCACCGGCGGGCTGCCCGCGCAGCGCAACCACCTCGACCTCGGCCAGTGCCTGCAGGAGGTGTACCTGACCGATCCCGAGCGTCGGGCAGGGCATGATCCCCAACGACCCCGAGCTGCCGCTGCCGCTCGACAAGGTCCACCCGCTGCACGAGGTCGTGAAGATCGACTATTTCATTCCGGGCTGCCCGCCCTCGGGCGACGCGATCTGGAAGTTCCTGACCGACCTGATCGAGGGCCGCACGCCGAAGCTCGGCCACGGCCTGATCCACTACGACTGAACGGACTTTGACCGCCATGACGAATTTTCCGCTGGAGACCGCCGCCCATCCCGAGAAGCTGCGCCGCGTGGTGATCGAGCCCGTGTCGCGCGTCGAGGGCCACGGCAAGGTGACGCTGCTGATGGACGAGGACGACCACGTCCAGCAGGCCCGGCTGCACATCGTCGAGTTCCGCGCGTTCGAGAAGTTCATCCAGGGCCGGCCGTACTGGGAAGTGCCGGTGATGGTGCAGCGACTCTGCGGCATCTGCCCGGTGAGCCACCACCTCGCCGCGTGCAAGGCGCTCGACCAGGTCGTCGGCGCCACGCAGCTCACGCCCACGGCGGAGAAGATCCGCCGGCTGATGCACTACGGCCAGATCCTGCAGTCGCACGCGCTGCACTTCTTCCACCTGTCGTCGCCCGACCTGCTGTTCGGGTTCGACTCGGATCTCGCGAAGCGCAACATCGTCGGCGTCGCAGCCGAGTACCCGGACATCGCGAAGCAGGGCGTGCTGCTGCGCAAGTACGGGCAGGAAGTGATCCGTCACACGGCCGGCAAGCGCATCCACGGCACCGGCTCGGTGCCGGGCGGCGTGAACAAGAGCCTGACCGCGGCGGAGCGCGACGAGCTGCAGAAGGACATCTACCAGATGGTCGCGTGGAGCCGGGACGCGGTGCGCCTGGTGAAGCGGCTGTTCGAGCAGGATCTCGAGACCTACCGCAACTTCGGCACGTTCGAGGCGCGCACGCTGAGCCTGGTGCGCGCGGACGGCGCGATGGACCTGTATCACGGCGGCTTGCGCGCGCAGCACGCCGACGGCCGCACGATCTTCGACCACGTCGACTACGACCACTACTGGGAGCAGATCTCCGAGGAAGTGAAGGCGTGGTCGTACATGAAGTTCCCGTTCCTGCGGGCGCTCGGCGCCGGACGACGGCTGGTACCGCGTGGGGCCGCTGACGCGCGTCACGCGCTGCGACTTCATCCCCACGCCGCTCGCCGACCGCGAGCGGCGCGAGTTCCTGGCGTTCGACGACGGCGGTGCCGCGCGCGCGACGCTCGGCTTCCACTGGGCGCGCATGATCGAGATGCTGCACGCGGCCGAGGCGATCAAGGACCTGCTGCACGACGACGACCTGCTCGGGCACGACCTGATGGCGGGCGGCGAACGGCAGGCGCGCGGCGTCGGCGTGATCGAAGCGCCGCGCGGCACGCTGATCCACCATTACCGCGTGGACGAGAACGACCAGGTGGCGCGCGCGAACCTGATCGTCTCGACGACGCACAACAACCACGCGATGAACTTTGCGATCCGCGAAGTGGCGCGCAAGTACCTCGACGGCCGCAAGGTCACCGAGGGCCTGCTGAACCACATCGAGGTCGCGGTGCGCGCGTTCGACCCTTGCCTGTCCTGCGCGACGCACGCGATGGGCAAGATGCCGCTCGACATCGAGCTCGTGGACGCGGAAGGCACCGTGGTCGATCGCCTGGTGCGCGGCTCGGCGTGAGCGGCCCGGCGCCGGTCCTGGTGCTCGCGGTCGGGAACCCGAGCCGGGGCGACGACGCGCTCGGGCCGGAGCTCGCGGCGCGGATCGAGGCGGCGCAGCTCCCGGGCGTCGAGGTGATCAGCGAGTTCCAGCTGCAGGTCGAGAACGCGCTCGACCTGGACGGGCGCGAGCTCGTGATCTTCGTCGATGCGGGCATCGGCACGCCGGCGCCGTTCGAGTGGCGCCAGGTCCAGCCGGCGCCGGATTTCCTGCACACGTCGCATGCGATCTCGCCGGAAGCGGTGCTCGCGACCTACCTGCGGGTGAGGAATGCGCCGCCGCCGCCCGCAGGCGTGCTGTGCATGCGGGGCGAGTCGTTCGAGCTCGGTGAGTCGCTGACACCTGCGGCCGCGGCGAACCTCGATGCGTGCTGGGCTGGCCTGCGCGCGGCCCTGCCGGGCGTCTGCCAGGGCGATCCATAACAGCTTCGATATCAATGGGTTACAAGTATCGAGCGGGGGCGTGGCCGGCCTGGCGGAGTAGAATGTCCGGACCTTTCTTGCCGCGTCCGAAACGCTGGTAACTCCCTGATGCAAAACGAAACGATGACCCGGGGCGAGCACGCCCCGATCAACTGGCTCACCACGATCGTGTTCACGGCCACGCCGCTCGCGGCGCTGGTGTTCGTGCCGTGGTACGGCGTCACCCACGGCTACAGTGCATGGGCCTGGGGCAGTCGTCGTGTTCTTCCTGTTCGCCTGCGGCATCTCGATCACCGCGGGCTACCACCGCCTGTGGTCGCACCGCGCCTACGGCGCGCACTGGTCCGTGCGGCTGTTCTTCATGATCTTCGGCGCGATGGCGCTGCAGAACAGCATCCTGATCTGGGGCTCGCAGCACCGCACCCACCACCGCTTCGTGGACGACGTGGACAAGGACCCCTACAGCGCGAAGCGCGGCTTCTGGTTCTCGCACATGGGCTGGATCCTGCGCAACTACCCGAGCGGCCGGAACGACTTCACGAACGCGAGGGACCTCGAGCGCGACCCGATCGTGATGTTCCAGCACCGCTACTACCTGCCGCTCGACGCTCGCGCACGAACATCGGCCTGCCGCTGGCGCTCGGCTGGGCGGTCGGCGACATGTGGGGCGTGTTCCTGCTCGGCGGCCTGCTGCGCCTGGTGATCAACCACCACTTCACGTGGTTCATCAATTCGCTGGCCCACATGTGGGGCACGCAGCCGTACACCGACGAGAACACCGCGCGCGACAATCCGCGTGCTGGCGTTCGCTGACCTACGGCGAGGGCTATCACAACTTCCACCACATCTTCCAGAACGACTACCGCAACGGCGTGAAGTGGTGGCAGTTCGACCCGACCAAGTGGCTGATCGCGGCGCTGTCCGCGACTGGGACTCGCCGACCGAACCTGAAGCGCGTGCCGGACCTCTGGATCCAGCGCGCGCAGCTCGCGATGCAGTTCAAGCGCATGGAGGCGGCGCTCGAGAAGCGCCGGCGCGCGGCATGCGGACGAGCAGGTCGAGCGGCTGAAGGCGCGCGTCGCCGAGGAATACGCCTCGTTCCGCAAGGCGGTCGAGGAGTGGGCCAAGGTGCGCGACCAGTGGGTCGCCGACCGCAAGCAGCGCCTGCTGCAGAAGTGGGAAGAGACCAGCTTCCGACTGCGGCTCGCGCGAGATCGAGTACGGGCTCGCGATGCAGCGCCGCCGGCTGCGCGCGATGACCACGCGCCTACGCGTAATCAAATCGGGGACATTCTCCCTTTTCCGCATTGGGGCGGAAAAGGGAGAATGTCCCCATTCTTCAGAACCGGACTTCGAACCCGCCCTGCACCAGCCGCGGCATGCCCGGCACGAGCCCGCGGCTCATGTCCACGACGTAGAGCTCGTCGGTCAGGTTCTTCACGGTCAGGAACAGGTTGCAGTTCCACGCCGCGACCGGGTAGTTCGCGCTCAGGTTCCACACCGTGTAGCCCGGCATCTCGCCACGCTGGCCGTTCGGCGTGATCTCGACCGTGTTCAGGTCGTCGGTGAACGCCGAGCTGGTGTAGACGCCCTCGACTTCGACCGCGAGCCCGAACCGCGCACGCACGCCGAGCGTGGCCGCGAGCAGCTGCTCCGGCGTGTAGGGCAGGCGGTTGCCCGTCACCTTCACGTGATGTAAATCCCGGGATCGTGCTGTAGCGCTCGCCGACGAACTCGGCCGTCCACAGCCACGTCCACGACAGCCGCCCGAACACGTCCACCGGCCAGTCGACGAAGCCGGTGCTCTCGCGCGTTGCCGGCGACCTCGAGGCCCTGCTGCAGCGTCTGGCCGGCGCTGGTGAGCGTGGCGCCGATGCCGCCCGCGACGCTCGCCGGCACGATCTGGTTCTCGAAGTCGAGGCGGAACAGCGTGGCCTCGGCGTAGAGGCCGTCGCGCACGTCGCTGCGCACGCCGAGCTCGTAGTTCCACGAGTACTCCGGGTCGAGGTCCACGGTGCCGCCGAGCGGCGTGATGATGTCGGCGACGCCCGGCGGCGAGAAGCCGCGGTGCACGCCGGCGAAGACCGTCGTGCCGGAGGCAGGCTCGAACGTGGCGCCGATGCCGGGGATCCACTCGTCGACGGTCGCGGTGCCACGGGTGCCGAGCAGGTGGTCGATGCGCTCGTAGTCCACGTGCTCGAAGCGCAGGCCGGGCGTGACGGTCCAGCGACCGAGGTCGAAGCGGTTCTGCACGAACCCCGACTACGCGGTGACGTTGCGATCGCTGTCTTCCTTGATGCCGGCGTTGCGGCCGGTGCCGGGCTTGCGCGCGTCCGGCGTGTCGCCGTTCGCCTGCACGCGGTACTGGTGCTCGTGGTGGAGCCGGAAGCCGGCATCGGTGACGTTCTCGACGCCGAACACCTGGTGACTCACCGTCGACGCGCGGCTCGAGGCCGGCGGTCCAGTACTGGCGCAGCCGGCCTTCGTTGCCGCAGGTGGTGTCGAGGTTGGCCATGCCGCCGCACGCGGGGTCGCTCGCGTCGTTGGGGCGCTGGCCCGAGTTGCTCGACTGCCGCCACCAGTCGCGATTGAAGTACGTGTAATAGGCGTTGGTGGTGAACGTCGTCGCGCCGTTCATCTCGAAGCGATGCGTGGCCGACGTGCCCCAGCGGTACGCGTACATGTAGTCGTTCTCGAACGGGTTGCCGCGCGGGTCGTCCTGCCACTCGGCGAGCGTCAGGCCGGTGTAGGTGACCTGCGAGTCCTCGTCGTAGTAGTTGGTGCGCAGCGTCAGCGCCTGGCGGTCGGTCAGGTGCTGGACGACCTTCAGGTTCAGGTCGCCGACCTCGAAGTGCATGTTCTCGCGCGTGCCGTCGGATTCCTTCCACGTGCCGTTGAGGATGTAGCCGGTGCTGCCGATCGTGTCGCCGAGCTCGCCGTGGACCTCGCGGTAGTCCTCGCTGCCCGACGTGGCCGACAGGTGCCGCCGAAATCGGCCGGGCACGCCCGGCGTGATGTAGTTGATCAGCGCCGCCGAGCGGTCTGCGGGCCGAACAGGATCTGCGACGAGCCCTTCAGCACCTCGATGCGCTCGAAGCGATTGACCGGCGGGTGGTAGTAGCTGGCGTTGTCGCCGTAGGGCGCGTAGGCGAGCGGGATGCCGTCCTCGAGCAGCAGCAGCTTGCTCGAGCGCGTGGGGTTCAGGCCGCGGATGCCGATGTTCGGGCGCAGGCCGAAGCCTTCCTCGTCGCGGGCGAACACGCCCGGCACCTTGCGCAGCGCCTCGTTGACCGAGAAGACGTGCGACTCCTCGAGGACGCGTCTGGTCGAGGACCGTGCCCGAGCCCGGGATCGTGTCGAGATTGGCCTTGCGGCCGATCACGACGACGACCGGCTCGAGCTCGGCGTCCGGGGTCCGGCGGCGGCGGGGCCGGTCCTGGGCGACCGAGGGAGCGAGGTGGGCGGAGACGCGGCGGCCAGCAGCCAGTTGGCTCGCGCCATGAGATCGTCTGGCAGACATGGTGACTTGCCTTGTTAGGGCGATGACCCGAGGGCGGCGACTCTAGGAGGGCGGCTCTAGACGTCAATGCGAATCATTCTCATTCGTATTAAGTAGTTTCCGCAATGGTCCGGTTCGGAAATTCGGTGCCAGGCACCGAATTTCCTGCTCCGTTTCAGTCGCGGAAGTTGGTGAACTGCAGCGGCAGGTCGAAGCCGCCCTTCTTCACCAGCGCGATCGCGTCCTGGAGGTCGTCCCGGCTCTTGCCGGTGACGCGGACCTGCTTGTCCTGGATCGCGGCCTGCACCTTGAGCTTCGAGTCCTTGATCAGCCGCTGCAGCTTCTTGCCGAGCTCGGTGTCCACGCCCTGGCGCAGCGTGACTGCCTGGCGGGCCGTCTGCCCGGTGAGCACCGGCTCGTCGACCTTCAGGCACGCGACGTCGATGCCGCGCTTCGAGAGCTTCAGCTTCAGGATCTCGAGCATCTGCTTCAGCTGGAAATCCGCCGGCGCGCTCAGCGTCACGACCGCTTCCTTCTGCTCGTACTTGGCGTTCGTGCCCTTGAAGTCGAAGCGCTGGTCGACCTCGCGGCTGGCCTGGTCGACGGCGTTGGTGACTTCGTGCAGGTTGATTTCGGAGACGATGTCGAAAGACGGCATGACGGATCACGGCTCCCGGTGGAAGTTGGTCAGCGTAGCATCGAGCAGCGCAGCGTAGCGACGACTCAGGGCGCCGCAACGGTTCCCGTCTCTGCCGGCGTGGCCGAGGCGACCCCAGGTGCAGCCGTTGCCGGAGCCTCGGCCAGCAGTCCCTCGACCACCGTCGTGAACTCCTGCCGCAGCTGCTCGTAGTGCAGCCCGGTGGCCGGCCCCGAGAAGCCGGCGTGGATCTTGCGCACCACGCCGTTGCGGTCGACGAAGATCGTCGTCGGGAACGCGAACACGCCGGTGAGTTGCGGCAGCGCCTTCGCGGCCTCGTCCTTGTCGGAAATGCCGGCGATCAGCGTCGTGTAATCGATGCCGGCGTCCTTGCGGAACCGCCGCGTGGCTTCCGCGGCCTGCTTGAAGTCGTCGAAGTGCTCGAACATCAGCGACACGATCTCGAGCCCCTGCGCCTTGTACTTCTTGTATAGCTCGACGAGGAATGCCGCCTCGTCGTGGCAGTTGGGGCACCAGCTGCCCGCGAGCGCCACGATCACGACCTTGCCCTTGAAGCGAGGGTCGGAGAACGACACCGGCTGCCCGTCCAGGTCCGGGAACGTGAACTCGAGGCTCACCGCCGGGTCCTTCAGGCCCGTCGCGACCGAACTCGTGTCGAGCTCGGCGTCCGGATTGCGCACGGCCACGAAGCGGTCGTGGCCGAACTTGCCGGACCAGTGCTCGCCGACGAGCTCGCCGCGCTCGTTCAGCTTGGCGCGATACAGATGCGCCTGCGCACCGTCGAACCGCGACAGCATCAGCTCGTCGCCGCGTGCCTCGCCGGCGAGAAACCGGTGATCGCCGGTCGGCGTGAGGACGGTTCCGGTCACGGCGCCGAACGACTGCGCGAACTCGGCCACGCCGGGGCTCGTCTTGCCCTTGTCGTCGGTGAAGGTCACGGACCAGCGGCCTGCGAAGTCCGCGTTGTCGGTCAGCTGCTGCTCGTTGAAGCGCCAGGCCTTGCCGAGCTCGGCCTTGAACGGCAGCGACTGTCGTCTCGCCGCCCGGCGCGGATCAGCGTGGCCTCGCCCTCGAGCTCGTCGCCCGCAATCTTCGCCGTCAGCGTGTTCTGGTAGCCCGGCATGCGCGCCGTGAACTTGCCGGGCTCGACGACCACCTCGGGCACGCGCACCCGTTCCTTGCCGTTGACGAGGTAGAGCACGAGCCCGCTTTCCTCGCGTGCGACGTCGAGCCCGAACGGCAGTTCCCCGCCCGGGAGCTCGAGCACCGCGCGATAGCTGCCAGGCTGCAGATCCCGATTGCGCGAACCGCAGCCGGCCACGGCCAGCGCCAGCGCAGCCAGCAGCAACAGGCCGACGACGAACCTCGCGCCCGGAACGCGGTGCATTGCCATGGATGGGACGGAGCCTAGAGCTTCAGTGCGACCTTGATCTTGTCGACGAGGTCTTCGCCGCCGTGATGCGCGACGTAGTCGATCACGATCGGGCCGAATTTCTTCGCTGTCTTGAGGTCGATGCCCAGCTCGGTGAACGAAGCGGCGAGTCCGGCCCAGCGGCCGGGACTGTTGCGACCTCCCAGCAGCGACCCGATCCCGCCCGCGAGCGAGCTCAGCGCGCTGGGCGGCGGCGCCTTCGCAAGCAGCTTGTCCGCGCCCGGGACATCGGCGACGAACTGCTCGAAGTCCTTGCGCGACAGGTTCTTCTCGCCGGCGCGCAGCAGGGCCACGAGCCCTCCCTCGGCCTGCTTCTTCGTCACGCCGGTCTCTTTGGTCAGACGCTTGATCAGGTCGTCCATCGGGGGATCCTCCGGGCCGGCGATTCTACGTCATGGACACCAGACGAGCGCGAGGTCCTCGACCTCGATGTCGGTCTTCTTCGGGCGGACCGGCGCCGCCTCGATACGGATCGACGCAGGGTCGAGTTCCGCCTCGAGGCGCGCAATCTCGCCGTCGAGTTCAGCGTTCATCTCCGCGATCCGCGGCCTGGACTGCCTCGACGTCGGCCTCGGCGTTGGCCACGTCCGAGCGCTCCTTCGTGACCCGGCCGACGCCGCGCGCGGCGGTCGAGGCCTTGCGAATGGCGCTGCCACGCCGGCCGCCGAACAGCGCGCCGAGCAGGCTTCCGCCGACCGACAGCGCGGTCGACACGGTCTCGCTGGACGCCTGCGACTTCTCGCGCTCGAGCTTCTGCTCCGCCTTGCGCTCGCGCTCCTCGAGCGCCGCGAGCTTCGACGCGTACTTGCTGCGCAGCGCGTCGACGTCTGCGTCGCGCTTTTCGCGCAGCGCCTGCGCAATGTGCGCGCGGAACTCGCTCTCGGTGCCGCCCGGTGCCGCGGTCATCTTCAGTGCCGGGCAGGACATCAGGCTGAGCGACGTGTTGCGGTAGATGTGATCCTCGAGCGACTGGCTCCAGGCCTTGTGATACCGGGACGACAGCGCGACCGTCGGGGCGTCGGCAAAGCTCGCGCCGTCGCGCGGCCCGTCTTCGAAATCGGGCCCGGGCTCGGCGATCACCTCGGCCTGCGCCCAGTCCGGTCCGTCGCCCACGATCGGCGCGAGGTAGTACCAGGACTCCCAGGCGTTCATGCCGGCCTTGGCGTCGACGAAGTGCGCCCGCGCCCGCGCGCCAATGTGCGGCTGGTAGGTCACGGCCCCCGGCCTGCCTTCGCGCGCAGGAAGCGCTCGGTGACGCCCGCCTGAACGACCGGGCGTGACGATGCCGTCGCCGCAGGCTTCGACCCTGTCGCGGGTGCCGCGGCAGCTGCGCCGGACGAGGCCCTGGCCGCCGCCCGAGCGGCCGCACCGGGCGAGGCCGCGGTGAGCTGCCTGATCTCGGCCAGCGTCAACGGCCCGCGCAGGTACGACAGCGCCCAGCGCGTGCGGAACAGCACCGGCGCATCGTCGTGCACGTTGCGCATCAGGAACGTGCGCTGCGTCAGGTTCGACATCAGCGCCTCGAGGCTCGAGCGGTCCATGCCGCCGGCCGCCTCGGTGCCGAGCAGCCCCTCGATGACGCGGGTCTTGTCGCGCTCGGTCTGCAGGCGGCCGATGAACCAGGTGCCCGCGTTGCCGAGGCCCTTGTAGTCGAGGTCGACCGGGTTCTGCGTGGCGAGCACCACGCCGAGCCCGAACGCGCGCGCCTGCTTCATCAGCGTGAGCAGCGGCAGCTTCGACGGCGGCATGGCCGACGGCGGGAAGTACCCGAACACCTCGTCCATGTAGAAGACCGCGCGCAGGCTGGTCGTGCCGGACTGGCGGCGCATCCAGGCCACCAGCTCGTTCGCGATCAGCGTCACGACGAACATGCGCTCGGCGTCGTTCAGGTGCGCGATCGAGATGATCGCGATCCGCGGCTTGCCGGCGTCGGTGTACAGCAGCTTCTGGATGTCGAGCGGCTCGCCTTCGAGCCAGGCGCCGAAGCCGGGCGAGGCGAGCAGGCCGTTCACCCGCAGCGCCAGTTCCATGCGCTCCTTCGCCGGGTAGAAGCTCTCGACGTCGAACACGCCGACCTTGTCGAACGGCGGCTTCTGCACGGCCTGGATCAGCGCCGCGAGGTCCGGGCTCTGGCCCTTGCGCCAGGCGGAGTCGAGGATCGCCGACAGCAGGATGTGCTCGCGGCTCTTGATCGGGTCGGCCTCGATGCCGAGCAGGCCCAGCAGCCCGGCGACCGCCGCGCCGATGCGTTCCTTCAGCGCCGTGGCGTCGGTCAGCGTGGCGGCGTCGGGCGCGGCGAACGAGCGCAGGATCGACAGCGGCCGGCCGGAATCGGAGCCCGGCGTGTAGATCGTGACCTCGGCCGCGTCCTTCAGCCGCTGGATGCGGGCGCCGTCCTGGCCCCATTCCGCGAGGCCCTTGCTCCAGGTTGCGGCCGTGGCCGCCGCGAATTCCTCGACCGACTGACCCTTCCGCGACGCCTCGCCCTTGTCCACCCAGGGCTGGAAATCGGCCGCCTTGCAGCTCGCGGGAACGTCAGCAGCAGGTTGCCGATGTCGCCCTTCGGATCGATCGCGATGGCCGGCACGCCGTCGATCGCGGCCTCCTCGAGCAGCGACAGGCACAGGCCGGTCTTGCCGCTGCCGGTCATGCCGATGCAGACCGCGTGGGTGGTCAGGTCGCGGGAGTCGTACAGCAGGTCGGAGCCGGTGGCCTGGGCCTTCGGGTCGAATTCGCGGCCGAGGTAGAAGGCTGCCGAGCTTTTCGTAGGAGGGAAGGGGCATGGCGCAAGCGCTGTCTGGCACGGATTGGACCTAGTGTAATCACTATCGGCTATCCCCTGATCACCATCCTCCGTCACCCAGACTGACACTGGCGCCGACTTCTCCTAGCATGTCGGTACCAGAACGAGCCGCCGGGAACTCATGTCCATCGTCCTCGACCAGGTGACCAAGCGTTACCAGGGTCTGCCGGTCGTCAACGACGTGACGCTGCACGTCGCCGAGGGCGAGTTCCTGGTGCTGCTCGGCCCGAGCGGCAGCGGCAAGAGCACGCTGCTGCGGGCGATCGCGGGACTCACCGAGGTCGACCACGGCACGATCGCGCTGCACGGACGCGACGTCACGCGGCGTTTCGGCGCGCGAACGCGAAGTGGGCTTCGTGTTCCAGCACTACGCGCTGTTCAGGCACATGAGCGTGGCGGACAACATCGAGTTCGCGCTCCGGGTGCGGCGCGTGCGATCTGCCGAGAGGCGCAAGCGCCGTCGCGAACTGCTGAAGCTCGTTGCGCTCGAGGGCATGGACGACCGCCTGCCGACGCAGCTCTCGGGCGGGCAGCAGCAGCGCGTGGCCGTGGCGCGCGCTCTCGCCCACCGCCCGAAGGTGCTGCTGATGGACGAGCCGTTCGGCGCGCTCGACGCGAAAATCCGCGAGGAGCTGCGGCGCACGATCCGTGAGGTGCAGCGTGAGCTGGGGATGACCACGATCCTCGTGACGCACGACCAGGAGGAAGCGTTTGCGCTCGCCGACCGCATCGGCGTGATGAACCAGGGCCGACTGCTCGAGTGCGGCCGTCCGGACGACCTCTACATGCGACCGGCGACGCGCTTCGTCGCCACGTTCCTCGGCGCCGCGAACCTGCTGCTCGGGTATCCGACGCCGCAAGGTGTCCGGTTCACCCCGCAGGCGGCGGAGGCTGCGGGAGCCGGCTCGCCAGTCGAGCCGCCGCGCGAAGTCGTGGCCGTGCTGCGTCCCGAGGAAGTCGAACTCGCGACCGACGAGGAGGTGCTCGACTCGAGCTTCGTCGGCCACGGGCACATCGAGGAACTTCTTTTTGGCGGCGCAGTCGAGCGGCTGCGTGTGCGCATGCCGCAGGACGGGCCGGTGGCAGCCTCGCCTGGCCGTGACCCCGGCATGGACGAGGCGGGATCGCTGCTCGAGGTGTCGCGCACGGTCCCCGAGCAGCGTGAGTTCCCGGTCGTGCCCGGCAAGCGAGTGGCTGTGGGGGCCCGGCGCATCCACGTGCTGCCGACGCCGATTTCGAGTTTTACGGTCATCGCACCGGACGACGCGGTGGCCGGCCGGCTGCAAGGCTCGGCCCTGCTCGCGACGCTGGCGAGCCGCATGCACACGCGCGTCTCGGTCGCATATGCACCGCGGCCGTGGAGCGAGGCGGGCGACCGCCGGGAATTGCGTCGCGCGCCGTCGGGCATGCCGGTGATCGAGACCGGGGCTGGCAGCGCCGCTGCGGCCGAGTGGCTGCTGCGTCACGGGGCCCTGCAGCTGCTCTGCATTCCGCCGGACGCGGCATTGCCGCGACACGTGATCATCCACGCTGCGGCCGAGGACGTCCGCGAGCAGACGATGGCCGTCGCCGCCAGCTTGCTGCGTCACGTGCCCGCGGAGGCAATTCTGTTCGGCTCGCGGCCGATCGAGGTGCCCGGGGCCGAGCGACCCGCCTACCTGCAGGTACTGACCGACCTGCGCGCACGTCGCGCTGCGGCAGCACGGCGTCAAGGTCAGTACGCAGGAGATGTCCGGCGACCCGGAGTCGCAGCTGGCAAGCCAGCTCGACGTGCTGCCCGACTCGATGCTGGTGCTCGGTGTCTCCACGCCCGGAGGAGTTCGGGCACGAACGCCTCGAGCGGCTGCTCGAGCGGGTACCGGCCCGACCCGTGCTGATCGTTCGTCCATTCGAGCTGCACGTCGCCGCGGGCAACTGAAATGAAGCGCTCCCGGTTCAGGCAACCGACCATCCTGCCGGGCTTCGGCCTGACGCTCGGGTTCACGACGTTCTTCCTCAGCGTGCTGGTGCTGATGCCGCTCGCCGCGCTGGTGCTGCGCGCCGGCTCGATGTCCCCCGGTGACTTCCTCAACGTCGTACTCGATCCGCGTTCGGTCGCGTCGTACCGGCTGAGCTTCGGCGCAGCCCTGCTCGCCGGTGCGGTGAACGCGGTGTTCGGCTTCATCGTCGCGTGGACGCTCGTCCGCTACGACTTCCCGGGCCGCAGGCTCGTCGACGCAGCGATCGACCTGCCGTTCGCGCTGCCGACCGCCGTGTCGGGCATCGCGCTTGCGGCCGTGTTCGCGCCGACAGGGTGGCTGGGCCAGCAACTCGCCGCGGCCGGCGTCCAGGTTGCCTACACGTGGGTCGGCGTCGTCGTCGCGCTGACGCTGATCGGGCTGCCGTTCGTCGTGCGCTCGGTGCAGCCCGCGCTGATCGAGGTGCAGCGCGACCTCGAGGATGCGGCCGAAACGCTCGGTGCGCGACCGCTGCAGATCTTCCGCAGGATCATCCTGCCCGCCGTGCTGCCGGCGCTGGTCACGGGATTCACGATGGCGTTCGCACGCGGTCTCGGCGAATACGGCTCGGTGGTCTTCATCTCGGGCAACCTGCCGCTGAAGACGGAGATCACGCCGCTGCTGATCGTCATCAAGCTCGAGCAGTTCGACTATGACGGCGCGGCGGCGCTCGGGCTCGTCATGCTCGTGATGTCGTTCGTGATGCTGTTCGCGATCAACCTGGTACAGGCGTGGGGGAGGCGGCGGCAGGTCGCCGCGCGCAACTGATGGCCGGCGCAGCTCCGCATCGTCGAGGAACGTCGCGTGTCGCTTGGCCGGCGGGCGGGCCGCTGGCTGCTGATCGCGATCTCGATCCTGTTCCTCGGGCTGCTGCTGATCGCGCCGCTCGGCGCCGTGCTCGCCCAGGCGCTGGCGAAAGGGGCCGGCGCGTACTTCCACAGCTTCGCGGATCCCGGACACGCACTCCGCGATCAAGCTGACGCTGCTGACGGCCGCCATCGTCGTGCCGATCAACACGATCTTCGGCATCTGCGCGGCGTGGGCGATCGCCAAGTTCGAGTTCCGCGGCAAGAGCCTGCTGATCACGCTGATCGACCTGCCGTTCGCCGTGTCGCCGGTGATCGCGGGCCTGGTGCTGGTGCTGGTGTTCGGCGTCCAGGGCTGGTTCGGCGCATGGCTGGTCGAGAACGACAGGCCGATCATCTTCGCGCTGCCCGGCATCGTGCTCGCCACGATGTTCGTGACGTTTCCGTACGTGGCGCGCGAGCTGATCCCGCTGATGCAGCAGCAGGGCAGCGAGGAAGAGGAGGCCGCGATCACGCTCGGCGCGGGTGCGTGGACCACTTTCCTGCGCATCACGCTGCCGAAGATCAAGTGGGCGCTGATGTACGGGGTGATCCTGTGCAACGCCCGCGCAATGGGCGAGTTCGGCGCGGTGTCGGTCGTGTCCGGCCACATCCGCGGCTACACGACGACGATGCCGCTCGACGTCGAGATCCTCTACAACGAATACGACTTCGTCGCGGCCTTTGCCGTGGCCTCGCTGCTCGCGTTGCTCGCGCTCGTGACGCTGGTGCTGAAGAACTTCGTCGAATGGCGCGCCGCGCGCCGGCTCGCTCAGCGATAGCCGCGCGCCTGCAGCGAGAAGAGATGCGCATAGTGCCCGTCGAGCTGCATCAGCTCCTCGTGGCTGCCGCGCTCCAGGATCTCGCCGCCCTGGATCACGAGGATCTGGTCCGCCATGCGCACCGTCGAGAAGCGGTGCGAGATCAGGATCACCATGCGCTCGCGTCGCGAGTGCGCGGAACTGCTCGAAGATCAGCGATTCGGCGCGCGCGTCCATCGCCGCAGTCGGCTCGTCGAGCACCAGGATGTCGGCGCCCTCGCGCATGAAGGCGCGGGCAAGCGCGATCTTCTGCCACTGGCCGCCCGAGAGCTCGCGGCCCTCCTTGAACCACTTGCCGAGCTGGGTCTGGAAGCCCTGCGGCAGTTCCTCGACGAATGGCGTGGCAGCCGCCAGGTCGCCGGCGGTGTCGCCAGCGCGCCTCGTCGTCGAAGTGCTCGGACGTCGCCGACACCGATGTTCTCGCCGACCGTGAGCTGGTAGCGCGCGAAGTCCTGGAAGATGACGCCGACACGGCGGCGCAGCGCAGACGGGTTCCAGCTCGGCGAGATCGAGTCCGTCGAGCGTGATGCGGCCTGCGAAGGGACGTACAGCCGAGTCAGCAGCTTGATCAGCGTCGTCTTGCCCGAGCCGTTCTCGCCGACCAGCGCGAGGCTGCGGCCGGGGCGCAGATGGAACGAGACGTCGCTGCACCGCGGGCTCGGAGGCGCCGGGATACGTGAAGCTCACGCCCTCGAAACGCACGCCGTCGCCGGGGCTCGGACCTGCGTGGCGTGGCCAGCCGGTTCGTCGACCGGCGTGTCGAGGTAGTCGTACAGCGTCGACAGGTACAGGTTGTCTTCGTACATGCCGCCGATCGCCGCGAGGCCGGCGGACACCGCGGACTGGCCCTGGCGGAACAGCAGCACGTACATCGTCATCTGGCCGAGCGTGATCTCGCCGCGCACCGCGCTCAGCGCGATCCAGGCGTACGCGCAGTAGAACGCGGCCGTGCTCAAGCAGTCCGAGGAAGAAGCCCCAGGTGTCGCGCCGGATCGTGAGCGCACGGTCCTCCGTGAAGACCTTGCGGAAGATCGCGCGATAGCGGGCGAGCAGCAGCGGCCCGAGCTCGTAGAGCTTGACCTCCTTGGCGTGATCCTCGCGGGCGAGCACCGTCTCGAGGTACATCTGCATGCGCGTCTCGGGCGAGCGCCAGCGGAACAGCCGGAACGCGTCGCCGGAGAACTTCGCCTCGGCCAGGAACGACGGCAGCCCGGCGAGCAGCAGCACCGCGACGGCCCACGGCGAGAACTGCGCCAGCAGCGTGCCGAAGCTCACGAGCGCGATGGCGTTCTGCACCAGCCCGAAGCTGCGCATCACGAGCGACAGCGGCCGGCTCGAGGCCTCGCGCCGCGCGCGCGTCAGCTTGTCGTAGAACTCGGAGTCCTCGAAATGCCGCAGCTCGAGCGTGAGCGCCTTCTCGAGGATCATCTCGTTGACGCGCTGGCCGAGCTGGGCGCGCAGCAGCGACTGGCAGGTCGAGACGCCGCGCTGCACGGCGGCGAGCGCGGCGACCAGCACGCCTTCCAGCTGCCACGAGGCCGAGCACGTTGTTCACTCCGGCCAGCGTGCCGTTGCGGTGGGCCGCGATGGCGGCCACCACGGCATCGACGATCTGCGCCCCGACCCAGGCAATCGCGGCCGGGAGCACGCCCGCGGCGAGCGTCAGCAGCGCCAGCGTGATCGTCAGCGTCCGGCTCGTGGCCCAGACGAGCTCGAGCGCGTGACGCGTGTACTGGAACACCTCGGGCACGGCTCGCAGCGTGGCGATGCCGCCGGCCGAGCCCGGGCCCGGCGCGCTGGAAGGATTCAGCCTGCGCCCGGCGACCACGGCCTAGCGTTCGTAGATGCGGTCGAAGGTACCGCCGTCCGCGAAATGGATCTTCTGCGCCTCCGCCAGCCGCCGAAGTCCGCGATGGAGGTGAGCGTCATGCGCGGGAAGCGGCCGGCGTACCTTGCCGCAATCGCCGGGTCGCGCGGACGGAAATGGTGGCGCGCGACGATTTCCTGCCCTTCCTTCGAGTAGAGGTATTCGAGGTAGGCCGTGGCGACTTTCTCGGTGCCCCGGTGGCGCACGACCTTGTCGACGACGGCGACCGGAGGCTCGGTGAGGATGCTGATCGAGGGTGCGACGATCTCGAACTTGTCGGCCCCGAGCTTGTCGATCGCCAGGAACGCCTCGTTCTCCCAGGAGATGCAGACGTCGCCGATGCCGCGCTGCACGAAGGTCGTGAGCGAGGCGCGCGCGCCGGTGTCGAGCACCGGCACGTTGCCGTACAGCGCGCGCAGGAACTGCGCGGCTGTCTCGGCATTGCCGCCCGGCTGGCGCAGCGCCCAGGACCAGGCCGCGAGGTAGTTCCAGCGCGCGCCGCCGGAGGTCTTCGGGTTCGGCGTGATGACGCTGACGCCGGGCTTCGCGAGATCGCCCCAGTCGCGAATGCCCTTCGGGTTGCCCTTGCGCACCAGGAACACGATCGTCGAGGTGTACGGCGTGCTGTTGTAGGGCAGGCGCTTCTGCCAGTCGGCCGGCAGCAGGTGACCCTTGTCGGCGATCCGGTCGATGTCGTAGGCGAGCGCGAGCGTGACCACGTCCGCGGGCAGGCCGTCGATCACGGTGCGCGCCTGCTTGCCCGAGCCGCCGTGCGACTGGCGCACGCCGACTTCCTCGCCGGTCTTCGCCAGCCAGTAGCGGGCGAACGCGCGGTTGAAGTCACTGTAGAGCTCGCGCGTCGGGTCGTAGGAGACGTTGAGCAGCGTCGTCTCGCGCGGAGTACCGGCGCGAGCAGCAGGGAGCGGCGAGCGTCGCCAGCCCGGCGCGCCTGAGGAGTCCACGGGTGCCGGTCGATGGTTCGTCACTCTGGGTGCATGGTACATCGTCGCAGGCACGAGTTCAGGGCTCGGCGCCGTATCGGCCGACTATGAACCCGTCGCTCGACGCGACCCGGATACGCGCTGATCGTCGTCGTCGTCGGCCTCGTCACCGAGGAACCCGCCGCTCTGGTGCTCCCAGAGCCGCGCATACAGGCCGCCGCGCGCGAGCAGCGACTTGTGGTCGCCTTCCTCGACGATGCGGCCCTTGTCCATGACGACCAGGCGGTCCATCGCGGCGATCGTCGAGAGGCGGTGTGCGATGGCGACCACCGTCTTGCCCTCCATCAGCCGGTAGAGGCTCTGCTGGATCGCGGCCTCGACCTCGCTGTCGAGCGCGCTGGTGGCCTCGTCGAGCAGCAGGATGCGGCGCGTCCTTCAACATCACGCGCGCGATCGCGATCCGCTGTCGCTGGCCGCCGGAGAGCTTCACGCCGCGCTCGCCCACGTGCGCGTCGTAACCGCGCCGGCCTTTCGCGTCCGGTGAGCCCGAGGATGAACTCGTGCGCCTCGGCCCGCTCCGCGGCCGCGATCATCTCTGCATCCGATGCGTCCGGCCGGCCGTAGACGATGTTGTCGCGCACCGACCGGTGCAGCAGCGACGTGTCCTGCGTGACCATGCCGATCGCCGCGCGCAGGCTGTTCTGCTGCACGCCGGCGATGTCCTGCCCGTCGATCAGGATGCGGCCGCCCTCGACGTCGTAGAAGCGCAGCAGCAGGTTGACGATCGTGCTCTTGCCCGCGCCCGAGCGCCCCACCAGGCCGATCTTCTCGCCCGGGCGGATGTGCAGCGAAAGGTCGTCGATCACGCGGCGCTTGCCGCCGTAGTGGAACTGCACGTGCTCGAGGCGGATGTCGCCCCGCGTCACGTGCGAGCGCCGGCGCATCCGGCACGTCCACGACGGAGTGGCGGCGCGACAGCGTGCGGATTCCGTCCTGCACCGTGCCGATGTTCTCGAACAGGCTCGCGAGCTCCCACATGATCCAGTGCGCGATGCCGTTCAGCCGCAACGCCATCGCGGTCGCCGCGGCCACCGCGCCCACGCCCACCTGGCCCTGCGACCAGAGCCACAGCGCGAGGCCCACGGTGGCCGAGATCAGCGCCATGCTGAGCACGTGGTTGACGATCTCGAACTCGCTCACGAGCCGCATCTGCGCGTGCGCGGTCTTCATGAACTCCTGCATCGCCGCGCGCGCGTAGCCCGCCTCGCGGTTCGAGTGCGAGAAGAGCTTCACCGTCGCGATGTTCGTGTAGGCGTCGGTGACGCGACCGGTCATCAGCGACCGCGCGTCCGCCTGCGCGGCACCGATCTTGCCGAGTCGCGGCACGAAATACGCGAGCGCGCAGCCGTAGCACGCCATCCAGCCGATGAACGGCAGCAGCAGCCAGAGGTCGAAGTGCCCGACCACCGACACCATCGTCACGAAGTAGATGACGGTGAAGACCAGGATGTCCGCGACCGTGAACCACGTGTCGCGCACCGCGAGCGCGGTCTGCATCACCTTGGTGGCGACGCGGCCGGCGAACTCGTCCTGGTAGAAGCTCATGCTCTGGCCGAGCAACAGCCGGTGGAAGTTCCACCGCAGCCGCATCGGGAAGTTCGCGGCGAGCGTCTGGTGCTTCAGGATCGTCTGCAGCGCGACGAGCAGCACGCTCGCAGCAAGGATGCCGCCGAGCATCAACAGCGTGCCGCGGTGTGCGACCCAGATCTGTGACGGCTCGACGCCCGAAAGCCAGTCCACGATTCGGCCGAGCATCGCGAACAGCAGCGCCTCGAACGCGCCGATCACCGCGGTGCAGAGCGTCATCGCGAGGATGTATGGGCGCAGTCCCTCGGAGCACGCCCACAGGAACGCAAAGAAGCCCTGCGGCGGCGCGACGGGCGCGGCCTCCGGATACGGCGTGACGAGCTTTTCGAACCAGCGGAACAAGTGCGATTCCAGGCGTGGCGGAGTCGCCATCCTACGCGCGGCGCAGGCCGGGCCCCTAGCGACAGGGTGTCGGCAACTGGCGACGAATCAGGGTGGGCCCGGGATGCCGAATGCTATTTGTGGCTTGCGGCCTTGCGTGGCGCCTTGCGCTTCGCTACAGTCTTCGCCCCGGCTCGAGGCTTTGCTGCAGCCCGCTTTCTCAGCCGGGCCGCGTAATGGTCGAGCGCCCAGTGCGTCTTTGCCTGCTGGCTGTTGTCCCGTTCCGCACCCACCTCGGCCAGGAACGCCATGAATCCGGCCATGACCGCCGCGCCCTGGATGGCAGGGGCCTTGACCGAAACCTCCATCAGCGTCGCGCGGTCGGCCCTGCGCCACAGCTCCGCGGTGATCGGCCAGGGGCAGGCGGGGTCCTCGAAGTCCCAGCGCTGCGCGTGCAGCGGCCCGAGTACCGCGAGCTTCGTGAGATCGGGCACGCGGCCGGCCATCTCCTTCAGGAATTCCTCCTGCTCCTCGGTGAACAGAGCGGCAATGCGCTTCTCGCCAGCGACCACGCGCTTGATCAGCCCCTTCGCCACCGGCATCGTCAACGACGCGGACTTGACCACGCCCTTCTCGCTGGCATCCGCCTCGATCTTGAAGTCGCGGAACTTGCGCCAGCGCTTGGCCACCTTCGCGGCGTCGACCGGCCGGAACTTGATCGTGCTGTCGTGCTCGTCACCGACGACCCGCCGCGCACGGGCGATGATGCCCGCCTTCAGCAGTTCGAGCTGCGGCGTGTCGAAGAAATAGATGAAGCGCTCATCGTCGTTGTTCTGCGTCAGCTTGTAGCGGGCCAGCGCCGCCTTGACCTGCTTCTGCGGGACGGTCGCCTTGATCTCGATTCGCTCGGCGCCTTCGAGCATCGCCGCATACCGGCCTCGTGTCTGGGCTCCACGTTCCATCATTGCCTCCTTCGAGAGTCAGCGCCGCGCTATTCTCGCGGCCATGCCCCACGGCAGACGCGAGTAGTCCAAGGATGCCTCAAGAGGACCGAGCCATGAAGAGATATCAGACGCTGACTGCGCGCAGGATGGTGCTGGCCTGCGCCGCGGCAATGGCGCTGCAGTTGGCAGCCACTCACACGGCTCGAGGCCAGGACGCCGTGGCCGCGGACTCGAAGCACTACACGGTGGAGTTCGAGAACGACCAGGTGCGCGTGCTGCGGGTGGTCTACGGCCCGCACGAAGAATCCGTCATGCACGAGCACCCGGCCAGCGTCGGGGTGTACCTGACCGATGGCCACATCCGGATCACGCTGCCGGACGGCGGACGGGCGAGCCCTACGTGAAGGCGGGGCAGGCGATGTGGCACCCGGCCGGCAAGCACCTGATCGAGAACCTCGGCAGCACGCCGTTCGAGCTCGTGCTGACGGAGCTCAAGACTCCGGCGACTCCCGTCAAGTAACGCGCGGGCGGTTGCTGCGAGGCGACCTGAGCGTCGGGCGCAGTTCGTGCATGTTCTGGCGCAGGTACTCGATCGCGACACGGCGTTTTTCCAGGCCGCGCGAGGCATCGTCCGGTTCGTGCGCCGGGGCCTCGACATCCGCCAGCACGTGCGTGAGTCGCTGGTAGATCGACCGCCAGTTCGAACGAACGGTCTCGGTCGACAGGCCGAGCGCCTCGGCAATGGCGCGGTCCGACGCGCCGCGTAACGCACGCAGCGCGACCCGTTGCTCGGCCGGCGTGAGGCCGAGCCGGACCTGCGGCGGGTCGAACATCTGCGTGGCCATGCTCATCGCGCCGGGCGGCAGGTCGGCGCGCGTCAGTCGCAGCATGCGCGGCCGGCAGTCGGCGCCGAGGCCGCCCGTGCCTGCCCGGCCGGAGAAGTCATTCAGCAGCCTGTAGCCGCCCGCCTGGATGTACCGGGCGGCTTCGTCGGTGAACACTTCGTAGTAGATCGCGCGCAGCCGGTAGCCGCCGATGTCACGCATCATGGCCTGGGGTGCGAGCTTGCGCAGTTCCTGCACCTGCGGGTCGTCCCATTCGCGGCGACCGTAAGGCATCGGGAAAACGGCGAGGGCCAGGCCCACGCTCGAGTTCGACTGACGGATCTCGTCCTCGGTGAGCAGGGGTCGGCGGCCATCCAGCAGCGCGGCCAGCACGGCCGACACCAGCCCTGGATAAGGGGCGGCGAGATATTCGTCGATCAACTCGTCGCGAACGAAGATACCGCCGGCGAACGAGACGACGTGCATCCCGGACCGGCCGTCGTCCTCGAAAACAGTGAGCGTGCACGCCGGGCTCGAGATCAGCTGCGCCAGCAGGCCCGGAAGCGCCTGCCGGACCCGCGGCTCGAGCGGTAGCGCGTTACGGCCATCGAACGTCGCGGCGATCGCCGGGATGTCGGAGTCGGTGGCTTCACGGAATCGCATCTGGCAGTCCGGCCGTTCTCTGGCGGTGGCGTGTCAAATCTACCGACTCCCCCTTAATTGGTGTAGTCCCGCGTCCCGGTCGTGGGGAAGCTTGGCCGCGGACGAGACCGGCCATCGAGGCCGTCGGACCGAAGCGATCGAACTCGAGAAGAAAAGGAGAGACACATGAAGGCAATGCTCAGGGCCCTTTCGTATTACTGCCGCCTGGCTGGTATCGGCCGCCGCACTGGCCGGCGAGGCCGTGCCGGTCAATGCCACGTTCGGCATCCAGTGGACACCCGAGAACTGGATCCCGTATACCCACGGAAACCGCACGTCACCGAGACGGCAGCCTGGGCGCGGCAGGCCTGCCGAACGGCAGGGTCATCGCCATCGAGAGCTGCGACTACCTGGATACGCGGAGGGCCGGGACACATCAAGGGCTAGGCGGCGCTGTTCTTCTCCGCGAGGACGGCGTCCTCGTCGAGTACTCGGGCGCCGCGGGATTCGACCCGCAGACGATTCACCGCATCGTTCTGCGGCCCGATGACCGTCGTCGGCGGGGGGGCCGATTCGCCGGCGCGACGGGCTCGCTGACGATCCGCTCCAACATCCTCTGCAGGATCCGCCATTCACGTCGGCACGTTCGACATCAAGGGCGTGATCAAGACCGCAAAGTAGCCCGGCTTCGGTGGGCGCGCGGCGCAGGGACGGGCTGCGCGCCCCTTTTCATTTCACCGGCAACTCGAGCCCCGCGACGAGTTCGTCCACGTCCGCCTGCGTCGCGGCATGCGCCGCCCGCTCGATCAGCCGGCGCGTCAGGTGCGGCGCAAAGAGCTGCATGAAGTCGAGCTGGTACTTGCGCAGCAGCCCGCCGCGGCGGAAGCCGATCCACGTCGTGTGCGCCGGGAACAGGTGCGACGTGTCGATCTCGACCAGGTCGGCGTCGTCGCGTCGGGTCCACCGACATGCTCGCGACGATGCCGATGCCGAGCCCGAGGCGAACGTAGGTCTTGATCACGTCGGCGTCGCGCGCGGTGAGCACCACGTTCGGCACGAGCCCTTCCTTCGCGAAGATGTCGTGCAGCGACGACGGCCCGGTGAAGCTGAAGACGTAAGTGATGATCGGGTGCGCCGCGAGCTGCTTCAGCGTCGGCTTCTTCACCTTCGCGAGCGGATGCGACTTCGGCACGACGACGTGCCGGTGCCAGCGGTAGCAGGGCAGCAGCGAGAACCCCTCGAACAGCGACTGCGAGCCGGTGGCGATCGCGAAGTCGATGCGGTCGAGCGCGGCCATCTCGCCGATCTGCTCGGACGTGCCCTGGTGCAGGTGCAGCCGCACCTCGGGGTACTGGTCGCGGAACTGCCTTGATGACCTCGGGCAGCACGTAGCGCGCCTGCGTGTGCGTGGTGGCGATCGACAGCGTGCCGCGCGACTCGTCCTTCAGGTCGTCCGACAGGCGCTTGATGTTCTGCACCTCGCGCAGGATGCGCACCGCGCGGTCGATCACCTGCTGGCCGGCGGGCGTGACGCGCGAGAGGTTGCGGCCGTCGCGCACGAAGATCTGGAAGCCGAGCTCGTCCTCGAGCAGCTTGATCTGCTTCGACACGCCCGGCTGCGAGGTGTGCAGCTTCTCGGCGGCGGCCGTGATGTTGAGGCCGGTCTGGGCGACCGCGGCGAGGTAGCGGAGCTGGTGGAGTTTCATCGCGGCATTCTAGCGAAAGCCTTATTGGGCGTTTCCGTGCCGATTCGCGCGTTGACCGCGACCGGAGGCAGGTCCGTAGGCTGCGGGCAACTTTCTGCCCGGAGACTGCCCGTGACGCTCGCCTCGATCCTCAGTCGCACGCAGCAGGGCCTCGAGGCGCCGCTGGTACGCGTCGAAGTCCACGTCGGCAGCGGGCTGCCGGCATTCTCGATCGTCGGGCTGCCCGAGACGGCGGTCAAGGAAAGCAAGGACCGGGTCCGGGCCGCGCTGATCAACAGCGGCTTCGATCTTCCCGCCGGGGCACATCACCGTCAATCTCGCGCCGGCCGACCTGCCGAAGGAAGGCGGGCGGTTCGACCTGCCGATCGCAATCGGCATCCTGGTCGCGTCGGCGCAGCTGCCGCAGGGGCCGTTCGACCGGACCGAACTCTACGGCGAGCTGTCGCTGGGCGGCGACCTGCACGCAATCCGCGGCGTGCTGCCGACGGCGCTGCAGGGCACGCGCGCCGGGCACAGCATCATCCTGCCCGAGGGCAACCTCGCCGAAGCGGCGCTTGCGCAGCGCGGCCGGATATTCGGTGCCAGGCACCTGCGGGAAGTCGCAAGTTTCGCCCGCGGCATGCGGCCGCTGCTCGAGGCGGCGGAGCCGACGAAGACAGTCGCTGAGTCCGATGGCCCGGACCTCGCCGATCTGCGCGGCCAGGAGTACGCGCGGCGCGCGCTCGAGATTGCCGCGGCCGGCGAGCACAGCCTGCTGCTGATCGGTCCGCCGGGCGCCGGCAAGAGCATGCTCGCGCAGCGGCTGCCGGGCATCCTGCCGCCGATGAGCGAGGACGAGGCGCTCGAGACGGCGGCGGTGCGCTCGCTCACGACGTCCGGGTTCCGTCGCGACGAGTGGCGACGTCGTCCGTTCCGCGCGCCGCATCACACCGCCTCCGGGATCGCACTCGTCGGTGGCGGCGGCCACCCGCGGCCGGGCGAGATCTCGCTCGCGCACAACGGCGTGCTGTTCCTCGACGAGCTGCCGGAGTTCGACCGCAGCGTGCTCGAAGTGCTGCGCGAGCCGCTCGAATCCGGGCACGTCGTGATTTCGCGGGCGGCGCGCCAGGCGAAGTTCCCCGCGCGCTTCCAGCTCGTGGCCGCGATGAATCCCTGTCCCGTGCGGCCACCTTGGCGACCGTTCCGCGCCGTGCCGTTGCACGCCCGAGCGCATCGCGGCGTACCGCGGCCGGATCTCCGGGCCGCTGCTCGATCGCATCGACCTGCACGTCGATGTGCCACGCGTCTCGCCGGAAGCGATTGCCGGCGACGGCGTCGGCGGAGTCG
This sequence comes from uncultured Gammaproteobacteria bacterium, assembly GCA_963776815.1. Lineage (GTDB taxonomy): Bacteria > Pseudomonadota > Gammaproteobacteria > Steroidobacterales > Steroidobacteraceae > RPQJ01. Next base: position 527,826 of record CAVZNZ010000012.1, read on the forward strand.
TCGCGCAAGTGTCGCGATGCGCGTCGAGCAGGCGCGCGCGATCCAGCTGGCAACGGCAGGGACGCGCCAATTCGCGCATCGAAGGTGTCGACGTGCTGACGGCGAGTCGCGCAACGCAAGACGCCGTCGCGATACTCGACAGGGCGATGCGACAGCTCGCGTTGTCCGCACGTGCCTATCACCGCGTGCTGCGCGTGGCGCGGACGATCGCGGATCTCGCGGCCTGCGAATGCGTCCTCGCCGCAGCACGTGTCCGAGGCGATCCAGTTGCGACAACTCGATCGGCGCGTCGGGCCCGACGCACGCGGACTCCATTTCGACGTAATCACGACAGTTTCTCGCGGCGACTCGCGGCTCGCCGCGGCGTATCAATGCACACCAGGAAGCCTGCACCGTGCAGGAACGCCACCAGGGAAGGTAGCCGCCATGAAACGATTCGCAGGGTCGCGATGGAGCGTGTGGGTGTTGGGCATGTGCGCGGGCGCCGCGGCGCAGGCCCAGACGGCCGTCGGTCGCACGAGCGGGGAGGCGAGCGTCTCGACGTCGGGCGCGGCGCGATACACCGTCCCTCTCGTGCTGCCGCCGGGCACCAATGGGCTGGCACCGGAACTCGCGATCGTCTACGACCACCGCAGGCGGCAACGGCCTGCTCGGTGTGGGCTTCCGTCTCACAGGGTTCTCGGCCATACGCCGCTGCGGCGGCACGATCGCACAGGACGGCTCGCCGTCCGCGGTCGGCCTCGACGCCGGCGACCGCCTGTGTCTCGATGGCCAGCGGCTCCGGCTCACTGCGGGCACCTACGGTTTCGCGGGCTCCCAGTACCAGACCGAGGTCGAGACGTTCTCTCGCGTCACCGCCAATGGGACGGCCGGCAGTGGCGCGGCGTGGTTCCAGGTCGAGCGCCGAGACGGCCTCATCTACCAGTACGGCGCGACCCAGGATTCGCGCATCGAGTCGCTGGGCAGCGCCACGCCGCGCGAGTGGGCGTTGAACCGCATCCTCGATCGCAGCGGCAACTACATCGACTTCGTCTACACCGAGGACACGGCGACGGGCAGCTACCGGCCATCGCGAGTGGACTACACCGGCAACGTCAACGTCGGCAGCTGCTCCGTACTACTCGATTCGCTTCACGTACGAGAACCGGACCGCCGGCGACCAGCCATCCGGCTTCGTCGCGGGCGGCATGGTGCAGGAGGTCTACCGCCTCTCGCGCATCGACGCGCAGCACGTCTACGGCACGGTGCTGCGCAGCTACTTGCTGTCATACGACGCGTCCGGTGCAACGGCTCGCAGTCGGCTGTCGCGCCTCCAGGAATGCGCCGGCTCGGCGTGCCTGCAGCCGACGAACTTCACCTGGGGCACATCCGCGCCGGGCTGGACCACCGAGGCACCGCTGACACTCGGTGCTGCCGCGCTGTCCGGCGCAATCGCCGGCGACATGAACGGCGACGGCTACGAGGACCTCGCCTGGTTCGACTCGAACAGCTCGAGCTGGAAGCTGCTGCACGGGAGCGTCGCCGGCCTTGCCGGCACGCCGCTCGACACGGGCTCGGCCAGAGGCAGCGTGGCGACGCAGGCGCTGTCGGGCGACCTCGACGGCAACGGCCGCCGGGACGTCGTCGTGCCGGGCTCCGGCAGCGAATGGCACTGGTTGCGCAGCTCGACGTCCACCGGCTATTCGTATTCGACGACGGGCGTGGCCAACGTTGCTCCCGCCGGCGGCACGGCGCTCGTCGACATCGACGGCGATGCGCTCGACGACTTCGTCTACGCAAAGGACTCGGCCAACGCCATCTTCTGGCGCCGCAACCTGACCGCAGGCGGTGTCGTCAGTTTCGCTGCCGAGGCTGTTCTCTGGACCGCACCGGTGGGCACGCGCCTGTCGGCCGCGCCGTTCAGCACGTCGAAGCAGCGTTATCGATCGGCGGTCCGCAACGCGGACTTCAATGGTGACGGGCGTGGTGACCTGCTGGTCCGCGTCCAGGCGGACGGCTGCGGCGGGGTATCCGGCTGCACGCCGTACTGGTCCGATCGCTGGCAGGTCTTCGCGTCCAAGGGCAATTCGCTCGTGCCGCAGGTGCAGCTCGAGGCTGCGCCGGATCCATTGCTGGCGGATTTCAACGGCGATGGCCTGACCGACATCGCATATTCCCCTAACGGTAACTACTGGCGCCTGATGGTCGGCACGGGCCGGAGAGAAGCGTCGGAGGCCGGGATCACCGGGCTTCGCACGAGCTTCAGCGCCCGCGACGAACGCCGACGGGCGGGCGGTGATCACTGACTGGGACGGCGACGGGCGCATGGACCTGCTCCTGCCCGGGCAGCGGTGAGTGGCAGGTGTGCCGCTCGCTCGGCTCGTCGCTCGAAACGTGCCGGATGACCGGCATGTCGTCGGCGAACGTCGCGATTGTCGCCCCTGGTGCTCGACGCGGACGGTGATGGCCTCGTCGACCTGCTGCAGGCGACCGCAACCGCGGCACAGCGCCTGCACAACGCCGGGGTTCCCGATTTCCTCGCGACTGTCATCGATGGCTACGGCGTGCGCGCCGAGTTCGTGTACGCGCCTCTCACGCGGCCGGACGTCCACTGCGCCAGCGGCAGCGCCGGCTATCCGGTAATCCACTTCGCCGCTCCGGATTACGTCGTGTCGCGACTCGTTCGCTCGGACGGCATCGGCGGAACCTACTCGGAGTCGCGCACCTATGAAGGCGCGAAGCTGGACCTGCGCGGGCGTGGGTTCCTCGGGTTTGCGCGACAACGCGTTACCGACTCGAGGTCGGGCCTGGTCACGATCGAAGATCGACTGCAGGACCCGTCCGCCTACGATCGTATCGGAGCGTTGGCGGCAGTGACGGTGCAGCAACCCAACGGGTCCGTCGTCAGTCGCGTGCGCTTCGGCTGGGCATCGCTGCCGCTGGGCTCGGCGGGCGAGTCGCGCAGTTTCCCGTATGTCTCGACATCGACCACGGAGCGCTACGAGCTCGACGGAGCGCTGGTTGCGAGTACGTCGGTATACAGCCGGGTCGATTCCTTCGGCACGGTCACGTATCGCAACTCGACCACCACGGAGGGGAGCCACGGGCCTGAATCCGGGCGCAACGCATACCGAGCGCCTGATGCTGGACTCGGTCACGAACGACGCGTCGCGCTGGTGTCTTGGCCGACCCGGAACGATCACGATCACGCGGTTCCACTCGCTGGCCGGCGGCACGCCGCTTACGCGCTCGTTGACTCAGTCGATCGATCCCGCCCTGTGTCGTGTGACGCAACGCGTCGACGAACCGGGCAATCCGGATCTGCGGGTGACCACGGACCTGGGCTACGACTCCTTCGGCAACCTCGTGGCGCGCACTGCGAGCGCAAGCGGGCAGACTGCGCGGACGCGTCGATTCGACTGGTCGAGCTCCGGTCGATTCCTTGCCGCGCGCACCGACGAGGAAGGCCAGCGCACTACCGCGAACTGGGACCCGGTGCAGGGCCTGCCGATGAGCGTGACGGACCCGAATGGGCTCGTGACCATGTGGCAGTACGACTCGTTCCGGCGCCTCACGCGCGAGACGGGTCCCGACGGCACGTTCACGGAAACGACGCGCGGCACGTGCGGAACGAATTGCCTCGCGCCGACTGCCGTGCGATTCGTGACGTCGAGCGAACAGGCATTCGGTGGGCTGCCGATTCGCAGCTTCCACCGTCGGCTTCGACATGCTGGACCGCGAGGTCTACAGGCAGTCCGAGCAGCCCGGCGGCTCGGTCATGACGGTGAACCGTTACTCGAATCGCGGACTGCTGGCCCAGCGCAGCGTCCCCGGCCTTTGCTGCGGTACGCCCGCCTACTGGACGAGCTACTCATACGATCTTCTCGGACGGCCGATTCGAGTAGAACGTCCGGCCAGCGGCGCGGATCCCACGCCCTGTCGCTACGCGATGGCAGTACGCCGGGCTGACTACGTCGCTTACCGACGCGCTCGGGCGCGCAACGGTCAAGCGTCACGATGCGCGCGGCAACGTGATCCAGACCGTCGATCCAGGCAACGCGGACACGGACTTCGAATACGACGCCTTCGGCAACCTCGTGAAAGTGCGCGACTTCCGCGGCAACGAGACGGCGATGACCTATGACGTGCGCGGACAGCGCACCAGCATCAGCGACGTCGACTCGGGCCTGCGCACGTTCCGGTACACGGCCTTTGGAGACCTGCAGTCGGAGACGAACGCCCGCGGGCAGACGGTAACGCTGGCGTACGACCGGCTGTCGCGCCGTATCTCGCGGCAGGAACCGGAGGGCACGACCTACTGGACGTGGGGCAACTCGGCGACGCTGCGCAACATCGGTTCGCTGGCAAGTGTTTCGAGCCCGGGGTTCCAGGAGAGCTTTGAATACGACAGCCTCGGACGCCCGTCGGCGCGGCTGGCGTCCGCGTTTGGCGCGACGCTCGCTACCCGTTTCACATATGACACGACGACCGGCATGCTGGACACGATCACCTATCCGTCCGTGTCGGGCCTGCCGCTGCGAGTCCGTCAGCATTACGACCGTGGGCGGTTGGTACGAGTCACCAACGCCGATGATCCCGCGACGACGTTCTGGCAGCTCGGTTCGCTGGACGCACGCGGGCAGGTGACGAGCGAGACGCTCGGCAACGGCGTGCGCGTCGCAAGCGGAATAGACCCGGTGACCGGGCTGCTCGGCAGTCGGATGTCGGGGCCCGGCGGCGGGAGCACCTTCCAGGACCTGAGGCTCGCCTGGGACGCGGCCGGCAACCTGTCGTCGCGGCAGGAGGGCAATCTCGGCGTGTACGAGCAATTCACCTACGACACGCGCGATCGACTCGACGTGATGCGCAGCTCGAACGGTGCGACCGTGGACGTCGATTATGACGAGCTCGGCAACGTCACCTACAAGTCGGACGTCGGGCAGTACACGTACCACCCTTCGCGCAAGCACGCCGTCGTGGCTGCTGGCTCCAACACGTACTCGTATGACGCCAACGGCGACGTCGTGAATGCGAACGGCACGACGATCACGTGGTCGAGCTACGACCTGCCGATCCGCATCATGCACCCAAGCGGAAACTACGCTTACTTCGACTATGGTCCTGACCGGTCGCGCATCCGCCAGGTTGCACGTGGTGCCAGCGAGACCACGGAAACCGTTTACGCGGGCGGCGGCCTTTATGAGCGCGTGATGCGCAACGGGACGTTGAGTCAGCGGCATTACATCGTCGCCGATGGCCGCCGCGTGGCCGTGCACACGAGGACAGCCGGCGCCATGCCGACGACCGTCTACCTGCTCGAGGACCACCTGGGCGGAGTGGATGGATTCACGTCGTCCTCGGGTGCACTGCTCGCGAGGACTTCGAACCAGCCATTCGGGGCGCGCCGTTCGGGTAACTGGTCGACGTCATCGCCGACCAGCGCGGAGTGGCAGCAGGTTCAGTCCACGACGCCGCGCGGCTTCACGGACCACGAGCACGTCGACAACCTCGGCGTCATCCACATGAACGGACGGGTGTACGACCCGGTCCTGGGCCGCTTCCTCAGTCCGGATCCAGTCGTGCAGGCACCGTACGACGCACAGTCGTGGAACCGGTACAGCTACGTGCGCAACAACCCGTTGCGCTACACCGATCCGTCCGGGTTCGTGTGCTTCAACAGTGCGCCGCCCGGAGCCTTCGCTCCCGACTACTGCTTCCGCAATTTGATGGAGACAGTCGTCGTGCAGGCGTCGCGGTTGACGGATTCGCTGGTCAGCGTCTTCGTGAACTCCGGTGCTGGATATGTCTCGTCCTCCGAGCGCGTCGGGCGAGGGATCGCGGAGGCCCGGATCTGTCGCCGGGTGAGACGGCGCACGCGGATCCGGCAACCGGCGCCCCCGGAAGTCGACCCGCTCCAGATGCAGGAACGGCTACCGAAGAAATCGTTGTGACGGCCTCCCGCGCATCGTAGACGCGGTCCCGTCTCCTTCACGCTGGACGCTCGCAGATCTCGCTGAATCTCGCACCTCGTATTCGATTACCAGGACCCGATGGGCTCGTATCTGCTCGAAGAATGACGCTTCTTCCCATCACAAGAAGGCAAGCTCGGAAGCTCGAAGCGGCAGAAGATGTTGCCACGACGGTGATCGGACGCGTAAAAGACCGGGCGATCCCCGGACGGATTCCGGCTCGCTGCTCGATCGTCTTCCGGATCGCGGCAAACCGAGCCCAATGGGACGCAGAACTCGGGCGATTGCGCTCAGAAATGCGGCGCGGCATTGCCGGTGCGCGACATTCGCCGGCGACAATTCTGGCGGATTTTCCTGAACGCGGAGAGATCGCTGCTGCGGGATCGCGGAGGTCCTTGATGGCTGATCGAACTACTGGTTGCCTCCGGAGCCGTGACCATGAGCGGACAAGATGCTGCTCCAGTGACTCGCGCTCCTCGGGACGCCCGGAACCGGATTCCGTGCGACCGTCCGTTGGTAGCAATATCAGCGGCCCGAGAGAGTTGGCTTCCGGCCGCTGGAGTCCGACGAGTCGCTCGTTCGGAGTGAGGCACGGCGTAGAAGTCGTGATCTTTCACGACCAGCAGTCCTAGAGCTGGTCCTTGAGTTCCACTTCGGCGGCGGGAGTTTTTCGCTTCCGCGGTACTTCGTGCCGCACGGCCAAGAAAGGCAGACTATCGGCGCTGGGCAACTCAGACGCAGCAGGAAGTCGTGCACGGTTGACTCAACTGGCTGAGCTCCTGCACCAGATTGGTCGAGATGCTCTCGACGGGATCCGCGGATTCCTTGAGCGACTCGACAGCAACGAGAGGACTGGTCGAAGTCTCTTGCGATGGAGGTTCGGGGTCAAGCCAGACGAGACCTAAAGCGCGAGGAAGCGTTCCGCTTGGGCGAGTACGACAAGGCAGCCAGGCTGCACGCCCAGATTGAGGCGAATTGAGTCCAGACGGAAAGAAGCGAGCTGGCACTCGCGCGCCGCAAGGCAGCCGAGATCGAGCGATGGACAAGGGAAGGTGAACTGCACGAGGCGAGTCGGCCTTCGCAATGCGGCAGCTCGAACGGTCGCACGAGACGGGGTCGATCGCACCTCAATTGCCGGTGGTGTCGTCAGGTCCGCTCGAGCAGTTTGACCTCTGGCATCTGGGCATCGTGGTCGAAGCAGACGGAGCATCAAACCGCGCCGGGTCTCACGCGACGCCTCGTCACGCGACGAGAAGACGCTCGTGATGCGTGCCTCGCCACAAAGTGGACGCTGCGACCGGAGTACTGACTGAACAAGATCTTGCCGCTAGAATGCCCGGGTCTTCCCCTGGCGCAGTGAACCATGACCGTCCGCAATGGCTTCGCCGACACCGTCGGCCACACACCCCTGATCCGCCTCCGCACCTTCAGCGACGAGACGGGCTGCGAGATCCTCGGCAAGGCCGAGTTCCTGAACCCCGGCGGCTCGGTCAAGGACCGCGCGGCGCTCGGGCATCCTCGAGGACTTCGAGCGCAAGGGGCTGCTGAAGCCGGGCGGCACGCTGGTCGAGGGCACCGCGGGCAACACCGGCATCGGCTTCGTGCACCTGTGCAATGCCCGCGGCTACCGCTGCGTGATCGTGATGCCGGACAACCAGTCGCCCGAGAAGGCGGCGCTGCTGCGCACGCTCGGCGCCGAGGTGCAGGTCGTCAAGACCGTCCCGTACGCCGACGACAACCACTACCAGAAGCTCGCGCCGCGCGTCGCCGCTGCGATCGAGGGCGCCGTCTGCGGCAACCAGTTCGACAACACCGCGAACCGTGACGCGCATTACGCCACCACCGGCCCAGAGATCTGGCACGAGACGAACGGCCGCATCGACGCGTTCGTCTGCGCCACCGGCACGGGCGGCACGCTGGGCGGCGTGTCGCGCTACCTGAAGCAGCAGAAGCCCGGAGCGCGCATCGTGCTTGCCGACCCGATGGGCAGCGCGCTCTACAACTGGGTGAAGACCGGCGCGCTCAAGTCGGAGGGCTCGAGCTCGGTCACCGAGGGCATCGGCATCGGCCGCGTCACGGCCAACCTCGAAGGCGCGCCGATCGACGACGCAGTGCGGATCGAGGACGCCGAGATCGTCCGCACCGGCTATCGATTGCTGCAGGAGGAAGGACTATTCCTCGGCGGCACGAGCGGCACGAACGTCGCGGCGGCGGTCAAAGTCGCGCGCGAGCTCGGCCCGGGCCACACGATCGTCACCATCCTCTGCGACGGCGGCCAGAAGTACCTGTCGCGGTTCTGGAACCGCGAGTACCTGGCGCAGAAGGGGCTTGCCGAGCACGCCGACGCGGTCGTGCGACGGGGTTGACGCATGCTGCCGATCCGCCGCATCACGAGCGACTTTCGCGAGTTGCGCTGGGGGCAGGTGCTGGTCGAACTGGTGCTGCTGGTCGTCGGCATCCTGATTGCGCTGGCCGTGAACGGCTGGATCGAGGATCGGCGCGACGCGCAGACGGAGCGCCAGTACCTGGAGGGAATCGTGCGCGATCTCGATCGCGACCTCACGGTGCTGAAGGAATTCGCGGATTACCACCAGAGCCAGGTTGCGGACGGCGTGATGGCCTACCGGGCCCTTCGCACCGAGCCGGACGTCAAGGACAAGGAGGGCGTCGCGCGGGCGGTGACTCGCCTGATGAGCCGCCGCACGTTGCGCCTCAGTCACCCTACTTACTCGAACCTGGTCGGCACCGGGAACGCACGCCTGATCCGCAACGTCGAACTACGGGATCGCATCGTCGGGCTGTACGAGGCGAACGAGCGCTGGTCGGTCATCATCGATCGTAACAACCTGGTCTTCGTGGATCAGATGTTCGCGCAGTACATGATGGACAACGGGCTCGTCGCACCGCGACCGACCAGCAACCTGCCGTCATGCCAGAAGGAGGACGAAACGATTCAGCGAACTGGTGGGGGTTCCGGTGGGCGTGCAGAACGACAGGCTCTGGACACTGGCGCCGGACTCACCGGAGCGCGGGGTCCTGGCCAACAAGGTCTGGTACCGGTCCCTGGTCAGCTGGGGTGCCTTGACCCAGGCAAACGACGTCGCCCAGGGTGTCACCGCCGTCCGCGAGGCGATCGTCGACGAACTGGGGCGCCGCTGGCCGGACGCCCGGCCCTCGGCCCCGGCGAACTGAGCCGGCATCGGGCCTGCCGCAGCGCACAAAGCATCGCTTCCGCCGCAAATCTCGCTACACTCGGCGCAGCCTAGGGGGAGAACATGCCCGGCAAGCCGACCGAAGAGGAGGGCGAGGGCGCCTTTTATCCGTTGCGCCGCAGCAACGACTGCGCGTGCCCGACAGCTCTCGGTCCCTGTCCGCCGCGGTCGCCATTCCAGCCCCAGCGGAAGGAACACTGCATGACGGCTGCGCTGAGCGCTCACGAACTGTTCGACGATGACGCCTGGGACGATCTCCTCAATTACATCGAGGAGAAGCGGGTCATCCCGATCATCGGTCCCGACCTGCTGCGCGTGCAGACGGACCGCGGCCTGCGGCCGCTGTATGAGTGGCTGGCCGAGAAGCTCGCGGCCAAGCTGTCGGTGGATCCGAGCGTACTGCCGCAGCCGCTCACGCTGAACGACGTCGTCTGCGCCTACCTCGGCCAGCGCGGCCGCCGCGAGGAAGCCTACACGCGCCTGCGCTCGATCATGCGCGAGGTCGAGTTCGAGCCGCCGCTCGCGCTCAGGCAGCTCGCGCAGATCACCGACTTCGATCTCTTCATCACCACGACGTTCGATCCGCTGCTCGAAAAGGCGGTGAACCTCGAGCGCTATGGCGGGCAGCCGACGGCCGAAGTGATCGCGTATGCGCCGAATCGCGTCGCCGACCTGCCTGCCGAGCGCAGCCAGCTGCAGCGCGCCGTCGTCTACCACCTGCTCGGGCGCCTCTCGGCGTCGCCGACCTACGTCGTGTCCGACGAGGACATGCTCGAGTTCATCTGCGCGCTGCAGTCCGAGCACCTGACGCCCGAGAAGCTGTTCCACGAGCTCGAGCACAACCACCTGCTGCTGATCGGCAGCGATTTCTCGAACTGGCTCGCGCGGCTGTTCCTGCGCATGGCCAAGCGCAAGCGCCTGTCCGACCCGCGCGACGTGGGCGAGGTGCTCGCCGACGACCACACGATGAAGGATGACCGGCTCGTGGCATTCCTGCAGCAGGTGAGCGTGCGCACGCGCGTCTACGGCGGCGCGGAAGCGTTCGTCGCGGAACTGCACGCGCGCTGGACGAAGCGCCAGGGCGGCACGCCGTCTGCGTCCGGCCCGAGCGTCGTTCCGCAGCGATTCCTGCCGCCGTCGCGCGAGATGCCGGAGCACGCGATCTTCATCAGCTATGCGCGCGAGGACCTGCCCGCGGTGCAGCGGCTCAAGGCGGCGATGGATGCCGCGGGCCTCACGACTTGGTTCGACCTCGACCGCCTCGAAGGCGGCGACGACTACGACCGCAAGATCCGCGCCAACATCGGGCGCTGCAGCTTCTTCGTGCCTGTGATCTCGGCGACGACGCAGCGCCGGCATGAAGCGTATTTCCGGCGCGAGTGGAGCTACGCCGTCGATCGCTCGCTGAACATCGCCGAGGGTGGCGTGTTCATCCTGCCCGTCTGCATCGACGACACACCCGAGTCGGAAGCCCTGGTGCCCGACAAGTTCCGGGCGCTGCACATCACCCGGATGCCGGGTGGCGAACCGACGCCCGAGTTCCTGCGGCGACTCAAGGATCTTTTCAGCGGGCGTCGCGCATGAGCCTGCAGCAGGACGACCTCGCCGCGTCGGTTACGATCGACCCGGAGAACCCCTGGCTTGGCTTGTCCTCCTACACGGAGGAGACGCGGGCCTATTTCCACGGTCGCGACGAAGAGGCCGCCGAACTCGCGCGCCGCGTCCAGCGCAAGAACCTGACCGTGCTGTTCGGCCAGTCGGGCCTCGGCAAGACATCGTTGCTGCGCGCCGGCCTCGTGCCGCGGTTGCGCGGCGAAGGGTTCTGCCCGGTCTACGTGCGCGTGGACTACAACCCGGACTCTCCGTCGCCGTCGGAGCAGATCAAGCAGGCGATCTTCCGCGCGACGGCCGCAGCCGGTCACTGGACCCGGCCGGGCACCGCGATCGAAGGCGAGTCGCTGTGGGAGTTCCTGCACCATCGCGGCGACCTGCTGCGCGACTCGAGCGGCCGCACGCTGCTGCCGCTGCTGATCTTCGACCAGTTCGAGGAAATCTTCACGCTTGCGCAGGCGGATGATCGGGGCCGCCTGAGGGCGAAGCAGTTCCTCGAGGACCTCGCCGACCTCGTCGAGAACCGGCCGCCGGTGGCGCTCGAGCAGCGGCTCGACCAGGACGAAGCCGCGGCCGAGGACTTCGACTTTGCGCGCGCCGACTACCGGATCCTGATCGCGCTGCGCGAGGACTACCTCGCGCACCTCGAGAGCGTGAAGGGCATCATGCCCTCGATCACGCAGAACCGGATGCGCCTCGCGCGCATGACGGGCGCGCAGGCATTGAGCGCCGTGATGCAGCCAGGCGGGCGGCTGGTGTCGCAGGAGGTGGCCGAGTCGATCGTGCGCTTCGTCGCCGGCGGCACGGAGCTCGCCAATGCCGAAGTCGAGCCTTCGCTGCTGAGCCTCGTCTGTCGCGAGCTCAACACCGTCCGGATCGCGCAGAAGCGGCCGGAGATTTCGGCGGACCTGCTGGCGGGCTCGCGCGACACGATCCTGACGGAATTCTACGAGCGCGCGCTCGCCGACCAGCCCGAGGGCGTGCGGCGAGTGATCGAGGACGAGCTGCTCACGGAGTCCGGCTATCGCGAGAGCCTGGCCGAGGAGCGCGTGATCAAGGCGCTCGCGGCCGCGGGTGCCGAGCCGGATGCACTTGCGAAGCTCGTGAATCGCCGCCTGCTGCGCATCGAGGAACGGCTCGACATGCGCCGGGTCGAGCTCACGCATGACGTGCTCTGCAGCGTCGTGGCCTCGAGCCGCGACCTGCGGCACGAGCGCGAGGCGCGCGACGAGGCCGAGCGGCAGCTGGCGGCGCAGAAGGAGCGCGAGGCCGCGACCAAGCGGGCGCTGGTGCGTGCGCGGACGATCGCTGCGGTCTGCGCGGTGCTGATGGTGGTCGCGGCGGCCAGCGCGGTGTTCGGCTGGGTCAGCCAGCAGCGCGCGAAGAAGGCCGACGTGCAGGCGCAGCAGGCACGCGCCGATGCCGAGAAGCTCGTCGGGTTCCTGATCGAGGACTTCTACGCGGAGCTCGAGCCCACCGGACGGCTCGAGACCATTAGCCAAGCTGGCGGACCAGGCGGTCAAGTATTTCGACGGGCTGCCGCCGCAGCTCGTGACGACGCAGACGCAGATCTACCGCGGCATGGCGCTGATTCGTGGAGGCGGCGCGCGGCTGGCAGGCGACGACATCGAGGGCGGCAACAGGAGGATCGCCGAGGCGCGCGCGCTGTTCCAGAAGCTGCGCGATGGCGGAGACAAGAGCGAAGCCGTCGCGCTCGGGCTTGCGCTGTCGATGTTCACGCCATACTCCGTCTGGGGCGTGATCGGCGGACCGGATTCGAAGCCCGACGACCTGCCGCAGGCGGCCGCACTGCTGCGACCGCTTCCTCGCTGCGCCCGGCACTTCGACCGACCTGAAAATCACTTACGGCGACATCCTCAATCACAACAGCCATCAGCAGCCGACGCCGGAGCAGCGCATGGCAATGTGCGACGAGGCCCGTGCGCTGCTGGCCGGCCTCGGCGCCGTCGACCTCGACGAACCTGACCGCGGCCTCGGTCTATGCCGACACGGCGGACTCCGAAGCCCGGCATGCAATGCAGGCCGGTCGCCTCGACGATCGCCGACCGGCTCGAGCGCGAGGTCTACGACATCGCCGAGAAGGTTCTCGCCAAGCGCCCGGGCGACATGCGCTCGATGAAGAACCGCGCGCTGGCGGCAAACCTGCTCGGCGAGATCGCGTCCACCCGGCACGATGACGCGGCAGCCGCGCAGTACGCGGATCGCGCCGTGCAGGCGGGCGAGGACGTCGTGCGATTCAACCCGTCGGATCTCGGCACCTGGCAGTACTGGATCATGGGCCGCGGCCAGGTGGCCGAGCGGATGTTCGAGCGCGGCGAAATCGGGGCGCGCCATCGACGCAGGCCCGCGCGACGCTTGCGCTCGGCGACGACGAGCGGCTGCCGTCCACACTGCAGCCGCAGCTGGAGGACACCTGGTTCCGCGCTCGCGTGGGTCGAGGCGGCGTCTGGCCGCCGCGCGGATGCGGAGCGCACGTTTGCCGGTGGCGTCAAAGCCAGCGAGGAGGCGGCCAAGCAGTTCGCGGAGGGCAACTCCATGCGCGTGCTGTCGCTGGCTCGCGTTCCGGTTAGACGGGCGCGATTCGAGCTGGTGCTGGGCGATAACGCAGGGCGCGTTCAATCGGGCAACCGCAGCCGTGGCCTACCTCGAAAAGCTGGCGATCGATCCCAAGGACCAGTTCGGCAAGCGGGTCCACAACAACGTGTTGCAGCTCGCGCTTGGGCACAGTCAGCGAGTCTGCATTGCGGCTGGGGCGCTACGCGGACGCCGAAGCGGCGGCAAGAAGGCGCCTGGCATTGCCGCTGAACCCCTTCGGCAACGCGTCGGCAGACAAGGCTTACCGGCAGGTTCAGCTTGCTCTGGCACTCGCCTACCAGGGCCGTGGCGCCGAGGCGCGGACGGTGCTCGCGCCCGGCGCTCGAGTACTACGCCGGAGAGAAGAAGGCCGGTGCAAAGGACACTAACTTCCGGCTCGATTACGCGGAAGCGCTGCTGGCGAGCGCGCTGAGCCCAGGCGCCTGATGCCGCGGGGCGCGCGGCGCGGCAGCGCGCGCTGGCGGAGGCGGATGCGGAACTGGCCGGGGCTGTCCGCAGAGGTGCGGCAGCTCTCCGAGACGCGCGTGATTGCGTCGCGCATCGACTCTGCTCGCGCGTCATCAGGCGCCTAGATCGACTGCGAAGGGGAGCGTTCGCATGCACGGCTTGATGCAGGATCACCCGCTGCTGATCTCTTCGATCATCCGTCACGCGGCGGAGAATCACGGCCGGCGCGAGGTCGTCTCGCGGCTCGGTGACGGCAGCATTCATCGCACCGACTACGCGACGCTCGAGCGGCGCTCGCGCCGGCTCGCCCAGGTGCTGGAGTCGAAGGGCATCCGTCCAGGCGACCGGATCGGCACGCTGGCGTGGAACACTTTCCGCCACGTCGAGTGTTTCTATGGCGTCTCCGGCATGGGCGCCGTGCTGCATACCGTGAACCCGCGGCTGTTCCACGAGCAGATCGCGTACATCATCCGGCACGCCGAGGATCGCGTGCTGGTGTTCGACGCCGACCTGCTGCCGATCGTCGAGACGATTGCGGCGGAGATCGGCTGCGTCGAGCACTTCGTCGTGCTGACGGACCGATCGCAGCTGCCGAAGTCGGATCGACTCCCGCTGATCGCGTACGAGGACTGGATCGCCGCCGGCAGCGACGACTACGCGTGGCCGGAGTTCGACGAGCGCTCGGCGTCGTCGCTCTGCTACACGTCGGGCACTACCGGCAATCCGAAAGGCGTGCTGTACAGCCATCGCTCCACGCTGATCCACGCGTTGAGCGCGTCGCAACGCGACGGATTCGCGCTGTCGAGCCTAGACAGCGTGATGCCGATCGCGCCGCTGTTCCATGCGAACGGCTGGTCGCTGCCGTATGCGTGCCCGATGGTCGGCGCAAAGCTGGTGCTGCCCGGCAACCGGATGGATGCGGCGAGCCTGTACGAGTTGCTGTCGGGCGAAGGCGTGACGTTTGCCGTCGGCGTGCCGACGATCTGGACGATGCTGCTCGCGTACATGGCCGAGAACGGACTGACGCTGCCGGACCTCGATCGCTGCCTCGTCGCGGGCACCGCGCTGCCGCCCGCCGTGCAGAGAGCGCTGAGGGAAGTGCATGGCGTCACGGCGATCCACGCCTGGGGCATGACGGAGACGAGCCCGATCGGGACGCTGAGCACGCCCACGGCCGAGGTATTGGCGCTCCCCGAGGAGCAGCGCACGGCGCAACTGCTGAAGCAGGGCCGGGTGCCGTACGGCGCGGAGATCCAGGTGCGCGACGCGGAAGGGAAGGTCGCGCCGAAGAACGGCGAGACGTTCGGGCCGCTGTGGATTCGCGGGCCGTGGATCGCATCGGGCTATTTCAAGGGCGAGGGTGGCAACGTGCTCGATGCCGACGGCTGGTTCCCGACCGGCGACGTCGCGACCTGGGACGAATACGGCTTCATGAAGATCACCGATCGCACCAAGGACGTGATCAAGTCCGGCGGCGAGTGGATCAGCTCGATCGACGTCGAGAATGCCGCGATGTCACACCCAAAGGTGGCGCTCGCGGCCGCCGTTGCGGCGTTTCACCCGAAGTGGGACGAGCGGCCGGTGCTGGTGGTCGTGCCGAAGGACGGCCAGGAACTCACGCGCGAGGAGATGCTCGAGTTCCTTGCGCCGCGGATGGCGAAGTGGTGGCTGCCAGACGACGTGGTCATGGTGCGCGAGATGCCGATGACGGCGACCGGCAAGATCCTGAAGGCAAAGCTGCGCGAGCAGTTCTGGCATCGCCTCGGGTAGGGGACATTCTCCTTTTCCGGGCCTGGCGGAAAAGGAGAATGTCCCCTTTCTTACGGTGGGGCCTGCTCGCTGGTCGGCGTCACCGGCGTCGACTCGACCTCTGCCTCGGCCAGCTTCGAGCGGATCGTCTCCAGCTCCTGCACGGTCGCGATCGGCCCGATGCGCACGCGATACCAGGTCTCGTCCTCGAGCGCGAAGCGCTGGATCTTCGAGTCGACGCCATACTGGGCGAGCTTCGCCTGCAGCTTGTCGGCCTCGGCCGGCTGCTTGAACGATCCCGCCTGCAGCACGACGTCGCCAGCGGGCAGGTTCGGCGCGGCCTTGCCACTCGCCTTGTCGGCCGCCTTCGGCACCTCGACCTCCTGTCGCGGCAGGTCGTCGTAGAACGTGTAGTCCTTCGCCGGATCGACCGGCGCGGGCGGGGCCGCCTCGGTTGCCTGTGCCGACGCGGGCGGCTTGCCTGACGCGGGCTGCGGCTCCAGCGCGGGCAGGTTCCGGTAATGCAGGAATACGCCCAGCGCCACCGCAAGTCCGGTCGCAAGGCCAGCAGCGAACCCCGTCATCCCGCTGAAGCCCGGCCCTCCCGGCGTGTGGCGCTTTACGTGCTTGTAGTCACGGCTCAGCGTCTTGCCCTGCGTCACGTCACATCGCCTCCGGTGCGGAGACGCCGAGCAGGCCGAGGCCGTTGCGGATCACCTGCCGCAGTCCCTGGATCAGCGTCAGCCGCGCGTCGCGCAGCTCCGCGTCGTCGACCAGGAACTGGTGGGCGTTGTAGTACGTGTGGAAGTCGTTGGCGACTTCGCGCAGGTAGTGGACCAGAGCGTGCGGCGCGCGCTGCACGGCGGCCATCTCGATGACTTCCGGGAACCGGCTGATCGACGCGAGCAGCGCCTGCTCGTGCGGCTCGACGAGCCGTGCAAGCGATGCCCGGCCGCGCGCGGCATCGTACGCAAAGCCCTTCTCGCGCATCTGGCGCAGCACGCTGCACACGCGCGCGTGGGCGTACTGGATGTAATAGACCGGGTTCTCGTTCGAGCGCGACGTCGCAAGCTGCATGTCGAAGTCGAGGTGCTGGTCGTTGCTGCGCATCACGTAGAAGAAGCGCGCGGCGTCGTTGCCGACTTCGCGGCGCAGCTCCCGCAGCGTGATGAACTCGCCCGACCGCGTGGACATCTGCACCTTCTCGCCGCCGCGATACAGCGTCACGAACTGCACGAGGCGCACCTCGAGCGACTCGCCCGGCTCGCCCATCGCGACCAGGCCCGCCCGCACGCGCGCGATGTAGCCGTGGTGATCCGCGCCGAGCACGTCGAGCAGCTGCTCGAAGCCGCGCTCGCGCTTGTGCAGGTGATACGCGATGTCGGAGGCGAAGTAGGTCTTGATGCCGTTCTCGCGCACCACGACGCGGTCCTTCTCGTCACCGAAGTCGGTCGCACGGAACCACTGCGCGCCGTCCTTCTCGTAGACGACGCCGTTCTTGCGCAGCCGCTCCAGTGCGCGGTCGATCGCGCCGCCGTCGGCGAGGCTGCGCTCCGAGAACCACTCGTCGTAGCGGACGCCGAACTCCTCGAGGTCCTGCCGGATGTCGGCCAGGATGTCGGTGAGCGCGATGTCGAACGCCTTGCGGAATCCTTCTGCACCGAGCAGTTCGCGGGCGCGGGCGATCACCGCGTCGATGTAGACGTCCTTGTCGCCGGCGGGCGCGTCCGGCGGCAGGTCGCGGAACACGTCGGCTGCGGGGCGGACCAGCGTGCGGCCGGCCTGCTCGACGAGCTTGTCCGAGATCGGGTGCAGGTAGTCGCCGCGGTAGCCGTTGCTCGGGAACGGGAACTGCTCCCCGAAGCACTCGAGGTAACGGAGCCACACGCTCGCGGCGAGGATCTCCATCTGCCGGCCCGCGTCGTTCACGTAGTACTCGCGGTGCACCTTGAAGCCCGTCGCGTCGAGCAGGTTCGCGAGCGTGGCGCCGAACGCCGCGTGGCGGCCATGGCCCACGTGCAGCGGCCCGGTCGGATTCGCCGAGACGAACTCGACGATCACGCGCTGTCCGGCGCCGAGCTGGCTGCGGCCGTAGGCCGCGCCCTGTTCGGTGACGCGGAGCAGTTCCTGGTGAAGCGCCGCCGGGGCCAGGAAGAAGTTGATGAAGCCGGGGCCCGCGATCTCGACCTTCGCGACGAGTTCGCTCTTCGGCAGCGCTTCGACGATCGCCTGGGCCACGTCCCTCGGCTTGCGCCTCGCCGCCTTGGCGAGCTGCATCGCGGCGTTCGTGGCGAAATCGCCGTGGGTCGAGTCACGCGTCCGCTCGATCGTGGGCGCAACGGTGGCGGCATCCGCCACCCGCAACTCGGCGGGCAGTGCGGCGAGCGCGTCCCGCACCAGGTTTTCTATCAGGTATTTCAAGGTGTTGCCGTCGGGAGTCTGGCCCGCGAGGGCGGTCAGTCTAGGGAATTCCGGGCGGGGAAGCGAGTCTAAACAGTGATGCAGTGCCGCCGTGATTTTGCGCGGTTTTCTAGCATGTAAACCAGTTCTGCCGCCTGACACAGGAAGCCCGCCATGAACAACTCGAGACACAACCCGTCACGAATCCTTTCAGTGGCCCTCGCGGCGGCCCTGGTCGCGGCCTGCGGCGGTGGTGGCGGCAGCGGCGACGGCACCAATAAGACCGCGACCGGCGCCATGAAGCTCTCGGTGACCGACGCCCCGGTGGATTCCGCGCAGGAGGTCTGGGTGCAGTTCCGTGCGGTCGAGTTCAAGCCGATGGGCGCCGACCCGGTGATGCAGGAGCTGAAGGACGCGAGCGGTGCCGCGGCGCCGAAGCGCATCAACCTGTTGCCGCTGCAGGACGGCCGCACGTCGCTGCTGCTCGACGGCGTGCAGCTGCCCGCGGGCGACTACGAGTGGCTGCGGCTCCTCGTCGACAACGAGCCGAACGTGCGCGACTCCTACATCGTCGTGAACGGCAACGAGTGCGAACTGCGCATCCCGAGCGGCGACGAGTCGGGCCTGAAGATGGTCCGCGGCTTCACGCTGCCCGCCGGCGGCTCGCTTGCGCTCACCGCCGACTTCGACCTGCGCAAGTCGATCCGCCAGCCGCCCGGCCAGCAGGGCACGGGCGTCAACTGCACGCAGGCCTACATGATGAAGCCCGTGCTGCGCCTGGTTAAGGACTCGGAAGCCGGCACCATCACCGGCAAGGTCGATCCGACGCTGTTCGCAGCGGCCGACTGCAAGCGCATGGTCTATGCGTTTGCGGACGGCACGAATGCGGCCGGCAGCACCATCCCCGACGACTACGACGGCAAGTCGCCCGACCCAGTGCAGATGGTCAAGGCCGACGCCTCCAGCGGCGACTACCGGGTCTCGTTCCTGCCCGCGGGCAATTACACGGTGGCGTTCACCTGCGGCGAGGACGACATGGACAAGGACGACACGCTCACCTTCAGCGCGAAGAAGGGCGCGGTCGTGCAGGCGAACCTCGTCACGAGCGGCGTCAACCTGCCGTAGCCGCGGTCGCGCGGAGGCAACCTGGTCAGCGGCGGCCGTCACGGTCGCCAGCAGCACGCGTACGCCGTTCCAGCAGATCTCCGCGCCCAGGCACACGATGATGAATGCGCTGAGGCGCGTCAGCACGGACATGCCGCTCGGTCCCAGTCGTGCGGCGATTCGTCCTGCGTTCGCCAGGCAGAAGTAGGTCACCACGGCCACCGCCAGGATGCCGACGAAGGCGCCGAGCTGCGACGCGATCGTCGCCATGTAATGCCCGTGGCTCGTGTGTGCGCTGAGCGTGATCGCGACCGCGACGCCGCCGGGCCCGACCGTCAGTGGAAACGTGAACGGATAGAAGACCTGGCTTGCGTAGTCGGTTCCGCTGCTCGATCGGGTGTCGGCGGCCTTCGTCCGCGACGAAGTGTCGTCCGGACTGAGCAGCATCGACCAGCCCATCGCCGCGAGCACCAGGCCGCCTGCCAGCTGCACGATGGGCACGGAAATGCCGAAGAACCCGAGGATCACGCGCCCGGCCACCAGCACCACCGCGAGCAGCAGCACCGTGTTGATCGCGACCGACCTCGCGATGCGCTTCCGCGTCGCCTCGTCCGCGCCCTCGGTCAGCCCAAGCAGGATGATCGCCGTGCCCAGCGGATTCACCACGGGCAGCAGCGCCGCGAAGGCGAGCGGGATGGCTCGGGCGAAACTCAGGATGTCGTCCATCATCGTGGTCCTGCGATAGCGGGGTGCGTGCCGGTCACGCCGGGTCCACGAGGCCGCTCCTGGAAAGGAAGCGGTCCCAGCGGGGATCTGTGCGCAGGCTGTCGAGCAGCGGATCGACCCGCGTGAATGCCAGTCCGGAGTCATGGGTCGCCGCGGCGCGGTCGAGCCATTCGAAGGCGAGGTCGACCTCGCCGCGATAGGCGTGGACCTGCGCGAACTGGTAGGCCGCGCCGCTCAGGCCCAGGCGCGTCAACTCCGCGATCGCGGCGTCGGACTCCGCGGCGTTGCCCAGTGCGTGGTGAACCAGCGCGAGCCCGGTCATCCGCCAGAAGGCGCTCGGCTCCAGCTGCATCTCGGCGAGCGCCGCCACAGCATCGTTCCGCGCCAGCAGGACCTTGCCGACGTGGAAATGGCCGCTCAGCCATCCCGGGCTCAGCTCCAGCACCTTGCGGCGCATGGCCTCGGCCTCCTCGAGTCGACCGAGGAAGTAATACGTGTTGCCGAAGATCGCGTGCACGATCGCGCTCATCGGGTCCGACGCCAGGGCCTGCTGGCAGTAGCGGAGAGCGTCCTCCAGCCTGCAGCGACGGATCGAGATGTTCGCGAGCCGCGTGAGGATCAACGGGTTGTGGGGTTCGAGCTGCCGCGCCCGTTCCATGCGCCGCATCCCACCATCGAGGTCCACGCCCTCGATCACGTCGAAGTAGCCGAGCAGCGACAGGGGCTCGGCGAGGTTCGGGTTCAGCGCCAGCGCACGCTCGGAGTTGGCTCGAGCCCGGCGCGCACCTTCGGCATAGTCGATCAGCGAGTTGTTTGCCTGCCCCCAGTACAGGGAGCCGAGCTTCGCCCAGGCCGGCGCGAACTTCGGATCGATGCTGAGCGCCGCCTCGAACTCGGTGATGGCCTTGTCGTAGCTCGTCGTCGACGCGAGCTCGAGCAGGTGCCGGCCGCGGAGGAAGTGCGCATACGCGTCCGGATCGGTCTGCCACGATTTCGGCGTCGCCACGCCGAGCAGCTTGATCTCGAGTTCGTTGACGACGGCGGCGGCGATCTCGTCCTGGACGGCAAAGATGTCGGTCAGGTCGCGATCGAAGGCCTGCGACCACACGTGGGAACTGTCGGCGCCGCGAATCAGCTGTGCCGTGATGCGAATGCGATTGCCGGCCTTGCGCACGCTGCCCTCGAGCAGGTGCGTGACGTTCAGCTCCTGCGCAATGTTCGCGGCACTCAACCCGCGCCCCCTGAACGCGAATGACGACGTGCGGGCCACGACGCGCAGTCCCTGGATCCGCGACAGCAGGTTCAGCAGCTCCTCGGACAGTCCGTCAGCGAAGTGCACGTTCGCCGGGTCGTCGCTCATGTTGTCGAAGGGCAGTACCGCGATCGAGTTGTCGGCGACCGTCGGCGCGGCGGGTTCGACGGCAGGCAGGTCCACCTCGCGCTTCACGCCCTCCGGCGTGATCCGGTTCATCCACGACAGGACCAGTGCGAGCGGGAACCCGACCAGCAGCAGCACGAAGACGAGCTTGAGGCCCCAGGCGGGAACCTCGAACATCTGCAGCAGGAACTGGGCGACCTGCAGCAGCAGCCACGCCGACGCGGCATAGATCGCGGCGGTCTGGAAGACCTTGCGACGCTTGAGTTCCGCGAACAAACGCATGATGACCGTTCACCCCCGGCTGCGGCACATCGGCCGCGTCGGCGCGCACGAGATTACCCGTCTGTCCCGTGAGTCGCTAGAACAGCTCGAGCGGATCGACGTCGAGCGACCAGCGCACCTTGCGGGCCTCGGGCAGTTCCTCGATGGCCGGCAGCCAGCGCGAGAACAGGCGCTGCAGCGGTGAGTGCGTCGCCGCGTGCAACAGCAGCTGCGCACGGTAATGTCCGGCGCGGCGCTCCATCGGTGCGGCTGCCGGGCCCAGCACTTCGACGTCCGCGGTTGCCAGCGACTCGGCGATCTCGCGTGCGCGATCCAGGAACTCGAGCGGCGTCTCGCGCCGCGCCGCCTCCGCCCGCAGCACCGCCACGCGAGCGAACGGCGGCCAGCGCGCCTGGCGCCGCTCCTCGAGCGCAGCGGACGCAAAAGCGTCGTAGCCACCCGACACCAGCTGCGCGAGCAGCGGGTGCTCCGGGTACTCGGTCTGGATCAGCACTTCGCCGGGTCGCTCCGCGCGACCCGCGCGCCCGGCCACCTGCACGATGGTCTGCGCGAGCCGCTCGCTCGCGCGGAAGTCCGTGCCGAACAATCCCTGGTCCGCGTTCAGCACCACGACCAGGCTCACGTCTGGAAAGTGATGCCCCTTGGTCAGCATCTGCGTGCCGACGAGCAGCCGCACCTCGCCGCGCGTCACCCTGTCCAGCGCCTCCTCGAGCGCGCCGCGCCGGCGCACCGCGTCGCGGTCGATTCGCTCGAGCGGCACGTCCGGAAACAGCCTCGCGAGCGTCTCTTCCATCCGCTCGGTGCCCTGTCCGACCGGCTTCACGGCCTCGCTGCAATTCGGGCAGTGCTCCGGCACGCGCTGCTCGGTGCCGCAGTGATGGCAGTGCAGCCGGTGTTCGCGCTGGTGCACGGTGAGGCGCGCATCGCAGCGCGGGCAGGGCGCGACCCAGCCGCACGACGGGCAGAACAGCGACGGCGCGTAGCCGCGCCGGTTCAGGTACAGCAGCACCTGTCCGCCGGCATCGAGGTGACGCTTCACGGCCAGCACGGTCGGCGTCGCGATGCCCTGCGTTTCGGCGTGCTTGCGCAGGTCGATCAGGTGCAGCGCGGGTTGCGACGCACCGGCGGTGCGGTTCGGCAGCTCCAGCAGCGTCGCCTTGCCCGAGCGCACGCGCTCGAGGCTCTCGAGCGACGGCGTGGCGGAGCCCAGCACGACGGGAATGCCGAGCCGCTGTGCGCGCACGAGCGCGAGGTCGCGCGCGGAGTACCGGAAGCCTTCCTGCTGCTTGTACGAAGAGTCGTGTTCCTCGTCGACGACGATCAGTCCCGGCCTCGACAGCGGCGCGAAGATCGCGGAGCGCGTGCCGATCACGACCGGCGCGGCGCCACTGCGCGCGGCGCGCCAGGCGCGCAATCGCTCCTGGTCGGCGAGCGACGAGTGCAGCACGGCGAGCGGCGCATCGAACCGTGCGGCGAAGCGGGCGACGAGCTGCGGCGTCAGCGCGATCTCGGGCACCAGCACCAGCGCCTGCTCGCCGCGCGCGACCACCGCCTCGATCGCGCGCAGGTACACCTCGGTCTTGCCGCTGCCGGTGACGCCGTGCAGCAGGAACGGTGCGAAGCCGCCGTGGGCACCGACGATGGCGTCGATCGCATGGCGCTGCTCGGGTGTCGGGTCCAGCCCCTGCGCCGTCCGGACCTCGGCACGTGGCGGCGGAGGATCGTTTACGCGCAGCCGCATCACCCAGCCACGCTTCTCGAGCTCGCGGACGTGGTCGCGCCAGCGATGCGAGAGCGCGCCCAGCTCGGCGGCGTCGGCGCCGTCGCGCGCGCGCAGGAAGTCGGCGACCTCGAGCAGCCGGTTCGCACGCGCCGGCAACGGCGGCAGCTGGCCGGTGCGCGCCGCGGCGCTCAGCGTCCAGCGCTCCGAGGTTTCGTGCAGCGCCGCCCCGGCTCGCAATGGCGCGGGCAACGCGGCGGCGATCACTTCGCCGGGCGGGTGGCGGTAGTAGTCCGCCGACCACTTGAGCAGCTCGAGCAGCAGCGGGTCGAACACCGGCTCGTCGTCGATCAGCCCATGGGCAGCCTTCAGCTTCGAGTCGGGCAATTCCGAATGGTCGCGGGTCTCGACCAGCACGCCGACCACGCGGCGACGACCGAAAGGCACCCAGAGCCGGACACCGGGGCGCAGCGCATCGGGATCGACTTGCGTGGGCGCGCGGTAGTCGAACAGTCGCCTCAGCGGCGCGTCGATGGCGATGGCGAGAACGTTACTCACGCGCGGCCGACGATTATGTGAAGTTATCCACTGAGGCTGTGGAAAAGTCTGTGGATGTCGTGCGCGTTGAGCGTCCAAGTGCCGGTTCCGCCGACGACTTTTGGTTTCTGGTCAGAAAATCGCCTGGCTGTAATTAAGCAATGATAATCAACGACTTGTGCAGTGCCGCAGAAATCTTCGTGGACTCGGTCCAGATCCCTGGGCGGCCGAGCGGCGATACGCCGGCGGTAGCCGCGGCCGGCAGTGCAAATCTTCATCACCAGTGTGCGTCAACCGATTGGCCCGACTCGCGTTTTGGTCAGAGTGGACCATTCGGAGGCCAACCCGGAGTGCGCGAGTCTACGCCCATGGCGGGCTTTGCTAGTCTCGAAACGGAGCGTCAGCCACGCGCTGGCGCAGGCATTCGACACCTGGGTCGGGAGGCTTGGTTGGAGCAGTCGGTCGAGCTGAATCGCTTCCTGGCCGGGGTCGAGCGACGGGCGTTCAGGATCGCCGAGATGGCGCTGCGCGACCGCGAGGACGCGCTCGACGTGGTGCAG
Source organism: uncultured Gammaproteobacteria bacterium (assembly GCA_963776815.1). Lineage (GTDB taxonomy): Bacteria > Pseudomonadota > Gammaproteobacteria > Steroidobacterales > Steroidobacteraceae > RPQJ01. The sequence goes on from CAVZNZ010000012.1 coordinate 552,116, forward strand.
GTCGCGATGCTCCGGCTTGCGCAGAGCTATGCGCAGCGCCCGAGCCGAAGAGTGGCAGCCGCTCTTCTATCGGATCCTCTACAACGCCATCAACGACTGCCGGAGGCGACGGGCCGTACGCACCAGGTTGTTCGGCTGGCTGCCCGGACGTCGCGCTGACGACGAATCCGAAGCGGAGGCCGAGGACCCGCTGGCTCGCGTGGCCGACGGCGCGCCCGATCCGGCGCTGCGCCTGATGGCCGGCGAGGCGATGGACCGGCTCGAGCGTGCGCTCCAGTCGTTGCCGGCGCGTCAACAGCAGGCCTTCGCGCTGCGTTGTCTGGAGGGAATGGACGTAGCGCAGACCGCCGCAGCGATGGGGTGCTCCGAAGGCAGCGTCAAGACGCATTACTTTCGCGCATTGCAGGTGCTGCGCGAACGACTGGGCGAGGTGTGGTGATGGAACACGACGTGGATCGTCATGAGCGAACCAGCGCGACGGGCCCGCGAGGTATTCGACGCGAGCGTCGAGTCGCTGGACGACGAAGTGCGCTCACGGCTGAGCCGCGCGCGATGCGAGGCGGTGGCGGCGGCGGAACGCCGTGCGACTCGCCCAGCGTGGCGCACTTGGGCTCCAGCGGCGGCAATGGCGTCCGCCGCGATCGTCGCGGTGCTGCTGTGGCGTGTACAGGAGCCCGCCACTCGCCAACGGTGGCGGACGGTTCCGGCGACGCGGCCGTCGAGGCGGTCGAGTTGCTCGCGGACGGCGAGGACCTCGAACTGGTCGAGAACGATCTCGAGTTCTACGAGTGGCTCGACGCCACCGGGCTCGAGTCACAGGGAAGCACCGGATGAGGCATCGCTGGATCAATGGCGCGCTCGTGGCGGCACTGCTTGCGGCGCCGATGGTCGCGCGCTCGGCCGAGGCAGCCCGTGCCGCGCTGCCAGACGACGATTTCCTCGAGTACCTGGGCTCGTGGGACGGCGACGACGCGGACTGGCTGGTGGTGAAAGGACCGGAAGCCAGCGCAGCGAGTGCGCCCGCCCGCGCCGATCGACGGCACGAAGGACAGCAAGCGCGAGGGCGATGATGCAGCCTCGCAGGAGCAGAGCAGATGAAGACCTGGATTGCGGCAATCGTAGCCAGCCTGGCGCTTGCGACGCCGATGCATGCCGGTGCGCAGGACCAGAACGCGAGCCCGCCCGGCATGACGTGGCAGCAGCTGTCGCCGGAGCAGCAGCAGGTGCTCGGGCGCTTCCAGCAGCGCTGGGCCCAGTTGCCGCCGGCCCGTCAGCAGGCGCTGGCGCGCGGCGCGGAGCGCTGGAAGACGATGACGCCCGAGCAGCGCGCGCAGGCGGAGCAGCGGTTCAAGCGCTGGCGCGAGCTGCCGCCCGAGGAGCGTGAGCACCTGCGGCATCGCTGGCAGGAGTTCAAGGACCTGCCGCCCGAGGAGCAGCAGCGGTTGCGCCAGGCGTTCCGCCGCTACAACGAGTTGCCGCCGGCGCAGCGCGAGCAGCTGCGCGAGCGCTGGCAGCAGATGACGCCGGAACAGCGGCAGCAGATGCGCCAGCGAATGCAGCAGATGACGCCCGAGCAGCGGCAGCAGTTCCGTCAGCAGATGCAGAACGCTGGCAAGGCTCCAGGCACCTGACGTCATCGAGGCAATGTGCGCGAACGCGGCGATATCAAATATCATCGAGCGGGCGGTGCCGCCGGCGATGCACGCAGCCGTTGCGAATGAGCTACAGCGTCAGCGAGCTCCAAATGAGCGGATTCGACCCGATCCAGTCGTTTGCCACCGACGCCACGAGTTTGGCGAGCACGGCGGCGTGAACATGTCGGTCGAGGCCAGCACCACTTTCACGGTGATCAACCCGACGACGATGCCGGAGATCTTCCAGGGCCACCTGGGCCCGGACGTGGGCGGGCGTTCCTGTACGGGCGTCACTTCAATCCGACGGTCTACGTGCTCGGACGAGATCGCGGCCTACGAGGGCGCGGCCGCGGGCTACTGCACGGCGAGTGGTCTTGCGGCTATTGCTGCCACGATCATGCAGCTCTGCGACACGGGCGACCACGTCGTGGCCAGCCGGACCGTCGATGGCGGCACGTTTGCGTTGCTGCGTGACTACCTGCCGGCAAAAGCCGGCGTACAGACGACGTTCGTGGACGCCTCGGACCTTGCTGCGGTGGAGGCCGCATTACGCCGCGCACCCGTGTCCTCTATTGCGAGTCGATGTCGAACCCGACGCTGCGGGTCTCCGACATCCCGAAGCTGGCGGAGATTGCGCATCGGCGCCAGGCGATGCTGGTCGTGGACAACACGTTCACGCCCCTGATGGTCGCGCCGTCACGTACGGTGCCGACGTCGTGGTGCAGAGCCTCACCAAGTTCATGAATGGCGCCAGCGACCACATCGCCGGGGGCTGTGTGCGGTCCACGGAGTTCATCATGAAGCTGATGGACCTGCACACGCGGGTCGCTGATGCTGCTGGGCCCGACGATGGATCCGCAGGTGGCATTCGACATCAGGCTGCGACTGCCGCACCTTGGCCTGCGCATGGCTGAGCACAGCCGCAGGGCTCACGTCATGCATCGCGACTCAGCGAACTGGGGCTGCCGGTAAACTACCCGGGCCTGGCGACGCATCCGGACCACGTGCTGCTGACCAGGCTCGGCAACCCGGACTTCGGGCATGGCGGGCTGCTGCGCTGGATCTCGGAACTCCGTGAGCGTGCGTTCGAGTTCATGGGCCTGCTGCAGAACGAGCAGCGGTTCGGCCTGATGGCGGTGAGCCTCGGGTACAGCGAGACGCTGATGGCGTGCTCGGCAACGTCGACCAGCAGCGAGATGCCCGCCGAGGAACTCGAGAAGGCGGGCATCCTGCCCGGCCTGGTGCGAATGTCGATCGGCTACACGGGCTCGCTCGAGCAGCGCTGGTCGCAGCTGCGATCGGTGCTGCAGCAGATGGGCCTGACCGGCCGCATCTGCCGCGCTGGCCCCGGTCAGCCCTTCAGCGCGACGAGCACCTCGTCGAGCATCTTCTTCGCGTCGCCGAACAGCATCCGGTTGTTCTCCTTGTAGAACAGCGGATTGTCGACGCCGGCGTAGCCCGAGGCCATCGAGCGCTTCATCACGATCGAGGTCTTCGACTTCCAGACCTGCAGCACCGGCATGCCCGCGATCGGGCTCGTCGGATCGTCTTCGGCCGCAGGGTTCACGATGTCGTTGGCGCCGATCACCATCGAGACGTCGGTGTCCGGGAAGTCATCGTTGAGCTCGTCCATCTCGAACACGATGTCGTAGGGCACCTTGGCCTCGGCGAGCAGCACGTTCATGTGTCCCGGCATGCGGCCCGCGACCGGGTGGATGCCGAAGCGCACGTTGACGCCCTTCTCGCGCAGCAGCTTGGTGATCTCGTACACGGTGTGCTGCGCCTGCGCGACCGCCATGCCGTAGCCCGGCACGATGATCACGCTCTTCGCATCGCGCAGCAGCTCGCGGTCTCGGCCGCGCTGATCGGCGGTCACTTCGCCCGCCGGCTGCGCGCCCGCCGCGGCCGGCGCCGCGCCGCCGCCCGTGCCGAAGCCGCCCGCGATCACGCTGATGAAGTTGCGGTTCATCGCGCGGCACATGATGTACGACAGGATCGCGCCGGACGAGCCGACCAGCGCGCCGGTGACGATCAGCAGGTCGTTCGACAGCATGAAGCCGGTCGCCGCCGCCGCCCAGCCGGAGTAGCTGTTGAGCATGGACACCACGACCGGCATGTCGGCGCCGCCGATCGCCATCACCATGTGCACGCCGAACAGCAGCGCGATCACCGTCATCACGCGAGCGGCATCATGCCGGCGTGCGATGTCGTCGGCCTGCAGGAACTGCGGCCGAACCAGATCACCCCCAGCAGGCCGGCGAGGTTGAGCCAGTGTCGCGCCGGGCAGCAGCATCGGCTTGCCGCCGATCTTGCCGGACAACTTGCCGAAGGCGATGACCGAGCCCGAGAACGTGACCGCACCGATGAGGATGCCGATGTAGATCTCGACTTCGTGGATGGTCTTCTCGGCGCCGGTGAACGACGATCGAAGTGTCGACGTAGCTCGCGAAGCCGACGAGGCACGCGGCGAGGCCGACGAGACTGTGCATGATCGCGACCAGCTCCGGCATCTGCGTCATCTGCACCTTGCGCGCCGCGTACAGGCCGATCGGTGCCGCCGACCGCCAGCGAACCGACGATCCACGGGATGCCGGCTGGGGTGACGCGGGGACCGAACACGGTCGCGAGCACGGCGATCGTCATGCCGATGATGCCGTAGAGGTTGCCGCGCCGCGAGGTCTCGGGATTCGAGAGGCCGCCCAGGCTCAGGATGAACAGGATGGTGGCGGCGATGTAGGCCATGGTGGCGAGATTTGCGGACATGCTTGCGTCCTCCTACTTCCGGAACATCGCAAGCATGCGACGGGTGACGGCGAAGCCGCCGAACATGTTGATCGCGGTGAGCGTCAGCGCCAGCGACCGCAAGACCGAGGATCAGCGCATCGGGCCGCCCCTCCGTCCCTGCACCGAGCGGAGGCGCCACCTGGATCAGCGCGCCGACCGCGATGATGCTGGAGATCGCGTTGGTCACGCTCATGAGCGGTGTATGCAATGCGGGCGTGACGTTCCAGATCACCATGTAGCCGATGAAGCAGGCCAGCACGAAGACGGTGAAGTGCGAGAGGAACGAGGCCGGCGCGAAGGCTCCGACCAGCCCGAAGAGCAGTGCGGCCACGACGAACATGCGGGCAATACTCTTGCCCGAGGCGGGCTCGCCGGCGCCATGGCCGTGGCCGGACTTCTTCGCAGGCGCGGCCGCAGCAGGCTTCGCCTGCGGGGGTGCGGCCGGCAATTTCGGCGCCGGTGGCGGCCAGGTGATGCCGCCCTCCTTGATGACGGTCAGGCCGCGGATGGCGTCGTCCTCCATGTTGACGTTGATGACGCCGTCCTTCGTCTTGCAGAGCTCCTCGGTCACGCGCAGCAGGTTGGTCGAGTACAGGGTCGAGGCCTGCTTGGCCAGACGGCTGACCAGGTCGGTGTAGCCGATGATGGTGACACCGTGCCTGACCACGGCCTCGCCGGGAACGGTGAGTTCGCAGTTGCCGCCCTGTTCACCCGCCATGTCGACGATGACGCTGCCAGGCTTCATGCTCTTCACCATCTCGGCGGTGATGAGCTTCGGCGCCGGCTTGCCCGGGATCAGCGCGGTCGTGATGATGATGTCCGCGTCCCTGGCCTGCTTGGCGTACATCTCGCGCTGGGCCTGCTGGAAGCCTTCACTCATCACCTTGGCGTAGCCGCCGCCACCGGAGCCTTCTTCCTCGTAGTCGACCTTGACGAATTCGCCGCCGAGCGACACCACTTGGTCGGCGACCTCGGCGCGCGTGTCGTTGGCGCGCACGATGGCGCCCAGGTTGGCGGCCGTGCCGACGGCGGCCAGACCGGCGACACCGGCACCGGCGATGAAGACCTTGGCCGGCGGAATCTTGCCGGCGGCCGTGATCTGACCGTTGAAGAAGCGGCCGAAGGCGTTGGCGGCCTCGATCACGGCGCGGTAACCGCTGATGCTGGCCATGGAAGTGAGCGCGTCCATCTTCTGGGCGCGGGAGAGTTGGCGCGGCAAGGAGTCGATGGCCAGCACGGTGAGCTTGCGCTCCGCCAGCTGCTGCATGAGCGGCGGGTTCTGGGCCGGCCAGATGAAGCTCACCAGGGTGCTGCCCGGCTTCATGAGCGCAATTTCTTCGACGGTCGGGGCGCGCACCTTGAAGATCATGTCGGAGCTGCCCATGAGTTCGGCGGCACTGCCCGCAATCCGGGCGCCGGCGGCCTGGTAGGCGTCATCGCCGAAATTGGCAGCAGCCCCGGCACCGGTCTCGACGCAGACGGCGAAGCCCAGCTTGATCAGCTTCTCAACGACCTCGGGCACGGTGGCAACACGCTTCTCGCCCGGATAAATCTCGCGTGGAACTCCGATCGTTAGCGACATGGTGACCTCGTCAAATGCATGGGTCACGGGGGGCAGATTGCCGGCGCGACGCGGTATTCTGGTCTTGGTCTGGGTGGCAAAGGCGTTGAATTATTGCACAGCGGTAACGTATCTTCAGAGTACGTATGTTTGCCCTATCGCAGGAGGTCCTCCGGACGGACGTCTCGGGGATGCCACTGGAGTGGATCGACTACCGGGATGCGGTCCGGTTGCACTTCATGGGGCAGGTCGCCTATGCGTTCGGCCAGACCCTGTTCAGCCTGCGCGGCGGGGTGAATGCGCGGACGGGTCCAGAACGGTGGTCCGGGTGAGTTCGATCATCGCGACGGTCGGGCACAGCCACAATCCCGGCAACGTGCACACCGGCTACGTACCGCCGCTCAATAACGAGACCTTGTTTCGCCGTGACGCCCACGTCTGCATGTACTGCGGGCTGCGGTTCCCGTCGAGCCAGTTGTCGCGGGACCACGTCACGCCGCTGTCCCGCGGCGGCTCGGACACCTGGAAGAACGTCGTTACCGCGTGCCGGCGCTGCAATAACCTGAAGGCGTGGCGGACGCCCGAGCAGGCGAAGCTGCAGCTGATCGCGATCCCGTTCACGCCCAGTTACGCGGAATACATCTACCTGAAGGGGCGGCGGGTGCTGGCCGACCAGATGGAGTACCTGCGGGCGCATTTCCCGCGCTCCAGCCCGTTGCACGAACGACTGAAAGCGCAGATAGCTGATTGGCCGTGATCTCGGCCTGCCCGTGACCGAACGGGACGCTGTCTCCGATGCCGAGGCCCAGCATTCCGTCCCCAGCGGCGAAACTGAAATCCGCCCGTCGGCCGGGCCGCTCTCGTCCTCCACCAACGATCCGGTAGCTGAACGACTTCCCATGTCACCGCCCAGCAGCGTGACCCGCGACCCGAAGCGGACGGTCGTTGCGCCCCGGCAGCTTGTGCGCCACGACTTCCGCCGTGGCACGTCGCGCCGTCCAGTAGCGGAGATCACGCGAGTGCTGTGCCGCGGCTGCGCGATCGTCGCGCGCACGCGCCTGGCGCGCAAGTTCCTCGTTCAGCCGACGTACCTCGGCTTCGATCATCGCCAGGCCGTCCACCGTCACGAAATTTCGGTGCGGGCTGATCCGCAGTTCCGGCAGATCCTGGTCGGCCTCGGAGCCGTCGGATTCCTTGACGAAGGCCCGGCTCACGCGAGCCTCGCCATGATCACCGTGTCGTAGTAATTCCCACCGACGCGCATGGCGCGGCGGCACACGCCTTCGGTGGCGAAGCCGAACTGTCGATACAGCGCGATGGCCGGCGCGTTGTCCGCCCGCACGGTCAGCTCCACGCGCCTCATGCCGCTCGCCAGCGCTGCGTCGAGCGTCACGCCCAGCAATTCGCCGCCGAGGCCCTGGCCCCGGTGGCCGCGACGACGCCCATGCCGAGCACCCCACAGTGCCTCATCGTCGCCTGCGACTTCGGTCTCACGTCGCACCAGCCGAGGACGCGCTCGTCCTGCAGCGCCACGAAGTGCACCGCCCCGTCGCGAAGGCTGTCGAGGACGAAGCGGCGTACCTTCGTCAGTCGGCGGCGCCTCCGGCATCGCCAGGTAGCGTTCCTCGCGCGCCACCGCATCCAGCGCTTCATGGAACGCCGTAATGTGACGGCGGGAGAGGGGGGCGATCGGGGTCGTGGTCATTGCGACGCATCCTCGCGCCTCCCAGAGCAGGAACCCGCCACGGCGCGAGCGATCTCTTATCCTTGGCGGGCCATGCTCTATCTCGTCGACGCCAGCATCTTCATCTTCCGCGCCTACTACTCGGTGCCGATCGAGGTCGTCGACCGCGAAGGCAACCCGGTCAACGCCGTGCACGGCTTCGCCCGATTCCTCGGCGACCTGCTCGAGCGCGAGACGCCGGGTCACATCGCCGTCGCCTTCGACGAGAGCCTCGAGGTGTCCTATCGCAACGAGATCTACCCGGCCTACAAGGCGAACCGCGAGCCCGCGCCGGTCGAATTGAAGCGGCAGTTCGGGCTGTGTCGCGAACTGTGCAGGCGATGGGGATCGCGCAGTACGGCAGCTCGCGTTACGAGGCCGACGACATCATCGGCACGCTCGCGACGCGAGCGCAGGCAGTCGGCCGGCCGGTGACGATCGTCAGCCGCGACAAGGACCTGACCCAGCTCGGTCGGAGGCAGGACACCTACTGGGACGCCATCGCGGACGTCCGCTACGGCTACCACGACATCGAGGAGCGCTTCGGCGTGGTCCCGGAGCGCATGGCGGATTTCCTCGCGCTGATGGGCGACGCGGTCGACAACATTCCCGGCGTGCCGGGCGTGGGGCGCAAGACCGCCGCGCGGTTGCTGAAGCATTTCGACACGCTGCCCGGTGTGTTCGAGAACCTCGACGCGGTAGCGAAGCTCAAGTTCCGCGGCGCCGCGTTCGTCGCGGAGAGCCTGCGCGAGCATCGCGAGGCGGCTTTCATGTCGCGGCAACTGACGGGCATCGCCTGCGACATGCCGTTGGCCGCGCGCACGACGAACTTGCGCCGCCAGGCGCCGGACCTCGCCGCGCTCGAAGCGTTCTACGACGCGCACGGCTTCGGCGCATGTTGCGCGAGCAGGCCCGCCGCGTGGCACGCGAAAAATAGGTGCCAGGCACCGATTTTCCTTTTGTCCGCGATAGCTGGAAAATCGGTGCCTGGCACTCTTCTTTTTCGCGGGTCAGTTCGACCAGCAGCCCCAGCACGAAGAGGCCAAGTGCCAGCAGCAGCGCAGCGCTGCGGCCGACGCTCAGCCGGATGCATGTCGGCAACGACGTCGCGGAAGTGCGTCGGGAGACCACTCACGCAGCAGCCCCTCGGACAGCCAGCCGGCGATGGCCGGATTGAGCCTCTGCGCCCGCAAACTCCCGCCGAAGCTTGCGTAGATGAACGACGCGCTGCGCTGCACCCGACGCCTGCGCAGTGAGTGAATAGAGGCCGCTTTCGGGTACAGCGATCAATGCACTCAATCGGCCCGGCGCTGATGCAACCAGCGGCACATCGATCGTGCGCCCCGACGGTAGATCGACACGCAGTCGGCCTAGTCGTAACGTCCGACCACCGTGCGCCGCTCGCGAGATCGACGTCCACCTGCAGCGCATCGGGCGCGTCCTCAACCCGAACCGAGAGTCCCGCGTCACCATCCTGCGACGAGACCCACTCGACCAGCCCTCCTGCGAGTTCGGGCCATCACCGCCACCGCAGCCATTCCGGCGTCCACGCGCCCAGCCCGGACATCACTGCGACGACTCGTCCGAGTCCAGCGCGCCGCTGAGCCACGATCGGATCGCCGCGTCCCGACTCGAGATGCACGACGGCGTCCGGAGCAGCGGTCGTGACGTCATAACCCGCAATCACGGGCCAGCCACTGCTGGCGGCCGCAAGGAACGGCAACGGCAGCCGTTCGCGCACCTCGATCCGGCCGCGCTCGATCGGCGCGCGACGCGCCTCGAGTCCCTGGCGCATCACCGCCGGGAAGTTCAGCCGCCTCTCCAACTCGCAGGATCGTGCCGCGATCCGCCGGGAAGAGGCTCTGCAACGCGGTCGCATCCGCGTCGGGCCCCACGGCCAGCGCGATCAACTCGATCCGCGCGGCCGCAAGGCGCGACGCAAGCGAATCGTCCGGGAGCCGCATCAACAAACCCGTCGGTCACCAGTACCAGGATGCGACGGCGAGCGTCCGCGGGCTCGAGTTGCCGCAGTGCAACCTCAAGCGCGGGCGCGAGTTGCGTGCCACCACGTGGCTGCGCGGTCCACGGACGCGCAACCGCTGCACGAAATGCCGCTGCACCCTGCATAGGCAGCAACTCCCGCGCCTCCGCGTCGAAAACGACCAGTGCGGCCGAGTCGCGCTCACCAAGCGTTCCGGCCGTTTCGATCACGGCACGTTGCGCCAGGCGAAAGCGGTCCACGCCAGCCGAAGTCGCGCCCATGCTGCCGGACTTGTCCACGACGAACGCGATTGCCGCGGAGTCACCGAGCCCCGAGGGCCGCGAAGCGACCGGCAGCAACGGCTCCAGCGCCGAGTCGCGATACATGCCTGCAGCAAACGATCGCGGGACCTCCAAGGACCAGGAGCCCGTCCCCTGATCACCGACCGCAGTATTGAGCGCGGCCCAGGTCGTCGGACGTGCGGCCGACGCAGAGGACGTCGTCGAGCACGATCGCCGCGCGGCGGCCAAATCCGATGGCGGCGCGGTCGAGCGCGGAAGGCGCGATCTGCTCGATGCGCCAGCCGCCTGCGCTCAGGCTGGTTGCAAGCGCTCGTGCTCCGTCGCCCACGTAGAGGATGTCCGCCGGCGCCTCGATCTCGATCGCCGCGGCGTCCTGCCGGCGTCGAGCGGTGCACCGGAGTCCGCGTCGCGCAGTTCGGCATCGAGCAGCAGCGCGCCGGGACCATCGGCGCGAACGTGCAGCGACGCGGAGTCGAGTTGGCCCGGCTCGATGCGAAGGGTCACGGGCTCGGCGAGGCCGCCGCGCGACGAAATCGCGATGACCTGCGGCCGCTCCGCCTGCCCTGCAAGCCTGACCGAAACCGGAATGTCCTGGCCCGGCCGCGCCACCGTCGGCGCCAGGACTTCGACGATGTGCGGTGCGCTAGCATCAGGCGGCACCGAGCGCCACAACGCCGGCACACCTGCCTCGCTTGCAGTGCGCAGCGCCCGGCGCGTGTCGCCGTCCGTGGCGTAGCCGTCGGAGAGAACGACGATGGCCGCAGAGGAATTCGAGGTACGGTCGCGCACGGTGCGCATGATTGCCGCTTCGATATTCGTGGACTGCACCGATCGCGCGCCCGTATCGCCCGCGAACTCGACGACGCGGACGGCAACATCTTCGCGTGCCTCGGCGATGTCATTCGTCAGCTGCTTGCGCGCCTCGGCGGCGGCATCGGCCGCGATGCTGGCCGACTTGTCGACGAGCACGTAGACGGTCGCCGCGCCATGCTCCGCTGGCCACGGTCGTCCCAGCAGCACCAGCGCCAGCAGAACGATCGCGGCGATCTTCAGCAGCAGCGCCAGCGCTGCGCGCCTGTCGCGGGAAATCATGCCTGCGCCTGTGCCGATCGCTGGCTGTCACGCAACAGGCGACGCGCGAGCAGGGCGGCGTCCCAGGCCAGCAGCAGGACCGCGAGCCAGCAGCAGCGGTCGCTCGATCGTGCTGTCACCGGACGCGAAGCAATGTTCGTTCGGTGCCGCCAGCCTGAAGCTGCGCGATCGGCGCTGCGCGAGAGGCGGCCGACCCGCGCCCGGCCCGTACGGTACGGTCCGAGGAGCCTCCGATCGAGGGCAACGTCGGCAAGGAATCCGATGCCGAGCGGCACAGCTGCTTCTGCACCGGCGACCTGCGAGGCGAAGTCCAGCGACGGTCTCGACGACGCGCGGCGGAACCGTGCGCAGCAGGAATCAGCGGCGTACTCCCACTCTCGAGCAAGACGACGTCGCGCACGCCCGGTGGTTCGACTCGTCCTCGCGTGCGCCGGGCAAACTCCATCGGTAGTTCCGGCACCGTACCTTCAACTGCGGATGACCAGGACAGCGTCGCCCCGTCGAGCGCATTGATGGCGCCATCGTGCAGATTTACGCGTGGCGTAGCCTCGTGCACGCCCATAGTTGCGCTGCATTGAATCGCAAGGCCTGCATCCGACGTGCCGGACTCACGCAGCGCCGGGTGAGCACGCACGGCCCTTGCGACCGCGGACGGACACGATGGATCGATGGCAACCGCGACCGGTAGCAGGCTCGTGGTCGCGACAGATGCAGCATCGTCAGCATGCAGCGCGTCCGCCGGGGACAATCGCGCAGTGAACGCCCTCCCGTCGATTGCTGCCTCGAATGAGATCGTCGCAGTGGTATCGGGCTCGATCGACACCTCCGCAGAGCCTACCGGGCCCGCGGCCGTTGCGATCTCGACCCGACGTGACTCACTGGCCGCGCCGCCGTTCGTCGATCTGCACCTGGATGGCTGCGACGCCGGTGCGCGACGGCTGGGCGCGAACGGCGAGGCTGGAAATGCCCACATTTCGCGGGGTTCGCCGACCTCGAAGACACGCGCGATCGGTGCAGTGGCGAGCCAGGCATTGACGCTCGCGTCTGCGCCGTCGGTGAGCAGCCAGTGTGCCCGCGACCGATCGAGATACTTTGCATCCGGCGGATGCGGTTCGTCCGCCTGGCCGGATCGACGCGCAAGTCGAGCTTCGATGTCTGCGGTGCTCCGCAGTGCGCGCCACGGATGACTCAACGCGCGCACCTCGAGATCGGTGACGCCGGTGTCTCGGAAGCGCCGCAGCAACCTGCGCGAGACCACGCTGCAGGCGTGGCTCACCGGGCTCCTCGGTCAGCATGCTGAGCGAATCGTCCACCCAGAGCGTGACCGGTACAGACGCGCGCGGCAGCATCGGCCCGGCCAACGCGAGCGACAGGAGCGCAGCAATCGCCGCGCGGCGCATCCACGCCGGATCAGGCCGTCGACGCTCGCCGGCCCGATTCGCGGACGCGCTGGAGTCCCGCCACGGATCGAGACTCTCGACCGGGTGGATGCGCAGGACCGGGCCGCTGCGGTGCAGGTACCAGATCACCGGCACCGGCGGCAATCCGAGCAGCCACGCGGGTGTCGCGAAGCTCGATCACGCCGCTCTTGCTCGCACGAGGTGGTCCAGCAATACGCGCTGCCAGGGAAGCGCAATGTCCCACGACGTGAAGGCGATGCCGCTGCGACTCGCGGAAGCGTCGCAGTCTGGTTACGTGGTCTGCCATCGCCGCGCGGGCAACAGTCTGCGCGACCTTCGTCCGCCTCCGAGGTCAGCGATTCCGCCGGTCTCGACGTCCTGCAATTCGATCGGGCCGGGTCCGGGCAGGGCAGCGCGACCGGGTCGTGGACCTGCAGCGCATGCAGCGGCGCGCAACGCTGGCGCAGCGCGGAGAGATCGGGCCGCAGGTCCGACGGGTCCGAGAAAGTCGCTGATCACGAGCGCGGACGCGGTGCCGGCGATTCGACGCACGCATGCGGCGAGATTCGATCGCGCGCCGGTGCTCGCCGGCTGCAGTCGCTGCAGGCTGCGCACGATGCCCGGAAAGTGCCGCGAGCCGCGCCCAGGCGCAACCTCGTCCACTACGTCCGACGCAAAGGCGATGACTGCGACCCTGTGCCCGATTTCGAGCAGCGCGTACGACATGGCCGTGGCTGCCCGAACGGCGGCTCGCCACTTCGCGCCGTTGCCCACGGCCATTGACGAGCTCGCGTCGAGCATCAGGAACCAGTCGCCCGACGTCTCGGCCTCGAATTGCCGCACGATCGGCCGCTGCAGCCGCGCGGTCTGTCGCCAGTCGATGTGGCGTACTTCGTCGCCGGGCGCATAGTCGCGATGATCGAGATGCTGCAGTCCGACGCCGGCGCGACGTTTCACCGTGCGCGACCCGAGTGCGGGCGTCGGATGCTCGGCGAGCAGGTGGGACGCGACCCGGGCGAAGGAACGCAGCTCGGCCTGGTGTCGGCATCGCGCCGGTTGTCAGCACTCCCGTCGCCATCGATCGACGATCCCTGCGAGTACGGTGTCGGCGTCGAGTCCCTCGAGCTCGCTCTCGAGCCGCAGCAGCACGCGATGTCGCAGCGTGGGCAGCGCGACGGCCGCGATGTCCTCGACGTCGAGGTGGGAGCGACCGGACGATCACCGCGCGCACGCGCGCCGCGCGCACGAGCGACTGCAGCGCACGCGGGCTCGCGCCATAGCGGATGTGCTGCTTGTCCGGACGGCGAGTCGCCCGGAGCCGCCGGCTGCGTGGCAAGCACGAGCGCGATCGCCGCCTGCTTGCATCGTTCCGAGACGGAGCACCGTGCGACAGAGCGCAGTGATGCGCAGGACGTCCGAAGGCTGCAGCACGGCCAGCAGGGCAGTTCGCAGGCTCCGCGTCGAGCGACACGTCGAGCAGGGTGCGCAGCGATCCCGAGTCGGGGTAGGGCACGCTGGCAGCTTGAACATGAACCGGTCGAGCTGCGCTTCGGGCAGGGGATACGTGCCCTCGAGCTCGATCGGGTTCTGCGTCGCGAGCACGCAGAACGGCTGCGGCAGCGGCCGGCTGGTGCCGGCGTGCGTGACCTGCATGCTCCTGCATCGCTTCGAGCAGCGCGGCCTGCGTCCGCGGCGTGGCGCGGTTGATCTCGTCCACCAGCAGCGAGCTGCGCGAACACCGGGCCGGGCCTGAAACGAAGCTCGAGGCGCCGGCGCGTCGCCATGCTCGTCGCTCGGTCGCCGGTGACGTCCGCCGGCATCAGGTCCGGCGTGCACTGGACGCGGGACCACTGCAGGCCCAGCGCCGCGGCGAGCGCCTTCGCAAGGTGCGTCTTGCCCAGCCCCGGCAGGCCTTCCATCAGCACGTGGCCGCCGGCGAAGACCGCCGTCACGATGCCGGCCACGACGTCCTGCTGCTGACGATCACGCTGTCGAGGGCTGACCGCACGTCTACCAGCTGTTGCTGTGCGCGTTCGAAGGTCGGTGAGGCATGGGTCATGGAGTCGCTCCGGAATCCGCGAAGTATGAGCGGACGTAGGCCTGCTCGGCAGGGCCGAGGCGCACGCGGCTGCGGGCCTCGGGTGCGACGGCTGCCGCGGGTTCGAATGCAGTCTCCGCTGCAGGACCGGATCCTGCGGAGTCAACCGCAGGCTGGTAATCGGCGGCAAGCGTGGGGTCGGCGTCGGACGGCTGCTGGTCCACCGCCGCGAGCTCACGCAACTTCGTGGCCATATCTCCGTGCCACGCCTCGGTGAGTCCGGTGTCCGCGACGGTATCGGCAGTCTTGCCGGCGTCCCGACCACCTGCGGCGGCCTGCTCGGCGGCCGGTACGGCGTTCGTGCCGCCGCGTGCTTCGCGAGTCGCGGAGTCCTCCGCGGAGGCGCCGGCGGGGGCGGGAGTGCGGTCACCATCGCCGCTCGTCGTGTCGCCGCGTTCCGGGGTGAGCGAGTTCGTGCTGTCGTTGCCGGTGGCCGGATCCGCGTTCCGCGCGGCGCCTGGATCGCCACGTTCGCGCTCCGATGATGCGCCGGCACTCGCCGCAGGGGCGTTCGCTCCGCGGGCCATGCTCGCAGTGGTCTGCATCGGCACCTGCATCAGCACGACCGCGAGCAGCAGCGCAACGATCGCCACCGCACCGGCTTTCTAGGTCGCACGTCGCCCGGCATCGATGCGAGTCGCTCGACGCTGCGACGCGCGCCGGGGTCGATCCATGCGACGAGCCGCTGCATGGCCAGCGCATGACTGCCTGCGTCGCGATGCTCGAGGTAGGTCTCGTATGCCGATTCGCCGCCGAGGTGACGATCGGCCCAGGACGCGCACTCGGCGTCACGCACCGGACGCATGAACGCCTGGGCCAGCGCAACGAACCACACGACGACGACGGCAACTCGCGACCGCGACGACATCGATCTGCCGCACGAACACGTGCGCGGACCGCGACTGCCGGCGGCGACCACTGACAGCCACGCGGCCGTCCTTGCGGCCGACGCGACGTGATGCCGCCGCAGCCGGCGGTGGACCGTACGAAGAACGTCTTCTGCGGCCTGAGACCTCAGCGGACGATCTGCTCGAGCGCGATCACCGTCCACGCCGTCACGAGTTGCGGGTTGTTCTCCCACCACTTGTTCGAGTCCGGGTTGACCCACGAGCCGTCCGCGGCCTGCAGGCTGATCAGCTTCTGCGCCAGCTCGTTGCGCCAGTTGTGCACCTGCCCCTTGCCGTCGGTGAAGGTCGTCGTCGCCGTACGCGGCCATCACCTTGGCGAAGGCGTTGTAGAAATAGAACAGGCCGTGCTTGGCGTCGGTGCCCGGGTTGGTCTCGAGCGTGTAGTTGTGGTCATCCACTTGTAGGCGGCCTGGATGCGCGGGTCGCTGCGGTCCACGCCGGCGAACAGCAGGCCGATCAGGCCGCGGCCGTCATGCCGCCGTAGGAGTTCGTTCCGCCGCCGAACTCCGGCGGGTTCCAGCCCGGCATGTAGACGAAGCCGCCGTCGTTGCCCGCCCACGGCTGGTCGTTGCTCTCGCTGCGGTTCTGCGAGCGGTTCACGAACACCAGCGCCTTCTGCCACACCGGGTCCTTGGGATCGGTCGGCAGTGGCCTTCAGGCCCTCGATCGCGAGGTACAGGTTCGACATGTCGGGACGCTCGTCGCCGCCGTAGCCGATGCCGCCGTAGTAGCGGTGGTCCTGCTTGTAGCCTTCGCTCTCGTCGATCTGGTGGCCGCTCAGGAATTTCTGGCCGTTGGCGATCGCGGCCTGCGTACTTCGGGTTCTTCGTCGCCGCGAGCGCCACCAGCGCGACGGCCGTGTTGTAGCTGCGGTTCTGCAGCGACTCGCTGATCGAGCCGTCGTCGTTGACCTTCGACAGGATGAACTCGACCTGTCGCGTGACGAACGGGCCGTCGGCCTCGTTGTAGCCGCGATGGCTCTCGAGGAAGGCGCGCAGCGCCAGCGCGGTGATGCCGACCGAGCCGGACAGCGAGCCGTTCTCGGCCTGCTGGCCGCGCAGGTAATGCAGCCCGGCGTCGATCGAGCGGCGCGCCTTTTCCTTCAGCGCGGGATCCATCGTGTCGGCCGCGTGCGCCGGGCGCGACGCAAAGGCCAGCGTGGCGGCCAGCAGGGCGAGTCTTTTCATCGGTTGGGCTCCATCGTTTCGGTTCGAAGTCCGGCTCGTATACGCTGCCGGTATTGTCTGCGGCGGGTCAACAGTCCCCGCGTGTGCCTCTTGCCGAAAGAAGCGGCCACCCGCGGGGGCGGATGGCCGCTTCGGCTAAGTCGCCGCTTCGGCCGGGACCGGGAGGGTTTTCGGTCCTGGCTCTCCTCGGGGCGGCAAAGTCGGGGGCGACCGCCCAGAGGCGGCATCCACGGCGGGATGCCCTTTCACGTGTATTGAAGCAAACGCTGTGCCACCGGCCGGCGTGCGGGCCGCTGTGGCTGTACTGCATAGGAATCAATGGGTGGCGACTTGCGCCGGATGCCGGTTCGTCCGTGTCTGCGCCCGTGCGGACAGCCACGCCTTGGCAGCGCGGCCGTGCCATGGATGCAGGCCATTGATTCATATGGCGATTTCCGCCCTGCACGGATTCCGCCAGCCGTTGGCTGGTTTCCGTACAGCCGCGGCCTCAGCCGGGCTCGCGCGACCCCGCGCCGGCGATCTTCGTCCGCAGCGTGCTGCGGCTGATGCCGAGCAGCTTCGCCGCTGCGACCTGGTTGCCGCCGGTCGCCTTGAGCGCCTCTGGCGATCAGCGCCTGCTCGAGGCGCGACATCGCCAGTTCGTGCAGCGGCGGAGGGTCGGCCAGCGCGGCACCGAGCGCTCGATGAGCCGCCGCGGCCACCGCGTCGAGCGGGCGCGGCGCTCCAGATCGGCCGCGGGTGCAGGCCGGGGACCCGGACTCCAGGCTCAGGTCGTGACGGTCAGCGTCGAGCCCTTCGCCGCCAGCACCGAGCGCTGGATCACGTGCTCGAGCTCGCGCACGTTGCCGGGCCAGTCGTGCGACCCGCAGCCGCTCGAGCACCGCCTGCTCGACGGCCGTGATGGACTTGCCGCCTCGCGGTTGGCCTCGGCAGCAGCGACTGCACCAGTTCCGGGATGTCCTCGCGGCGCTCGCGCAGCGGCGGCACCGTGAGCGTACGAGGTTGATGCGGTGGTAACAGGTCCTCGCGGAATCGGCCGGCCGCGACGGCCGCGGCGAGGTCGTGGTTGGTGGCGCACACCAGCCGGGCGCGGAAGGCGAGCGGCGCGCTGCCGCCGACGCGCTCGAAACTGCGCTCCTGCAGCACGCGCAGCAGCTTGCTCTGCAGGTGCAGCGGCAGCTCGCGAGATCTCGTCGAGGAACAGCGTGCCCGGCGCCGGCCAGCTCGAAGCGCCCGGGGCGCGTCTGCTTGGCGTCGGTGAACGCGCCGCGCTCGTGGCCGAACAGCTCGGACTCCATCAGCTGCTCCGGGATCGCCGCGCAGTTGATGGCGACGAACGGCTCGCGCGCGCGCGCTTGCCGCGCCGGTGGATGGCGCGCGCCACCAGTTCCTTGCCGATGCCGCTCTCGCCCTGGATCAGCACGCTCAGGTCGTTGTCGGCGAGCAGGATGATGCGCTTGAAGAGCTCCTGCGCGCGGCGCTCTGGCCGACCAGCTGCGCGCGGCGGCGCTCGCTCGTCGGCTCGAGCGCCACGGTCGTTGCCGAGGGCGTCGCCGGTGCATGCAGCGCGCGCTGCAGCAGGCGGCGGATCTGCGCGAGCTCGAGCGGCTTGCCGAGGTAGTCGAACGCGCCGGCGCGCAGCGCGTCGGCGGCGGTGTCGAGCGTGCCGTACGCGGTCATGACGATCACCGGCACGGTGCGTCGCAAGGCGGCCGATCTCCCTCAGGGCCGCGATGCCGTCCATGCCGGGCATGCGCACGTCGAGGAACACCAGGTCGGGCGCTGCTCGCTTGAAACAGCCGCAGCGCGTCGCGGCCGTTGGCGGCCGTCAGCGTCGTCGTGTCCCTCGGCCTCGAGCAGCGCCCGAACGCGCTGCAGATCGAGGGCTCGTCGTCGGCTACGAGGATGCGGGCCATGGTGTCAAGTCTAGCTCTCGGACCCGGCGGAGGCGCGCGATGGTCGCGCGATCGTTGCGCCGCCACCGAGCGCTTCGCTGCGGCCCAGCTCGGGCGGCCACCGTGCTCGGCGGCGATCTCGCGGCAGAGGCAGGCCGAGGCCGAGGCCGAACGGCTTGCGGCTGCCCGGGATGGATCGCGGCTCGCCCAGCTGCGGCGGGAAGCCTGGGCCGGTATCCTCGATCGAGTGCAGCGTGCACCGCGCGCTGGCGTCGTCGCGTGCCGTGCGCACCGCAGCCGTCCGCCCGGCAAGCGCGTCGGCAGCATTGGCGATGAGGTTCAGCAGCGCCTGCTTGAGGCGGTCGCGGTCCACCGTCACCGGCGGCGGGCCGCGAGCTGCCGCGCTGCACGTCGATGTGCCGGTGCTCGCAGCGACGGCTCCATCAGGTGCAGCACTTCATCGACCGGCGGCGAGGTCGCCGGGCGCGGTGCGGCGGCTGCCCGCCGCCGAGCGCGAGCGAGGAGGCGACGATCAGCTCGAGGCGCCCGACCTCGTCGAGCAGCCGGCGCACGGGCGGCTTGCTCCGCGCGGCGACGCGCGCTCGGCGAGCAGTTGCAGGTGCAGCTTGAGGCCAGTGAGCGGGTTGCGGATCTCGTGCGCGATGCGGGCCGACATCTCGCCGAGCGCTGCGAGGCGGCTGCGGTCTGCGAGTTCGGATTCATAGGACGCGAGCTTCGCGGTCATGTCGTTCAGCGAGTGCCCAGCGCCTGCAATTCGCCGTGCGGCGCCGGGGCGGCGCGCACGTCACGCCGGCCGGCCGCGATTCGTTGGCCATCGCGACAAGCCGGCTGATCGGCTGCGTGATGCCGCGGACCAGGAAGTACTGCAGCGCGAACAGCAGCGCTCCGGCGGCGAGCACGGCGAGGCCCATGCCGAGCGCGGCGCGGCGCGCTGCATCGCGCGCATCCTTCAGCGAGGCGGTGATGAGCAGCTGTGATGCGCGTGGATTGCTGCGCGGTGGAATCGGGCGGGCGACGACCAGCAGCGGCTGCCCGTCGATGTCGATTCGTTGCGCCGACGGGTCCCTGGCGGCACCGGCGAGCATCGCATCGATGCGCGGTGAGATCATCGACGACAACGTGCCTTCCGTGCTGGCCACGATCGCACCGCTGCGAGTCCACCAGCGTGATCGCCGCCTGTTGCAGGTCGGCGACGCGCTGCAGCACTTCATTCGTGTAGCGGCAGGCCTTTCCCCGTGAGGGGTGCCGGCCGCGTTCGTGAGCTGATCGGCCACGCGTTGCTCGCAGCGTGCGGCTGAAGACCAGCGTCGCGATGCCCCACGCCGCGAGCATGGCGAGCAGCAGCGGCAGCAACGCAGCGAGCGTCAGGCGCAGGCGGAGACTGTCCGGGAGTCGCATGCGACGAGAGCCTGACTCACAGACAGCGGGAGCTGGCGATACGGCTCTCCTGTGCGTCGGGAAAATTTACAGAATTCGTCCTGCTGCGAGCAATTGTTGCGCCGCGGCAAGCAAGGAGAATTTATGCGTATTCATTCAATTATGGCAGCAGTCCTCAGTGGGGCATGACATATGCATCATTTTCCTCGTCCAGGCTGGAACTCCGGGGGGAGTGCCTGCCTGTTTTCTTGGCGGAGGGGAAAAGAATGTTTAATAAATGGTTTGCGGCCTGCGCTGCGGCAGGTCTTTGCTTTACGGCTGGCACTGCCGGGGCGGTAACGCCCTTCGAAGCTGACGTGACGTCATCGATCGACAAGGGCATCGAGTGGCTGGCGACGAGGGGCGCCTACAACAACCCGAGCTCTGCGGGTGAGGCGGCGGGCCTGGCGCTGCTGGCGTTGCTCGAGAAGCGGCAGGCGGCCAGGGGCTTGATGCCTCGCCGCAGGGCTATGTCGGCGCGAATGCCACGGACCAGGAGCGGATGCGCAAGACGGTTGCCTACATCCTCGGTCAGGTGGGCAGCGCTCCGTTCGATGCCTCGTATCGGGATGGTGCATTCGCGATGGCGCTCGGCCTGTATCTCAGGACGGGCGGCGCGGATCGCGGCACCGCACCGAGCTGCCGGCGGCGCTGCCGTACGACGTGCATGGCGCGCTCGACATGATCTTCGATCGCTTCAAGAGCTATCAGCGTCCAGCGGATACTGGTCTATGGCCCCTGTATTCGAGCTGCGACGACTCGTCGACGACTCAGTTCGTCGCGGCAGGCCTTGCGGCGCTGCGCTCGGTGTTCGGCGACGTCGGCAAGCCGTGGGCCGATGCCACGCGGCTGGCGGAACTCGAGGCCATGGTGACCAAGACGCGCCAGGGCTACGTGACGAACGGTGCGCTTGCACGTCAGCTCCTCGGTGTGCGGCGACCTCGGTGGCGGCGAGCGTGGTCATGGCTACAACGCCGGGGACACGCCGAGCATTCAACAGACGGCGTCGGGCACGTGGATCCAGATGGTGGGTGGTGCGGACCTCAACGACGCGAGTGTGCAGGGCTACCTGAAGTGGATCCGCAACCGCTATCGCTACACCAATCCGGGCGGGGCCGATGCGGGCTGGGGCAGCTCGCACTGGTACTACATGTGGTCGTCTTCGAAGGCGTTCCTGTTCCTGCGCGGCGCGAACACGGCGCCGGCGGCAGGCAACATCGGCGTCGATGACATCGGCGTGCTGCCGGCGGCGAGTGCGCCGGCGTGCGGCGTGCGGCAGGATGCACCGCGATCCGATGGCGGACGCGCGCGTCGGCCTGTTCGGCAGCGATGGCGCGGGCTACTATGGCTCGCAGCCGAAGGACTTCTACTACGACTTCGCCTACACGATCCTGGGCTACCAGTGCGCCAACGGCAGTTACGCGTGCAACAGTGCGCCGGGCTACTGGAACCAGTATGCGCGCCAGCCGTATGCACTGCTGGTGCTGCAGCGGTCGGTCGGTGGCGGCTGCGTGGACGCGAACAAGGACGGCAAGTGCGACGTCGGTGACTCGCCGGCACCTCCGCCGGTTGGAACCTGCGACGTCAACGCCGATGGCCGCGTGACCTACACGGACGTGTTCGCGATGCTGCCGTTTGCGAAGGCAAGGCTGCGGATCGGTGGTGGCAACGCGGTACCGCCGGGTGCGGCAGCGGGCGACGCGATCGCGTTCGAGCGCAAGGAGGGTACGGAAGGCTGGTTCGCGAGCCGCGGCGACTCCCAGGTCAACATCGCGGACTTCACGCGCTGTATCTTCAAGGCGAACGGACGATAATCGGCGTCGGGTCCGGACCGGTCGGTGCGACCGGTCCGCGACCGAGGCGCTGATTGATGCCAAGTCGAAAGCAATTGAAAGGGCGGGGGGGCTGTCAGGCCGCTCCGCCCTTTTTCTTTCCCACGTGGATGCTACTGGCCGCGCTGACCATGCTGGCGTGGTCGATTTCGACCACGAGCCTTGCGGCGGACCAATCGAGCCAGGGCTTTCGACTCGCCGGTACAGTTGCCGTTGGCAGTGGATATCTCGCGTTCCTCGAGGTGCCGGGCGGGACCAGGTATTGGTTCGCAAAGGCGACGTTGCTGGCAAGGCGCAGGTCCTCGAAGTCCGCGATCGTGCGATTGACCTGCGGCTCCCGAGCGGCCGCATCGAGCTCACGCTCGAAGGGCGCTGGCAAGCCTGCTCCGAGCGGCGGTCGCTCCGACGACGTGGTCAAGAGCCAGTCGGACGAGGGCCACGTCGTCCGGCGAGAGGTCGGCGGTCGAACCGATGCAGCGGGAATTGAGCGAGGGCGCTCCGGACAAGGCGGGACGTGCGCCCGGCACGTAGCGCGACGGCTGCTGGTGACGCAACGCTTTGCGCCGGTCATCAACCTGCCGCCGAACAGCTCGATCGTCGCGATCAACGGTCACGCGGTATCGTCGGAAGAAGGTGCCGTGCGCGAGGTAACCAAGGCGCTGGCGGCGGGCGGCGCGGTCACGATGAACCTGAAGACCCCCGCCGGGATGGAACGGGTGTATCTGTTGCCTGCGCCGGCGGAGTCAGCCTCGAACGACTCCCTGAGAGCCGCTGCCACAGCTTCAAGTGGTGGTCCGGTCCGGACACGACTTTCCGCTCGACTGTTTGCGGTCGTTCCGCATTGCGCACACGGTGCTCGCGGCTAAAGTGGACTCGAGGTGGGCGGCGTCGAATTGGGGACCAGACGCCGAAGGAAGTCCCGCCAGACGGTTCGGCCCGACGCCGGCTACCCAAGATCTAGAACCCGCGCCGCGACCAGCCGCCTCCGCCAGCCCGGGGGGGAAGGCGGGGTCACATGGTCCCGGAGGGAAGGCTAATGTTGCGAAACAAGTGGGTTGCAGCCTGCGCTGCGACGGGGCTCTGCTTTGCTGCGGGTGCCGCGGGGGCGGTGACACCGTTCGAAGCCGACGTGACGTCATCGATCGACAAGGGCATCGAGTGGCTGGCAACGGCGGGCGCGTACAACAACCCGAGCTCTGCGGGTGAGGCGGCGGGCCTGACGCTGCTGGCGCTGCTCGAGAAGCGGCCCGCTGGCCAGGGGCTTGATGCGTCGCCGCAGGGTTATGTCGGCGCGAACGCCACGGACCAGGAGCGGATGCGCAAGACGGTTGCCTACATCCTCGGCCAGGTGGAGAAGCGCTCCGTTCGATGCCTCGTATCGGGATGGTGCCTTCGCGATGGCGCTCGGCCTGTATCTGAGGACGGGTGGCGCGGATCGTGGCACCGCGCCCGAGCTGCCGGCGGCGCCTGCCGTACGACGTGCATGGCGCGCTCGACACGATCTTCGATCGCTTCAAGAGCTACCAGAATGCGGCGGGCTATTGGTCGCTACGGTCCGTCGTACACGGGCTGCAACGACTCGTCGACGACACAGTTCGTCACGGCAGGCCTTGCGGCGCTGCGCTCGGTGTTCGGCGACGTCGGCAAGCCGTGGGCCGATGCCACGCGACTGGCGGAGCTCGAGGCCATGGTGGCGAAGACGCGCCAGGCCTACGTGACAAGCGGTACGTTGAGCCTGAGTTCCTCCGTCTGCGGCGATCTCGGGGGCGGTGAACGGGCGCATGGCTACAACGCGGGTAACGAGCCGAGCATTCAACAGACGGCGTCGGGCACGTGGATCCAGCTGGTGGGCGGCGCGGACCTCAACGACGCGAGCGTGCAGGGCTACCTGAAGTGGATCCGCAACCGCTATCGCTATACCAACCCGGGCGGGGCCGATGCGGACTGGGGCAGCTCGCACTGGTACTACATGTGGTCTTCGTCGAAGGCGTTCCTGTTCCTGCGCGGGTCGAGCACGGCGCCGGCGGCAGGCAATATCGGCGTCGATGACATTGGCGTGCTGCCGGCCGCGAATGCGCCGGCGTGCGGCGTGCGGCAGATGCACCGCGACCCGATGGCCGATGCGCGCGTGACGCTGTTCGGCAGCGACGGTGCGGGTTACTACGGTGCGCAGCCGAAGGACTTCTACTACGACTTTGCGTACACGATCCTGGGCTACCAGTGCGCCAACGGTAGTTACGCGTGCAACAGCGCACCGGACTACTGGAACCAGTACTCGCGGCAGTCCTATGCGCTGCTGGTGCTGCAGCGGTCGGTCGGTGGCGGCTGCGTGGACTCGAACAAGGACGGCAAGTGCGACGTCGGTGATTCGCCGGCGCCTCCGCAGGTCGGAACCTGCGACGTCAACTTCGACGGCAGGGTGACCTACGCGGACGTGTTCGCGATGCTGCCGTTTGCGAAGGCACGGCTGCAGCATCGGTGGCGGCAACGCGGTACCGCCGGGTGCGGCGGCGGGCGACGCCATTGCGTTCGAGCGCAAGGACGGCACGGAAGGCTGGTTCGCGAGCAGCGGCGACGCTGAGGTCAACATCGCGGACTTCACGCGCTGCATCTTCAAGGCGAACGGTCGCTGACCGGCACTTGAAGCGCTGAATCGGGACGGATCCCGAGGGACGGGCGGCTCGAGACGGGCCGCCCGTCCTGCGTTCAGGACATCGTCCAGCCCTTGATCTCGTTCACCGGGATCACGTCCACGTCCACGAATTCGCGAAACGGCGCCGCCATTTTCTCGACGGTCGCGACGTCTGGCGCGTCGAGCAGCGAGAAGTTCCGCGAATAGTCGGCCGCCGCCCACTCGCCGCGGATGCTCACACCCGCGGGCACGTTCGCGTAGAAGTCCTTCGCGCGCTCGGCGAGTTGTGCGTACTGCTGCTGCGTGAGCCCGGCCCGCGTGCGGTTAATCAGGAAGATCAGCATGTTTCGAGTCTCCGGTCGAAGATGAGCGGCGCGTCCATTGCCATATGAGCCAGCCCGCGACGGGCAGCAGCATCGGCAGGATCAGTCCCGGACCCAGCATGGCCTGCGGCACGAGTTCGGCGCCATTCAATGCGAGCGCCAGTGCATAGACCAGGTTGCCGGAACCGCAGGCGAGCAGGAACTGGCTCCAGCGCAGGTTCGAGGCGCCCGCAGCCAGCGCCATTGCTTCGGCCAGTACCGGCACCGGGCGGCTGAGGAAAATCGCCATCAGCGTCGGAGCAACCGGCAGGTCACCGCTCTCACGGCGCAGCAGCCGGCGGCTGATCGAATATGCGATGACCTGCCCGGTCATCAGCCCCGCGAAGGTCGCCACGAACCCCGGCAGGAATCCGAGCCGCGCCCCGAGCATCGTGCCCACGATGCTCGATGGGATCGGCAGCAGGATGTCGATGGCGAGCAGGCCCGCACCGGCCAGCGCGAAGAGTCCTGCGTGGTCGTCGGTCGCCGAAAGCCACCGCTGTCCCGGCATTTCCCCGATTATGAAAAAGGGAACGAGCGGAATGCACACCGCTGCGGCAATAATCAGCAGGCCGCGCGTGATCCTGTAAGACTGCGTGTGGTTGCGGGCATCCACGAGAGCCGCAAGATATCAGGACGCGCCGTGGAACACATTCCGGCGCGAAGATGGCACAGACGAAATGTCGAGGGGTGGCGCGATGGACGGTCTCACGGGTTCGCCGGCGCTCAAGGTCCAGGTGATGTGCGAGGGCATCCGCTACACGGAGGCCCTGGGTCGCGCGGCCACGCACTCGATGCCGAACTTCTATCCGTACCGCTTCAAGCCCGGCGAGCCCGATCCCACCGGCAAGGGGCTCGCGACGATTCCGTACCTGATCAACACGCGCGACGGCACCGAGATCCGCATCCTCGGCAGCGGCGATTCGCCGTGGCACGTCGAGGGAGACCGCGAGCGGGGATACGTGCTGATCGACGATCGCTCGGACCAGGCCGTGCCGGTCGAGTTCGAGCCGCTCGACCCATGGATGACGCACAAGACGTCGGACGGTCTGCCGCTCGCGCAGGCGGGGCTGCAGACGCACGGCGACATGCTCGTGATCAATCTCGCGCCGGGCTGCGAGTACTTCCTGCACAAGCACGACGGACAGTCGATGCGTTGCGCGTTCTGCGCGTACGGTGCGCCCGACGAACGCACCGCGCATCTCGGGCAGGTGACCGGGC
This sequence comes from uncultured Gammaproteobacteria bacterium, assembly GCA_963776815.1. Classification (GTDB taxonomy): domain Bacteria; phylum Pseudomonadota; class Gammaproteobacteria; order Steroidobacterales; family Steroidobacteraceae; genus RPQJ01. The sequence continues at coordinate 578,165 of CAVZNZ010000012.1, forward strand.
GCGTCGGAGATTCCCGAGCGCACGCTCGAGCGCATGGCCGAGGGCCTGCACGCGGTCGTCGCGCAGACGACGATCCGCCACATCTACCTCGTCGGCGGCTCGCTCACCGACGCGCGCAAGGAAGGAGAGCGCTTCCTGCAGCTCGCGCGCTTCCTGAAGCGCGAGAACCGCTACGGCATTCCGGTGGCGCTCGGCTCCGGCGCGATCCCCGACGACCAGATCGAGCAGTTCCGCCGCGAGGAACTCGTCGACTTCGCCTGCTTCAACCTCGAGATGTGGTCGGAGCCGCTGTTCGCGAAGGTCTGCCCGGGCAAGAGCCGCTACGTCGGTTACCGCCGCTGGATCGAGGCGCTCGAGACGGCCGTGCGCGTGTTCGGCCGCGGTCACGTGTACTCGGCGATGGTCGCCGGCATCGAGCTCGATCCGGAGCACGGGCTCTCGTGGCAGGAAGCCGCGAAACTCGCGCTCGAAGGCGCGGACGACCTGTGCCGGCGCGGCATCATCCCGATCTACTCGCTGATGTGGCCGTCCGGCGGCAAGGACCGGCCCGACTACCACGAGCGGATCCGCGGCTATTTCGAGGCACTGAATCTCGGCTATCAGCAGATCCGTCGGCGGCACGACCTGCACGTGTCGCCGGGTTTCATGTGCCATCGCTGCGCCTACATGCAGCTCGAGTGCGACCTCGATCGGCAGGAGGCCGCCGCATGAATCGTCCTTCGATGCCCGATCCCGGCCCGATCGTCCGGCTGACGACCGCGTTCTGGGACAGCCAGGCGCTGCTGACGGCGAGTCGATTGAAGCTGTTCGACCAGCTCGCGAGCGGGCCGAAATCTCCGGAGCAGGTCGCCGCCGCACTCGGCCTCGATGCGCGGATGACGGGACTGCTGATGCGGGTGCTCGCCGGGCTCGGCCTGCTCGAGCCTCGCGACGGCGCATTCGCGAATTCGGCCGCGGCGTCGGCGTTCCTCGTTTCGGCCAGCCCGGCCTACATGGGCGGCGCGATGCGCTACAGCGACCAGCTCTACGCGACGTGGGGCCACCTCGAGGAATCGCTGCGCTCCGGCAAGCCCGCGCTTCCCGCGGAAAGCTACCTCGGCGACGACGTCGAGCGGACGCGCACGTTCGTGCACGCGATGCACGGTCGCGCGATGGGCATTGCGCGCGTACTCGTCGAGGTGCTCGATCTCGGCGGCCGCAGCAGCATGCTCGACGTGGGCGGCGGACCGGGCACGTATTCGATCCTGCTCACGCAGCGCCATCCGGGCCTGCATTCCGAAGTGCTCGAACTGCCGGGCGTCGCAGCCGTCGCGCGCGAGATCGTGGCCGCCGCGGGTGCCAGCGATCGCGTGTCGCTGCGCGATGGCGACTATCACACGTCGTCATTCGGCAGTGGCCACGACGTGGTGCTGATGTCGGGAATGTTCCACCGCGAGAGCGAGGCCTCGTGTCGCAAGCTGATCGAGAAGGCACGTGCCGCGCTGGTGCCGGGCGGCATGCTGATCGTCAGCGACGTGTTCACGGACGCGGGCGGTTGCTCGCCCGCGTTCGCCACGCTGTTCGGGCTGAACATGGCGCTGACCGCACCCGATGGCACCGTGCACTCGGATGCGGATGTCGGCGCATGGATGAAGGACGCCGGCTTCTCGCGCCTCGATGTTCGCCCGTTGCCGCCCCCGATGCCGCACCGGGTGGTGACGGGAGTCCTCGCCTGAGCACTGGAGGCGCTGTCGGGAAACTGGTCAGTGCTGGCGGAGCCGCTACAGCGCGGGGTTTGAACCACCATCTGAAGGGCCGGGCAGGTCCAGCCTAGCCTGTTGATTTTAATAATCTTTGACCAATACGCCGCCGCAACGGGAGACCACTGGCATGAGACTTGCTCCGTTCTTGACGGATCATCCCTGCAGAGCACTGACCAAGGTGCCTTCGTTCCGAATTTCAATCGTCTGCGCAGCCGTCGCCCTGCTGGTCGGGGGACCCGGTTCCATTGCACTGGCGCAGTCGCCGCCGCCCGCCGCGGGTCCGGCTGCGGCGGCCCCGATGAAGCCGCTTGGCGGCGAGCGCTACCAGATCGGCAAGATCATCGTCGATCGCAAGGCGAAGTCCTTCACGGTGCCCGGCCGTGTCATTCACATCGATGAGGCTCCGCTCGAGTACCTCGCGGTTGGTCGTGCGGGCGCGAAGGGCTACGAGAGCATGCTCGAGCTCGATACCGTGGGTACGGAATTCAATCTCGCGTGCATCCTGCTCGGGCTCGACAACTCTGAGCGTCGCCGTCCCGAGTTCCAGTTCGACCGCCGCCCACCCGAGGGTCCTCGCGTGACCATCGAGCTGCAATGGCAGGCCGATGGGAAGAAGGTCCGCATTCCCGCGCACGAGGCTCTGAAGACCGTTGCGCCTCCGGAATCAGGTGCCGCGCCGCAGCTTCCTCCGACCGAGTGGGTCTATACCGGCTCGTTCGACCCGGAGGGCGAGACGCCATACGCGGCGGATGTGACGGGCACGATAATCGGCTTCGTGCACGACCCGGCGAGCATCATCGAGCATCGCGCAGGCCTCGGCATCGGCGCATACGGCTCGATCCAGGGCAACGCCGCGGTCGTGCCGCCCATCGGGTCCGACGTCGAGCTGATCGTGACGGTGCCCGCGCCGAAGGCGGAGAAGAAATAGCGAAGGTCGGGCGACCACCGACTCAGACCAGAGGCCGACAAGTTTGAGCTCAATAAATCAGTCCAGGGAGATTCGCCGGGCTCTCATCGTTACCTTCGGCGCATCGGCGCTGTTGGCGGGCACGTCTACCGTGTTCGCGGCTCCGGCGAGTCCGCCGCCGGTCAACCCGGACATCGACGAGCTCGAGCAGATCGTCGTCACCGCGACGCGACTGCCGATCCGCGCGTTCGACGTGCCGGCGATGGCGTATGCCGAGTCGGCCGCCGACGTGCAGCAGCTCTACCAGTCGCGCACGCTGCCCGAGGCGCTCGGCGAGATTCCCGGCGTGCTGGTGCAGAAGACTGCGAACGGGCAGGGCTCGCCGTTCATCCGCGGCTTCACGGGCTTCCGCAACGTGCTGCTGATCGACGGCATCCGGCTCAACAACTCCGTGTTCCGCGACGGCCCGAACCAGTACTGGAACACGATCGACACGTTCTCGATCAGCCGCATCGAGGTACTGAAGGGCCCGGCGTCCGTGCTCTACGGCAGCGATGCGATCGGCGGCGCGGTGAACGTGCTGTCCGACATTCCCGCAGTCGACGCAGCAGGGGCTTCTCGCCGCGAGTCGCTTATCGCTATTCGGATGCGGAATCGTCGGACACCGCCCGCGGCGATCTCACGTACGTGGACGCCAGGCTGCGCGCCACTGGCGGCTACACGTACAAGAGCTACGGTGACGTCGAGGCCGGCGGCTCGACCGGCGTGCAGCCGAAGACGGGCTACGACGAGCAGGACGCCAACGCGCGCGTGGAATACGAACTCACGGACACCAGCACGCTGCTGCTCGGCTACCAGTACGTCAACCAGGACGACGCGTGGCGCACGCACCGGACGATCTACGGCATCTCATGGAACGGCACGACGGTCGGGACCGACCGCGAGCTCAAGTTCGACCAGCAGCGCCAGCTGGGTTACCTGCAGCTGCGCCAGCAGGACCTCGGCGCGCTCGCCGACACGATGATCGCGAGCGCGTCTTACCAGTCGCAGAGCGAGGACCAGTACCGCGTGCGCTCGAACCTGCGCTACGACGAGCTCGGCTTCGACGTGTACACGACCGGGCTGTGGGTGCAGTTCGACAAGCAGTGGGGCCGCACGCGCTTCATGTACGGAGTCGACTACTACGGCGACGACGTGACGAGCTACAACGTCGAGTACAACGCCAACGGGTCGATCCGTCGCGTGCACTCGCAGGGCCCGGTCGCGGACGACGCCACCTACGACCTCACGGGTGCGTTCGTGCAGGCCATCGTGCAGGTGGTGCCGCGACTCGAGGCCACGCTGGCAGGCCGCTACACGTGGGCTGCGGTGGACGCGAACAAGGTCGAGGACCCGGTCACGTTCGCCACGTATTCGATCTCGGACGACTGGACGAATTTTTCCGGAAGCTTCCGGCTCGAGCTTCCTGCCGATCGCCGACGGCCCGTGGAACCTCTATGCCGGTGTCTCGCAGGCATTCCGTGCGCCCAACCTTTCCGACCTGACGCGGCTCGACACGGCCCGTTCCGGAGAACTCGAGACCCCGAGCCCGGGCTTGAAGCCCGAGACCTACGTTTCGTGGGAGGCGGGCTTCAAGTACCAGGGCGAGCGGCTCGGCGTGCAGGCAGCCTACTTCAACACCGACGGCAACGACGTGATCATCCGCACGCCGACCGGCCGGACGATCGCCGGCCAGCGCGAGGTCACGAAGACCAATGCCGCGGAGTCGAACGTGAACGGCATCGAGTGGCAGCTCTCGTACCTTGCGATGGACCGGCTCACGCTGTTCACGGACGGCATGTGGATCGACGGGTGGCAGGAATGCGTTCCCGGTCGCGACCTCGACCGAGACCGTCAGGGAGCCGCATCGACCTGCTGATGCCGACGACCTGGCACCTCGGCGCGCGCCTGGCCCTCGCCGATCCGCGGTTGCAGCTCGACGCTGATGGTCGAGCACGCGAGCGAGCAGGACCAGCTGTCGTCGCGCGACATCGCGGACACGCAGCGCATCCCGCCGGGCGGCACGCCCGCATACACGACGCTGAACCTGCGGTCCGACTGGAGGGTGCGCGACGGCGTGAACGTTGTCGCTGGCGCTCGACAACATCACCGACGAGGATTACCGCATCCACGGTTCCGGCGTGAACGAGCCGGGCCGCAACCTGGTCGCCATCGGTCAACATCGTGCTGTGACCCATGGATGACGCGACACGCGATCCGACGTCGAAGCTGAGGCACATCGAGGCGTGCCTCACGCGGCCGGTCGAATACGTGCGGACCGCGGGGTTCGAAGCGTACGAGTTCCAGAACGAGGCGCTGCCCGAGTTGTCGCTCGCCGACCTGGACCTGTCGTGCAAGCTCGCCGGCCGTTCGCTGCGCGCGCCACTGATGATTGCGCCGATGACGGGCGGCACGGAACGAGGGCCGCGCGATCAATCGGCGCCTGGCCGTTGCCGCGGAGCGCTACGGGCTCGCGCTTCGGCGTCGGCAGCCAGCGCATTGCGCTCGAGCGATCCGAGCGCTGGCTGCGTGCTTCGAGGTGCGCGACGTCGCGCCCAGCGTGCCGCTGTTCGCCAACCTGGGTGCCGCGCAACTGGCGCGGGGCTATGGCGCGGACGAGGCGCGACGGGCCGTCGCGATGATCGGCGCCGACGCACTGTTCGTGCACCTCAATCCGATGCAGGAGGCCGTGCAGGGCGGCGTCGCGACTTCCGGGGCGTCGCCAGCCGGCTCGAGCAGATCTGCCGCGACCTCGCGCGGGACGGCATCCCGGTGTTCGCGCGGGAGGTCTGCTTCGGCATGACGGAGCGACCGCGCGACGACTGGTCGAGTGCGGCGTGAGCGGCATCGACTGTTCCGGCGCGGGCGGCACGTCCTGGGCGAAGGTCGAGGCGTACTGCGCGGTCACGGCGCGCGAGCGCGCGCGCGCGCTGCGCTTCGGCGAGTGGGGCATCCCGACCTGCGAGTCGATCCAGAACGTGCGTCGCGCGTTGCCATCGATTGCCGCTGATCGCGTCGGGCGGCGTGCGCAGCGGCTCGGACATCGCCAAGGCCATCGCGCTCGGCGCGGACCTCGGCCGCGATGGCGCGACCGTTCCTGCTGAAGGCCGACGAAAGCGAGGACGCGCTGCACCAGTTCATCGAGGAACTGCTTGACGAACTGCGCACGTGCATGTTCGCGACGGGGTCCGGGACCGTGCCGGCATTGCGCGGCAAGTTGCGGCCGGCGTCGCAGCCGGCCAGGGCGCATCGCGCGGGGCGTGCCTCATGAGGCGGACGCTCGTGCTCGACGTCGTCGGCATGACGCCTGCATTGCTCGCGCATGCGCCGAACCTGAAGGCGCTCGCGGAGCGCGGCGCCGTGCGACCGTTGACCACCGTCGTGCCGGCCGTGACGACCACCGTGCAGTCCACGTTCGTCACCGGCGCGTTGCCGCGCGGACACGGCGCCGTCGCCAACGGCTGGTATTTCCGCGACCTGGCCGAGATCTGGCTGTGGCGCCAGATCAATCGCCTGGTCGGCGGCGAGAAGGTGTGGGAGGCCGCGAAGCGACGCGATCCGTCGTTCACCTGCGCCAAGCTCTTCTGGTGGTACAACATGTACGCGACGGCCGACTGGTCGGTGACGCCGCGTCCGATGTACCCGGCCGACGGCCGCAAGCTCCCCGACATCTACACGCACCCGGCGGAACTCCGCGACGAACTGCAGCGCGACCTCGGCCAGTTCCCGCTGTTCAAGTTCTGGGGCCCGGCGGCCGACATCGAATCGCACGCGCTGGATCGGCAAGCTGCGCGCTGCGCGTGTTCGAGCGGGAGCGACCGACGCTCACGCTCGTGTACCTGCCGCACCTCGACTACAACCTGCAGCGCCTCGGCCCGACGCATCCGCAGATCGCGCGCGACGTCGCGCCAGGTGGACGAGATCTGCGGCGAGCTGATCGACGCCGCGCGTCGTGCCGGATGCCGAGGTCGTCGTGCTCTCCGAGTACGGCATCACGGCCGTCTCGAATCCCGTGCACATCAACCGGGCGCTGCGGCAGGCCGGATGGCTGCGCGTGCGGGACGAGCTCGGACGCGAGCAGCTCGACGCCGGCGCGTCCGATGCGTTCGCCGTCGCGGATCACCAGCTCGCCCACGTCTATGTCGCGCGACCGGAGCTCGTGCCCGAGGTCGCCAGCGCTGCTGCGCGGGCTTCCGGGGGTCGAGCGCGTGCTCGACGAAGCGGGCAAGCGCGAGCTCGGCCTCGACCATCCGCGCTCAGGCGAACTGGTCGCCATCGCCCGGGCCGACAGCTGGTTCACCTACTATCACTTCCTGGACGACGCGCGCGCGCCGGACTATGCGCGCACCGTCGACATCCACCGCAAGCCGGGCTACGACCCGGTGGAACTGTTCATCGATCCGCAACTGAGGCTGCGCAAAGCTGCGTATCGCTGCGAGGCTCGCACAGAAGATGCTGGGCATGCGCTACCTGATGGACGTGATCTCGCTGGATGCCACGCTGGTGCAGAGGCTCGCACGGCCGGCCCACGGACCGGCCGAAGACGGGCCGCTGTTCATCACGTCCGAGACCGGACCTGCTGCGCGAGGGGCCGGTTGCGGCGACCGACGTGAAGGACGCTGATGCTCGACCACGTGTTCGGTGCGGCGTCTGAGCGTCGGGAGGAACGTGGCATGAACGCCGGTCGAACTGCTCGGTCGTTGGCTCGCGACGAGGCTCCCCGCCGACGCGGCGACGTGGCTCGAATCCGGTGCGGCGCGGCTGCGTGCCGGCGCTCCCGACCGCGACTTGTTCCTGATGACCAGCATCGTGACGAGAAGGCTCGGCAGCGCGCCGACTGGCGCTCGGCTGACAGCCGAGCTGGCGGCAGCATCCGCGAGCCGTCCCGGCTGGGATCCGAGCGAATGGACGCTGGACCAGGCCGCGCGCGTGCTACCTGCTGCTGGCGAGCTCGCCCGACGGCGCAGAGTTGAGCCGGCGCCTCGACACGGCTCTGCAGCGCGGCCGACATCGGCGAGCTCGTGGCCTTCTATCGCGGACTGCCGTTGTACCCGGACCCGCCGCGCCATGCGCTGCGCGCCGCTGAAGGCGTGCGCTCGAACATGCGCACGGTGTTCGAGGCGGTGGCGCATCGCAATCCGTACGCCGCGGAGCAATTCGCCGAGTCGGCGTGGAACCAGATGGTGCTGAAGGCGCTGTTCGTCGGCAGCCGGCTCGACCTGGTCGTGGGGCTGGACCGGCGCCGCAACGAGGCGCTGGCCCGGATGCTCTGCGACTACGCGCACGAGCGATGGGCCGCCTCGCGCGTCGTCGAGCCCGGAGCTGTGGCGCTGCGTCGGGCCATTCGCGACCGGCCGCGTGCTCGACGATTTTCGTCGCCTGCTGTCCCGTGGCACCAGTGCGTGAGCGGCAGGCGGCCGCGCTCGCGCTGCTCGAGTCGCCGGACGCCGCGGCGCGGCAAGCTGCTCGCCACCGAACTCCGAGCTCGCTGCGGCGGCCCGCAACGGAACGATTCGCTGGGAAACATTGGCCGCAGGCGCGGCCTGAGACTGGATTGGGAGATGCCGATGCTGTTCATCGATCCGCACATTCACATGAGCGCCCGCACCACCGACGACTACGAGCGCATGGCCGCGGCGGGCAGTCGTCGCGGTCATCGAGCCTGCGTTCTGGCTCGGGCAGCCGCGGACCAGCGTCGGCACGTTCGTCGACTACCTGTCGAGCCTGGTCGGGTGGGAGCGCTTCCGGGCCTCGCAGTTCGGCATCCGCCACTACTGCACGATCGGCCTGAACAGCAAGGAAGCCAACAACGAGGCGCTCGCGGAGCAGGTGATGGACGTGCTGCCGCTGTTCCTCGGCAAGGAAGGCGTCGTGGCGATCGGTGAGATCGGCTACGACGACCAGACCGAGGCCGAGGACAAGTACTACCGCGCGCAGCTGGCGCTCGCGCGCGAGCTCGGCATGCTGGTGCAGGTGCACACGCCGCATCGCGACAAGAAGCGCGGCACGACGCGCAGCATGGACGTCGCGCTCGAGATGGGACATGGAACCGGGGCGCGTGGTCATCGACCACAACAACGAGGAGACGGTGCAGGAAGTGCTGGACCGCGGCTTCTGGGCGGCCTTCACGCTCTATCCGCAGACCAAGATGGGCAACGAGCGGATGGTCGAGATCGCGCGGCGCTACGGCTCGCACCACATCTTCATCGACTCGAGCGCCGACTGGGGCAAGTCCGATCCGCTGGCGGTGCCGAAGACGGCACGCCTGATGCTGGAGCGCGGCATCCCGCGCGCCGACGTCGAGGCGATCTGCTACGGCAATGCGCTCGCCGCCTTCGGGCAGAGCGGGCAGTTCAGCGAGCAGCACTGGCTCGAGCCGCGGCCCCGCGACGAGCGACTGCTGTTCGAGGGCAACTCGGTGCTGCGCGGCCAGGAGCCGCGCGTGGACGAGCTGCCCGTGATTCCGGAGCGCGACGAGCGCCTGCTGATCGAGTGAACGGGCATTGGCCGCGTAAGGAGCGATAACGACATGAACGACCGAGACAGCGAAAATCCTCGAACTGCCGCGGCGCGGCGGTCTACGAGCAGGAGTTCACGCTCCGCTACAGCTACCCGGTGTATTTCACGGCCGGCATATTCGCGCGCGACAATCCCGCTGTTCGTGCAGGCGCTGTGCCGCGCCGAGCCGGCGAAGCGGCACCGCTTCGTCGTGTTCATCGACGGCAACGTCGCGGCGAGCTGGCCGGCGCTGACGCACTCGATCGCGGCCTACGCCCAGGAGCACGCGGAGTCGCTCGAGCTGGTCGGCGCCGCCGGAGATCCTGCCGGCCGGCGAGCAGGTCAAGAACGATCCGGCGCTGGTGACGCGCCTGCAGCAGCGCCTGGCCGACCTCGCGATCGACCGGCACTCGTACGTCGTGGGCATCGGCGGCGGGGCGTTGCTCGACCTCGTCGGCTACGTCGCGGCGACGACGCATCGCGGCGTGCGGCACGTGCGGCTGCCGACCACGGTGCTGGCGCAGAACGACGCGGGCATCGGCGTGAAGAACGGCGTCAACGCCTTCGGCACGAAGAACTTCCTCGGCAGCTTCGCGCCGCCGCACGCCGTGCTGAACGACGCGGACTTCCTGCGCACGCTGCATCCGCGCGACCGGCATCGCCGGCATCGCCGAGGCGGTGAAGGTCGCGCTGATCCGCGACCGCGCTGTTCTTCGAGTGGCTGGAGTCGAACGCCGACGCGCTGCGCGCAGTTCGCGCCCGCCGCCACGGCGCGGATGATCCGTCGCTGTGCGGAGCTGCACCTGCGGCAGATTGCGCAGGGCGGGCGACGCGTTCGAGTCGCGGCAGCGGCCGGCCGCTCGACTACGGCCACTGGTCCGCGCATCGGCTCGAGGCGCTGACGGCGCACGAGCTGCGCCACGGCGAAGCCGTCGCGATCGGCGTCGCGCTCGACACGCGCTACTCGGTGCAGATCGGCATGCTCGCCGGCCGGGCGCGGACGAGCGCGTGCTACCGCATGCTGAAGCGCCTCGGCTTCCACCTCTGGCATCCGGCGATGGAGTCGAAGGACTCCGACCGGCGCATCCGCTGCTGCTGGACGGCATCGAGGAGTTCCGCGAGCACCTCGGCGGCGAGCTGTCGGTCACGCATGCTGACCGAGATCGGCCGGGGCGTGGACGTGCACAGCATCGATCGACGCGGAGATACGTGCGCGCAATGGCGTGGCTGCGTCGCAAAGAGATCGGTCAGTGAAGGCTGGCGGCAGCCACCTCAGTTACTGCACGAACATCCACCCGGGCGAGACCTGGGACGAGATCCGCGCCAACCTCGAGCGCTACCTGCCGCTGGATCAAGCGCCGCGTGTCGCGCGACGCGCCCTTCGGCGTGGGCCTGCGACTGTCGGCCGTCGCGGCGCGAGCGCTGCGCGAGCCCGGGCGCGATGCGCAGTTCGCGGCTTCCTGCGCCGACGAGGGCCTGTACGTCTTCACGATCAACGGCTTTCCGTACGGGCCCTTCCACGGCACGCAGGGTGAAGGAGGGCGTGTACCTGCCCGACTGGCGCGACGCGGCGCGACTCGAATACACGAACCTGCTCGCCGACCTGCTCGCGCAGTTGCTGCTGCCGGCTGGACGTGCCGCGGCAGCATCAGCACCGTGCCCGGGGGCGTTCAAGCCGAATGCAGCGACCGCGGACGACAGTCGAGCGCATCGTCGAGCATGCTGATCCGTCACGCGGCGCACCTCGTCGCGCTCGAGCGCGGCACGGGCCGCCGCATCGTGCTGGCGCTCGAGCCCGAGCCCTGCTGCTTGCTCGAGACCGTCGAGGAGACGGTGGCATTCTTTCGCGACCACCTGCACTCGTACGGCAGCGGCGGCGCGACTCGCCGAGCTGACCGGCCTCGATCGTGGCCGCGGCGGGCGAGCGCTGCGCGATCACCTCGGTGTCTGCCTCGACCTGTGCCACGCCGCGGTCGAGTTCGAGGAGGCGGCCGCACGTGCGTCGACGCGCTCGAGGGCGCGGGCATCGCGATCGCCAAGATCCAGGTGACCGCCGGGCTGCGCATCCCGCGGGTGACGCGCCGCGTCCGCCGAGGCACTGCGTGCGCTTCGAGGATGCCGTGTACCTGCACCAGGTCGTCGAGCGCGCGCGGCGGCGCGCTGCGCCGATACAGTGATCTCGACGACGCGCTGGCCTCGGCCGGCTGGCGCGACGGCGGCTGCGAGTGGCGGGTGCACTTCCACGTGCCGGTGTTCCTCGAGAGCGCTCGAACGGTTCGCGTCCACGCAGGCGTTCGTGCGCGAGGTCGCTGCACCTGCAGCGCCAGCGCCACCGTTCGCCGCACCTCGAGGTCGAGACGTACACGTGGTCCGTGCTGCCGGCGCGAGTATCGCGATCTGCCGCTCGAGGAAGCCATCGCGCGCGAGCTGCTGTGGGTGCAAGGGGAACTGGCTTGAAGTGGTGCGTCGCACTGACGCTGGGCCGCGTCTCGAACCTGCCGACGGTCTGGACGAACACGCTGGCCGGCGTCGTGCTCGCGGGCGGCTCGGCGGCGACGCGCGGCTGCTTGCCGCTGATGCTCGCGCTGTCGCTCTGCTACGTGGCCGGCATGTTCCTGAACGACGCGTTCGATCGCGAGTTCGATGCACGGCACCGGCCGCGAGCGGCCGATTCCCGGCGGGACGCACGACGCGCAACGAGGTGTTCGCTTCGGGTTCGGCATGCTGGCGGCCGGCGTCGCGCTGCTGGCCTGGCTTGGGTTCGGCACGCCGGGCGGCACCGGGTGGCGTCCGGTCGTCGGTCGGCGTGGCGTGCTCGCCGCGGCGATCGTGTTCTACGACTGGTACCACAAGAACAATCCGCTCAGCCCGGTGGTGATGGGGCTGTGCCGAATGCTCGTCTACGTCACCGCTGCTTACGCCGTCGTCGCCGACGCCGCCCGCGCGGTATTCGTCGATGGCGCTGCTGCTGCTCAGCTACCTGGTCGGCCTGACCTACATCGCGAAGCAGGAACACCTCGGGCCGGATCGGCAATCTCTGGCCGCTGCGTTCCTGGCGCTGCCGCTCGCGTGGGGCGCGAGGGCGGCGCTGGAGGGTCGCTGGCCGGCCGCGCTGTGGCTGCATGCTGGCCGCGTGGCTGGTGTACGCGCTGTCGTTCCTGAAGCGACGCGGCCCGGGCGACGTGCCGAGGGCGGTCGGCAATCTGCTCGCCGGCATCTGTCTGTGGGACGCGCTGGTGATGGCCGTGGCCGGCTCGGTCGGGGGTGCGTCGCTGGCGCTGATGTTCTTCGCGCTGACACTGTTGCTGCAGCGACGCATCGCGCCGACCTGAGTACCGAGCCGGTACAGTCGGCTAACATCGACGCATGAACCCGAGCCTCTCGGCCGCGCTGTCCAGGGCGACTGGCCGTCGTGTCGCAGCAGGGCCGGACGAATCCGTCGGCGGCGGCAGCATCAACGAGTGCTATCGCTGGGCCAGCGACCAGGGTCCGCTCTTCGTCAAGCTCGCGCCGCGCGAGCGGCTGGCCATGTTCGAGGCTGAGGCAGCAGGACTGGGCGAACTTGCCGCGGCGCAGGCCCTTCGAGTGCCGCGGGTTCTCGGTTGCGGCGAATCAGCCGGACAGTCGTTCCTCGCGCTCGAGTGGATCGAGTTCGGGGCCCGTTCGGCGGGCAGCGAACGATTGATGGGCGAGCAGCTGGCGGCCCAGCATCGAGTGACGTCATCCGCTTTCGGATGGCATCGCGACAACACGATCGGCAGCACGCCGCAGCTCAATGACCCGGAGCGGGACTGGGTACGCTTCCTCGTCGAGCGTCGGCTGCGATTCCAGCTGGAACTCGCCGCACGCAACGGCCAGGGGCCGCAACTGATCGAGCGTGGCTCGCTGCTCTGCGAGCGTGCCCACCAGTTCTTCGCAACGTATCGTCCGGTGCCGTCGCTGCTGCACGGCGATCTGTGGGGCGGAAACTGGGCGACCGATGCGACCGGGCAGCCGGTGATCTTCGATCCGGCCGTCTACTACGGCGATCGCGAAGCCGACCTCGCGATGACGCACTTGTTCGGCGGCTTTGGTCGCGAGTTCTACCGGGCGTACGAGGCTGCGTGGCCGCTCGACCGGGACGCACCTGCGCGCCGTGCGTTGTACAACCTGTATCACGTGCTGAACCACCTGAACCTGTTCGGCGGCGGTTACCAGCGGCAGGCGCAGTCGATGATCGATCAGCTGCTGGCGATCACGCAGGCCTAGTGGCGCGCCGCGCGCGCCGGTCGCCTCATTGCGGCACGGAGACGGTTCCCTTCACGCCGGAGACGTGCACCGAGCCCGAAGTATCGGCGAGCACGGCGACGTTGCGACCGACGTCCGCGATGCTGATGTCGCCCGAAGAGTCGTTCTCGATGCGGACGTCGCCCGCAACCTGCGCCACGTCGACGTCGCCGGAGCTGTCGCTGCGGACGACGACGTTCCCGGCACCGCGGATCACGATGTCGCCCGAACTGTCGACGATCGTGACCGTGCCGGCCGCCTGTTCGATCCGGATGTCGCCGGAGCTGTCGTTGATTTCCAGGTTGCCGGTCACGCCGCGGGCCACGATGTCCCCAGAGCTGTCCGTCAGCTTCGTCACGTTGACGCCGGTGATCGTCGTGTCGCCGCTGGTGTCGGTAACTTCGACCGGTGGCCCCGCCGGTACGCTGACGACCAGGTCCAGCGTCGCATAAAGCAGGCCGATGCCCTTCATGCCCTCGGGCACCTGCACGAACACCTTGACTGTCCGGCCTTCGCGCACGGCGCGCAGCTGAGTCTGTGCGAGGTATTCCGCCGACGACGCGCAGGCGCGGCCCCTGGCAACCAGCGTCGTTCCCGCGCCGGTGCGAACATCCAGGTCTCCGGCGCGGCCCACGACCTCGATGCGATCCGCCCCGGCGGTGTCGATGCTGACCTCGCGGTCGGCAGCATGCCTGCAGTCGAGTCCCAGGCGCCGGCCGGAGTGGCGACGAGGCACAGTGCGAGGGCCGAGCAGCGGACGAACATCGTGGCGGGCATGGCGCCTCCCGGTGGCAGTGAAAGCCGATCGGAATGTTGGATGCGCCGCGCCGGCCGCGGGTTGCCATGGGGAGCGAAAAAAGAAAACCGGGGTCAGGGCGCGGGCCCTGCCCCGGCTGGGGGCCGAGTCGAGGACTTAACGCATCCGTCCCTGCTGCCGATGCTCGGCTGATGCTGCCTCTCGCCGGTCCCTGAGGAGCCAGGCTCGTCCGGGGGTGGAACGTCCTTGGCGAGAGCGAGAATGACGGTCGTACCGGGCGTCAAGGTGACGGTTTCGTGAATTTTCCTTTGCATCTCGTGATGCTCTCGCGAGATGCTGCGCGCAGGTCATTGATTGGGGGAGAGGTGCCGCGCCCGTGCGCCGGCACCGCAGAAGCATGAACAACATGCCCGTCATCGTCGGCACGATCGTCGTCTACATGGGCATCTGCCTGGTGCTGGGCTTCGTGGCGTATCGGCGCACCACGAACCTCGCCGACTTCATCCTGGGCGGCCGGTCGCTCGGCAGCTGGGTGACGGCCTTCAGCGCGCAGGCGTCCGACATGAGCGGCTGGCTGCTGATGGGCTTGCCGGGCCTCGCCTACGTCGCCGGCGTGAACTCGATGTGGCTCGTGCTCGGCCTGATCGTCGGCACCTACCTGAACTGGAAGTTCATCGCGGCGCCACTGCGGACGCGCACCGAGCAGCTCGGCAACTCGCTGACGATGCCGGACTACTTCGAGCGCCGCTTCGACGACGGCTCGCGGGTGCTGCGCACGCTGACCGCGTTCTTCATCCTCGTGTTCTTCACGTTCTACACGAGCTCCGGCTTCGTCGCGACGGGCCGGCTGTTCGAGTCGCTGTTCGGCATGCATTACCACGACGCGATGTTCTGGGGCAGCATCGTGATGCTCGCCTACACGTTCTTCGGCGGCTTCCTCGCGGTGAGCTGGTCCGACGTGCTGCAGGGCACGCTGATGTTCTTCGCGCTGGTGATCGTCGCGGCCATCGGCGTCGCGATGACGGGCGGACTCGGCGACATGACCGCCGCGCTCGAAGCCGCGCAATCCGGCGCTGCTCGATCCGTTCATCGGCAGCGACGGGCAGGCGATCGGCTGGATCGGCATGCTGTCGCTGGTCGCGTGGGGCCTCGGCTATCCGGGGCAGCCGCACATCCTCGCGCGCTTCATGGCGATCCGTAATCCCGGCGAGATGCCGACGGCGCGGCGCGTGGCGATGGGCTGGGTGATCGTCGTGCTGGTCGCGGCGATGGTCGTGGGGCTCGCGGGCGTGCTGCTGCTCGACGCCGCCGCTTGCCGGCGCCGGACAGCGAGAAAGTGTTCATCGTGATGGCGGGGAAGCACCTGCATCCCGTGCTCGCCGGCATCTGCATGTCCGGCATCCTGGCCGCGATCATGAGCACGGCGTCGGCGCAGCTGCTGGTGGCGTCGTCGGCGTTCGCCGAGGATTTCTACAAGGGGATGTTCCGCCGCGATCCGGGCCGCGCCGAGCTGCTGTGGGTGGGGCGCGGCACGGTGCTCGTGATCGCGGTGCTCGCCTACCTGCTGGCGCTCAATCCCGACAACAAGGTGCTCGACCTCGTCGCGTGGGCGTGGGCCGGCTTCGGCGCGGCGTTCGGCCCGGCGATCGTGCTGTCGCTGTACTGGGATCGCATGACGCGCAACGGCGCGCTCGCCGGCATGATCGTCGGCGGGCTGACCGTGATCCTGTGGAAGCAGGGCAGCGGCGGGATCTTCGAGCTGTACGAGATGGTGCCGGGCGTGCGTGCTCAGCACGATCGCCATCTGGGCCTTCAGCAGGAAATAGGGAATCGGTGCCAGGCACCTGATTTTCCGCAGTGCGAAAATCGGAGCAATGTCCCCTATTTCTACAGCTTCGCCATCACGTGGCGCACCACGGTGTAGTCCTCGAGCGCGTACATCGACAGGTCCTTGCCGTAGCCCGAGCGCTTCAGGCCGCCGTGCGGCATCTCGCTCACCAGCATGAAGTGCGTGTTGATCCACGTGCAGCCGTACTGCAGGCGTGACGCGACCGTGAGCGCCTTGCCCACGTCCTGCGTCCACACCGACGAGGCGAGCCCGTAGTCGGAGTCGTTCGCCCAGGCGATCGCCTGGTCGCGTCCTTGAAGCGCGTCACCGACACCACCGGGCCGAACACCTCGCGCCGCACGATCTCGTCGGACTGCCGCGCGCCGGCGACCACGGTCGGCTCGTAGAAGAACCCGCCGCCCGCGCCGGCGTTGCCGCCGGTCGGTGACCTCGATGTGCTTCTGCCTGCGGCGCGCGCGCGACGAAGCCCGCGACGCGATCGCGCTGCTCGGCGCTGATCAGCGGCCCCATCTCGACGCCGTCCGCGGTCTGCAGGCCGGTCTTGATGGTGCTCACCGCCGACGACAGGTCGGCGACCAGCCGGTCGTAGACCTTGGCGCCCGCGTAGAGGCGGCAGGCCGCCGTGCAGTCCTGGCCGGCGTTGTAGTAGCCGAAAGTGCGCACGCCGGACACGACCGCCTCGACGTCGGCGTCGTCGAACACGATCACCGGCGCCTTGCCGCCGAGCTCGAGGTGCGTGCGCTTGATGCCGTCGCTCGCCTGGCCGAGGATCTTCGCGCCCGTGGCGACGTCGCCGGTGAGCGAGATCATCCGCACCTTCGGGTGCTTCGTGAGCGGCGCGCCCACCGACGGCGCCGCGGCCGCAGACGACGTTGACGACGCCGGCCGGGAAGATCTCCGCCAGCAGCTCGCCGAGCTTGAGCGCCGTGAGCGGCGTCTGCTCGGAGGGCTTCAGCACGCAGGTGTTGCCCGCCGCGAGCGCCGGGCCGAGCTTCCAGGCCGCCATCATCAGCGGGTAGTTCCACGGCGCGATCGAAGCGACGACGCCGACCGGGTCGCGGCGGATCATGCTGGTGAAGCCGGCGAGGTACTCGCCCGCGACGGCGCCGGTCATGGTGCGGCAGGCGCCCGCGAAGAAGCGGAACACGTCGGCGATCGCCGGGATCTCGTCGTTGAGCGCCGCGGCGTAGCGGCTTGCCGCAGTTCAGCGACTCGAGCTTCGCGAACGCCGCGCCGTCGGCCTCGATGCGGTCGGCGAGCTTGAGCAGCAGCGTGGCGCGATCCTTCGGCGGCGTGCGCGACCAGCCGTCGAACGCCGCATCGGCGGCCTTCACGGCCGCGTCGATCTGGCCGCGCGAGGCCTCGGGCACCTTGGCGAGCACCTTGCCCGTGGACGGGTTCAGCACTTCCTCGACCTTGCCCTCGCCCGCGACGAGCTTGCCGTTGATCAGCAGTTTGGTTTGCATGTCAGCCTCTCGAGGGGTTGCGGTGCCGGCTCAGGCCCCGGCCTGTTCGTCCGGCTTGGTCAGGTAGTAGGCGAGCAGGATCGGCAGCAGCGTCACCAGGATCACGACCACGGCGACGACGTTGGTGATCGGCCGCTCGCGCGGCCGGAACAGCTCGCTGTAGAACCAGATCGGCAGGGTCTGCTGGTGCCCGGCCGTGAACAGCGTGACGATGATCTCGTCGAACGACAGCGCGAACGCCAGCATGCCGCCCGCGAGCAGCGCCGTGGCGATCTGCGGCAGCAGCACGTAGCGGAAGGTCTGCCAGCCGTCCGCGCCGAGGTCCATCGAGGCCTCGACCCAGCTCGGCGGGATGCGCCGCAGCCGCGCGACGACGTTGTTGTAGACGATCACGAGGCAGAACGTCGCGTGGCCCGCGACGATGGTCCAGAAGCCGGGCTCGAGCCCGAGGCGTGCGGATGCCGGCGAGCAGCGCGAGGCCGGTGATGATGCCGGGCAGCGCGATCGGCAGCACGAACAGCAGCGTGATCGACTCCTTGCCGGGGAACTGGCGCCGCGCCATCGCGAACGCCGCCAGCGTGCCGAGCACGATCGCGAGCAGCGTCGCGACGCGAGCGCGACCACCAGCGACAGGCGCATCGCCTGCCCAGATGTCCGTCGCGCGCGAACGCGACCTCGAACCAGTGCAGCGTGAGGCCCGGCGGCGGGAACTGGTAGGTGCGGTCCTCGGTGGTGAACGCGTAGAGCACGATCACCCACACCGGCGCGTGCAGGAACACGAGCCCCGCCGCGGCCGCGAGCTTCTGCCCGAGCGAAGCGCCGTTCCAGTCCTTCCTAGAGCGCATCGAACGCCCCGAGTCGCTTGGCGAGCGCCAGGTAGAGCGCGATCAGCACGATCGGCACGACGGAGAACGCCGCCGCGAGCGGCAGGTTCCCGGCCGTGCCCTGCTGCTGGTAGACCATCATGCCGATGAAGTAGCCGGGCGCGCCCACGACGCTCGGGATGATGTAGTCGCCGAGCGTCAGCGAGAACGTGAAGACCGAGCCCGCGGCGAGGCCGGGCAGCGCGAGCGGCAGCACGACGTTGCGGAACGTCTGGCCGGGGCGTGCGCCGAGGTCGGCCGAGGCCTGCAGCAGCGAGCCGGGCACGCGCTCGAGCGCCGCGGCGAGCGGCAGGATCATGAACGGCAGCCACATGTAGACGAACACGATGAACATGCCGATGTACGACGACGCGAGCGACGGCCCGCCGACGACCGGCGTGGCGAGCACGCCGTCGAGCGCGCCGCTTGGCGCCGAGCGCTCGCGAAGCCCCACGAGACGATGCCCTGCTTGGCGAGGATCAGCCGCCACGCGTAGACCTTGACGAGGTAGCTGGTCCACATCGGCAGCATCACGCCGACGTAGAAGAACGCCTTCATCTTCGGGCCGGCGTAGCGCGCCATGTAGTTCGCGACCGGGAAGGCGACGACGCCGCAGGCGATCGTCACCGCGACCGCCATCGCGCAGCGTGCGCAGCACGATGTCGACGTTGGCCGGCTGCGTGAAGAGCTGCCGGTAGGTCGCGAGCGTGAACTCCGGCACGATCCGCGCGGTGAACTCGTCGATCGCGTAGAAGCTCTGCGTCAGCAGCGCGAACAGCGAACCGAGGTAGACGGTGCCGAGCCACAGCAGCGGCGGCAGCAGCAGCAGCGAGACGTAGAACGCGTTGCGCCCGTGGAAGAACGTGGACACGGAGCGCAGCACGGCTCACTCCGCCTCGAGCGCGACGCGTGCTCTCGGGCGCCAGGCGAGCCGCACGCGCGATCCCTGCGGCGGCAGCGGCGCGGCCGAGCCGGACTCGGCGCGCGCGACGGCGAGCACCGTCTGCTGCGTCGACGCGCACGTGGCAGCGGCTGCTCGCGCCGTGGTAGAGCACGTCCTCCAGCGTTCCGGCGCAGCTCACCGTGCCGGTCGCGGACGGGGTCGCCGTCGAGGCAGCACCTCGATCAGCTCCGGGCGGATCGCAAACGGCGCGCGCCGTCCGGTGAGGCGCTCGCGCGAGCTCGCCCGCGACGACGTTGGCGCTGCCGACGAAGCTCGCGACGAAGGCGGTGCGCGGCCGCGCGTAGAGGGCGCGCGGCGTATCGAGCTGCTCGATGCGCCCCTGGCTGAAGACCGCGACGCGGTCGGCCATGCTGAGCGCTTCGCCCTGGTCGTGCGTCACGAACACGAAGGTGATGCCGAGGCGCTGCTGCAGGCCCTTGAGCTCGGCCTGCATCTCCTCGCGCAGCTTCAGGTCGAGCGCGCCGAGCGGCTCGTCGAGCAGCAGCACCTTCGGCTGGTTGATCAGCGCGCGCGCGAGCGCGACGCGCTGCTTCTGCCCGCCCGAGAGCTGGGTCGGGCGGCGGTCGCCGAAGCTCGCCGAGCTGCACCAGCTCGAGCATCTCCAGCGCGCGCTTGCGGCGCTCGGCGGCGCCGACGCGGCGTACGCGCAGCCCGTAGGCGACGTTCTCCGCCACCGTCATGTGCGGGAACAGCGCGTAGTCCTGGAAGACCGTGTTGACGTTGCGGTCGTACGGCGGGACGTCGGTGACGTCCTCGCCGTCGAGCAGGATGCGGCCCGTGGTCCGGATGGTCGAAGCCCGCGATCAGGCGCAGGCAGGTGGTCTTGCCCGAGCCCGACGGGCCCGAGCAGCGCAAAGAACTCGCCCGGCGCGATCGTCGAGCGAGACGCGGTCGAGCGCGACGACGGCGCCGAACGCGCGGCTCACGTCCCGCAGTTCGATGGCGGCTTTCATGGGATCGAAAAGCGGCGCCCGTGGGCGGCGCCGCTCTGCTGACGATGGAGTGACCGGCCGGCGATTACCGGCCGCCCATCACCGCGACGTAGTCCGTGGCCCAGCGGCTGTACGGCACGCACGTGCCCTGCGCGCAGGCGGCCTCCGGCGTGCGCCAGAAGTGGATCTTGTCGAAGTTGTCGAAGCCGTTCGTGGCGCAGCCCGTGTCGCCGAGCAGCGCATTGCCCTTGCACGCCGCGGGCACGGCCGGCACCGAGCCGAACCACGCGGCGACGTCGCCCTGCACCTTCGGCGCTCAGCGACCACTCCATCCACTTGTAGGCGCAGTTCGGGTGCTTGGCATTCGCGGCCAGCATCGTCGTGTCGGCCCAGCCCGTGGCGCCCTCGGCCGGCACGGTGCTCGCGACCGGCTGCTTGTTCGCGGCCAGCGTGTTCGCCTGGAACGGCCAGGAGCCCGAGGCCACGATGCCCTCGGTCGTGAAGTCCTGCACCTGCACGTTGGCGTCGTGCCAGTAGCGCTGCACCAGCGGGTGCTGCTTGCGCAGCAGGTCGAGCGCGGCCGCGTACTGCGCCTCGTTCAGCTCGTACGGGTCCTTGATGCCGAGCTCGGGCTTGTTCGCCATCAGGTACAGCGCGGCGTCGGCGATGTAGATCGGGCCGTCGTAGGCCTGCACGCGGCCCTTGTTGCTCTTGCCGTCCGGCAGCTTCTGCTCCTCGAACACGACCGACCAGGACGTCGGCGCGGACTTGAACGTCTTCGTGTTGTACATCAGCACGTTCGGGCCCCACTGGTACGGCGTGCCGTAGTGCTTGCCGTCGACGAAATGCCACGGCGCTTCTTCAGCCGCTCGTCGACGTTCGCGTAGCTCGGCACGCGGTTGACGTCGATCGGCTGCACCGTGGCGCCGCGGATCAGCCGCAGCGACGCGTCGCCCGAGGCCGTGACCAGGTCGTAGCCGCCCTGGGTCATCAGCGACACCATCTCGTCGGACGTGCCGGCCGTCTTCACGTTGACCTTGCAGCCGGTGTCGGACTCGAACGCGGTGACCCAGTCGTAGCCCTTGTCGGTCTCGCCGCGCTCGATGTAGCCCGGCCACGCGACGATGTCGACCTGTCCTTCGAGCGTGTCGGCGGCCGGTGCGGCTGCGGCGGGTTGGTCTGCCGCAGGGGCCTGCGCGGCCTGCTCATCCTTCTTCTTCGCACAGCCCGCGAGCGCGAGCGCAACTGCAACGGCGAGCACGAGACGCTGATCGAGCGCCTGGGACCGGAATGACATGGTTGTGACCCTCGAGGAGTGTGCCGTGGAATTCTATGTGGAGCCGCGTACGCGGCATCAGAGCGGGATTCTAAGCCGAAAAATAGGGGCACGAACAGGGGACATTCTGCTTTTCCGTTTAGCAGCACGGAAAAGGAGAATGTCCCCTATTTTCGGTGAATGGCACCTATTCTTTAGCACGACGTCGAATCGTACGCGGACGTCGTTCCCGAGCCACTTCGTGTCCTGCCACTCGCCCTGGCCGACGCCGAAGTCGAGCCGGTGGATCGTGGCCTCGCCGGTCAACGCGGCGCTGTTGCCGTCCGCCGGTGCCTTGAAAGTGAACGTGACCGGCAGGTCGCGGGTCACGCCCCGCATCGTCAGCCGGCCCCTGGCCTCGAACCGGCCGGGCGCGGTCATGACGAACTGGCTGGCTTCGTAGCTGGCGGTCGGCCAGCGGTCCGTGGCGAAGAAATCGGCCCCTTTCAGCGCGGCGTCGCGGTCCGCATCGGCCGTGTCCGCCGAGGCTGTCTCCACCACGACGCGGAAGCGGCTGCCCGCGAGGTCCGCCGGGTCGAACACGATCCCGGCGTCGAACTTGCCGAACCGCCCCGTGAAGTCGCCGCCGGCCAGCGAGCCCGTGAACTCGATCCGGCTGTTCGCGACGACGGTCTGCCAGGCGGTCGCTGCCCACGCGGATGCGGCGAGCACGATCGCCACGCACCCGACGCCGAGCAGCGCCGCCCGAGGCTTCATCCGGCGGACTTGTTACCAAACGGCAGCATGCGCCGCAGCGTGTCGTCCTTGAGCAGGAAGTGGTGGTACAGCGCCGCGGCCACGTGCACCACGGCGATCACGACCATCGCGTAGAACAGCACCTCGTGCACCTCCTCGAGGCCCTCGTGCAGGTCGTGGTTCGGCGCGACCAGCGCCGGGAACTGGAACCAGCCGAACAGCGTCACCGGGTAATTGGCGGCCGACGACATCGCCCAGCCGCTGAGCGGCTGCAGCAGGATCAGCAGGTACAGCAGCCCGTGCCCCGCGGCCGCGCTGATGCGCTGCCATGGCGGCATCGGCGACCAGGACCGGCTTGCCCCGATTGGCCAGCTTCCAGCCGATCCGTGCGAGCGCCAGCAGCAGAACCAGCATCCCGAGCGACTTGTGCCGCGTGATGATCGACAGCTTCTCGATGCCGTCGGGCAGGTCCTCCGCCGACTCGATGATCACGTACTGTGCAATGATCAGGATGACGATTGCCCAGTGAAGAAACTTGGCGACGGCCCCGTAGCTGTCCCTGGTGTTGCCCAACTGCATGCGCTCATTCCCCGGCAGGTTGTAGGAGACCAGCGATGTTAACCCACCGCCGCCCCATTCCTGCCGGGCGCACGCGATTCGTCTCTTTGGTCTGGGTCTCGATCGGCCTGCTGCTCGCCGCCGGTTGCGCACCGCGCCCGGCCGAACCGCCCTCGAGGCCGGCCGTGCCCGGGCAGCCCGGCATTGCGATTCCAGCCGGGGCCACTGTGTTCGATGTCGACGCCGGCCCGCAGCGTCGTGACCATCCGCGTCTACCGGGCAGGGCCGATGGCGAAGCTCGGCCACAACCACGTGATCACGTCCGGCGACGAGCAAGGCGTCGTCTGGCAGGGCCTCGAGCCGGCCGGATCCGGGTTCGAGCTGAGAATTCCGGTGCAGGTCCTGGTCGTGGACGACTCGGCGGCGCGCGCCGGGGCCGGCCCCGACTTCGCCGGCGAGGTGCCCGAGTCCGCGCGGAAGGGCACCTACCAGAACCTGCTGCGGCCCGAGGTGCTCGACGCCGCGCAGTACCCCGAGATCGTCGTGCGCTCTAACGGGCTCGGCGGCACCTGGCAGCGGCCCGTCGCGCATGCCGAGGCGATACTGAAAGGGCAGGCGCGCACGATCGACGTGCCACTCGAGCTGGATCGATCTGGCACGACGCTCACGGTGCGCGGTGCGTTCCGGATCCGCCAGACAGAGTTTGGCATGACGCCGTTCAGCGTCGCGGGTGGCGCGATCCAGGTCGGCGACGAAGTCGATCTCAGCTTCGAGATCGTGGCGATCGCGCGTTGAGCGACGAGCCGCGGTCGGCGCGCGCGGCTCAGCTCACGGGCTGGCCGTCGTGAGCAGCAGCCAGGTCCCCTCGGGCGCCTCGAGCAGTGCGTTCTCGCGCGTGTTCATGCCGCGCGGCAGGCGGTCGACGAAGCGAAACCCCTTGTCGCGCAGGTCCGCGATGCGCTCGGGCATCGTCGGGATCCGAGAACGTCAGCACCGGCTTGCGCAGGTCGGTGTCGTAGAGCCCCACGTTCAGGTCGCGGTGCGAGGCGACGGCCTTCGCGAACGGTGCGCGTACCGGATCGAACGCGACGAAACCGAGCGCGTCCCAGAACGCGGTCGAGCGGGCGAGGTCCGTCGTCGGGACGCCGAACTCCTCGAAGTAGCCGAGCTTCGACGACAGCGCCCGTTCGACGCGGGTGGCGAAAACGTCCGCGCCTCGACGATCGTCACCATCTGTCCCGAGGGATCGACGAAACCGAGCTCGTGAAAAGCTTCCTCGCCGAGCCTCGCGAACGCGAACTCGAGGCCCAGCGCCTCGAGCGCGGGCGCATGCAGCGCGAGTCCCGGATGCACCCACGTGAGCGTCGGCGAATCGAACTCCTCGCCGTGCAGGCCCAGGAACAGGCGGCCGTCGGTGATCACGGCGTACGGGTGCGGCCGGGTGTCGCCGACCGGCGCGGACACGAAGCCGAGCGACTCGTAGAACTCGAGCGACGCCTGGACGTCCGGGGCGTGGACGCTCACCTCGAGGAAGCGTCCGAGCATCGGCTCAGGCCTTCGCGCCCAGCGCGAGCGCACGCCGGCGCGATTCGGCGAGCAATGCCGAGTCGTCGCGGCCCGAGAATTCCGGCCAGCCCTGTGCGTGCCGCGTGATCACCTGGTCGTACAGGTCGACCTGTGCGGCACTCGAGTTCAGGCAGGGCACGTAGTCGAAAGCCTCGCCGCCGTGCGACAGGAACATCTCGCGGTTCTGCATGTTGATCTCCTCGAGCGTCTCGAGGCAGTCGGTCGCGAACCCGGGGCAGATCAGCGTCACGCGCTTCGGGCCGGTGTGCGAATAATCGTGCAGCAATCCGTCGACGTAGGGCTTGAGCCATTCCTCGCGGCCGAAGCGCGACTGGAACCCGAGCGACCACTCGTCGTCGCCGAGCCCGAGCCGCGCAGCCACGCGCCGCGCCGTGCCATGGCAGAAGCAGTGATACGGATCGCCCGCGGTGAAGTAGCGCTTCGGGATCGAGTGGAACGAGAACAGCAGGTGCTTCTGGCCATGCTCCTTCCAGTGCGCGGTGACGCTGGCCGCAAGCGCGTCGATGTACGCGTCCTCTTCCCAGTACTGGTTCACCATGCGCAGCTCGGGGATCCAGCGCCAGCGTCCGAGCTCCTGCGTCACGCGCTCGAAGATCGACGCGGTCGTCGTCGCGGAATACTGCGGGTACATCGGCATCACCAGCAGCCGCTGCACGTTGTCGCGGCGCAGGCGCTCCAGCGCGGCGCCGATCGACGGGTTGCCGTAGGTCATCGCGAGCTCGACGCGGACACGATCGCCGTGACGTTCATGCAGCCGGCGCGAGACGGCGTCTGTGAGCCCGCGCGACTCGGTCAGCAGAGGCGAACCGGCGGGCGTCCAGACCTTCTGGTAGGCGTGGGCGCTGCGCTTCGGCCGGACGCGCAGGATGATGCCGTGCAGGACCAGCCACCACAGCGCCCGCGGCATCTCGATCACCCGCGGATCCCAGAGGAACTCGGCGAGGTAGCGGCGCACGGCGCGAGTCGTCGGCTCGTCCGGCGTGCCGAGATTCACGAGCAGCACCCCGACCCGCGAAGGCGTGCCGTGTGCGTAGTCCGGAGTGCCGAGGTATTCGCTCATCGATTGCTGCAGTGGCGCGGGAAATAGCGGCGGGCGCAGGATAACGAAAATCGGTGCCAGGCACCATTCTAAATTGGTGCCTGGCACCTATTTTCGTGCGTGCCGCGCCTTGCCGGCCTCGACGCGCGGAAACACGTACAGCATCGCAAGCCCGAGCAGGCACGCCGCCGCGACGAACCCCATCATCGGCAGCGCGGTGTCGGTCGGAAACAGCCCCATTCCCTGCACGCACGCCGCGCCGATCAGCTGCTGCAGGAAGCCGATCAGGCTCGACGCAACGCCGGCGTGCTCGGGAGCGAGGCTCACCGCGGTCGCCGTGACGTTCGGCAGCGCAAGACCCTGCCCGTACGAAAGCACGCCGATCGGGATGAAGATCCACAGCGGGTGCGTGAATCCGAGCGCGACGAAGCCGAGCGCAGCGACGGCGCCGATCACCGTGATCAGCACGCCGACCACGACCATCCAGTGCAGGTCGTGACGAGCCATCAGTCGACTGACCGACCAGTTGCCGAGGAAGTATCCCGCGGCGATGAAGAGATAGTAGAAGCCGAACTCCGTCGGCTGCCTGCCAAGCGCCGAGACCATCACGTACGGTGCCAGCGAAATGAAGACCAGGAACGTCGCGTACACGACCGCGCCCTGCAGCACGCAACCCGTGAACAGCGGCTTGCGCACCAGCAGCCACGCGGTGGCCGCCATTTCCCGGCCGCGCGGTGGACGGGCGTTGGCCGGTCGTGTCTCCGGCAGGCGTCGCCATGCGACCACGGCGACCGCAATGGCGGTGAGCAATAGCGCCGCGAAGATCGAGCGCCAGCCGAAGCCCGCGGCGAGGAAGCCGCCGAGCACCGGTGCGAGCGAGTTGCCGACCACCGCGACCATCGTCAGCGAGGCGAGCACCTTCACCATGCGCTCGGCGGGATACAGGTCGGCGATGATCGCGCGCGCGGTCACGAGCCCGGTCGCGACGCCGAACGCCTGCAGTGCGCGGCCTGCAATGAGCCAGTGCAGCGTCGGCGCGAAGAGGCAAGCGATCGCGCCGCCCACCATGATCGCCAGCCCGCCCAGGATGGCGGCGCGGCGCCCGAACCGGTCGGAGACCGGCCCCCACGTGAGGATGCCGAACGCGAACAGCACCAGCGACACCGAAAAGGTCGCCTGCACCTCGGCGACGCTCGCGCCGAAGTACTCGCGGACCGCGGGCAGCGCGGGCAGGTAGAGATTGGTCGCGATCGGACCGAGCGCCGTGACCGACGCCAGCAGCAACAGCAGTGCCCGGTCCGACAGCGGGCGGTTCAACCCTCGATGCCGCCGATGCAGAGGTACTTGAGCTCCGTGTAGTCGAGGATGCCGTACTTCGAGCCTTCGCGGCCGATGCCGGACTCCTTCACGCCGCCGAACGGTGCGACCTCGGTCGAGATCAGCCCGGTGTTGAGCCCGACGATGCCGTACTCGAGGCCTTCCGCAACGCGCCATGCGCGCGCGAGGTCGCGAGTGTAGAAGTAGGACGCGAGCCCGAACTCCGTGTCGTTCGCCATCCGGATCGCCTGCTTCTCGTCCTTGAAGCTGAAGATCGGCGCCACGGGCCCGAACGTCTCCTCGCGCGCGACCATCATGTCGGGCGTCACGTGCGTGATGATCGTCGGCTCGAAGAACGTGCCACCGAGCGCGTGCCGCTTGCCGCCGAGCGCGACCTTGCCGCCTTTCGCAAGCGCGTCGGCGATGTGCTCCTCGACCTTCGCGACCGCCTTGGCGTCGATCAGCGGGCCCTGCTCGGTCGCGCCCTTGAGCCCGTCGCCGACGCGCAGCTTGCGCACCGCCTCGACGAGCTTCGCGACGAACGCGTCGTACACGCCTTCCTGCACCAGCAGCCGGTTGGCGCACACGCAGGTCTGGCCGGTGTTGCGGTACTTGCTCGCGATCGCGCCCTGCACGGCCGCGTCGAGATCGGCGTCGTCGAACACGATGAACGGCGCGTTGCCGCCGAGCTCGAGCGACACCTTCTTCAGCGTCGTCGAGCACTGCGCCATCAGCTTCTTGCCGATCTCGGTCGAGCCCGTGAACGTCAGCTTGCGCACGATCGGGTTCGACGTCATCTCGGCGCCGAGCACCGTGGCCGACCCGGTGACGACGCTGAACACGCCCTTCGGAATGCCGGCGCGATGCGCGAGCTCCGCCATCGCGAGCGCGGAGTAGGGCGTCTGCATCGCCGGCTTGCAGACGAACGTGCAGCCCGCGGCGAGCGCGGGACCGGCCTTGCGCGTGATCATCGCGGCCGGGAAGTTCCACGGCGTGATCGCCGCGACGACGCCGATCGGCTGGCGCATCACGAGGATGCGCTTGTCCGGCTGGTGGCCGGGGATCAGGTCGCCGTACATGCGCTTGCCTTCCTCGGCGAACCACTCGATGAACGACCCGGCGTACGCGATCTCGGCCTTGGCCTCGGCGAGCGGCTTGCCCTGCTCGGCGGTCATCAGCATCGCGAGGTCGTCCGCGTTCAGCTGCATCAGGTCGTTCCAGCGCCGCAGCAGCGCGCCACGCTCCTTCGCCGTCTTCGCGGCCCAGGCCGGAAACGCCGCGGACGCCGCCTCGATCGCGCGACGCGTCTCGGCCGTGCCCAGGCTCGGCACCGTGCCGATCACTTCGCCGGTGGCGGGGTTCGTGACGTCGACCTTGCCGCCGGCGTCCGCGTCGATCCATGCGCCGTCGACGTAGCACTGCTGGCGGAGGAGGGAGGGGTCTTTCAGCGTGAGCGACATGGTGGCGTCCTCGTGTTCTCTGGCCGACGTGGCGTCGACAAAAACGACCGTGCGCTCGGAAGCGGCGCGATCGCGGGGGGAGGCCGACAAGGATATCAGGAGCGCGCCACCGCGGGCGGCGGGCAGGTCGCTGGGCGGCCTACGGGGCGCCACTGAGTGGCCGATTCCGGGGTTCTTCCCGGGACGCGCGGCATAAACCCATCGCCTGGGGCCCCAGAGGCGGCGTCCATGCCGCGCGACGGCCCGGGAGACCCGGGCAACCGGCCGCTCAGTGGCACCTGCGTTGGCACCCCATATAATCCGCGGCCTTGCCTCACCGAATCCGGATCGCCCCCATGAAGTCCCGCCGACCCGTCGTCCTCGCGCTTTCGCTCGCCCTCACGTCGTTCACCGCCGGGGCGCAGGCCCCAGCCACGCACGCGGGACATCCGCCGGCCGCGCCGGCCACCACGGTCAATGCGGCCACCAGCGAGCAGCTGAACGCACTCTTCGAGCAGTACTTCGAGGAGTACCTGAAGATGAACCCGCTGCTCGCGACCTACATCGGCGACAACCGCTACAACGACCAGCTGCCGAATTTCATCAGCCCGGAGTACCTGGCCCGGCAGCACGACATGAACGAGCGCTACCTCGCGGCGATCCGCAAGTTCGATCCGGCGACGCTGTCGGGCGAGGACCGGATCTCGTACGAGATCTTCCTGCGGGAGCGGATGCGCCAGCAGGAATCCGAGCGCTTTCCCGACCAGCTGCTGCCGCTTGCACAGACCGGCGGCCTGCCGACGATGATGCCGTCGCTAGGCTCGGGCAGAACGCGCAGCCGTTCGTCACGGTGCAGGACTACGAGAACTGGCTGAAGCGCCTCGACGGTTTCGTCGCATACATGGACCAGTCGATCGTCAACATGCGCGAAGGCATCACGAAGGGCGTGGTGCAGCCGCGGCCCGTGATGGAAAAGGTGCTGGTGCAGTTCGATAAGCTGATCAAGCCCAAGGCGGAGGACAGCCCGTTCTGGGGGCCGATCGCGAAGTTCCCGGACACGGTGCCCGAGGCGGATCGCGAGCGGCTGACCGATGCGTACGGGCCGCGATCGAGGGCAAGGTGATGCCCTCGTACGTGCGCGTGCGCGACTTCGTCAAGAACGAATACCTGCCGAAGGCGCGCACGTCGGTTGCATGGACCGCGCTGCCAGACGGCAAGGCGTGGTACGCGTTCTACGTGCAGGAGCACACGACGACCGACATGACGCCCGAGCAGATCCACGACGTGGGCCTCAGCGAGGTGTCGCGCATTCTCGGCGAGATGAACGGCGTGCGCAAAAGGTCGGGTTCCAGGGCGACCTCGAGGCATTCTTCAAGCATCTCGAGATCCGACCCGCAGTTCTACTACACGCAGGGCGCGGACCTGATCGACGGTTACCGCAAGCTCAAGGTGCGGATCGATGCCGCGTTGCCAAAGCTGTTCTCCGTCTTTCCCAAGGCGGACTACGAGGTGCGCGAGGTCGAGGCTTTCCGTGCGCAGTCGGCCGCGGGTGCGTCCTACCAGGGCGCATCCGCCGACGGGTCGCGGCCCGGCATCTTCTACGTCAACACGTTCAACCTGAAGGCGCAGCCGAAGTTCGGCATGGAGACGCTGTCGCTGCACGAGGCGTCGCCGGGCCATCACTTCCAGGGATCGATCCAGCAGGAACTCACCGGCCTGCCGAAGTTCCGCCGCTTCGGCGGTGACTACACGGCATACGTCGAAGGCTGGGCGCTCTACGCCGAGTATCTCGGCAAGGAACTCGGCATGTTCACGGACCCGTACCAGTGGTTCGGGCGGCTGAACGACGAGCAGCTGCGGGCGATGCGGCTCGTGGTCGACACGGGACTGCACGCGCTCGGCTGGAGCCGCGAGCAGGCGATCAAGTACATGCTCGACAACTCGACGCTCGCCGAGAGCGACGTCGTCTCCGAGGTCGAGCGCTACATCGCGTGGCCCGGCCAGGCGCTCGGCTACAAGGTCGGCGACCTGCGCATCCAGGCGCTGCGCCGCGGCGCCCAGCAGGAACTCGGCGACAAGTTCGACGTGCGCGACTTCCACCGCGAAGTGCTGTGCGACGGCGCCGTGCCGATGAGCGTGCTGGAGGCGAAGGTGGGCCGATGGGTCGCCGCCCGCAAATAAATTCGGTGCCATGCTCCTTTTCCGGGGACTGGAAAAGGAGATGTCGCTCTGCTCGGCGCTCGCGCTCGCGGGCTGCGACCGGCCGTCGGGCATCGAAACCCGTTCGACCGACGTCGCCGCAGAGGCCGAGATCCAGGCGTCGAACGAGACGGCCGCCGAGCTGATCCGGATCACCGAGCACTACTACGACCAGTACCTCGCGCTGAATCCGTGGACGGCCACGGAGCAGGGCGACCACCGTTTCGACGCGCAGTTCGGCGACTACGTGACGCTGATGTGGATGGCGGACTCGCTCGGGATCGAGCAGGAGGCGCTCGAGAAGCTGCAGGCGCTGAAGCCGCGCAAGTTGCACGGCGAGGACCTCGTGACCTACGAGGCGTTCAAGCTCGGCCGCGAGATCAACATCGAGGGCTACCGCTTCCCGAGCGAGCTGCTGCCGATCCAGCAGTTCTCGAACCTCGCGTCGTCGTTCGCGGTGGCCGGCTCCGGGCAGGGTGTCCAGCCGTTCCGCACGGTGCAGGACTACGACAACTTCCTGTCGCGGATGGACGGCTTCGTCGCGTGGGTGGACCACTCGATCGCGAACATGCAGCTCGGCGTGACCAAGGGCATCGTGCAGCCGAAGATCGTCGTCGAGCGCACGATCCCGCAGCTCGCGGCGCAGCTGGTGGACGACCCGAAGCAGAGCCTGTTCTGGCGGCCGATCCTGAATTTTCCGGCGGGGCTCAGCGTCGCGGATCGCCAGCGGCTGATGACGGCTTACGAGCAGAAGATCTCGAAGCAGGTGCTGCCGGCGTATCGGCGGCTGCACGACTACCTGAAGAACGACTACCTGCCGAAGGCTCGCGACAGCATCGGGCTGTCGGCGCTGCCGAACGGCGCGTCCTGGTACGCGTACCTGGTGCGCTATCACACCAGCACGTCGATGAAGCCGGACGAAGTGCACGAGCTCGGGCTGGCCGAGGTCGCGCGCATCCGGGTCGAGATGGAGCGGATCAAGAACCAGGTCGGTCATGCGGGCGACCTGCGCAGCTTCTTCGACGCACTGCGCACCGACCCGCGCTTCTATTTCAAGGAGCCGTCCGAGTTGCTGGCGGGCTACGGTGCGTTGCGCCAGCGTGTGTCCGGGGCACTGCCGCTGCTGTTCGCGGTGAAGCCCAAGGCGACTTTCGAGATTCGCGCGGTCGAGGCATTTCGTGCGCCGACCGAGGCGGCGGCGTCGTACGAGTCGCCGAGCGCCGACGGCAAGCGGCCCGGCGTGTTCTACGTCAACACCTACGATCTCGCGTCACGGCCGACGTACTCGATGGAGGCGCTGTACCTGCACGAGGCCGAGCCGGGGCATCACCTGCAGGTCGCCGTCGCCCAGGAACGGACCGGGCTGCCACGGTTCCGTCGCTTCGGCTGGGACACGGCCTATGGCGAGGGCTGGGCGCTGTACGCCGAATCGCTCGGCCACGACCTCGGGCTGTACACCGATCCCTACAGTGCGTTCGGCGCACTCTCCAACGAGATGTGGCGCGCGGTGCGGCTCGTCGTGGACACGGGCATCCACTCGAAGGGCTGGTCGCGCGACAAGGCGATCGAGTACTTCCGCGCGAACACGGCGCTCGGCGCAGGCCGACATCGAGGCGGAGGTGGATCGCTACATTGCGTGGCCGGGGCAGGCGCTCGCGTACAAGGTCGGGCAGCTCGAGATCCTGAGGTTGCGGCGCCTCGCGCAGCAGAAGCTCGGCGTCGCGCTTCGACATCCGTGCATTCCATTCGCAGGTGCTGGAGAGCGGGTCGCTGCCGCTGCCGGTGCTGGAGGCGAAGATCAATCGCTGGATTAAATAGGGGACATTCTGCTCGGAGGGGACATCGAATTTCCGCACGTGCGGAAATCCAGAATGTCCCTCCGGAACCGATGTCCCTTAATCCGCGGGGTGATCGACTGGACCTGCCCCGCGACGAACCGCACGCGCATCTTCAGCTTGTTCGGGCCGAAGTCGTAGGTCCACAGATCGACCGGCACGTCCTCGCGCCCGGGAAACGAATAGTCGGTACCGCCCCACTCGAACTGCGGCGCCCGCTGGATCCACGTCCGTTCCTTCGTGACGGGCTCGCCGCAGACCGCGAGCACCTTGTCGATCGAATCCTCGTCCTTGACGATCCGGCTGCCGCAGCGCATCGAGTCCGCGGCGGCCAGCGACGGGATCAGCAGTCCGGCAATCAGCAGCGCGCCGAACAGGCAGCAATGGCACCGGGCAAACCGCGCTCAATAAATAGGTGCCTGCACCGATTTTCCGAAAATAGGTGCCTGGCACCTAATATCCATAGCCGTCGGTCCGGATCTCGTCGAGCTCGTCGCCGATGAAACGCAGCTTGCGCAGCAGCTTGCTCGTGCCGAAGTTGTAGGTCCACACCTCGACCGGCACCTCGGCCCACGCCGGCCCGATATACGAGTAGTCGTAGGGACCGCGATAATTGCGATAGTAATAGCTCGGCGCGCTCTGCACGCCGACGAAGCTCACGCTCGTGGGCTCGCCGCACAGCGCGCGCACCTTGTCCTTGCCGTCGCCGCTGTTCACGAGTCGCGAGCCGCAACGCATCGTGTCGTCCGCACGCACTGACGGCATCGCGACAGGCGATCAGCGCGCCGGCGAGAACCGCGACCACCCATTGCCTCGACGACACCATGACGGCTGGTGCTCCGCATTCTGTCGCATGCCACCGCGGCCCGAATTGTGTGAACCGCGCACGGTGGACCCATCCACCGTCGACCCATCTTACGACCTTTGCCGGCGAACTGAGAAACCTGTCTCACTCGCCGCCGCGACGCGCGTGAGAGGCGTCACGCTCGACGGAAAACCCTAAGAACAGACTCGCCGACCACGCCGGGAAACCTTATGTCAGCCCGGCGAGTGGAACCGAGTCATGCTGCGTTCAAGGATCGTTCGTGTCGTGCCCCTGCTCGTCGCGGGTGCGTTCTTCACTGCCTCTCACGCCGCCGCCCCGGCGCCCGCGGGATCCTCCAGCCAGGAGGTCCGCGCGCTGAACGGCGAGGCGCTGCGCCTGCAGTCCGAGGCACGCCGGCAGAAGTCGCAGGCCGTCGACGTGCGTGCCGCGAAATCGCTCGAGCGACGCCAGAAGGCGCTGCGGCAGCTGATGGAGCGCGACCCGGCCGCCGCCGCCGCGATCGCACTGCCGGAAAAGGTGCTGCAGCAGCTCGGCCAGACCTTCCCGACGCAAACCGCGAATCTCGAGCAGCGCGGCAGCTGGGACGGCGAAATCGAATACCTGATCGAGGACGACCTCAATCTCAAGGGCCATCGCGAGATCTTCAAGCTGCATCGCGGCGGCGAGACGCTGGACATCAAGTTCGCCGGACGCGAGCCGCCGCGCATGAAGAGCGGCCAGAAGCTGCGGCTCAAGGGCGTGCGCTCGATGCGCACCGTCGCGGCGACGGAAGCCGAAGTGCTCGACGCGTTCATGGGCACCGGCGCCGGCACGCTCGCACAGGATGCCAATGCCGCGCAGTGCTCGACGTCCGGCGCGCAGTCGATCCTGACGGTGCTGGTGACGCTGCCGAGTTACGGCCTCCCGTCCGTCGTGACGCCCGACTACATGCGCGGCGCGCTGCTCGGCAGCCCCGCAAGTTCCCCGAACTACAACCTGGACGAATTCTGGCAGCAGTCGTCGGATGGCAAGACCTGGGTCGATCCGGCGAGCACCGTCGTGGGCCCGATCAGCCTGAGCTCCGACTTCAACAAGACGAGCACCGGCGCCGCCACCTGCGACAACTACGGGCTGCGCGACGCCGTGATCGCGGCGATCGACGGCCAGGTGGATTTCCGCAATTACTCGCGGATCCAGATCGTGATGCCGAACAACGGTGCGTGCGGCTGGTCCGGAACGGCGAACCTCGGCTGCCGCACGATGTCGAGCCCGGGCGACGGCACGTTCACGGCGTCGGTCGCATGGCTGCGTGCCGACCAGATCACCACGCGCCAGTACGCGGTCGAGCTCATCTCGCACGAACTGGGCCACAACCTGACGCTCGCGCACGCGAACAGCCGCGGCTTCGGTGCCGAGCCGCTC
The DNA here is from genome assembly GCA_963776815.1 of uncultured Gammaproteobacteria bacterium. Classification (GTDB taxonomy): domain Bacteria; phylum Pseudomonadota; class Gammaproteobacteria; order Steroidobacterales; family Steroidobacteraceae; genus RPQJ01. Next base: position 612,660 of record CAVZNZ010000012.1, read on the forward strand.
GGTGCGCTCGGCACCGCAGGCACGATCACGGAGTACGGCGACCCGTTCTCCACGATGGGCTCGTGGAACCTCGGCTTCTATGCCGCCCCGCAGGCGGCGAACCAGCTTGGGCTGGCTGTCGCAGGGCGCGAACTACACGACCGTCGAGTCGGCGGGCACGTACACGATCCAGAACTACGAGGCGCGCCCCGCCGGCGTCAAGGCGCTGAAGGTGCGCCGCGGCACGGGCAACAGCGCGTGGCTGTGGCTCGAGAGCCGCCAGCCGGTCAACTGCCTACAGCTCGTCGCTGTATTCGACTGCGCACGGTGGCGCGTTGATCCACTACGAGGACGGCTACACGAGCAGCGATTCGCACCTGCTCGACTTCAATGCCAACACGTCGGGCAATTTCGCCGACGCGCCGCTGCAGCTGGGCCGCACCTGGAGCGATCCGTACAGCAACCTGACGCTCACCGTGAACAGCGTGACGTCGACCGGCATGACCGTGACGGTCAACTACGGCGCGAAGACCTGCGTGCCGTCCGAGCCGACCGTGACGCTGTCGCCGACAGCGACGTCGGCGGAGCAGGGCAAGTCCACGCAGCTTGCGGTCACGGTGCGGAACAACAGCACCGCGGAGTGCGGCAACGAAGTGTTCGCGCTCGCGTCCGCTGCAGTCGGGTCGCTCACGACGACGCTCGGCACGCGCGTCGATGACCGTGTCGCCGGGCCAGGTCGTTGCAGACGACGCTCAACGTCGCGGTGCCCGCGGGCTTTGCGCTCGGCACGTATCCGGTGTCCGTCGCGGCCAGTGGCTCGACCAGCAAGCTCACCGGCACCGGTGCGGCGAACGTGACGGTCACCGAGCCTGTGATCATCGTGTGCTCGACCGCGCCGCCGACGCTGTCCGTTTCGCCGACCGACCTGAGCGCTGGTGCCCGGCGCTTCCGGCAGCTTCACGGTCTCGGTGAAGAACAACAGTTCGCAGGCGTGCAGCGCGGAAACGTATTCGCTCGCTTCGGCGCTGCCGGCCGGTTGGACGGGTGGACGTATCGGGCGCGTCGGTAACGGTCTCGCCAGGCGCGACCAACCAGATGTCCGTCTTCTTCGGCGTGCCAGCGGACACGGTGCTCGCGACCTATCCGGTCAGCTTCAGCCTGCGCGACGGCAACGGCACGGTGCGTGGAACGGCCTCCGCGTCAGTGCGCGTGGCGACGACTCCCACGCCGACCCCGCCGCCGCCGAGCGGCACCTGCACCCGCAGCACGCCATCGATCGCGATGTCGCCGGGACAGGCGTCGATCGAGCAGGGCGGCGCGATGCAGCTCGCGGTGACCGTGCGGAGCAACAGCTCCGACGGCTGCGGCGCCGAGACGATACGCCTCGCATCGGTCGTGCCGAAGGGCTGGTCCGACGCGTTCGGCGGTAACGAGGTTTCGCTCGCCCCGGGCGACATCGCGCGACTGTCGCTCAGCGTCGCGGTGCCGAGCACGTTCCAGACGGGCACGTATTCCGTGCTCGCAAAGGTCACGAGCGCCGACAGCGGCCAGCAGGCCGAAGCCGTGGCGAACGTCACGGTGACCAAGCCCGTGCCGCCGCCGTGCACGGCCGGCACGCCGACGCTGAGCGTGTCGCCTTCGAGTGCGACGCGTGCTCGCCGGTGGGACGATCCAGCTGACACTCACCGCCGGCAATACGAACACGTCGACCTGCGAGGCCGAAGCGTTCGGTCTCGGTGCGTCGGTGCCGTCGGGTTGGGCAGCAGTCGCTCGGTACGAGATGCGCTCACGATCGCGTCGGGCGCGCAGGGCACGACGACGCTCACGGTGCAGGTGCCGGCCTCGCAGGCGGCGGGCACGTTCCAGGTCGGCACGGGCGTGACCGGTGCGAAGAGCGGCTTGAAGGCCACGCAGGTGGTAAGCGTGACCGTCGAGGTTCCCGCGCCGCCGCCGACTCCGACTCCCACGCCGACACCGACACCTCCGACGCCGGAGCCCACGCCGACTCCGACTCCGCCGACACCGGAACCGACTCCGACCCCGACGCCTCCAACGCCGGAGCCGACGCCTGTTCCTCCGACACCAGAGCCGACGCCGACTCCCCCGACGCCGGAGCCGACGCCTACACCGAACCCGACTCCGCCCGTGACGCCGGAGAAGCCGGTGACGCCTGCGCCGTCGGTCCAGCTCTACGTGGTCGTGTCGAAGAAGAACAAGGGCACGGTGGTGGTCACCGAGACGGCTCAGAGCTGCCGCAACAAGTGCTCGCTCGGCATCACGCAGTCGTCGACCGTGACACTCACGGCCACTGGGTTCGGCCGCTATGCCTTCGCGGGCTGGAGCGGTGCGTGCAGCGGCACGGCGCCGACCTGCACGGTCACGATGGATGTCGGCCAAGAGCGTGAGCGCACGGTTCGTGAAGCAGAAGAAATAGGGCACGTGGCGGCCGAAGGACCGGCCGCCGCCTGTAAGAATCGGCGCGGATTTAACGTAATTCGCGCCGATTCTCGCGTCCGCTTGCATCAGGTTTCGCTCATAAGTCCCTGATGCAAAAGGCGCAGTCTGCTGCGACGCACAAATCAGTTGCACATTTTTTGACCAGTCTGTTTAACATCCGCGCCCGATTGGCCCGACCTGGTGCCGGGCAATCAGTCCTTGAGCGTCGTTGAAGTTCACTGTTCCGCTCGATGCCGATGATCGCTGCGGATTTGTGTGACGTGGAACACTGGGATTTCCAGCGAACCTGATCACAATCACGCGCAAGGGCAAACCCATCGAAAGGTGGGGACGCAAAGCTTCCGGGCTAACGGTTCGCAAGAGCCAACGCTAGCGGGGTTGCCGGCAGAGTAGCCGTCATCGGGACGCGCGTTCGCGTGGTCCCGGTCTTCACTGCCGTAACGCGTCCGACGCGCGCGAGCGCGTTCCCATCTGGGCCAGCTTTCCCTGGTGCCGCCCCCAAGCGGTTACGGATTCGTGCACGAACATATTTGCTGGCCCAACGCGGAACACACCATGAAGACATCACACACCCTTCGCGCCCTGTCGCTGTCGGCGGCTGCGTTTGCAGCGCTTGCCGGTGCGCAGGCTGCCCATGCCGGCGCACTGGACACGCTGCGCAAGAATTCGCCGGGACTCGCTGCCGTGATCGAAGCCGCTGCATCGAACGTTCCGCCGCCGGTGGTCGTCAAGGCTCCGCCGGCCGTTGCCACGCAGTCGGGCGTTGGGCTGAAGAAGGGTCTGGAGATGATGGCGACCCGTCGGCCTGCTGAGGCCGGCGAGCTGCCGCGCAATGCGAAGGCGAACTCGGGTGTGGTCGGTGAACTCGATGCGGGCGTGATGTCGGCATCGGAGATTTCGCTGACGCTGGCGGACGGGAGCACGATCACTGCGGCGCGGCTCAGCGCACGGCCCGGGATCGACCAAGTTCGACGCACAGTCCTGGATCGGCACATTCGACGACCGCCGAGGGTAGCGTCGTCGTGATGACCAAGGCCAAGGGGGTCGTGACACGGCTTTGTGAACTACGGGAGCCGAGACCTTTGAAATCATGCCGAGCGAAAATCGCCGGCAAGCATCTGCTGTACCGGTCGACGACAGCAAGCTGCCGCACGGCCGAGCCTGTCCTCATGCCGCCGGCAGAACTGAGAAGGATCCCCAGTCAGTGGCGTTGCCAGCGGTACTTCGGCACACTCGACGCAGCGACCGGCGGCTACGTGCACGACTTGCTGGTCGTCTACACCCCTGCTGCCAAGGCGCGCTACGGCCAGGCGACGCTCGAGAGCATGATCCAGAATGCGGTGCAGGCGGCGAACCAGGCGTACCAGAACAGCGCCATCGGCATCACGCTCAACCTCGTGGGGCTGAAGGAGTCGCCTACACGGAGACCGGTGCGATTCAGACGTCCTCAACGACATTCGCACCACGTGACGGGAAGCTCGAAGACGTGCAGACACTGCGTGACTCGGTCGGGCGCGGACATCGTCCATGATCTCCCAGGACGGCGACGCGTGCGGCATCGCGGGCGTCATGACGACGAGTAGCACGTCTTCGCCTCGAATGCCTACAACGTCGTGAATTCGGGCTGCTTGAGCAATCACTCGCTGGCACACGAGATCGGTCACAACCAGGGCAACAAGCACGACCGTGCAAGCACGACGGAACTGGCGCATACCCGTACTCGTACGGTTATCGTCGTTGCATGAGCGACGGACCGGCTTCCGCACGGTGATGGCGTACGCCTGTTCCGGCGCCAATCGCGTCGCCTGGTTCTCGAGCCCGAACGCGTACTACAACGGCTATCGCGACTGGCATCGCTTACGAAAGCGACCCGACGAATTCTGCCGACAACGCTCGCTCGATGAACAACACGGCTGACACGGTGGCTTCTTTCCGCGGTGCCGGGCCCCGGCGCACGCCGATCGCGCCAACGTCCGAATGCGCCGAGGCGTCGGCGGAACGCGACGGCGGCATACAACAGCGTGACCGCGCGCTGGGCCGACAATTCCAGCGACGAGACGGGCTTCAAGCGTGGAGCGTCGGACAACGGCGTGGATTTCCCGAGGTTGCCACGCTGGCCGCGGGCGCGACCAGCTAGTCGAACTCTGGGCTGGCGGCGCAGACCACGTACTACTACCGTGTTCGCGCCTACAACAGCTCGGCAATTCTGGTTACTCGAACACAGGCTCGGTCGCTACGCCGGCGGTGGTGACGCCTCCGGCCGCGCCTTCGAGCATAGCGGCGACGAACAATGCGGATGGTTCGGCGACTGTGAATTGGGCGGACGCCTCGAGCAATGAAACAAGCTTCGAAGTGAGACGCGAAAAGTGGGATTTGCGCAAGCTGACTTGGGGCGGCGCGACAACGGTGGGTACGGTGCCCGGCGACGTACCAGCCTAGTGGACTTGACCAACAGCGGTACCTTCCGCTACACGGTGCGCGCAGTGAACGACGGTGGCGTTCCGCGGCGGCTGGCCCCGCGCCGGTAACCGTGACAGGCGGTACAGCAAGGGCAAGAGCGGGAGATGATCGCGCTTTAGTGACCCCACCGGTTGCGCGCGACGCGTAAACAGAAACAAGGCCCACCTCTGTGTGGGCCTTGTTTCATTCCACAACAGGGTTTCTTCCGGTCTCCGGGACATCAGTGAACCCGAGGCGATCAGTTCGGAGAGCGGAGAAATTTCGTACAGGGGCAGCCCGCATCCATCGCTCGCAAATTCAACGGCCTGCGGTGCAGCAGGCGAAGGCGGTGATGGAGCGACCTGCTACTGTGAGCACTTCAGGCTAACCCTGGGGAGTTCGACGGCCGTCGAACTCGATAGGATCGAAATCTTCACCACGAACGAATTCGCGAGCCAAAACGTTCATCACTATGCAGCGGTGACCATCTGGCTCAATCGCACGCGTGGTCTGGGTCGGGCGAGGCCTGAGTCCGCGAGGACGTCCGTCCGTTCTTCGAGTTGCTCGGTCCTGAACGCTGCCAGCGGTTGCGCGCGGCGGTGATGGATACTCAACGCGAGCTACGAGCTTGAGGTTCGTCGGCACTGTCCCAACGCCGCCATCGTCTTCGACCTGTTCCATGTGGTCGCCAAGTACGGCCGCGAAGTTATCGACCGGGTGCGCGTCGATCGTGCCAACGAGCTGCGCGATGACCGGCGGGGCCGCAAGGTGATGAAGGGCGCCCGCTGGCTGCTGCTCAAGAACCGCGACTCGCTGCGCCCCGGCGAGGACGTGCAGTTCGACGAACTGCTGGCCGCCAACCACGACCTGTTCGTCGTCTACGTGCTGCGTGATGCGCCCAAGGATCTCTGGCGTATCGCCACCCCGGCTACGCCGCCGGCCTGGCAAAGTTGGTATGGCCAAGCCCTGCACAGCGCCATCGGCCCTTTATCCGCTTCGCCTACCGGCTTACGGCCCTACTGCCGGGCATCCTGGCCCACTGCCGCTGGCCCCTCGGCACCAATCTGGTCGAGGGCATCAACAACAAGATCAAGGTCATCAAGCGCATGGCCTACGGCTTCCACGACGATGCCTACTTCTTCCTCAAGATCCGGGCCGCGCTCCCCGGGCGTGTGAGATAAACCAAAGAAAAACCCCGCGTCCTAAGTACGCGGGGTTCTTGCTCTGCCCGCCGAAGAACTTCGGCGTGCTGACTTCCTCAAAGTGCATGCCGTCGTCGGCGAGCGAGCCCCAGGCCCAGCAAGCCAAAACCGAGAAGGGCAAGCGTACCCGGCTCGGGCACATCCTGCTCGCAGCAGTCATCCTCGCCAACGAACCCGTACAATACCGCATGCGAGTTTGCGTACTGCGAATCTGTAGTGTTAATGGACCACGTCCCGCTGAGGCTAGACAATACAAAGTACGCAACCGCACCATCCGGCTTCAGCCCTAGCAGGAAGTTGTTGTAGCCACCACGATCTTCGACAAGTCGATAGACCAGTTGCCAGACAGACCCCCGGTGAATCCGGAGCCCGACAACGCACCCTCTGACGGGTCGCCAGACAACACATCGCTCTTGTCAAGCAGCGTCCAAGCCCCAGGCAGAGTGATGGGCACAGTGTTAGGACCGCCGTCCGGGAAGGTGTTTCCTGCAGTCGGGCCTTGACACGCGGTAGACGGCGTCACTGTCACGGTCGCAGTCTTCAGGTTGTTTGCTGGGCCCCAACTGCCGGAACACGATACTGCCCCGGCAGTTTGGCCTGCCAATAGGGCCGCAAATCCGCAGCTGATCGTGATCGTTAGAATGTTCTTCATAATGTCAGGTCCCTATTTGGCCAGAGGCATTTTCGGCGGATGCTCGAAGCCAAAATGACTTCATGGCGTCTCCTAGACTATGGACAGCAAATCTGTGCCAAGCATTGTAGGTGCATGACGTAGATCGAAGATTCCCTAAGCCGCGCGACCAGCGTGTCGACGACACCGTAAAATTTTCCGACGTCGCGATTCAGCGTTACTTGCCAATCCATGTACCCTCAGTCGAAAAGAGGCCAAGCGGATTCTCGATAGAGTCATCCCGCCAGCTTGCCCGCGCACGGACGGAATAGAGACTGTATTACCCTCATCACCCGAAGCTACGAGCCGCGACTTGCCGCCCTGGTTAACACCAAGGCCGCCAGCGCGCTCCAGGAAGGGCTGAAGGGCGTCGAAAAGGAGTTGCTGCGGGTCACGCCTCCGTTCCGGGAGCAATCAGAGCTGGCCCAGTACCTCTGCGACATGCACAAGTTCGCCTACTGCCAACCTGGCGACGAATTAGGGTGGGCGACAAGTGTCCCATCAGGGGCGGGATCGCCGAGTTTGGCAAGTTGAACGTCGGCACGATGAAGACCGTGTACAGGCGCGGCCTCGGCCATCGCTACGGGTGCGGATGCAGGCCATCTCCGGCGTGCACTTCAACTATTTGTTCACCCGTCTGGCCGGTGCTGGCTGACCTGCTCAAGAGCCGCGATGCCGGTCAGGACTTCGGCTCCGACAGCTACTTCGCTCTGCTCCGGAACTACCGCCGCCAAGTACGTTTCAGGCCGCGCTCCGCCGCCGACCGGCTCGAAGGCCCAGCAGCCCAGCCCCAGCAACACCAGCGTCCCCGGCTCCGGCACGCTCGCCGCCACCCGGGCACTGCTCGGCGTACCCCGACCAAACAGGACCAGGGCCGAGAGGTCGTCCCTGGACCGGCCGGTGATGGAAAAAGTCCCGGACGTCGCATTGGCCTGGAGCTGGAAGCCGACCCATTCCTTGTCCCCGTCGTCTGGATCCGCCCGCAGCGCGATCACCGCGGCCCCGTACGTGTTCCAGAAGGACGAGGACAGGGACCAGGTCTTGCTGGACGGCAAGCCATTGAAGCTCGCATTCGTCGTCAGGAGGCCGCTGGTGGCATTGGAAGCCGAGGAATCCCGCTCGACCTGCGCCCAGTCGCTGGCCGTCGGGTCCAGCGCATTGACGGCGCTGTCGGTCGGGTTGCTGTTGCCGTCCGTCATGCACGCCGTCGAATTGCTGAGGGAGAAACGCAAATCCTCGACCGAGACCGAGGCGCAGGTGGAAGAAGAGGTGGAGTAAAGGGTCATCGCGCCCGCGCTCTGGGCGAGACCCAGCGCCAGCAGCGCCGCAACCGAAACAGCAACCTTGCTCATGTCTGATCTGTCCTGAAAAGTGACGCCGCCAAGTGGACGCGGGCGAGGAATTAGCAAGGCTCGTGCCAAGCTCGTAAGTTGTTGTTTTTAATAGATAAAAAATGCCATGAACGCGGAATCACGCAGGCGCCAGTAAGCTCCGCCGACAAAGCCCTTTTTGACGTAATGCCCCTCCCGACCCCCCTTTGGTGACGCGCCGCACAAAAAATCCGTCACCGGCCGCCGATTCCGGGCCGAAATGCCTTCGCGTTGGTGTCAGATATCCCGACGGTCTGCCCCGGCACGGCCCGACGGGCGACTCTGGTAACCTCTCCGACCCCGCCCGAAGTCCCGGAATTCCGCCAGATGTCCCCCTCCCGCACCTTCGACCGCCGCCTGGCCGCCCTGGTGAACGCCAAGGCCGCCAGCGCCCTGCAGGGCGGCCTGAAGGGCGTCGAGAAGGAGTCGCTGCGGGTCACGCCCAAGGGCCTGATCGCCAAGTCCCCGCACCCCCGGGCGCTGGGGTCGGCGCTGACCAACGAGCACATCACCACGGACTACTCCGAGGCGCTGATCGAGCTCGTCACGCCACCGTTCCCGGAGACCTGGGAGCTGACGCAGTACCTCTGCGACCTGCACAAGTTCGTCTACCGCCACATGGGCGACGAGCTGCTGTGGGCGACGAGCATGCCGTGCGCCATCAAGGGCGAGGAGAGCATCCCGATCGCCGAGTTCGGCAAGTCGAACGTCGGCACGATGAAGACCGTGTACCGGCGCGGCCTCGGCCACCGCTACGGGCGCGTGATGCAGGCCATCTCGGGCGTGCACTTCAACTACTCGTTCCCCGAGCACTTCTGGCCGGTGCTGGCCGACCTGCTCGAGAGCCACGACTCCGGCCAGGCCTTCCGCTCCGACAGCTACTTCGCGCTGCTGCGCAATTACCGTCGGCACGGCTGGATCGTGCTCTACCTCTTCGGCAACTCGCCGGCGATCTGCCCGTCGTTCCTGCAGGGACGCAAGGTGGACTGGCTCGAGGACTTCGTGCCCGGCAGCCTCTACGCGCCGCACGCGACGTCGCTGCGCATGAGCGACCTCGGCTACCGCAACAAGAGCCAGGCGGGGCTGAACGTCTCGGTGAACAGCCTCGATCACTACATCCGCGACCTCACGCAGGCGATCACCACGCCGCATGCCGACTACGAAAAGATCGGCGTGAAGGTCGACGGCGAGTACCGGCAGCTGAACGCGAACCTGCTGCAGATCGAGAACGAGTACTACAGCTTCATCCGCCCGAAGCGCGTGACGATGTCGGGTGAGAGCCCGACGAAGGCGCTGCGCCGCGGCGGCGTGCAGTACGTCGAGATGCGCTCGCTCGACGTGAGCGCGTTCGACCCCGTGGGCGTGAACCAGAACAAGCTGCGGTTCCTCGAGGCGTTCGCCGCGTACTGCACATTGAGCGAGAGTCCGCCGATCCAGTCGTCGGAGCAGTCGGAGCTCGACGGCAATCACGGGCTGGTTGCGAGGGAAGGGCGCCGGCCCGGGCTGATGCTTCGGCGCGATGGTCGCGACGTTTCGCTGCGCGACTGGGCCGCGGAGATCATCGACTCGATGCGCGGCGTGTGCGAGCTGCTCGACGAGGGCGATCCGCAGAAGCCTTACACCGCGGCGCTGGAGTCACAGGAAGCGAAGGTGCGCGACGTGTCGCTGACGCCGTCGGCACGCACGCTGCTCGAGATGCGCACGAACGAGGAGTCGTTCTTCAATTTTGCACTGCGAATGTCGCAGGTGCATAAATCGTACCTGCTCGAGCTCTTTTCGCCGAACGAGTCGCGGCAGGACGAGTTCGCTGCCGAGGCGCAGGAGTCGCTCGAGGCCCAGGCGCGGATCGAAGCGGCCGACAAGATCAGTTTCGACGAGTACCTCGCGCGCTATTTCTCCAGTTGAGCCGCGCGGTTGGGTGCCGTTTCGCTCGCCAGGCCGAATCCGTCGTATACTTTGCTGCGATGAGGGTGGGAGCTTCATCTAATGGTCACACACGGCAGGTAGGCTGCCGGTGAAGATGGAGCTGGGTCACTTGTCATAACGCAGCCCGGGATGGGCTGGCTCGCAGGGGAAACGGATCGATGGCCGGTACAAAAGCAGAGTCACAGTCGTGGCGTGATCACGTCATGGCACGGGCAGCGTCTTCCACGGATTCACGTTCGGCGTCGTCGTCGGCTCCGGTGATCGAATTCAGGAAGGCACCTCTCGAAGCCGCAGCCTGGGACCCGTACGAGGTCTGGCTGACGCGCGTCAAGCAGCCTCGGGACGCCCGCGACCAGAAATAGAGATAGCCGGGACATTCTGGATTAATCCGGCTGCCGGGAAATTCACCTATTTCCCATTGCGGTTTCCAGCCGCCCGCGCGAATCCATCGCGCCCCTGAGCATCCCCGGTGAATTGAACGGCATCGCGATCGTGCCGTCGCGCCCGATCGCGATCACGCCGCCGGTGCCGCCCAGCCTCCCAAGCTGATTCATCACGACCTCGTCGGCCGCCTGCCGCACGTCCATGCCGCGGTAGCGCACCAGTGACGCGATCTCGTGCGCCACCGCGAGCCGGATGAAGAACTCGCCGTGACCCGTCGCCGACACCGCGCAACAATCGTTCGCCGCGTACGTTCCCGCGCCGATGATCGGTGAGTCGCCGACGCGACCCCACTTCTTGCCGGTCATGCCGCCGGTGGATGTCCCCGCCGCGAGATTGCCTTGCGCATCCAGTGCCACCGCGCCCACGGTGCCGAGCACCGCCTCGCCACCGGGCTTCTGCTCGCCGCGCAGCAGCCGCTCGAGCTCCAGTCGCCGTCGCTCGGTCGCAAAATATTCGTTCGGCACCGGCTCGAGTCCATGCTCGAGTGCGAACTCCTCGGCACCCGCGCCCGCCAGCATCACGTGCGGCGATCGATCCATCACCAGCCGCGCGAGCTGGATCGGGTTGCGCACGTGACGCAGGCCGGTGACCGAGCCCGCGCGCAGGTCGCGCCCGTCCATGATCGACGCGTCGAGTTCGTGCCCTCCATTGGCTGCAAGCACCGAGCCGCGGCCCGCGTTGAACAGCGGATCGTCCTCGAGCACCGTCACGGCCGCGACGACAGCATCGAGACTCGCGCCGCCCCGCTCGAGGATCGCGAACCCCGCACGCAATGCCGACTCCAGCCCGTCATTGAACGCGCGCTGCTTCTCCGGCGTGAGTTCCGAAGCGGGCAGGGTGCCGGCGCCGCCGTGGACTGCGATTGCGAACATGGTTTGAGCTTATCATCGCCCCGGATCCTCCCGCTGCGACCCGCTTCGAACGCGCGGCGCGAACGGGATCAGACGGAGCGCGAGTGACGACCCAGCAGAATTCGAACGTCGGTCCGGCCCTGCGCGAGTTGTATCCCGCGCTCGCGAGCCTGGACCCGGCCGTGCTCGAAGCAGTGCTCGAGCGCGCCGACATCGTCACGCTGCCCGCGGGCACGCCGCTGTTCGGTGAAGGCTCGGTCTGCAAGCAGTTCCCGCTGGTGCTCGAAGGCTCGATCCGCGTGGCGAAAGTCGGCGACGGTCGCGAGCTGCAGCTCTATCGCGTCACGCCGGGCGAGAGCTGCGTGCTCACGAGCAGCTGCCTCGTCGGCGGGCGCGACTATCCGGCGACCGGCGTGGTCGAGAGCGACGTCCGGCTCGTCGTGCTGCCCCGGTCCGCGTTCGACGAACTGCTCGCCACGCACCCGCCGTTTCGCCAGTACGTGTTCGGGCTGTTCGCGGAACGGCTCACGGAGATGATGGCGCTCGTCGAGGCGGTGGCGTTCCACAAGCTCGATCGTCGCGTGGCGGGCGCACTGCTCGGGCACGGTCGCGTCGTCGAGATGACGCACCAGCAGCTCGCCGATGCCGTGGGCAGCGTGCGCGAGATCGTCACGCGTGTGCTGCGGAGCTTCGCGGACCAGGGGCTCGTGAAGCTGGGGCGGGGCTCGATCGAGGTGCTCGACGCGGCCGGGCTGCGCAGGGTCGCGGAGGGGGAATAGCGGTGCGTGCTGGCCGGTAGAGCTGGTCCGACCGCTGGCACGGATCCAGACTCCCGACTAAGATGGCTGCGTGATCAAGGAAATCCAGAACTTGCGGCCGCAGATCGATGCATTGTGCCATCGGCACCACGTGCGTCGACTGGAGATGTTCGGTTCGGCGGCGGCTGGCACTGTCAGCCGGATAGCGACCGCTCGTAGAATTTGCCCCGATGGCTGGGGGCGACTACGCAGAGCATTTCTTTGGCTTCAAGGAAGAGCTTGAAGCTCTCACGCCGTCCGGTCGATCTGGTCGTGCTCCGGGCAGTGAGGAATCCATTCTTCCTCGAGGGCATCAGCGCCTCCCGCGAACTGTTATATGCGGCTTGAGGTACGCAATACGTATACGACATCGAACAGGCCGGGGCGACTGCGCGATTTCGTCCGCGGCAAGACTGTAGATGACTATCTCTGACGCCTGCTTCTGCCGCGAGCCGTTGAAATAATCGGCGAGGCGGTCGGGAAGATGGCAGCGCTCGATTCCGAGTCGGCGGGTCGAATACGCAACTACAGGAAATTGATCGCATTCCGAAACGTCCTGATTCATGGATATGCCGAGGTGGATGATCGGCTCGTGTGGGACATGATCGAGGGCCATTTGCCCCTGCTGCTTGCGGATATCCAGTCGATCAGCAGTTGGAGATCGAGTGCGGGGGGCACGCGGCTAAGTGACTTTGGTTACAGACGCCAGCCCGCTGGGACTAGCATCCACCCCGAAGTCGAAAATAGGTGCCTGGCACCGAATTAGGAGGATCAGGAAAATGGCTGCAAACGTTGGTGGAATCGATCGCACGCTGCGGATCGTCGTCGGGATCGTGCTGATCGCGCTGTATTTCGTGCTGGAAGGGCCCGCGCGCTACGTCGGGCTGCTGGGCCTCGTGGCGCTGGGCACGGGGCTCTTCAGCTTCTGTCCGCTGTATACGGTGCTCGGGATCAACACCTGCCCGATGAAGAAGGGCTGACGGACAGGGGACATTCTGCTTTCCGGTATCCCCGGAAATGGAGAATGTCCCCAATTACCCGACGGCGGACGACACCCAGCGGACCAGCTGTTCCCCGCTCATCGCGCCGGACTGCCGCGCAACCTCGCGCCCGCCCTTGAAAACGATCAACGTCGGGATGCTGCGGATTCCGTAGCGACCCGCGACGTCCTGCGCCTCGTCGGTGTTGAGCTTCGCGAACCGCGCCGTCGGCTCCATGCGGCTCGCGGCCTCCTCGAACGCCGGCGCCATCATCCGGCACGGCCCGCACCACGGCGCCCAGAAATCCACCACGACCGGCAGGTCGCTGCGCGCGACGTGCTGGTCGAAGTTGCCGCTGGTGAGCGCCACCGGATGCCCCTCGAACAGCGCCTTGTGGCAGCGGGGGCAGCGCGGGCCGTCGCCCAGGCGCTCGGCCGGGACGCCGACGATTCCATCGCAGTGCTGGCAGACGACTTTCTGTGACGACATGGACGCTCCGGGTGAAGATTCGGCCGAATCCCTTCATGGGGACGGCCGGCAAGCCCGACAACCCCCGCTGCTCCAGGACCCTGAATCGAGCATTGCGCGGCACACGGCTGTCGCCTAAAATCTATTCACTATCTATTCATACGCGATTCGTTTCGATGCCCCAGCCCCTGCCTGACAGAGTCCTGAATCTGCTGCTGGCCGAGCCCGCGGGGCTCTCGGCGCCTGCTGATCCGTCGGCAGCTGAAGCCGCGGGTCAGCCAGCCAACGCTCTGGCGCATCCTCGATGATCTCAGGGGGCAAGGCAGGGTTGCCGTTCAAGGGCGCGCCCGGGCCACCCGTTACTACGCTGCCGAGCAGACAGACCTGTCCGCCTTGCGCAGTCGGCGGCTTCACGAGAGCGCAGCGCGCAGTCTTGCAACCGATCCGTCGCTGCGTGAGCGCGCGCGTGCGCGGCTGCTGAAACTTCGGCAGGTCAATCCGCACGGCCGTGTGTACCACGATCGGTGGCTGGAACTGCTCGACGGCCCGCTCCCGCGGTTGCTGCGCACGATGACCGAGATCTCGGAACAGTCCGACGCGCTGCGCCAGGAGTCGCCGTTCAGCGTGCTGGTCACGCCGGAGGAGCGGCGTCGAGTATTCGAGTCGACGCGAGCGGCGTGATCGGTCGTGTACCTGAGCCAGTTGCAGCACGTGATCCTGGAGATCGGTCGTCGGTTCGACACCGATGAGTTCCACATCATCGGTTCGGCGGCGATTCTCGCGTCGCTGCCGAATCCACCCGATGGCGCGCTCACGGCAACGCGAGACGTCGACGTGATCCCGCCCAACGATGACGAACGCCTGGCAGATCGGATCTCATTCGTGCTCGGCGAAGCGAGCGACTTCGACGCCGAATACGGCTATTACGCGCAAGGCGTAACGTCGCGCACGCCTATGTTCGCTCCCGGTGACTGGATGACGCGCGCGATCGCAGTCCGGGTCGAGCGCTACACGGCATGGTGCATGGAACCGAATGACCTCGTGCTCAGCAAGCTTGGGGCCGGGCGGGACAAGGACCTCGACTTCGCACGGAGCGCAGTGAAACTGGGCCTCGTGCATCGCGATCAATTGATCCCGCGGTTGGACCGCATGGCATGTTCCGCGGAGCACAGGCGCCTGATCGCATCCCGTATCGACGCCCTCTTGCCTCCAGGCTCGACCGCCACCACTTAGGGCCTGTCCCGGCCGTTCCGGAAGGGTTTTCAGCGCTAAAGTACAACCATGCGCTACAAGGACTACTACAAGGTCATGGGCGTCGCGCGCGACGCGAGCCAGGAAGACATCAAGCGCGCGTACCGCAAGCTCGCCCGCAAGTTCCACCCCGACGTCAGCAAGGAAAAGGACGCCGAGGAGAAATTCAAGGAGCTGCAGGAAGCGAACGAGGTCCTGAAGGACCCCGAGAAGCGCGCGGCCTACGACCAGCTCGGTGCCGACTGGCGCCCGGGCCAGGATTTCCGTCCGCCGCCAGATTGGGGCAAGGGCTTCGAGTTCTCAGCGCGGCCGCGGCGGGGCGCCGGGCGGCGGTGGCGCCGAGGGCTTCGGTGGCTTCAGCGACTTCTTCTCCGAGCTGTTCGGCGAGCGCAGCCCGTTCGGTGGTGCGCGTCCGCACGGCGGCCCGGGCATGGGCGCCGGACGCGGCGGTCGCGGCGGCTTCGCGGCCGCGGGCCAGGACCACGTCGCGCGCGTCGAGATCGACCTCGAGGACGCGTACCGGGGCAGCTCGCGCAACATCGAGCTGCGCTCGCCCGAGATGACGACCGACGGCCACGTGGTCGTGAAGCCGCGCACGTTGAAGGTCACGATTCCCGCAGGCGTCACCGAGGGCCAGCAGATCCGGCTGGCCGGGCAGGGCAGCCCCGGCATCGGTGGCGGCCCGGCGGGCGACCTGTTCCTCGAAGTGACGCTGCGCCCGCATCCGCATTTCAAGGTCGACGGACGTGACATAACGCTGACGCTGCCGGTCGCCCCATGGGAGGCCGCACTCGGTGAATCGGTGTCCGTGCCGACGCTCGGCGGCTCCGTGGACATGAAGCTGCCGGTCGGTGCGCGCGCGGGCCAGAAGCTGCGCCTGCGCGGACGCGGCCTGCCGGGCGCCACGCCCGGCGACCAGTACGTCGTGCTCGAGATCGTGCTGCCGCCCGACAGCCCGCAGTCGCGCGAGTTCTTCGAGAAGATGAAGCGCGAGCTGCCGTTCGACCCGCGCGCGGAACTGGCACGCTGACCAGGCGCTGATCAGAGTCAGCGTTGATCAGCTGATCGCGGCGCCGAGCAGGCTGCCGATGAACCAGGTGACGATGCCCGCACCGCCGCCGATCGCGACCATGCGCAGTCCGCCGACGCCACGCGTTGCGGCCCGTGAACAGGCTCAGTGCCGCGCCGACGCCAAACAGCGCGATGCCCGCGATCACGGCCGCGACCATCACTGCGCGCTGCAGTGGCAACCCGACGAAGAACGGAATCAGCGGCAGGATCGCGCCTGCGGAGAACGCGAGGAAAGAGAAGATCGCAGCGCCCCACGGCGAACCGAGGTCGTCCGGGTTCAGGCCGAGCTCCTCGCGCGCAAGAGCGTCGAGCGCCGCGTCGTGGTTCTTCACGAGGTCGCGCGTGATGCGCCGCGCCTCGTCGATATCCATGCCGCGCGCGTTGTAGATCAGCGCGAGCTCCTCGGCCTCTTCTTCGGGATACTCGTCGAGTTCGGCGCGCTCGAGCCCGATCTGGTACTCGAACATCTCGCGCTGCGAGCGCATCGAGATGTACTCGCCGGCCGCCATCGACAGCGCGCCCGCCAGCAGTCCCGCGACACCACTGGTGATCACAGCGCCCAGCCCCGCGCTCGCGCCGGCCACGCCCATGATCAGGCTCGTGTTCGACACGAGGCCGTCGTTCACCCCAAACACCGCTGCGCGCAGGTTGCCGCCGCCGTAGCCGCGGTGCCGCACCTCGGCCTGCGAGGCGGACGTCGGCATCATGTGTCCCGGGGTCGAGCTGCGCGAGTCGTACGCAGAGACGCCGCGCACCTTCATGGCCGCCAGCACGTGCTTCACGCGCCGCGGCCCGAGCCTGCGCGCGAGCATCGCGGTCACTTTCGCGCGGGTCGATGGCGCAAACGCAGGCACGGTCCCGCCCGCTTCCGCGCGCCACTTTTCCGCCTGGCGATCGGCTGCGCCCGCAAGCGTGCGGAACAGGTCGGCGATACGGGGATCGGGCTCGCAGTCCGCGATCTCGCGGTACAGCCACGCGGACTGCTTTTCCTCGAGCCAGTTGTCGAGGCTGCTCACGTCAGGCGTTGGCGGTGTCCGAAGGACGGTGCAGCAGCTTCTGTACCTGCCTCAGCACGGCCACGTCGATGTATGGCTTCTCGATGAAGTCCGTCGCGCCCTCGCGCATCGCGGCCACCGCGGTGGGCACGTCGGACTCGTCCGCGAGCAGCACCACGGGCACGTCGTTGCCCGCGCTGCGCAGGCGGCGCAGCAGCTCGAGGCCGGACATGCCGGGCAGCAGCAGGTCCACGATCAGGCACGCGAGGTGACGCCCATTGGATGCGAGCAGGTAGCTCTCGGCGCTGTCGAACGTCGAGACGTCTACGCCAGAACGCTGCAGCAGCGTCCGCAACCCGTTCCGTGCGACCGGATCCGGATCGATGACTCCAACGACGGGCGGAGCGTGCTGCGCTTCGTTTTTATCTGGCATAGATGTGGTGCGACCACAGATCGGTGCCAGTTCAGGACGGGCCGCAGGGAGGATCAGTTGCGGCGAACTGCGCAGCGAACCGTGGTCGCATGAGGCGCAGTGTTCCCGGCAGCAAAAAACCGGAGAATCGGGGCTTATACCTAAACGGCGCGCGCTCGCGAAATCCTGCTGCGCCGCAACAGCTCAGTCTTCGGGCCGCTCGACCTCGAGCACCATGCGCACCAGATGCGCCAGCGAATGGGCTTCCATCTTTTCCATCACGCGCGCGCGGTGAATCTCGACCGTGCGCTGGCTCAGGTTCAGGTCACCCGCGATCACCTTGTTGGCCTTGCCCGCGACGACGAGGTCGAGCACCTCGCGCTCGCGCGGCGTCAGCGACTCGAGTCGCTTGCGGATCATGTTGCGCTCGGCAAGCATGCGCCGGCTGCCGGCGTCCTTGTCGAGCGCCTGGTTGATGCGATCGAGCAGGTCCTGGTCGCGGAACGGCTTCTGGATGAAATCCACCGCGCCGGCCTGCATCGCTTCGACGGCCATCGGCACATCGCCGTGGCCCGTGATGAAGATGATCGGCAGGATCGAGTGACGCTCGTTCAGCTTCACCTGCAACTCGAGCCCGCTCATGCCGGGCATGCGAATGTCGAGCACCAGGCAGCCCGGGCGGTCGTCGCGATCCGCGTCGAGGAATTCCTGGCCGGACTCGAACACCTCGACCGGCAGCCCGACCGACTTCAGCAGCATCCTGAGCGAGTCGCGGACGGCCGCATCGTCGTCCACCACGAACACCGTGGGTTTCACTTCCTTCATCACTCGTCATTCCCCTGTGTTGCAGGCGATATCGGCAGCGTGAAATGAAAACGCGCGCCGGATTGTTCATTGGGAGTGTGCCACAGCCGGCCGCCGTGGGCGCGCACGATCGACTTGCTGATCGCGAGCCCGAGCCCCGTGCCGCCCGACTTGGTGGTGAAAAACGGGTTGAACAGGTGCTCGGTGGCCTCGGGGGCCAGCCCGGACCCGTGGTCGGCGACGGTGATCTCGACCTCACCGTCCTCGTTCAGGCGGGTCATCAGCACCACCTCGCGGCGCTCCTCGGGCGCCTCGGACATCGCGTCGATCGCGTTGCGGACCAGGTTCAGGACCACCTGCTGCAGCTGGATCGGGTCGGCGTAGACCGTCGGCAGGTCGTCCTCCGCGTCGATCCGCAGCCGCACGCTGTGCAGCCGTGCGTCGGTCTCCGCCAGCGTCCTGAGGTCGTCGAGCAACCGGCCGCAGTCCACGGCCTCGCGTACCACTTCGCGGTTCTTGACGAAGTTGCGCAGGCGCCGGATCACCTCGCCGGCACGCAGCGCCTGGGCGTTGATCTGCTCGAGCGCGGCCACGACGTCCGCGATCTCGGGGTCGGGCTGCTTCAGGAAACGCTGGCAGGCCTGCGCATAGGTCGCGATCGCGGAAAGCGGCTGGTTGATCTCGTGCGCGAGTCCCGCCGCCATCTCGCCCATCGTCGACAGGCGGCTGAAGTGCGTGAGGCGATCCTGCAGCTGGCGAGCCTCGTCCTCCGCATGCCGGCGATCCGTGACGTCGTGGATCGTGCCCACGTACTTCACGACCCGGCCGCTCGAGTCGTGCACGGCCTGGGCGATGTGGTGCAGGTGGCGCGGCCGCCCGTCCTGCAGCACGATCTGGTACTCGATGTCGAGCGGCGCAGCCAGTGAGTCGACGTGCCGGAAGGCCTCGATGACGCGTGCCTTGTCCGACGGGTGCACCCAACGATCGAAGTAGTCGCCGCTGCTGATGTGAGCGCTGCCGATCGGGATCTCGAGGATGCTGAACAGCTGCGGCGAGAAATAGTCGGGCTCGCTGCCGTCGACGTGCATCACGTAGTTGCCGAGGTTCGCGAGTTCCTGCGCAAGCCGGAGCTCCGCTTCACTGCGCTTCAGCAGCTCGTCGGCCTGCTTGCGGCCCGTAATGTCGCGGATGAAGCCGACGAAGCGCGGCGGCTCCTCGTCGGCGACGCGACCCACTGCAAGCTCGCACGGAAACAGGCTGCCGTCCTTGCGGCGTGCCACGACTTCCCGGCCGATGCCGATGATGTGCGCCTTGCGCGTGGACGTGTAGCGCTCGAGGTAGCTGTCGTGCTCGCCGCGATAGGGCTCCGGCATCAGCTCGCGCACGTTGCGGCCGATCATCTCGTCCGCGGTGTAGCCGAACACGCGCTGGGCCGCGAGGCTGAACTCGGAGATCGTGCCGACGTGGTCGATGACGATGATCGCGTCCACCGCCGCGTCCATCAGCGCGCGGAAGTCGCGTTCGCTCTTCGAGCGGGCGCGGCGTCCCCCCGAGGGCTTCCATCCCTTGTCGGTCCTGGTGTGCTTCATCGTCTGGATCGAGTCCGGAATCGCCAATGCTAAGTGAACCGGCGCGGCGGGACTAGGTATTACAGGAGAACGGCTTACGCGGCGGCCCGAATCGCGCCGCGCCCGGCCCGGGCGGACAATGAATCCGCGGGCCGGCGGGTCCCGGCCACGCCCCTGCCACCGACAGACCCAAGGAGGGAGCCATGAGACTGACACGCTGGGAACCCTTCCGCGAAATGGACGACATGTTCAAGGGCTTCGGGCCGTTCTTCGGCCGCCTGCCCGCGGTCCGTTCGCTCGAGGAGGGTCATGAGTTCATGCCGCTCGCCGACATCGTCGAGCGCGACAAGGAGTACCTGATCAAGATCGACCTGCCCGAGGTCCCGAAGGAGGAAGTGAAGGTCTTCGTGGACGACGGCGTGCTCACCATCAAGGGCGAGCGCAAGGTCGAGAAGGAGGTGAAGGGCGAGAAGGTGCACCGGACCGAGCGGTTCTTCGGGATGTTCGAGCGCAGCTTCACGCTGCCCGAGGACGTCGATCCGAAACTGATCAAGGCCGAGTCCAAGGACGGCGTGCTGATGGTGCACATGCCGAAGACGGAGGTGCCGAAGGCACGGCCGCTGTCGATTGCCGTGCAGTAGCGAAGCGGAGGAGTGACTTCGAGAGAAGTGACTAGTGATCAGGGGGTAGGGGGTAGTGAAAGCCGGCTGGCGGTGCCAGCCATTCTCGCTCTGCCACTATCCACTACCCCCTAGTCACTGATCACTCTCTTCAATGGTGATGCTCATGCCCCGGCGGCATCGGCTGGTCGCCGGGGGTCGCCTGCTGCGCCGGCGTGTGTCCCTCGTGACCCGCATGCCCGCCGTTGCCGAGCGCGTGATACAGCGCGTAGCCGGCCGTCCATAACCCGAACGCGAGCAGCAGCACGCCGGCGATCCTGCGCAGCGAGGCGCGCTGTGCGAGGCCGCGCGCGATACGGTCGAACGCGACCGTCGCAGTGACCATCGACGGCAGCGTGCCGAGACCGAACGCGAGCATCACGCCCGCGCCGGTGGCGGCGCTTGCCGTGGTCGCGGCCAGCAACAACATCGAGTAGGTCATTCCGCAGGGCAGCCAGCCCCAGGCGAGCCCGAGCCCGATTGCGCCACCGATGCCGCCCGCGCGGCCCTGCTTGCCGGCCCAGGGGGCAACTCGACGCCAGAGGCCGGAACCGGCGGATTCGATCGGATCGAGCAAACGCCAGCCGAACAGCAGCTTCCCGGCCGCCGCGAGCATGACGAGGCCCGCGAGGACCCGGAACGCGAGCGACAGCGGCGCGACATTGGCGGCCCGGAGCAGCGTGCTGCCCAGGAATCCCGCGATCGCGCCCGCCACGGCGTAGCTCGTGATCCGTGACAGGTTGTACGCAAGCGCGGTGCCGATGCGCGCGCCGGTGCCGGCATCGCGGCTCCGCATCGCGAGCGCGCCGGCGATGCCGCCGCACATGCCGATGCAGTGACCGCTGGCGGCGAGTCCCGCGACCAGTGCCGCGCCGAGACTCAGTGACGAAGTCATTTCAGGGGTCATGATGCCTGGTCCTTGTCCGTCGGATTGGCGCTCGTCGGCGGCTTGCGCTCTGCGGCGTCGTCCTCGAGCACCGTCCAGCCGGGGCTGTCGAGGTCGTCGAACTGGCCGCTGCCGACGGCCCAGAAGAAAGCCCACAGGCCGACCCCGACCAGCACGAGACCAAGCGGGATCAGCAGGTAGACGATGCTCATGTCACGTGGCCTCGACTCGACGCTGCAGCGACCAGTTGCGGCCGCTGCGGTCGTCGGCGCTGCGTGAAAGCCGCATCGCATTCAGCACGACCGCGACCGAGCTCAGCGACATGCCGATCGCCGCGAGCCACGGCGGCACGAGCCCGAACGCCGCCAGCGGCAGCGCGGCGAGGTTGTACACGATCGACCATGCGAGATTCTGCCGCACGATGCGCTGCGTGCGACGCGCAAGCTCGATCGTGCCTGGCAGCTCGTCGAGCGAGTCGCGCAACAGGATCAGGTCGGCGCTCGTCTGTGCGAGCGCGGAGCCACGCCCCATCGCGATCGCGACGTCCGCCCCGCGGAGCAGCGGCGCGTCGTTGATGCCGTCGCCGACCGCGACGACGACGGCGCCGTCGGCCTGCAGCTGCTTCAGCCGTGCCAGCTTCGATTCCGGCTGCAGCCGCGACTCGAAGCGCGCGATGCCGCTGCGTGCGGCGATCCTGGCGACCGCGGACTCTTCATCGCCACTGACGATCTCCGACTCGAGCCCGAGTTCCCGCAGCCGCGCGACGCAGCCGCCGGCCTCGGGACGCAGCTGGTCCGTCATCCGGAACGCGGCGAGCAGTCCGCCCGCGTCGCCGAGGCAGACCCAGCTCTCGCCGTCGAGCCCGGCCGGAATCGCGGCGGACGTTGCCAGCCCGGCCGCGAATGCCGGGTGGCCGATGCGCATCCGTCGCTCGCCGACCGTGCCCTCGAGCCCCTGTCCGGCAAAGACTTCCACGTCGCGCGCGGTCTCGCCGGCGGTGCCCGACGCGAGGAACGCCTTCGCGATCGGGTGTTCCGACATGCGCTCGAGCGCGACCGCGTGCGACAGGCACTCGGCCTCCGACAGCGCCGCGAGCGGGCGGACTTCCTCGACGCGGATCAGGCCTTTCGTCAGCGTGCCGGTCTTGTCCCACAGCACCTGCGTCGCCTTGGCGAGCGTCTCGAGCGCATCGGAATGCGCGACCAGCACGCCCCTGCGTGCAAGGGCGGAGGTGGCAGCGGCAATTGCGGCGGGAGTCGCGAGCGACAGCGCACACGGGCAGGTGACGACCAGCACCGCGAGCGTCGCGGAGAACGCACGCGAGGGATCGACGAACCACCAGATCGCAAACACGATCGCCGCACCGATCAGGATGCGGCCCAGGAACCACGCGGCGGCGCGGTCCGCCGCCTTCGCGAGCCGCGGTCGCTCGGCCTGCGCACGCTCGAGCAGCGCGACGATGCCCGACAGCACGGTCTGGCCCGCCACGGCGTCCACGCGCACTCGCAGCGGGGCGCCGAGGTTCTGCGTGCCCGCGTGCACGCGTGTGCCCGGGTCCTTCGCGATGGCCGTCGATTCGCCGGTCAGCATCGACTCGTCCACGCGGCCGACGCCATCCGTGACTACACCGTCCGCGGCGAACACCTCGCCGGTGCGCACCAGCAGCTCGTCGCCGACCGCGAGTTCCATGGCCTGCACGTCCTCGACCTCGCCGTCGCGCACGCGGCGCGCGGTCACGGGAGCGAGGCGGGCGAGAGCGTCGGCGACGCTGCCCGCGCGGTGGCGGGCGATCATCTCGACGTAGCGGCCGAGCGCGAGGAAGAACACGAACATCGTGACGGAGTCGAAGTACACCTCGCCGTGGCCGCGCAGCGCGTTCCACACGCTGGCCGCGAACGCGAGCACGATGCCGATGCTGACCGGCACGTCCATGCTGATGCTGCGCGCCCTGAGCGCCTGCATCGCGCCCTGGTAGAACGGCCAGCCGGCGTACAGCGCCACCGGCACGCAGACCAGCATGCTCACGAGCCGCAACAGTTCGCGGATGCCGGGATCCATGCCCGACGACTCGCCGATGTACAGCGGCACCGCGAACATCATCACCTGCATCATGCCGAAGCCGGCGACGGCGAGCCGCTTCAGCGCCGTGCGCCGCTCCAGGATCGCGAGCTGCTCGGCCGGCTCGCCCGCGAGCGGGTGAGGGCGCAGCCCCACGTGCTCGAGCACGCGCAGCAGGTCGCCGAGGCGAACCTTGGCCGGATCCCACACCAGCCGTGCTCGCGCCGTCGCGGGGTTCACGCTGACGTCGAGCACGCCGCTCTGCAGGTGCAGCGCCTTGTCGGCGAGCCAGCTGCAGGCCGCACAGCGCAGGCCTTCGAGCAGCACCGTGATCGACCGAGCGCCACCCGGCTCGGCCCGCGTCAGCCGCTCGACGAGCTCCGGGCGGTCGTAGGCCGACCAGCGGTCCGGTCGCGGCGTTTCGTCGGCCCGGGCCGCGGCCGCGTCACGGTACTTGTAGTAATCAGTCAGCCCGGCGCCGGTAATGAACTCGGCCACGGCCTTGCAGCCGTGGCAGCAGACGGGCTCGTCCCTGCTGGCGATGTGCGCGTGGATCACGACCCCGGAGGGGATCGTTTCGCCGCAGTGGAAGCAGGCCTGGCCCGCCCGGGTCATGGCGCCCGGCGCGAGTCGGTCTCACCGCACTTCATGGTCACGCCGTCCTGCACGCAGTCCTGGCTGACGACCGAGTCGGGCCGCGTGATGGCCAGGTACAGCGTGATCCCGCCGCCGATCACCGCCCCGGTGGGCGGGATGATCAGCAGCCAGGGCCACAGCTGGCGATACCAGGGCTTGGGCGTCGCGTTGCTCATGCGTGGAGGGTATCAGTCGTCCGTCGGCGCAATGAAGCGGGCCTTGCCGCTCGCCTTCAGGTCTGGCCGGTCAGTCGCCTGGATCGCGACCTCGATGTCCGCGCCGCCCTCGAGCGCGTCCTCCGGGACGCGGATCCGCACCGGCACGCCCTGCACCTGCCCCGCGCCGACCCAGACCGTGGGCCCGGCGTAGTCGATCTCGATGCCGGGCAGGCCGCTGGCCGTGATCGCGAACTCGTGCTCCTGGCCGTCCTTGTTCAGCAGCTTGACGTTGTAGACGTTCTCGACCATGCCGTCCGGGCGCTCGCGGTAGAGCGCGTTGCGGTCACGCATGATGTCCACGGCGACGACGTTGCGATGCGTGATCGTCCAGGCGAGCCCGGCCGAGAGCAGTACCAGCAGCGTCGCATACACGATCGTGCGCGGCCGGACGACGTGCTTCGGCTTGCCCTCGATGCCGTGCTGCGTGTCGTAGCGGATCAGGCCGCGCGGGTAGCCCACCTTGTCCATCACCTCGTCGCACGCGTCGATGCAGGCGGCGCAGGCGATGCACTCGTACTGCAGGCCCTTGCGGATGTCGATGCCGGTCGGGCAGACCTGCACGCACAACGTGCAGTCGACGCAGTCGCCGAGGCCCTTCGCCTTCGGGTCCACGCCCTTCTTGCGCGCGCCGCGCGGCTCGCCGCGCGTGTCGTCGTAGGTGATGACCAGCGTGTCCTTGTCGAACATCGCGCTCTGGAAGCGCGCGTACGGACACATGTACTTGCACACCTGCTCGCGCATGAAGCCCGCGTTCACGTACGTGGCGCCGCCGTAGAACAGCACCCAGAACGTCTCCCACGGGCCGGTCGAGAACTGCGTGACCAGGCCCGCGAGCTCCCTGATCGGCGTGAAATAGCCGACGAACGTGAACCCGGTCCACAGCGAGAACGAGATCCACAGCAACTGCTTGGCGCCCTTGCGCAGGATCTTTTCCCTGGTCCACGGCGCCTTCGCGAGCTTCATCTGCTGCGAGCGGCTGCCCTCGACGAAGCGCTCCATCCACAGGAAAGTCTCGGTCCAGACCGTCTGCGGGCATGCGTAGCCGCAGAACAGGCGGCCGGCGAGCGCCGTGAAGAAGAACAGCGACAGCGCCGCGATCACGAGCAGCCACGTCAGGAAGTAGAAGTCCTGCGGCCAGAGCGTGAGCGCGAAGATGTGGAACTTGCGCGCCGGCAGGTCGAACAGCACCGCCTGGCGGCCGCTGCCACGGTATCCACGGGATCACGTAGAAGATGCCGAGCAGCACCCACGCCGCGATCGTGCGCAGCCGCTGGAAGCGGCCCTCGATCTCGCGCGGATAGATCTTCTGGCGGGCTGCGTACAGCCCACCATCCATTTCCGTCTCAGGCGTGGTCATTCGGTGCTCCGAACCCCGCCGTCAGCGTTCTCTTCGGTCTCGGGTGGTTCCGCGTGAGCGGTGCGGACGAGGTAGAGGGTCAGCAGGCTGGACAGCGACGACACCAGCCAGAAGAAGAAGAACCCGACGGCGTAGCCGGTCATCCGCGTCGAGAACGCGGGCGGCGGGTAGTCGTCGTTGCCGACCAGCACGGGGTCGATGAAGGCGAAGCAGACCATCGTCGCCACGCTCGCGACGAGGAACGAGGGCCAGGCCACGATGGCCACGTCCTGTCCCAGGCGTGGCCATCGCAGCTTTCCGGAGTACTCGTCCGAACGTGACCGCCGAACATCACTGTGCGGCCGGTTACGAACCCGATTCCGACAGCTTGGTCGCGTAGGCCGCGAGCAGGCGCACCCGCTCCTGGCCGAGGCGGTCGCCGAACGCCGGCATCTGGCCCTGGCGCCCGTTCTCGACCGTCGTCTTGATCGTCGCGGCGTCGCCGCCGTACAGCCAGATGTCGTCGGTCAGGTTGGGCGCGCCGAGCATCGGGTTGCCCTTGCCGTCGACGCCGTGGCAGGCCGCGCAGACCGTCTCGAACTGCGTCTTGCCGGCGGCCGCCAGCGTGGCGTCCGACTGCTGCCCGCTCAGCTGCTGCACGTAGGCGACGACCTGGTCGACGCCCTGCTGCGCCGAGCACCTGGCCCCAGGCCGGCATCGCGGCGATGCGCCCGGCCATGATCGTCTGCACGACCGTGTCCGGATCCCCGCCCCACTGCCAGTTCTTGTCGGAGAGGTTCGGGAAGCCCCTCGCCCCGCCGCCGTCCGAGCCGTGGCACTGCGCGCAGTTGTTCTGGAACAGGTTGCGCGCGGTCGCCATGGCCTTGCCGTCGGCCGCGAGCTGCGGGACGGTCATCGTGGCGAACGGGGCGAGGTAGGCTGCGGCCCTGGCTTCGGCCGCGGCTCTCTCCGCCTGGTACTGGCCCGGCCTGGGTCCAGCCCTTGATGCCCTTGACGGTGCCGAGGCCCGGATAGAGCACGAGGTAGAGCACGGCGAAGGCCACCGTGATGTAGAACAGCCACAGCCACCATTTCGGCAGCGGGTTGTTGTACTCGCGCAGGTCCTTGTCCCACACGTGCCCGGTGTCGGCGCCGCCGCCGATCTTCTCGCCGACGCTCTTCGGCTTCGACGTCCAGCGCAGCAGCCAGACACAACCCAGCGATGTTCAGGATCGTCACGAGGATGACGAACAGGCTCCAACCGCTAGTCATGGGGTTTTGCTCCCTTTGTCCTTCTCAGGCGGGTATTCGTTGAACGGCAGGTTGGCCATCTCGTCGAAATCCGCCTTGCGTCGCTTGCTGTAGGCCCAGATCACCAGACCGATGAACGCGAGCATCACGACCAGCGTGACGATCCCGCGGACGGTGCCGATGTCCATGGGTCAGTGGCTCGCCGTCGCGTTGGTGCCGAGGCCCTGCAGGTAGGTGACGAGCGCGTCGAGCTCGGTCTTGCCCTGCACGGCCGCGGCCGCGCCAGCGATGTCGGCGTCGGTGTACGGAACCCCGACCTTGCGGAGTGCCTCCATCTTCCTGGCCACCAGCGCGCCGTCGACCGTGGCTGTCCTTCAGCCACGGGAAGCGCGGCATGTTGGACTCCGGCACGACGTCGCGCGGGTTCAGCAGGTGCACGCGGTGCCAGTCGTCCGAGTAGCGGCCGCCGACGCGCGCGAGGTCGGGCCCCGTGCGCTTCGAGCCGAACTGGAACGGGTGGTCGTACACCGACTCGCCCGCGAGCGAGTACGGCCCGTAGCGCTCGGTCTCCGAGCGGAACGGCCGGATCATCTGCGAGTGGCAGACGTAGCAGCCCTCGCGGATGTACACGTCGCGACCGGCGAGGTTCAGCGCCGCGTACGGCTTGATGCCCGGCGCCGGCTCGGTGCCCGCGCCCTGGAAGTACAGCGGCACGATCTCGGCCAGGCCGCCGAAGCTGATGACGAGCGCGATCAGCACGCCCATCAGGCCAATGTTTTTTTCGACTGAATCGTGGTTCATGTGTGCGATTCCTCAGGCCGGCTGCACGACCGGAGAGTCCGCCGTGCTGGTGCGCGCGGCGATCGTCTTCCAGACGTTCCAGGCCATGATGAACATGCCCGAGAGCACGAGCGTGCCGCCGAGCAGGCGCACGGCGTAGTACGGGTACGTCGACTTGATCGACTCGATGAACGCGTAGGTCAGCGTGCCGTCCGCGTTCGTCGCGCGCCACATCAGGCCCTGCATCACGCCGGCGATCCACATCGAGGTGATGTAGAGCACCACGCCGATCGTGGTGGTCCAGAAGTGCACGTCGATCAGCCTTCGTGCTGTACATCTGCTCGCGCCCGTACAGCTTCGGGATCAGCGCGTACATCGTGCCGATCGAGATCATCGCGACCCAGCCGAGCGCGCCGGAGTGCACGTGGCCGATCGTCCAGTCGGTGTAGTGCGAGAGCGCGTTGACCGTCTTGATCGACATCATCGGCCCTTCGAAGGTCGACATGCCGTAGAACGACAGCGACACGATCATGAACTTGAGGATCGGGTCGGTGCGCAGCTTATGCCACGCGCCGGAGAGGGTCATGATGCCGTTGATCATGCCGCCCCACGACGGCGCGAGCAGGATCAGCGAGAACACCATGCCGAGCGACTGCGCCCAGTCGGGCAGCGTCGTGTAGTGCAGGTGGTGCGGGCCGGCCCACATGTAGATGGCGATCAGCGCCCAGAAGTGCACCACCGACAGCCGGTAGGAGTAGACGGGACGCCCCGCCTGCTTCGGCACGAAGTAGTACATCATGCCGAGGAAGGCCGCGGTCAGGAAGAAGCCCACCGC
Organism: uncultured Gammaproteobacteria bacterium; assembly: GCA_963776815.1. Lineage (GTDB taxonomy): Bacteria > Pseudomonadota > Gammaproteobacteria > Steroidobacterales > Steroidobacteraceae > RPQJ01. Next base: position 641,003 of record CAVZNZ010000012.1, read on the forward strand.
GTTGTGCCCGTACCACCACTGCACCATCGCGTCGACCACGCCGGGGTAGACGCAGTACGACTTCGTCAGCGTGACCGGGATCGCCAGGCTGTTGGTGATGTGCAGCACCGCGATCGTGATGATGTACGCCGCGAAGAACCAGTTCGCGACGTAGATGTGCTTGACCTTGCGCAGCGCGATCGTGCCGAAGAACACCACCGCGTAGGCGACCCACACGACGGCGATCAGGATGTCGATCGGCCACTCGAGCTCGGCGTATTCCTTGCTGGTGGTGATGCCGAGCGGCAGCGTGATCGCCGCGAGCAGGATCACCAGCTGCCAGCCCCAGAACGTGAACGCGGCCAGCTTGTCCGCGAACAGCCGGACGTGGCAGGTGCGCTGCACGATGTAGTAGGAGGTCGCGAACAGCGCGCTGCCGCCGAACGCGAAGATCACCGCGTTGGTGTGCAGCGGCCGCAGCCGGCTGTAGGACAGGAAGGGCAGCGGGGGCAGCAGGTCGGGCCACAGCAGTTGCGCCGCGATCAGGACGCCGACCAGCATGCCGACGATGCCCCAGACCACGGTCATGATCGCGAACTGCCGGACCACCTTGTCGTTGTAATGAGTGGCCGTCGTATTCATGCTCGCCTCGAGAGGATGGAAATCTTTCCCTGCGCCTGTGTGCAGTGCATACAAGCAGCGCAATGTTAAAGACCGGACAGCGCCCGGACGACAGGCGTGGCTGCGAGTCGCGCATAGGTATTTTCCGCAGCACATTCCCCCGATTGCGGCTTCGTGCGCCGAAAAGCACATTGTCAGCAACGTATTAGGCACGCCTGATGGAGGAGGGGGCATGAAACGCATCGACCGCATCCTCGCCGTCGTCGACCCGACCGCCGCCGCGCAGCCCGCGCTCGACAAGGCCACGCTGCTCGCGCGGCGCTTCGACGCCACCCTCGAGCTGTTCATCTGCGATTTCGACCCCGCCTTGAGCGGCAAGCCGCTGAACGAGACGGAGCGGATCCGCGAGCTGCGCGAGGAGTTCGTCGCCGAACGCATGGAGTTCCTCGAGGAACGTGCGGACGAACTGCGCGGCGAGGGACTCGCGGTCGAGACCCACGTGCACTGGGACAACCCGGTCTACCGGGGCATCCTGAGGCGCGTCGAGGAGTCGTCGCCCGACCTCGTGGTCAAGGACACGCATTACCACTCCGCCATCCGGCGGACGCTGTTCACCAATACCGACTGGAACCTGATCCGCACCTGCCCGGCGCCGCTGCTGCTCGCGAAGCCCGTCGAATGGGGCGAGACCCCGCACATCGTGGCGGCACTCGACCCCGAGCACCTGGGCGACAAGCCCGCCGCGCTCGATCACGACATCCTCGAGTACGCCGAGCTGCTCGCCCGGCGCCTCGACGGCGAGGTGCATGCGGTCCATGCGTTCTTTCCGGCGGCGCTGCTGGCCGCCGTGTCGTCGATGGCGGGCATGCCGCTCGCGACCGGCGTGAGCGCCAGGGAGATCGTCGAGGTGGAACGTGCCCGGGTCGGGGAGATCCTCGCTGCAGTCGTCGCGACCCACGGCCTGCCGCCCGAGCGCGTTCGCCTGGAGCAGGGCTCGGCCATCGAGGTCCTGCCGCGCGCCGTCGAGCGACTGCGGGCCGACCTGCTCGTGATGGGGGCCGTGTCCCGGAGCCGCATGCAGGAGCTGTTCGTGGGCAGCACGGCCGAGCGGGTGCTGGACCGGATCGGCTGCGACGTGCTGGTCGTGAAGCCGGGCGACTTCGCCGCGCAGCTTCCGTTTTGAGGAGGGGACATTCTCCTTTTCCGTGCCTGGAAATGCGGAAAAGGAGAATGTCCCCGGGTGTGACGCAGGTCACGCCAGCCGTCGGCCGGCGCATCCGCACCTCACATTTTGCAGGGGTGCCGGGTCGTATACTCAGGCCCAATGATGACTGCCACCGTCCTGCTGATCGGCGCGCAATCGGATGACCAGGCCCGGGTCCGCGAGGCCCTGGACGGCATTCGCGGGCAGCCGTTCCGGATGGAGGTCGCCGGCACGCTCGCCGACGGGGTGAGCCGGATGAAACAGGGCCGCGTGGACGCGGTCCTGCTCGACCTGAACCTGCCCGACAGCCTGGGCCTCACGACTTTCCTGCGCGTGCAGCCGAAGGCCCCGCAGATCCCGATCGTCGTGCTGGTCGAGGCGACCGACGACGACCTCGGCCGCGAGGCCGTCGACCGCGGCGCGCTCGACTACCTGGTCAAGGACCAGGTCTCGGCGCAGCTGCTCGACAAGGTGCTGCGCTACGCGACCGAGCGCACGCACACGCTGAAGGCGCTGAAGGCGTCCGAGCAGCGCTACCGCGAGCTGTTCCAGAACGTCACGGCGGGGGTGTTCCAGACCACGCCGGACGGCAAGTTCATGGCGGCGAACCCGGCGCTGGTGCGCATGCTCGGCTACGACTCCGAGGACGAGCTGCTCGCCGTGGACGTGGCACAGGACATCTACATGGACCCCGGCCACCGCGAGGCCTGGGCAAAGACGATGGCGGAGGGCGGCGAGGTCCGCAACGCGGAACTGGTGCTGAAGCGGCGCGACGGCAGCAAGATCGTCGTGCTCGAGAACTCGCGCGTCGTGCAACGACGCCGAGGGTCGCGTGCTGTTCTACGAAGGCACGCTCACCGACATCACCGCCGCGCACGAGCTCTCGCAGCAGCTCTCGTACGACGCGAGCCACGATGCACTCACCGGCCTCGCGAACCGTCGCGAATTCGAGCTCAGGCTGCAGCGCGCGATCGAGATGACGCAGGCGACCGGTGCCCAGCACGCCGTGTGCTACCTGGACCTCGACCGGTTCAAGGTGGTGAACGACACCTGTGGCCACGTCGCGGGCGACGAGCTGCTGCGCCAGCTCGGCCAGGTGCTGCAGCAGAAGGTGCGCTCGAACGACGTCGTCGCCCGCCTCGGCGGCGATGAATTCTCGGTGCTGCTGCACAACTGCGGCCCGAACGACGCGCTGCAGGTCGCCAACAACCTGCTGCGCGCGGTGGACGAGTTCCAGTTCGTCTGGGGCACGCAGGCATTCACGCTCGGCGTGAGCATCGGCGTCGTGATCGTCAACGCGCACTTCCGCCGGCTCGCGCAGGTGATGAACGCCGCGGACGCCGCGTGCTATGCGGCGAAGGACGCGGGACGCAATCGCGTGCAGGTCTTCCAGGAGGATGCGGCGATCGTGGCGCGGCGCCACGGCGAGATGGAGTGGGTCGCCCGCGCCAAGCGCGCGCTCACCGAGAACCGGCTGTTCCTCGAGGCGCAGCCGATCCGGCCGCTGACGCCAGGTGCGAAAGAGCCGCCGCACTACGAGGTGCTGGTGCGGATGCGCGACGAGAACGGCCGCTCCGTGCCGCCGGGTGCGTTCCTGCCGTCGGTCGAGCGCTACAACCTGTCGGTGCGGTACGACCGCTGGGTGATCGCGGCCACGCTCGACTGGATGAAGCGCCACGAGTCCGCGATGTCGCGCGTGTCGAGGTTCTTCATCAACCTGTCGCGCGACTCGGTCAATGATCCCGAGACCGCGAGTTTCATCCGTCAGTCGGTCGCCGCCGCGGGCCTGGATCCGCGCCGGCTCGGCTTCGAGCTGACCGAGACCGTGGCCATCGCGAATCTCGCCCGCGCCAACCAGCTGATCAACGACCTGCGCCGCATCGGCTGCACGACGAGCCTCGACGATTTCGGCAGCGGCGTATCGTCGTTCGCCTACCTGAAGGCGCTCGCGGTGGACTACCTGAAGATCGACGGCATGTTCGTCGGCAACATCTCGCAGGACCAGGTCGACTTCGCGATGGTGCGCTCGATCAAGGACATCGGGCACGTGATGGGCAAGAAGATCGTCGCCGAGTCGGTCGAGACTCCCGCGGTGCTGGACAAGCTCCGCGAGCTGGGGATCGACTACGCGCAGGGGTTCGAGGTCGGCGAGCCGCGGCCGATCGACGAGATCGCGTCGGTGGCGATCGAGGATCTGCTCGCCGGCTGAGCCGCGTCGCTTCAGCGCGTTCGCTCCGCGTCACCCACGTTTGCGATCCGGGGCCGCCGGGACTGCCCACGGGGACGCCGTGAATCCGTCCATGGAGGCTCGCACGCGGCGTCCATGCCGCGTGACGCCCCGTTGGCAGTCCCGGCGGCTCCCGGATCGCAAAGCTGGTGGGCGTTGCGATCAGCTGACGCGCAAAGCGTCATTCCAGTCACGCTTCGTTGCGCACCGCGACCATCACGATGCCGCGAACTCGCTGCATCGCAGCCATGCGCATGAGCGCCGGCTGGACTTCGAGGACATCGGTCCAGCGCTGGCGCAACGGAAACACGGACCTGCTGGACCTGGAGGCTCGATGGTCCGTGCGCGGGGCGTCACGCGGCATGGACGCCGCGTGCGAGCCTCCATGGACGGATTCACGGCGTCCCCGCGGACAGACTCGAGCCTCCGGGTGCGGCAAGAAAGCCCCGATGCGCTAAGCTGTTACACCGATGCACGCAATCACCGTCACCTCCGCCGCGTTGCTCGCCGCGCTCGTGGCCGCGGGCTGCGCACGCAAGGACGACGCGTGGGAAGTCCACGGCACGCTGGAACGCGACCGGCTCGAACTGGTAGCCGAGTCCCACGAGCGAATCATCGAGGTCGCCGTCCGCGAGGGTGATCACGTCGCGACGGACGCCGTGCTGGTCCGCCAGGAAGCGGGCACGATGCAGCCGCGACTCGACCAGGCGAAGGCTTCGGTCGACGAAGCCGAGCGGCGCCTCGCCGAATTGCAGAGCGGGCCGCGCCAGCGCGAGATCGACGAGGCGCGTGCAGCCGTCGCAGGCGCCGAGAGCACGCTGCAGACCGAAACGAACGAGTACGAGCGCGTACGTTCGCTGGTCGAACGCAAGCTCGTGAGTGCGTCGAGTCTCGACCAGGCGCGGTCGCGTCGCGACACTGCGCGATCCGCGCGCGACCAGGCGCAGGCGCGACTGAGGCTGCTGCTGGAGGGCACGCGCTCGGAGCAGGTGCAGCAGGCGCAGGCCGCGGTGGCGCGCTCGAAAGCTGCACTGGCGGAACTCGAGACGACCGCGTCGCGCTACGTGGTCCGCGCGCCCCGCGACGGCGTGGTCGAGGCGCTGCCCTACAAGCTGGGCGAGCGTCCGCCGGCCGGAGCGCCGGTTGCCGTGATGCTCGCGGACGGAACGCCTTACGCCCGCGTGTACGTCCCTGAACCGCTGCGAGCGTCATACACGGCGGGTGCGCGCGTGCAGTTGCGGGTCGACGGCGTACAGCAGCCGCTCACCGGCACGGTGCGCTACGTGTCGGCCGAGGCGAGTTTCACGCCGTACAACTCGCTCACGCAGAAGGACCGCACGCGCCTCAGTTACCTCGCCGAGATCACGGTCGACGATCCGAAGGCCGCCGACCTGCCGAGCGGAATCCCGGTGCAGGTCACGCTCGGCGGCGCGCCCTGAGCGGGCACCGGATGAGCGGGGATTTCGCCATCGTCGCGCGCGGCCTCACGCGTCGCTTCGGGCGACTGGTCGCGGTGGACGGCGTGGATCTCGCGATACCGAGGGCGCGCATCTTCGGCTTTCTCGGACCGAACGGCTCCGGCAAGTCCACGACGATCCGGATGCTGTGCGGCCTGCTCGAGCCGTCCGCGGGCACGGTGGACGTGCTCGGCTTTCGCATGCCGCAGGATGCAGAGCGGCTGCGCAGCAAGCTCGGCTACATGACGCAGCGCTTCTCGCTGTGGGACGACCTGACCGTGCACGAGAACCTGGAGTTCATGGCGCAGGTCTTCGGGCTGTCGGCCAGCGAACGACGGCAGCGGATCGCTGCACGCGCCGAGGAGTACGACCTCGGGCAGATCCTCGCGCAGCGCGCGGGCACGTTGAGCGGCGGCCAGCGGCAGCGGCTCGCGCTCGCGGCCGCGACGCTGCACGAGCCTGAGCTGCTGCTGCTCGACGAGCCGACCAGCGCGGTCGATCCGCAGAGCCGGCGCGACTTCTGGGAGAGCCTGTTCGCGCTGGTGAACCGCGGCATCACGATCCTCGTCTCGACGCACTACATGGACGAGGCGGAGCGCTGTCATCGCCTCGCGATCCTCGCGGAAGGGCGCCTGGTCGCCGAGGGCGTGCCGCAGGACCTGATGCGCGACATCCCGGCCGCGGTGATCGAGGTGGAGGCGGCCGACACCGCGGCGGCCCGGCGTGCGATGGCCGGCGACCCGGCCGTGCGCAGCGTCGCGCAGATCGGCGTGCGGCTGCACGTGCTGCTCGATCCCGCGGTCGATTCGCCCGGGGAGCGCGTGCGACAGCGCCTTCGCGCCGCGGGCGTCGAGGCCCGCGTCGAGGAGGTCGGGGCGAGCCTCGAGGACGTGTTCGTCGCTGCTACCGGTTTTCGTCACGGCCCCGCGCAGCCGGGCCGGGCGGCCTGAGGCGCCGATGTTCGGTCGCATCTTCGCCGTGATGCAGAAGGAACTGCGCCAGCTCGCGCGCGATCGCGTCACGTTCGGGATGATCGTCGGCATCCCGCTGATGCAGATCCTGCTGTTCGGCTACGCGATCAACTTCGACGTGCGGGGGCTGCACGCCGCCGTGGTCGATGAAGCCGGCACCAGTCTCTCACGCGCGCTGATCGGCGACCTGCAGGCGACCGGAGTGATCGTGCTGCAGCCGCCGAGCCCGAGCGTGGCGCACCTGCGCCGGCGCATCGATTCGGGCGAGTTGAGCGTCGGCATCGTCATTCCCGCGGACTTCGAGCGCAGGCGCCTCGAGTCGGACCGGGCGGTCGTGCAGCTGCTGATCGACGGCAGCGAACCGATGGTGGATGGCGTGGCGCGCAGCCTGCAGTCGGTTCCGGTCCCGTCCCGCGACGGCGTCTACCAGCCGCGCGCGCAGTTCTTCGAGGTCTACACCGAGTACAACCCCGAGCGTCGCACGGCGGTGCAGATCGTGCCGGCGCTGATCGGCGTGATCCTGAACATGACGATGGTGATCTTCACCGCGGCGGCGATCGTGCGCGAGCGCGAGCGCGGCAACCTCGAGCTGCTGATCACGACGCCGATCCGCTCCTGGGAGCTGATGACCGGCAAGCTGCTGCCGTACGTGTTCATCGGGCTGCTGCAGGCGACGCTGGTGCTGGTCGTGGGCACGCTGCTGTTCGACGTGCCGATCAACGGCAGCCTGGCGCAGTTCTACATGGCCGCCGCGCTGTTCATCGCCGCCACGCTGACGCTGGGGCTCGTGATCTCGACGGTTGCGACCAACCAGCTGCAGGCGTTCCAGATGGCATTCCTGACGCTGCTGCCGTCGATCCTGCTGTCCGGGTTCGTGTTTCCGTTCGACGGCATGCCGAAGCCCGCGCAGTGGATCGCGCAGGTGCTGCCGCTCACGCACTTCGTCGAGATGATCCGCGGCATCGTGCTGCGCGGCGCACCGATCGTGGACATGAAGGTGCAGGCGGCGAAGCTGGTCGTGTTCCTCGCGGTCGCGATGCTGATCGCGACGCGGCGGTTCCACAAGAGCCTCGACTGAGTCCGGCGGGTTTTCCGCGGGACGCCGTAAATCCGTCCCTGGAGGCTCCGCGCGCAACGTCCTGTTGCGCGACGGCCCGCCGAAAACCCGCCGGACTCAGTCGAGACTGTTGCGAGAAGCGCGTCTCGCGATCACTTCTGCTTTACGTACGTCCCCGGCGCGTCGCAGATCGGCTTCAGCCCCTTCTTCGGTGCGCCCATCGACGGCGGCGGCACCTTGCGCGACGCTGAGCGCTCCTCGAGCCACTTCGCCCAGGTCGGCCACCACGAGCCCGGCAGCGGCTCGACCTTCTCCATGTACCGGTCCGGCGACGTCAGTCGTGCGCCTGCCTTCGTCTGCAGTACGCGGTGGCGGCGCTTCGGGTGCTCGGGGCCGCTGATGATGCCGGCATTGTGCCCGCCGCTCGTCAGGCAGAACGTGTAGTCCGCCGAGCGCACGAGCTTGCCCACCTTGTAGACGGAGCGCCACGGCGCGACGTGGTCCGTCTCGGTGCCGACGACGAACATCGGCACGGTCACGTCGGACAGGCTGATCTCCTCGCCCAGCGCCACGTAGCGTCCCTCGGCGAGGTCGTTGTTCAGGTACAGCTGGTGCAGGTAGTCGGTGTGCATGCGGTAGGCCATCCGCGTGCCGTCGGCGTTCCACGCCATCAGGTCGTTCAGGCCCATGCGCTCGCCACGCAGGTACGTGCCGATGGTCGGCGCCCACAGCAGGTCGTACGTGCGCAGCAGCTGGAACGCGCCGCCCATCTGCCTGCTCTCGAGCACGCCTTCCTTCCACATCAGCGCCTCGAGCATCGCGAGCTGCGCCGGGCTGATGAAGATCGAGAGTTCGCCCGGCTCGCTGAAGTCCGTCTGCGCCGCGAACATCGTGACGCTGGCGAGTCGCTCGTCGTCGCGTGCGGCCAGCGCGGCTGCGGCGATCGCGAGCAGCGTGCCGCCGATGCAGTAGCCGACCGCGTGCACCTTGCGCTTCGGCACGATCGTCGGTGACCGCGTCGAGCGCCGCGAGCACGCCGTGCCCGAGGTAGTCGTCCATCGTGATGTCGCGGTCCTCGGCCGTCGGGTTCTTCCACGAGATCATGAACACCGTGTGGCCGAGCCCGGTCAGGTAGTTCACCAGCGAGTTCTTCGGCGACAGGTCGAGGATGTAGTACTTCATGATCCACGCCGGAACGATCAGCACCGGTTCCGCGTAGACCGTCGGGGTCTGCGGCGAGTACTGGATCAGCTCCATCAGAGGCGTGCGCAGGATCACCTTGCCCTTGGTCGCCGCCACCTGCTCGCCGACCGTGTAATTCTCGATGCCGGCCGGGCCCTGTCCGCGGAACGTGCGCACCACGTCCTCCGCAAGGTGCTTCGCGCCGCGCACCAGGTTGCGGCCGTTCTCTTCGATCGTCTTGCCGATCAGCTGCGGGTTGGTCGGCAGGTAGTTGTCCGGCGCGACCAGCTCGAGGCCCTCGCGGACCGTGAAGCCGACGATGTTCTCCGCCGAGGCCTGCGCCCCCGGGACGTTCGTGACCGCTTCGCGCGCCCAGTCCGAGGCGGTGAGGAACGACTGCGCGAGCACGTTGAACGGAAACTTCGCCCACGCCGGGTCCGAGAAGCGGCTCTGGTAGGGCGTGCCGGCCGCCTCCGGTGCGATCCCGCCGCCGCGGACCGCGGTGCCCGCGAACTGCGCGAGCGCCAGCGACTTCTGCAGCGCGGAGCGCGCCATCTGCGCCTGGCGGCCCGGCGCCGTCGCGAGCCGCGCAAGCACGCTGATCCACGCGCCGCCGAAAGCCTGCGGCGACAACCCGCCGGTCCATCGACCGAGGGTCGCGAGGAACGCTCGCGAAGCGTCGTCGGTGACGATCGAGCGGCCGGTCTTCTTGTTCGTCTTGCTCATGGGGTTCTCTCAGATCGTCTTCAGGTCGAGGGTCGTGTCGGCCAGCTTCGCAGGGTCCGGGTGCTTGCGCTCCGCGATCCACTTCTTGCCGGTCATGAAGTCGCGCGGGCTGTTGACCGCGTCCACGGCGAGCAGCTCGCCCTGCCGCAGGTAATAGAGCCCGAAGCTGCCGGAGTCGGGGTCACCGCGGACGATGGCCTGGTCGTAGCCCTCCGACAGGCCCGCGATCTGCAGCTTCACGTCGTACTGGTCGGACCAGAACCACGGCACGTGCTCGTGGCGCGCCGGCCGGCCGCACATGTTGGCAGCGGCGGTCTTGCCCTGCTCGACGGCATTGTCCACGGACTCGAGCCGCACGCGACGCCCGTAGCGCACGCTCGGGTGGTTCGTGCAGTCGCCGGCGGCGAAGATGTTCGGGTCCGACGTGCGGCACTGCTCGTCCACCCAGACGCCGTTCTCGCAGCGGATGCCCGCGGCGGCGGCGAGGCTGACGTCGGGCAGGATGCCGACGCCCACGATCACGAGGTCGGCCGGAAAGCGCTCGCTGCCGCAGACCACGGCCTGCACCCGGCCGTCGCCTTCGAACGCGGTGACCGAGGTGTTGCAGCGGATCTGGACGCCCTCGCGCTCGTGACGGCGCGTGTAGAACGCCGAGAGCTCGGGCGCGACCACGCGGTTCATCGGCCGGTCGGCCATCTCCAGCACGGTGACCTCGAGCCCGAGGTGCCGCGCACTGGCCGCGGCCTCGAGGCCCACGTAGCCGGCCCCGACCACGACCAGCCGCCGGGCACCCGGCAGGTCGCCCCGGATCGCCTCGACGTCCGCGATCGTCCGCAGGTAGTGGATGCCGGCGAGGTCGTGACCCGGCGTATCGAGCAGCCGCGGCCGGCTGCCGACGCAGAGCAGCAGCTTGTCGTACACGAGCTCGCCGCCGTCGCTGAGGCGCAGGCGACGGTCGGTGCGGTCGATCGCGGTCACCCGGACCCCGAGCCGCGTCTCGACCCGGGCCTGCTCGTAGAAATGCGGGCTCCGCAGCAGCAGTCGTTCCCGCTCGAGCTCGCCGGACAGGAATTTCTTCGACAACGGCGGCCGGTTGTACGGCAGGTGGGGCTCGTCGCCGACCAGCACGATCGGCCCGTCATGCCCCTCGCGGCGCAGGGTGTCGATGGCCTGCACCGAGGCGTGGCTCGCTCCGACGACGACGAAAGTCTGGGTCATCCCGGTTTGATAGGGGACATTGCGGTTTTTCGCAAGTGGAAGAAGGGGGACATTCTCCTTCTCCCGGTCGCTGCTATGCTTGCCGGACCGGGCGCACCACGGTCGGGCAGGGGAGCGATCAATGCGCTCCATGCTGGTGCGGGCCGGGGTCACGGCCCCGCGAATCTGCCCGATCCCCGGGGTCGGCACGGTTTCTGCATATTGGCTGGAGCGATCTCCGCCGGAGAATGACGAAAAGTTCAGGAGCCAGAGCCCTATGAAGCTGATCAGCGCAATCATCAAACCCTTCAAGCTGGACGACGTGCGCGCCGCCCTGTCGGAACTCGGCGTGTCCGGCATGACGGTGACGGAGGTCAAGGGCTTCGGGCGGCAACGCGGCCACACCGAGCTGTACCGCGGCGCCGAGTACGTCGTGGACTTCGTGCCGAAGACCCGCATCGAGGTCGCCGTGAAGGATGCTCTCGTGGACCAGGTGATCGAGGCGATCGTCAGCGCCGCCCGCACCGGCAAGGTCGGCGACGGCAAGATCTTCATCTCGGACCTCGAGCGCGCCATCCGCATCCGCACGGGCGAGGCGGACGACCAGGCCCTGTGACGGCTTGCCGGAACCGCTCGACACCGCGCTTGCGAAGCTGAAGCTCGGCCGCCAGGCGCGGCACGTGTTCCTGTGCGTGGGCGGAAAGTGCGCCCCGCGCGAGCAGGCGGAGCAGAGCTGGGAGCACCTGAAGAAGCGCCTGCGCGAGGCCGGCCTGCACGACGTCGCGGGCGGCGTGCTCCGCACCAGGGCCGACTGCCTGCGCGTCTGCGTGTCCGGCCCGATCGCCGTCGTCTACCCCGACGGCACCTGGTACCGCGACTGCACGCCCGCAAACCTCGACCGGATCATCGAGCAGCACCTGCTGGGCGGCCGGCCGGTCGCGGACCTGGTGATCGCGGAGGCGCCGCTGGGCCAAGTGGATAGTGATTAGTGGATAGTGGATCGTGAAGGGAGGTTGCCGGCGCAGCCGGCGTTCTTCACTATCCCCTAACCGCCAGTCACTGCCCGCTTTCCGCCATGTCCCACGCGATCCGCATCCACGCCTTCGGCGGCCCGGAAGTCATGCAATGGGAGCCGCACGACCCGGGCGAGCCAGCCCGGGGCGAGGCGCTGATCCGGCAGACGGCCGTCGGGCTCAACTTCATCGACGTCTACGAGCGCACCGGTCTTTACCCGAACCCGCTGCCGACCGGGCTCGGGCGGGAGGGCGCCGGCGTGATCGAGGCGGTCGGGCCCGGCGTGCGGGGCCTCGCGGTCGGCGATCGCGTCGCCTACGTGTCGTCGCAGGCCGGCTCCTACGCGCAATACCGCCGCATGGCGGCCGACCGGCTGGTCACGATTCCCGACGGTGTCAGCGACCGGCTCGCGGCGGCGGCGATGCTGAAGGGCCTGACCGCGCAGTTCCTGCTGCGGCGCACCCATCGCGTGAAGAAAGGCGACGCGGTCGTGGTGCACGCCGCGGCCGGTGGCGTGGGCCTGATCGCGTCGCAGTGGGCTCGGCATCTCGGTGCCACGGTGATCGGCGTCGTCGGCAGCGACGCGAAGGCCGAAATCGCGCGTGCGCACGGCTGCCAGCACGCACTGGTACTCGGTCGCGGCGACCTCGCGTCGCAGGTGCGCGAGATCACGGGCGGCAAGGGCGCCGACGTCGTGTACGACTCGGTCGGCAAGGACACTTTCTTCGCCTCGCTCGACAGCCTGCGGCCGCTCGGCCTGATGGTCAGCTACGGCAACGCGTCCGGCCCGGCGCCGGCGATCCAGCCGCTCGAGTTGAGCAAGCGCGGCTCGCTGTTCCTGACGCGGCCGACGCTGTTCCACTACATCGCGCGGCGGGCCGACCTGGTCCGTGCCTGTCGCGAACTCTTCGACGTCATCGGCAGCGGTGTCGTCCGCATCGAGATCGGCCAGACGTACGCGCTGCAGGACGTGGCGCAGGCGCACCGCGATCTCGAGGGCCGCCGCACGGTCGGCTCCACCGTGCTGATTCCTTAGCCCGGGAGCGTGGTGCACGGACAGCACAGGGCGTGCTTGGTGGTGCGATGCCTCGCATCGCTTGCGGCGTTGATTGCAGTGAGCCAGGCCGCGGCGGAGGAAGACAAGCCCGCGATTCCGTCGCCGCAGGAACTCGAGGCCCGCGGCGCGAAGATCGGCAAGATCACCGTCGTTCCGGGCGACGTTTTCGACACGACCGTCAAGGGCGAGAGCGGCTGGCTCTATCGCACCGCGAACAAGCTGCACATCGACACCAAGCCCGCGGTGATCCGCGGCCAGCTGCTGTTCGACACGGGCGATACCTTCAGCGAGCGGCTGCTGCAGGAGACCGAGCGCAACCTGCGCGCGAACCCCTATCTTTACGACGCGTCCATCGTGCCCGTGGCGTACGACGGCGTGAACGTCGACCTCGAGGTTCGCACGCGCGACACGTGGACGCTGAATCCCGGCGTGAACTTCAGCCGTACCGGCGGCAAGAACGAGTACGCGGTGCAGATCCAGGAGAAGAACCTGTTCGGCCGCGGCCAGGAGCTGCAGGTGCAGTGGGAATCGGACGTCGAGCGCCAGGCACTGACGTTCCTGTTCGCCGACCCGCATTTCATGAAGAGCTATAACCAGCTCGCGGTCGCCTACAGCGACGCGGACGACGGCGACACGAAGTATTTCCGGCTGGCCCGGCCGTTCTACGCACTCGACGTGCGCTGGTCCGCCGGCACGACGCTGAGCGACAGCACGTTCCAGACGGACCGCTGGGAACTCGGCAAGCGTGTCGGCGAGTTCCAGACCCAGGCGCAGTTCTATGAGCTCGGCGGCGGCTGGTCGCGGGGCCTGCGGGACGGCTGGGTGCAGCGCTGGACATACGGCGCGACCTACAGCGAGAGCCTGTTCGCGCCGGTGCCGGGCGCGGCGCTCGGCGGACCGTTGCCCGAGGATCGCAAGTTCGTGTACCCGTGGGTCGGGTTCGAGCTGGTCGAGGACGCGTTCCAGGAGCGCGAGAACCTGGACCAGATCCGCCGCACCGAGGACGTGCTGGTCGGGTTCAGCGCCTGGGCGCGCCTCGGCTACGCGCCAGAGAGCTTCGGCTCGAAGACCGATGCCGTGCTCGGCTCGGCCTATGCGCGCGACGGGATGGACCTGAGCCCGACACAGTCGATCTTCGGTTCCGCATGGATCTCGGGCCGCTACGAGCAAGGCGAGATCGTGAACGGCATCGTCGGTGCGGAAGCGCGCTACTACTGGAAGACATCGGCGCGCAGCAAGTTCTTCGGCAGCGTCTCGGGCACCGCGACCGAGCAGCTCGACCAGGACCAGCAGCTCACGCTCGGCGGCGACACCGGGTTGCGCGGCTACCCGTTCGCGTACCAGGCGGGGACGTCACGCGCACTGCTCACGCTCGAGCAGCGCTACTACACGAAGTGGTATCCGTTCCGGCTGTTCCACGTCGCGGGCGCCGCATTCTTCGACATGGGACGCACGTGGGGCACGGACGTCACCGGCGCGACGAGCCTCGGGCTGCTGAAGGACGTCGGCATCGGCCTGCGCCTCGGCTCGAGCCGCTCGGCGTTCGGCAACGTCGTGCACATCGACCTCGCTTTCCCGCTCGACGGCACCGACGACATCGACCAGGTGCAGTTCGTGATCGAGACCAAGGGGCAGTTCTAGCGGTCCGCCTCGACGGCGATCGAGTCCACCAGCAGCTCGAACGGGCCGGCCTGCTTGTCGCTGATCATCAGGCCGAGCGCGCGCACGCTGCGCGGATCGAGCGCAACGGCACCGGGCACGTTGCGTCCACGGAACGTGGCGGCGAACGACTCGATCGGCAGGCGCATGTCGGCCCATTCGCCGGCAGGTGGCGTGAACCGGCACTGGTACTGGACGCCGTCGAACCGGTCATCGGTGCGCACGGTGAACTTGTAGGTCCGGCCGTCGCCGAGGACGCGCAGCAGAAACGCCGTTGCGCGTGCCGTGTCCCAGTCGCGAGAGGTGGTGCGTACCGAAGCGAAGCCACCGCCGTTGTCGAGCGAGACCACGCCGGCAAAGCGCGCGATCCCGGGTCCCGCGAGCGTGAATGAGCTGCGCGACACGCCGCCCATGACCACGTCGTCGATCGCGGACCAGTGGCCGAGATCCGCGGGCCGGTCGAAGTCGAGCAGCAGGATCCGTTCCGGCGCGGCCGCTCCGGGCCCGCCCATCACGGAATCTCGATCACCTGGCGAATCGAGGCGCCTGCGGCCAGGCGGTCGAACGCGCCGTTGATGTCCTCGAGGCGGATGCGCTCGCTCAGCAGCCGGTTCACCGGCAGCCTGCCTGCGCGATACCAGTCGATGTAGCGCGGGATGTCCCGCGACGGCACGCAGCTGCCGAGGTAGCTGCCCTTGATCGTGCGCTCCTCGGCCACGAGGCCGAGATGCGGCAGGCTGAAGCGCTGGTCCGGATGCGACAGGCCGGCGCTCACCGTCGTGCCGCCGCGGCGAGTGATGCGATAGGCGAGCTCGAATGCCCGGGCGGCGCCCGCCATCTCGAACGCGAACGCGACACCGCCGCGCGTCAGGTCTCTCACCTTGTCGGCTGCGTCCGGGTCCGCCGCGTTCACCGCCGCAGTCGCACCGAGCTCGCGCGCCGTGGCGAGCTTCGCGTCGTTCATGTCGATGGCCACGATGTGCTCGGCGTCGAGCATCTTCGCGGCGAGCAGCGACGCCAGGCCGACGCCACCGAGGCCGACCACTGCGACCGATGCGCCACGCGGCATGGCAGCCGTGTTGACGACCGCGCCGACGCCCGTGATCACCGCGCAGCCGAACAGCGCGGCCTCCGCAAACGGCAGGTCGCCGGGCACGCGCACCAGCGAGTTCGCCGCGAGCACCGCGTGATCCGCGAATCCCGAAACGCCGAGGTGATGATTGACCTCGCCATTTGCGTCGTGGAGTCGTCGCGCGCCGGCCAGCAGCGTCCCTGCGCTGTTCGCCGCGAATCCCGGCTCGCACAGCGCCGGCCTCCCCGCATCACACGGTCCGCAATGCCCGCAGCTCGGTACGAACGCGGCGACGACGTGATCGCCACGCGCGAGCCCCGTCACGCCAACGCCCACCTGCTCGACGACGCCCGCCGCCTCGTGCCCCAGCACCATCGGCATCGGTCGCGGCCGGTTGCCGTCGATCACCGACAGGTCAGAGTGACACAGGCCTGCGGCGCGGATGCGCACCAGCACTTCGCCCGGCCCCGCGGCGTCGAGCTCGACCTGCTCCAGCGAAAGTGGCATCGACTGCGCGTAGGGCGCCGGTCGACCGATCTCGCGCAGCACGGCCGCGGTGATTTTCATGCGAGCGAGGATAGCGCGGCCCTCGTGGCGATGCAGCGCGCGTTGCGCCGCCGGGCGTCAGGCCGTCTTCTGGACGGGGCCTCCGCCGGCCACCCAGGCCTTGAAGCCGCCGCCGAGGTGCACGACGTTCTCGAAGCCCATGTCCTGCAGCGTCTTCGCGGCCAGGGCCGACCGGCCGCCGCTGGCGCAATAGAGCACGATCGTCCGGTCGGACGAGAAGACCGGCTTGTAGGCCAGGCTCTCCGGATCGGCATGGAACTCGAGCATGCCCCGCGGCGAACTCTCTGCGCCCGGGACCATGCCCTCGCGGACGAGTTCGTCGGGCTCACGGATGTCGACGAACACGACGTCGCCGCGGCCGAAAGCGGTCAGTGCGTCCGCGACGGACCAGGTATCAATCTGGCCGTTCGCCTCGGCGATCAGTTGCTTGAATCCTTTTTTCACGGCAAGTCTCCCGGGTTCGGCTGCGGTTCAATATTGCGCTCCAGCTTCGATCACGCCAAGCCGCAGGAAGGCCGCTTTCCTCCGCCACCCGGGCAGGCTAATGTCCGCTGCCGGGCAGCGCGCCTGCGCACGCCAGCAGCGAGTGCGGAGTGACAATGAGCGAATCAAAGCCACGCCAGCTGCCCGAGCAGCGCAGCGAGTTTCCCGTGCTGCGCACGATCACGACGCGCTGGCACGACAACGACCACTACGGCCACGTGAACAACGTCGTGTACTACGCGTACTTCGACACCGCGGTGAATGGCTACCTGATCGAGGCCAGCGGCACGGACATCCGCAGTCTTCCGGCGATCGGCATCGTGGCCGAGACGAGCTGCCGGTTCCTGCGCGAACTGTCGTTCCCGGACACGGTCCACGCCGGACTCGCGCTCGAGAAGCTCGGCAACTCGAGCGTCGTCTACCGGATCGGGCTGTTCCGCAACGAGGAGGCGGCCCCCGCCGCGATCGGCCGGTTCGTGCACGTGTACGTGGATGCGACCACGCGTCGCCCGGTGCCGATCCCGCCGCAGATCCGCGCGGCGCTGACGGCGCTCGACGACGGCTTCGTCGGCTCGTCGCCGCTGCCGTAGCCGGCGGCCTCAGGTCTCGAGTATTTCCTTGCCCTTCTGGATCGCGAGCGCGCCGGAGCGCACGACCTCCAGCACCTCGCCGAAGTTCGCGACCTCGGCGATGAAACGGTTGATCTCGGCCTCGCTGCTGGTGAGCTCGATCGTGAAGCTGTCGGCGGCATCCCACAGCACGCGACCGGCGGCACGCTGCGTCGCCGACCACAGCGAGCCGACCTGCGTCGCCTTCGCCTTCACCTTGATCAGCAGCAGCTCGCGCTCGAAGTGCTCCTCGCGCGTGACGTCCTCGACGTCCACGACGTCGACCAGCTTCAGCAGCTGGTTCGAGATCTGGTGGATCACCGCCTCGCTGCCGGTCGTGACCAGCGTCAGGCGGGAGACGGCGGGATCGTCGGTCGGCGCGACGCTCAGCGACTCGATGTTGTAGCCGCGCGTGGAGAACATCCCGGCGACCCGGGTCAGGGCACCCACCTCGTTCTGCAGCGTGACGGAGATGATGTGGCGCATGCTTTTCACGGTGACCCGCCTGCGGAAGCGCTCCGCGGTGTGACCCTAACTCTATGATTCATCGGTCGTTTTTGGTATTTTGCACCGCAACGGCCTCGGTCCAAGCATAGGCGAAGGTCGCAGGCCCGCCTAGATGGACTGGTACGGGGGGTGCTGTTAGGCTCCGTTGCAGCGCAACATGGATTTCCGGGGCGCCCCGGGCAGGATTTTCCCGTGAAACACAGCCACGCCACCGTGGGTCACGCGGCCCACCCCAAGGCCGGCCAGGTGATGACCGGTGCCGAGACGATCGTGCAGGTTCTCGCCGACGAGGGCGTGGACACGATCTTCGGTTACAGCGGCGGCGCGATCCTGCCGACGTACGACGCCGTCTTCCGCCACAACCTCGAGCACACGGCTGCCGGCAAGCCTGCGCCGATGCCGCTGATCGTGCCCGCGAACGAGCAGGGCGCCGGGTTCATGGCTGCGGGTTACGCGCGCGCGAGCGGTCGCGTCGGCGTGTGCATGGTCACTTCGGGGCCGGGTGCGACCAACACCGTGACACCGGTGCGCGATTGCGCCGCCGACTCCGTGCCGATCGTCGTGATCTGCGGGCAGGTACCCACGGCCGCGATCGGCAGCGACGCGTTCCAGGAAGCGCCGGTGTCGAACATCATGGGCGCGGTCGCGAAGCACTGCTTCCTGGTCACGGATCCCGAGCGACTCGAGGCCACGGTGCGCACCGCGTTCGAGATCGCGCGCACCGGACGCCCGGGGCCGGTCGTCATCGACGTCCCGAAGGACGTGCAGAACTGGGAGGGTCCGTTCAAGGGCGACGGCCACCTCGACGTGCGCGGCTACCGGCAGCGCATGACGGCGCTGCAGAAGAACACGCTGACCGCCGAGCAGTGCGAGTCGTTCTTCGCGATGCTGTCCGAGTCCGAGCGGCCGCTGATCTACGCCGGCGGCGGCGTCATCAACGCCGGCGCGTCAGCGACGCTCAGCAGCTTCGCGGAGGACCTCGGCATCCCGGTGGTCACGACGCTGATGGGCATCGGCGCGTTCGACACGCAGCACCCGCTCGCGATGAGCATGCTCGGCATGCACGGCGCGGCGTTCGCGAACTACGCGGTGGACGACTGCGACTTCCTGGTCGCGCTCGGCGCCCGCTTCGACGACCGCGTCGCCGGCGTGCCGGCGAAGTTCGCGCCGAACGCGAAGCGGATCGCGCACATCGACGTCGACGCATCCGAGATCAACAAGGTCAAGCGCGTGCAGTGGAGCCACGTCGGGCTGCTGTCGTCGGCGCTCGACGCGCTGCGTGCGCACGCGAAGCAGCACGGTTTCGCCCGCGACTGGTCCCGCTGGCACGCGTACCTCGGCGGGCTGAAGCGCAGGCACGCGATGAACTACGATCGCGCCAGCAGCCTGATCCAGCCGTACTACGTGATCGAGGAGATCAACCGGCTGACGCGCGGCGAAGCCGTGATCGCCACCGGCGTGGGCCAGCACCAGATGTGGGCCGCGCAGTACTTCGACTTCCGCGAGCCGCGGCTGTGGCTCACCTCGGGCAGCATGGGCACGATGGGCTTCGGGCTGCCGGCGGCGATCGGCGCGCAGTTCGCGAGGCGCGACAAGCTCGTGATCGACGTCGACGGCGACGCGAGCATGCGCATGAACCTCGGCGAGCTCGAGACCGTCACCACCTACGACCTGCCGGTCAAGGTGATCGTGCTGAACAACTTCGGCGACGGCATGGTCAAGCAGTGGCAGAAGCTGTTCTTCAAGGGCAGGCTGTCGGCGAGCGACAAGTCGCTGCACAAGAAGGATTTCGTCAAGGCCGCGCAGGCGGACGGCTTCCAGTTCGCGGTGCGGCTCGATCGCAAGGAGGACGTGCCGCGCGTCGTGCGCGAGTTCATCGAGTTCAAGGGCCCGGCATTCCTCGAGGTCATCATCGACCCGGACGCCGGCGTCTACCCGATGGTGGGCCCGGGCCAGGCCTACGACGAGATGATCACCGGCGACTTCATCGAGTCGCGCGGCAAGCGCGGGTCGACCGAGGCCGACGCGACCGGGATGTTCTGAGGCTCGCTCCGCCGTCACTTCCCGCCCGCGAGCAGCGCGTCCACGCGCGACGCGAATTCAGCGTATGACTTCGCGCCCGAGAAAGTCTCGGCCTGGAACTGCCCGTCCACGACGCGGCCCACCACGAAAGTCGGAGTGGACGTGATCCCCTGCGACTGGGCCAGCTCGGCATCTGCGCGAACCGCCGCCGCAGCGCGACCGTCGGTGCGGCACGATTCGAAACGCGTCAGGTCCAGGCCCTGCGCCTGCGCAAGCTCCGCGTAAGGTGCGGAGCCCAGCCGCGACTGCTGCGTGAACAGTGCGTGGCGGTACTCCCAGAACCTGCCCTGCTCGCCGGCGCAGCGCGTGGCGACCGCGGCCGGGATCGCGAACCGATGGAACGTCAGCGGCAGGTCGCGGGCCGCGTAACGGACCTTGCCGGTGTCGATGTAGTTGCGCCGCAGCTCCGGAAACGTCTGCAATGCGTACCGGGCGCAGTACGGGCACTCGAAGTCGCTGAACTCGATGATCGTCACCGGTGCGTCCGGGCGGCCCAGCTCGTTGAAGGCCTGCGCGTCCGTCGCTCCAGCTGCAGATGCAACCTCGTGCTGCGGCTCCTGCGGCGGACCCGGCGCATCCGCCGGAGTGGCAGCACAGCCAGCGAGCGCCAGCGCGAGCAAGGCCGGGACCGGAGCATGCGATCGGGACATCGGGGATGACCAGTCGGTATCGGGACGCGCAGATTGCGCCGGGGCGGTATCGTGGATCAAGCTCCCCGTTCCAGCCATCACGGTGCATGCCCAGATGAAATACCTGCATACGATGGTCCGCGTGACCGACATCGACCAGTCGCTGAAGTTCTACTGCGACGCGCTCGGGCTGCGCGAGGTGCGCCGCTACGACAACGCGCAGGGCCGGTTCACGCTCGTGTTCCTCGCCGCACCCGGCGACGAGTCCGCGCAGGTCGAGCTCACGCACAACTGGGATCCCGAGCAGTACGGCATCGGTCGCGCGTTCGGTCACCTCGCCTACGAAGTGGACGACATCTACGCCGCGTGCCGCCGGCTGATGGAGCACGGCGTCACGATCAACCGGCCGCCGCGCGACGGTCGCATGGCATTCGTCCGGTCGCCGGACAACATTTCGGTCGAGCTGCTGCAGAAGGGCGCGGCGCTGCCGCCCGCGGAGCCCTGGCAGAGCATGCCGAACACCGGCACCTGGTGAGGCCTGCCGTCAGAAGACGGCGCCGACGATACGTGGCTCGGGCTCGAGCCTCACGCCGAAACGTTGCTCCACGGAGGCCGCCACGCGACGCGCGACGTCGAGCAGTTGCGCTCCGCTCGCATGGCCGTGGTTCACCAGCACGAGAGCGTGCTGCGCGGAGATGCCTGCGTCACCCTCGCGGAACCCCTTCCACCCGCACGCTTCGATCAGCCATGCGGCCGACAGCTTGCTCGAGCCTGCGGTGGCTGGATACACGGCCAGCGACGGGTTCGCTGCGCGCAGCTCCTCGGCGCGCGCCGAGGGCACGACCGGGTTCTTGAAGAAGCTGCCCGCATTGCCGATCGCGGCCGGGTCCGGCAGCTTGCGCCGGCGGAGCCGCCGGACCGCTTGCGCGACCTGCGCGGGCGTCGGGTTCGAGTGGCCCATGGCCGCGAGTTCTTCCCGCACGCCGGCATAGTCGAGCACCGGATCGCGGCCGCGCTGCAGCCGGAATTCGACGGCGGTCACTATCCATCGTTCCGGCTCGCGCTTGAACCGGCTGTCGCGGTAGCCGAAGCCGCATTCGTCGGCACCCAGGCGCACCAGCCGGGCCTGGCTGCGGTCCCATGCTTCGACCGCCGTGATCGACTCGCGCACCTCGACGCCATAGGCGCCGATGTTCTGGATCGGTGCCGCGCCGACGTGTCCCGGGATCAGCGCCAGGTTCTCGAGGCCGCCGAGTCCCTGGGCCAGCGTCCAGTCGACGAGGGCGTCCCAGCCGTAGCCCGCGTCGGCACGGACCAGCGCCGAGCCGCCGTCGTCCTCGACGATGCGTACCGAGCGCCACGCCGGCCGCAGCACGAGGCCCGCGAAGTCCCCGGCAAAGAGTATGTTGCTGCCTTCACCGAGCACCAGCAGCGGCAGGTCGCGCAATTCACTCGACTCCAGCAGCGACGGCAGGGCGTCAGGGTCATTGACCGTCGCGAGCCGGTGCGCCGTCGCCGCGACCCGGAGTGTGTTCGCGCCTGCAAGCGGCGCGTCGTGCAGCACAGTGAAGGATTCGGGCATGGTTCGGCTATTCTCGCACTGGCGCAGCCAGGGTATCGCTATGTCACGGCAGGGTCGTCCCGAACTCATTCGCGCCGCGTCGCTCGGCCTGCTGCTGCTCGCGGCCGGCTGCGGGCAGCGGCCACCCCAGGCGACGGTCGAGGACCTGAACTGGGCCTGCGGGTCGCAGCGGTGCACCGCGACGTTCCGGGTGAAGGCGGGCGATTCCGGCGACGAATCGCTGCTGGTGCTGGCCAGGGCCTACGCGGGCGATTCGGTGGCGAGCCGGCAGATCGTCGGCGAGCACAAGCAGCGCGTCGTCGTTCCATCGGGGCAGTCGAAGCGCTTCAGCGTGGCACTCGATACGCGCCAGCCCGCTACACGCCTGCGCGTCATCCTCGAACGGGCCGACTGACGGCGGGCGTGCGGCGCGCTTGCCACGTTCGACGCGGTTCATTCACTATCGTCCGTCCCCGCCCCGGGCGGCAATCAAGTCCGCATGTCATGACCCAACGCGATCCCGCACCGTCGGTCGTCGGCCACGCTGACGAGGCCCGCGCCTTCCTCGAGCGCAACCCGGACATCGAGACCGTGCAGCTCGTGATCACCGACGCGAACGGCGTCGGCCGCGGCAAGAACATCGCCCGCGAGGAAGTCGAGTCGCTGTTCGGCACCGGCCGCAACGTCGCGGGCTCGATCCTCGGGCTCGACATCACCGGCGAGGACGTCGAGGAGACCGGACTGGTGATGGCCGTCGGGGATGCCGACCAGACGTGCCGCCCCGTCGCGGGGTCGCTGAGCCGTGCGCCGTGGCTCGCCCGGCCGACCGCGCAGGTGCTGGGCACGATGTTCGAGCTCGACGGGCGGCCGGCGAGCGCCGATCCGCGGCACGTGCTGGCGCGCGCCGTCGACAGGTTGCAGGCGCAGGGTTTCACGCCCGTCGTCGCCGTCGAACTCGAGTTCTACCTGCTGCAGCGCGACGAGCACGGCCGGCTGCAGCCGGCCCGCGGCCTGCTGACCGGGCGCTCGAGCGGACGGATCGATGCCTACGGGCTCGGCCGGCTCGACGACATGTCGCCGCTTTTCGACGACGTGTACGCCGCCGCCCGTGCGCAGGGCCTGCCGGTGCGCACGCTGATGTCCGAGTACGCGCCCGGGCAGTTCGAGATCACGCTCGAGCACCGTGCGGACGCGCTGCGCGCGGTGGACGACGCCGTCCTCTTCAAGCGCGCGCTCCGCGGCGTGGCGAATCGTCACGGCTGCATCGCATGCTTCATGGCGAAGCCGTTCGCAGACAAGGCCGGCACGGGCATGCACCTGCACGCGAGCCTCGCGGATGCGCAAGGGCGCAATGCATTCGCCAGCGACGACCCCGCGGGCTCGCCGCTGCTGCGGCACGCGATCGGCGGCCTGCGCGCGACGCTCGCCGACGGCATGGCGGTGTTCGCGCCGAACGCGAATTCCTACCGCCGCTTCCGCGCGATGAGCTACGCGCCGGTCGCGCCGACCTGGGGCATCAACAATCGCACCGTCAGCCTGCGCGTGCCGTCGGGGCCGCCCGCCAGCCGGCACGTCGAGCACCGTGTCGCCGGTGCGGATGCAAACCCGTACCTGGTCGCGGCGCTGGTGCTGGCAGGCATGGCGCGTGGCATCGAGCAGCGCGTCGATCCGGGCCCGCCGCTCGAGGGCAACGGCTACGAGCAGGCCTCGCGCGGCGACCTGCCCACCGATTGGCACGCCGCGCTGGAGCGCGCCGCGCGATCGGAGTTCCTCGAGCAGGCGCTCGGCCCCGGGTTCCTGCGGATCTTCCTCGCGCTGAAGCGGCGCGAGTGCGAGAAGTTCGGCGCGCTCGTGACGGATCGCGACTACGAGTGGTACCTCGATTCGGCGTGATCGGTGCAACATAAGCGGGGTGATTGCGCTGCGCGAAATGGGGCGTTTGCGCGTCGCCTGCATTAAGTCAGGTGAATCGCCCCGTTTGTGAGAGTTGAGTCAACGTGACCCGGGACGGCGGCGCGGAGAATTCGCTCCGCAGGTCGTCCAACGATTCCCGAGGTCCAACGTCAGTGACACGCACCATCTCGCGCAACGCAGCACGCAATGCCAGTCTCTCCAGCAGGAAATCGCCGCCCGTGACCGTTCACCTCCGCAAGATGTACGTCGACTGCCGCTTCGGGCAGCTGCACGTGCACACCGCCTTTCCGTCGAGCGGCGGCTTCGACGAGCTCACGCCGCTCGTGTGCATCCACCCGGCGCCGCTGTCGGGGCGCGTCTTCCGCGGGCTGCTGCCCGTGCTCGGCCAGGATCGCAGCGTGTATGCGCCGGACCTGCCGGGCTACGGCGAATCCGATGCGCCCGAGACGGCGCCGTCGGTCGCCGACTATGCGGCTGCGGTCGGCGACCTGCTCGATTCGCTGCGCCTGCGCCAGGTGGACGTACTCGGCTACCAGACCGGCTCGCTCGCCGCGGTCGAACTCGCGATCGCACGGCCCGAGCAGGTGCGGCGCGTGATGCTGGCGGGCGTGCCCGTGTTCGATTCGAAGGAGCGCGAGAACTTCAACGCGCGGCCGTGGCCGGCGCGGGCCCGCGACGACGGCTCGCACCTGGTCGACGAGTGGCAGCGTGTACGCAAGTCGCGCGGCGTGCACGCGACGATCGCGCGGCTTGGCGAGGATCTCGCCGCCGCGTTGCGTGCAGGCGATGCTGCTGCCTGGGGCACGACCGCCGCAGCGAACTACCCGGCCGGCGAGCGCCTGCCGCTGCTTCGCCAGCAGACGCTGGTGCTGCGCGCCCGCGACGAGCTCTGGGAAATGACCAGCCGCGCCGAAGCGCTGATGCGGGAGGCGCGCCGCGTGGACCTGCCCGAGCAGAACGGCGGGCTCTTCGACGCGGGCGTCGGCGAAGTCGCGAACTATGCCCGGGAGTTCTTCGACCGCTGAAGCAGCGGCTGCAACAGCGCGGCCGCGAGCAACACCAGCGGAATCAACGCCAGCAGGTTGAGCTCTCGCCATCCGAGTGCGTGGATGGCGGGACCCGCGAGCAGCGAAGCGGCGGCCTGGGACCCGAACACGGCGAACTCGTTCAGCGCCTGCGCGCGGAATCGCTCGGGTGGGCGGTACGTCGTCGTCAGCAGCGCCGTCGCCGCGACGAACATCAGGTTCCAGCCCACTCCCAGCGCCACCAGGCCCCACCAGTAGTGCATCAGGTCGTGGCCCGCGCTCGCGATCGCGATGCAGACGAGCATCAGGCACATTCCGGCGGTCATGCCGGCTGCGCGCGCCGATCCTCCCGATGATCCGGCCGCTGACCAGCGACGGCGCGTACATCGCCAGCAGGTGGCTCTGGATCACCCATGCCGTCGACGTGTCGGAGTGGTGGTCGTGCACGTGCATGCTGATCGGCGTCGCGGTCATGATGAAGCTCATCGCCGCGTAGGAGACGACGCCGCCCAGCACGGCGGTGAGGTACGCGGGCTGGGCCAGCAGTTCGCGCAGCGGGCGCATTGCGCCTTCGATGGAGTGGGTCAGGCGGCCGGTGGGCTCCCGGAATGCCGTGAGCACCAGCGCAGTGGCGACGCAAAGCGCAGCGACGCCGATGAATGACCCGGCGTACTCGTGGCCGGGCACCAGGTCCTTGAGTGCGAGCGCCAGCTGCGGACCGACTGCAGCGGCGACCAGCGTGCCCACCATCACCAGTGACACTGCCTGGCTGACGCGGGCCGACGGCACGCACTCCGCGGCAGCAAACCGGTGCTGCAGCTGGAACGCGAGATTCGACCCGAGCACAAGCGCCGCTGCGCACAGCAAGGCGAAGTCGCGCTGGATGATCGCCCAGGCGACCGTGCCGGCCGCGCACGCCGCCAGCAGCGCGCTCGCGATGAAGGCACGGCGGCGCCCGATCCGCTGCATGATCATCGCGGCGGGGATCGTCGACAGCGCCAGCCCGATGATCGTGCAGGAGACGGGCAGTGTCGCGAGCCCGGGTGATGGTGCGAACTGGCTGCCGAGGATCCCGCCCAGCAGCGTCATCGTCATCATCCCCGACGCGGAGAGTGCCTGCGCGACCGTGAGAACGTAGACGTCGCGCAACGCCGGCGGCTCAGGCGTAGCGTTGCCAGGCAAGCGCGCAGAACAGCCCTACCGCGAGGCAGGTCACGAGCCACTCGACCGCGAGCACCCGGGCCACGCCCGCGAATCGCTGCAGGCGCAGCGCGGTCGCGCCGAGCAGCGGCACGGCGATCCCCGCCCAGGCGAGCAGCCCGAACAGCGCACCGATCGCGTACCACGGCGCGTTCACGATCGCGGCAAGCGCCCAGCCGAGCCAGAACAGGAACCCCAGCGCCGCGCCGCCGAGCGCCATCAGCAGTGCCTGCGCAAATAGCGTCATGGAATCCTCGCGGCGCAATGCCGCGGTCGCTTCCGGCCGCAGCCGCGACAGCCACGGCATCGTCACGAAGCCGCTCCACAACACGCCCACGAGGCCGCCGCTGACACCGGCGAACAGGCTCATCATCAGCTCGATGCGCGGCATGTTCGGTTCCGCTCAGAGCCGCCGACGCAAGGCCGCGGCCAGCCGGTCGAGATCGTCGAAAGAATTGCTCGGGTGCAGGCTGACCCGGATGGCTTCAAGCGCGGGCCCGATCGCCACACAGCCGACCGCGACCCTGTCCTCGTCGGCGAGCGCGCGCGCCAGTGCCGCGTGATCGCGGCCTGCAAAGCGCACCGTGACGATTCCCGCCGCGAGGGATGGGTGCGAAGGCGTGAGCACTTCGGCCGCAGGCAGCGCGGCCAGCTGCGGGCGTGCGTAGCTCGCAAGCTCGAGGATGCGCGCGACGATTCGCGCCCGGCTGACCGTGGCCTGCAGCTCGATCGCAGGACCGACGCACTGGAAGTCGGGCGTGTCGTAGCGGCTCAGGGAGCCGTATTTCGCCTGCGTTTCCGGCAGGCCCGAAGCGGAGTACGGCGTGCCGGAGCGGTCGTTCACGTCCCAGCCCGCGGGCGAGTCCACGACCAGCGGCCAGACGCGGGCACGGGCAGCGCGCTCGACGTACAGGGCGCCGGTGCCATAGGGCGCGTTGAGCCAGTGGTGGAACGATGTGGCGTAGGCGTCGCAACCGAGGTCCGCAATGCGCAAGTCGAGCATCCCGGGCGCAAGCGCGCCGTCGACGACGGTGAATATGCCCTTGCTGCGCGCCAGCGCGCAGAGCTCGCGCACCGGCATCACCGTGCCGTCCGAGGCCTGCACGTGCGCGAACGCCAGCACCCGCGTCTTCGGCGTGATCGCCGATACGAACCTTCCCGTGATCACGTCCGGCGAGACCGGCACCCCGGCGTGCGGCAGCTGTGTCACCTTGATACCGCGCCGTTTCGCGGCAAGCAGCCACGGGTACACGGCGCCGCCGCGGTCCTGTGCCGTGGTGACCACCTCGTCGCCGGCCTGCAGGTCGAGTCCCTGCGCGACGATGCTCAGTCCTTCGTCCGCGCCGCAAGTGAAGGCGAGGTCGTCGGCCGTGGTGCCGAGGAACGAGGCGATGTCCGTCAGCCGTCGGCGGATCGCGTCCGGTCCCGAGGCCAGCGCCGAGTAGGCTTCGAAATCGCTGCTCTGCCGCTCGCGTGCCTTGAATCCCTGTCCCAGCGACGCGCGCAGCGTCGGGCCCGACGCAGCCGAATCGAGCCACGCGAGTCCAGGCTCGAGCACGAGCTGGGCACGCAACCAGTCCCACAGCGCGCGGGACGCCGAGGGTACGTCGGCGCCATTGAAGGTCTGGCCGGCGGCAAGACCCGGGAGCAGTGAGCCGGTGCCGAGCACGCCGAGGAAGTCCCGGCGCGATACGCGTTCGTTCATGTTGGTGTGACTGGCCTGCAGCCCGTGGTCCGGGCGCGCCGGCCAAGTATGCTTGCTGCCACCTCAAAGTTGAAGTCACTACGTACGGCCCGGGGCGCGCATTCCTGCTAACGTAACCGACCGGATCACGGTCCTGCACAGGCCATGCAAGAGAGCTACATCGAACGCATCCTCAAGGCGCGCGTCTACGACGTCGCGATCGAGTCGCCGCTCGAGCCCGCGCCCCGGCTGTCCCGCCGCCTCGACAACCGGGTGCTGTTCAAGCGCGAGGACCTGCAGCCCGTGTTCTCGTTCAAGCTGCGCGGCGCGTACAACAAGATCGCGCACCTGTCCGAGACCGTGGCGCGGCGCGGCGTGATCTGCGCTTCGGCCGGCAACCACGCGCAGGGCGTGGCACTCGCGGGCAGGCGGCGCGGGATTCCCGCGGTGATCGTGATGCCGCAGACGACACCGAACATCAAGGTCCAGGCCGTGCTCGACCTCGGCGGCGAGGTCGTGCTGCACGGCGACGACTTCGACCATGCCTTCGAGCACGCGGTCGAGCTCGCGCGCGAGCGGGGGCTCTCGTTCGTCCACCCGTTCGACGACCCGGACGTGATCGCCGGGCAGGGCACGATCGGCATGGAGATCCTGCGCCAGCACTCCGGGCCCCTCGACGCGATCTTCGTGCCGATCGGCGGCGGCGGGCTCGTGGCCGGCATCGCGGCCTACGTGAAGTCGCTGTACCCGCAGATACGCATCGTCGGCGTGGAGCCCGAGGACGCGGCGAGCATGCACGACTCGCTGCGCGCCGGTAAGCGCGTCACGCTGGAACGGGTCGGCATCTTTGCAGACGGCGTCGCGGTGCGCCGGGTCGGCGAGGAGACGTTCCGGCTCGCGCAGAAGTACGTCGACGAGGTCGTGCTGGTCAGTACCGACGAGATCTGCGCGGCCATCCAGGACATCTTCGAGGACAACCGCACGATCGCCGAGCCCGCCGGCGCGCTCGCGGTGGCGGGCATCAAGAAGTACGTCGCGCGCGAACAGTGCACCGGCCGCACGTTCGTGTCGCTGAACTGCGGCGCGAACATCAACTTCGACCGGCTGCGGCACGTGGCCGAGCGCGCCGACATCGGTGCGCAGCGCGAGGCGCTGCTCGCGGTGGAGATCCCCGAGCAGCCGGGCAGCTTCCTGAAGTTCTGCCAGCTGCTCGGCCGCCGCAGCGTCACCGAGTTCAACTACCGCTACGACGATGCGTCGGCGGCGCGGATTTTCGTGGGCGTCGCGCTGCACGACGGCCGGCGCGAGCGGGACGCGCTGGTCGAGCAGGTGTCCGGGTCCGGCTACCGCGTGCTCGACATGACCGATGACGAGATGGCGAAGCTGCACGTGCGCTACATGGTCGGCGGCCACGCGCACGGCCTCGAGCACGAGCGGCTGTTCCGCTTCGAGTTCCCGGAGCGGCCCGGTGCGCTGCTGAAGTTCCTGCAGGCGATCGGCTCGCGCTGGAACATCAGCCTGTTCCACTACCGCAACCACGGCTCCGACTACGGGCGCGTGCTTGCCGGCGTGCAGGTGGCCCCGGCCGACGCCGACGAGTTCGCGCGCCACCTGCGCGAGCTGAGTTACGCGTACACCGAGGAAACAGCGAACCCCGCGTACCGTATGTTCCTCGGTCGCGGCTGAAGAAAAAGCTCAGGACAAAACAGCCAGTTGAAATCTTCTGCGCTAAGCCGCGATTGATTTGCCGGGGTTCGGGCGTCTAAAGCAGATGGCGGCCCCCAGCGCCGCGCCCGGACGCATCACTCCAACCCCGGAAACCACCCCATGGCCGTTACCGACAAAGACCAGGTCTTCGCGCAGCCGCTGTCCCGCGTCTCCGACTTCAAGTTCAGCCGCGACGTCGCCAACGTCTTCGACGACATGGTGACGCGGTCCGTGCCGTTCTACGTCGAGATGCAGCGCATGATCGGCGAGCTGGCCGGCGACTTCGCCGTCGCGGGCTCCAACGTGTACGACCTCGGCTGCGCGACCGGCACGACGCTGATCGAGCTCGACCCGCTGGTGCCGCCCGGCGTGCGGTTCGTCGGCATCGACAATTCGCAGGACATGCTGGACAAGTGCCGCGCCAAGCTGGTCGAGCACGGCGTCAAGCGCGATTTCGATCTGCAGTACGCGGACCTGAACCAGGGTTGCCGCGTCGAGAACGCGTCGCTGGTACTGCTGATCCTGACGCTGCAGTTCGTCCGGCCGCTGCAGCGCGAGCGGTTGCTGCAGGACCTGCACCGCGGCATGAACGACAACGGGGCGCTGATCCTCGTGGAGAAGGTGATCGGCGAGGACTCGCTGTTCAATCGCCTGTTCATCGAGCACTACTACGACTTCAAGCGCCGCAGCGGCTACAGCGACCTCGAGATCACGCAGAAGCGCGAGGCGCTCGAGAACGTGCTGGTGCCGTACAAGCTGCTCGAGAACCGCGAGATGCTGCTCCGCACCGGCTTCCGCCACGTGGACGTATTCTTCAAGTGGTACAACTTCACCGGGATCATCGCGGTCAAGTGATGGTCAGGCTCGGCAACTTCCTCTATCGCACGCGGCTGTACGTCTTCCCGCTGGCGTGCCTGCTGGTGTTCCTGCCCGGCCCGCGGATCCTCGAGAGCGATCTCGCCGCGGCGCTGATCGGCTTCCTGGTCGCGCTGACGGGCCAGGTGATCCGCGCGGGAACGATCGGGCTCGTGTACATCATCCGCGGCGGCAAGAACCGGCAGGTGTACGCGGAGGACCTGGTCACCGAAGGCGTGTTCGCCACTGCCGCAACCCGATGTACGTCGGCAACCTGCTGATCCTGTCCGGCATGGCGATCACGTCGAACTGCTGGACCAGCGCGCTGGTCGCGATCCCGCTCACCGCGTTCATCTACCGCGCGATCGTCGCCGCCGAGGAGAACTTCCTGCGCGGCAAGTTCGGCGCGGCGTTCGACGAGTATTGCCGCAACGTGCCGCGTTTCGTGCCCAGGCTGTCGGGACTCGCCGAGACGTTCGCGAGCCTGCAGTTCCGCTGGCGGCGCGTCGTCGTGAAGGAGTACGGCACGCCGACCGCGTGGATACTGGTCTGGTGCGGCATCGTCGCCTGGAACCTCTGGCGCCACGGCGGCTTCGTCGCGAACCCTGCGGCCGCGCGCTCGCTCGAGTGGCTGGCCATTGCGGCCGTCGTCTTCTGGCTGACGGTGCGTTTCCTGAAGAAGTCGAAGCGGCTCGTCGCCGACTGACCGTCAGCTAGCGCGACGGCAGGATCACGGCTTTCGGGCGCGGCCCGAGCAGCCGGATGAACTCCGTGAAGACGCGATTGCTCAACGGCTGCGCAGACGGCAGGTACTTCTGCGTCGCCGCGCGAATGTGCGCGACCCGGCGCAGGCTCCAGTGGTGGTCGATCTCGGCCTGGCCGGACTCGCTGTCGAGCCAGCGGCCGATCAGCGCCGCGTCGGCCTCGAGGTGGAACTGCAGGCCCCACGCGCGTGTCGCCGAGGCGGTAGGCCTGGTTGCGGCAGTTGCGCGTCCATGCGAGCGGAACGGCGCCCGGCGGCGGCGCGAAAGTGTAGGCGTGCCACTGGAACACGTAGTGTGGCCGCCGCTCGAAGTGCCGGAACAGGCGGTCGTCGTGCGCCGGTTGCAGCGTGTGCAGCCGGTACCAGCCGATCTCGGGCACGTGGTTCGGTCGCACGTCGCCGCCCATCGCCGCCGCGAGCAGCTGCGCGCCCAGGCAGATTCCCAGCATCGGCTTGCCCGCGGTGATCGCCTCGCGGATCACCGTCATTTCCGTGCGCAGGTGCGGGTGCTGCGCGACCTGGTCGACGTTCATCGGCCCGCCGAGCACGACGAGCCCGTCGTAGCGGCGCACGTCCGGCTCGGCGTGCGGCTCGCGACCGAAGTTCACGTAGCGGATGCGGAATCCTGACTCGCGCAGCAGCGGATCGAGGTGGCCGAGCGGTTCGGACGCAACGTGCTGGAAGACGAGGATCTTGCGCATGGGTTCGTGGGGTCGGGGCACGCCACTATATCGGCAGTGCAGGCCGCGCCGCGAGCAGGCGATCGGGTGCGGCAGGATGCCCCGCTCCGGTATGCTCGCGGACCCCAGAGCGGATCGCGAGCATGACCGAGATCTACCAGCCACGGCGCGCACCTTCGCACGAGCACCTGGTCGTGCGCGGCCTGCGCCACCACGTCACGCGCTGGCAGGGCGAGGAACCGCGAACTGCTGGTGCTGCTGCACGGCTGGATGGACACCGGCGACACGTTCCAGTTCCTCGTGGATGCGATGTCCGACCGGCACTCGTTCGTCGCACCGGACTGGCGTGGCTTCGGCCGCACCGAGTGGCCGGCCGACGGTTACTGGTTCCCGGACTACTTCGGCGACCTCGATGCGCTGCTCGACCACTGGTCGCCGGACGCGCCGGTCACGCTGATCGGCCACAGCATGGGCGGCAACATCGCGACGCTGTACGCGGGCATCCGGCCGGAGCGCGTGCGCCGTGTCGTCTGCATCGAGGGCTTCGGGCTCTCGCGGACGCAGCCCGAGCAGGCGCCCGGCCGCTATCGAGAGTGGCTGCGCCAGCTGCGCGAGCCGCCGGAGTTCGCGAGCTTCCCGTCGCTCGATGCTTTCGCGCACCTGCTCGCGCGGCGCAATCCGCGCCTGGCTGCCGACCGCGCGCGATTCATCGCGCAGGCATGGGCGCAGCAGGCCGACGACGGCGGCGTTCGGGTGACGGCAGATCCGGCGCACAAGCGCGTGAACGCCGTGCTGTACCGTCGCGAGGAGGCGGAAGCGTGCTGGAGCGAGGTCGTCGCGCCGGTGCTGTACGTGATCGCGGGCCAGTCGGAGTTCCTGCCGCGGCTCGGCGAGGACGCACTGCCGGAGAACATGGCCCGCATCGTGCGCCGGCTCGAGCCCTGCGTGATCTACGACGCGAGCCACATGGTGCACCACGAGCGCCCGGAAGAGCTGGCGCGCGAAATCGAGGCTTTCCTCGATCGCACGTGACCGCGCGCGGCGGTACCGGGCTGCGGCAACTATAATCGGCGCAGAAGGGGGCGACGACACGATGTCCGACGACGAATCCACGGCCGTGCGATGGCTCGCGGAACTGAAGCGCTGCAAGGTGTTCCGCGTTGCAGTCGTCTATCTCGTCGTCGCGTGGCTGGTGGTGCAGGTCGCGAGCACGACGTTCGGGCCCATGGGCCTGCCGCCCTGGACGCTGAAGCTCGTGATTACGCTGGCCGCGCTCGGCTTCCCTCTGGCCTGCGCGCTGGCTTGGGCGTTCGACGTGACGCCGCATGGCATCGAGCGGACGACGGCCGCGGCCCCATCCCCGGAACTTCCCGGGGCGCGCGAAGCGAAGACCCTGCCGCCGGCTGCGCCGGCGGAGCTCGCGCCTGAAGCACCGGACTCGGTCGCGATCCTGCCGTTCGTGGACATGAGCCCCGATCAGCGACCAGGAGTACTTCTGCGACGGCATCGCCGAGGAGATCATCAACTCGCTGTGCTGCATCCGCGACCTGCGGATCGCCTCGCGCACCTCGTCGTTCCAGTTCAAGGGCCGGGCCGCCGACGTGCGCGAAATCGGTCGCGCGCTCGGTGTAGGCGCGGTGCTCGAGGGCAGCGTCCGCAAGGCGGGTGAGCGCGTGCGGATCACCGCGCAGCTCGTGAGTTCCGCGGACGGCTATCACCTGTGGTCGGAGAGCTATGACCGGGATCTCAGCGACGTCTTCGCGATCCAGACCGAGATCGCGCAGAAGCTCGTTGGAGCGCTGCGCATCAGCTTGAGCCGGCAGGAGCGGGAGTTGATCCAGCGCCGCGGTACCAGCAATGCAGAGGCGTACGACCTGTACCTGCGCGGACAGGCCCACCTGCGGGACGGAACGGACACCGCGATGGATCGGGCCATCCGTTTCTTCCGCGAGGCAATCCAGCGCGACGAGCGTTTCGCACAGGCCTATGCGGGAATCGCGCATGCCCAGTCGCTGAAAGGCCTGTGGCGCGTCGGCATGACGCAGGCGGACTTCGACGAGGCGTTCGCCGCGAGCCGGCGCGCACTCGAGCTCGAGCCGCGCATGCCCGAGGCCTACATCGCGCGCGCGATGCTGCTCTCACTGCAGGGCCGCAACAACGAGGCGAACCAGGACTTCGAGGAGGCGATCCGCCTCGAACCCGGCGTCGTTCGATGCGCACTACCTGTACGCGACGGCACTGCTTCCGGGGCGGTGAGTTCGAGCGGGCGGTGCCGCTCTACGAGGCGGCGATCAAGCTGCGGCCCGACGACTACCAGGCGCTGTGCCTGCTGGAAGGCTCGCTGTGAAGACTTGGTCGAAATGGAACAGCATGCGGACGTGGCACGCCGCGGCCATGCAGGCGATCGATCGGCAGCTCGTCGATCGAACCGCAGGACGGGCGGGCACTGCAGCTCGGAACGACGAATGCAGCGCGGCTCGGGCTCCGGGACAAGGCGCGTGACTTGGCCGAGCGCGCGCTGCAGGCGCGACCGGACGCGTTCTCGAGCTACTACAACGTCGCCTGCGCCTATTCGATCCTGGGGGATCGTCGACGACGCCCTCGCGATGCTCGACCATGCCGTGCAGCAAGGTCGCGGCAATCTCGAGTGGATCGAGCACGATCCGGATTTCGACAACCTGAGGTCCGACCCGCGCTTCGAGCGATCGTCAACCGCATTCGCGCCAACACCGGAGTGTCGCCCGCTTGAGCGGCACCGATCGGACGCGGCTGCCTCTGCTGCTGCTGGCCGTGGTCGCGATAGCACTGGTCGTCTCCGGCATCCAGCCTCACGACCGCCTGACGTGGTGGCTCGAAGTGCTGCCCGTGCTGGTCGCGGCGCCGCTGCTGATCGCGACACACCGCCGCTTTCCGCTGACGCCGCTCGCGTACTGGCTGGTCGCGATCCACTGCCTGATCCTGATCGTCGGCGGGCATTACACGTACGCGCGCGTGCCGCTCGGCGCCTGGATGCAGGACTGGTTCGGTTTCGAGCGCAACCACTACGACCGCATCGGTCACCTGATGCAGGGCTTCGGGCCTGCGATCATCATCCGTGAACTGCTGCTGCGCACGTCGCCGCTCGCGCCGGGCAAGTGGCTGTTCACGCTGATCGTGTTCACGGTGCTCGGTATCAGCGCCACGTACGAGTTCACCGAATGGTGGGCAGCGCTCGCCGGCGGCGACGCCGCAGGAGCATTCCTCGGCACGCAGGGCGACGTCTGGGACACGCAGTGGGACATGTTCCTGGCGGGCTGCGGCGCCATCGCCGCGCAGTTGCTGCTCTCGCGGCTGCACGACCGGCAGGTCGTGCGCAGTGGACCCCATCGTGCGCGACAAGATTCGCGGGATCTCGCGGGGAAATAGCGCTTTCCACGATGCCGGGCCCGGCCCGGGGCGCGATACTCGGCCCCAAGGAGGTTCCGATGGCTCCGTGGAGCCGCCGTGCGTTCATCGCGGCCGGGCTTGGCCTGGCGGGCTGCGCCGTCCCCGAGCGCCCACCGCTGGGCCCGATCTATCGCTCCACCCGCGACAACGCCGACCAGCCGCCGCTCGTGGTGATCCCGGGCGCCTTCGGCTCCAGCCTGCGTGATCGTCGCAAGGGCCGCGAGATCTGGCCCGGCACGAGCCCGCAGCTGCTGGTCAGCAATTACCGGAGCCTCGAGCTCGACATCGATCCCGCGACGCTCGAGCCCGTTGCGGGCGACGTCGAGGCATACGACGTGTTCCGCGAAGGCCTGGGCCGGGACTTCTACGGCAAGGTCCTCGACATGCTGCACGACGCGGGCGGTTATGCCCGCGGGCAGGTCGGCCAGCCGCCGCGCCAGGGCCGCCGCACGTACTTCGTCTACCTGTACGACTGGCGCCTCGACAACGTCGCGGCGGCGCGTGGCCTGCACGACCTGATCGAGCGGATCCGGCTCGACTATGGCGACCCGATGCTGCGCGTCGACGTGCTGGCGCACTCGAACGGCGGGCTGCTCGCGAGGTACTACGCGCGCTATGGTGCGGCGGACCTGCCGGACGACGGCCGATTCACTCCGACCCAGGCCGGCGCCCCGGCGATCCGCCGGCTGCTGCTGGTCGGGACGCCCAACCTGGGCACGATGCAGCCGGTGCTCGGCAACCTGCGCGGCGAGGAAATCGGGCTGCAGAAGATCCCGCAGGAGGTCGTCGCGACCTGCACCGGCGCAATGCAGCTGATGCCGCATCCCGCGATCCCCTGGATCGTCGACGTGCACGGGCAGCGATCCCGGACTGCCGCTGTACGACATCGGGACGTGGCGGGAATGCGCGTGGTCGATATTCTCCCCGCGCGTGGCGGAGCGGACGATCGCCGAGCACGGCGGCGGCGCGACGGGTCGCCGCTACCTCGACGTGCTCCGTGAATACATGGCGAAGCACCTGCGGCGCGGGCAACTCTTCATGGAGTCGCTCGCGGTGCCGGGTGGTCCGGGCGAGGTGCGTCCCTACGTCTTCGGCGCGCGATTGCGAGCTCAC
Organism: uncultured Gammaproteobacteria bacterium; assembly: GCA_963776815.1. GTDB lineage: Bacteria > Pseudomonadota > Gammaproteobacteria > Steroidobacterales > Steroidobacteraceae > RPQJ01. The sequence goes on from CAVZNZ010000012.1 coordinate 677,230, forward strand.
GCTCGCGCGCGTCGTGGTCGAGCGCGTCAACGGCCACCTCGTGCCGCGCGAACGGGTCGCGGACATCGCAAACCCGCAGCCGGGCGTCGACTACCAGGCGCTGATGTTCGAGCCCGGCGACGCCGTCGTTACGCGCTCATCGCTGCTCGGCCGGCGCACGCTCAACGTCGCCGCGCCACGCGCGGAGATCGAGTCCGTCGACGTCGCGCACAGCGTGTTCCTGTGCGAGGAACATCGCGCGCTCACCGGCAACGCGACGTTCCAGAACAACCTGCTGAACACGCTGCTCAGCGTCGATCCCGACTGACGCGGCCCTCAGCCGATCGGCTCGTCGAAAGTGAGCTCGCGGACGAACCGTACCGGCGGCGACCCGTACGACAGCACGCGGTCGTGGTACTGCTTCAGGTTGAACGCCTTGCCGAGACGGCGCTCGGCCTCGGCGCGCATGTCCGAATGCTCCTGGTAGCCGACGAAGTAGGTGGAGAGCTGTGCCGAGGTGAGCTGGGCGCGGACCCACTTGCCGGCGGCCTCGCGCTCCTCCTGGAAACCGGTCTCGGTCATCAGCTTCATGGCCTCTTCGCGCGTCATGCCGTCGACGTGGATCGCCGAGTCCATGATCGCGTTCGTCGCCGAGCGCAGGTACCACTTGAGCTGCACGAGCTTCATCAGCGGGTCGTCGCCGCGGAAACCCTGCTCGCGCATGACGCGCTCCGCGTACACGGCCCAGCCTTCGATGAACGGGCCGGAGCCCAGCATCGCGCGCAGCACGGACGGATAGCGGTTCGAGTGCGCGATCTGCAGGTAGTGGCCCGGCATCGCCTCGTGGATCGTCAGGTTCGCGATCGAACGCTTGTTGTACTCGCGCAGGAACGAATCGACCTGGGTCGGCGTCCAGTCCGTCGGGATCGGCGAAACCGCATAGAACGTGCGCTGGCCCTTGTCGAGCGGGCCCGGCGAGTCGCAATAAGCGACTGCGACGCCGCGCTGGAATTCGGGCATCAGGATGATCTCGAGCGGCTCGTCCGGCATCGTGACGAAATCCTTCGCACGCACGAACGCCGTCGTTTCCTTGAGTGTCTCGCGGGCGAACTCGACGACTCCGTCCGTTGCGGGGCGATCCGTCGCGGCCAGTTCGAGTGCCGCCACGATCACGGCCTGCTGCTGCTCGAACGTCGGGTCGTCCGGCATCGCGGGCGCGTTCGGCCGGCCGGCGAGCGCCTTGCGCGCGACTTCGTACATCTGGCCGCGCGTGCGTGCGACCTCGGACTCGGCCCGGGCGCGGATCTCCTGGCGCGACAGCGGCGACATCAGCGCGAACGCCAGCTTCTGGTCGTAGAGCTCGCGGCCGATGCGGAATTCGCCCTGTGCCTTCGGCTTGAGCTCGGTCTCCAGCCACTTCTGGTGCGCCTGCACGGCGGCCCGCGCGCCGTCGATCGCGGCCTTGAGCCGCGCCTGGTCGGCTTCCGGGAGCTTGCCCATGTTCGGCACGACGAGCTCGTCGACGAGGCTCAGCACGCCCGGGTTCTGCTTGATCGCGGTCGTGGCGTGGATCTCGGGCACGCGTTCCGGGATCAGGTTCGCGCGCGCCTGCTCCAGGAACCGCGGCAGTTTCTCCAGCCGCGACGTCACCGCTCGCAGCCGTTCGGGCAGCGGCGCGTAGTCGCGTGCGAGCAGGCCGTAGAGCGCCTGGCCCGAGAGCTGCGTGTAGACAAGCGGGTCCCAGGACCAGTCGCGGTACTGCTGCTCGGTCCAGATCGAATAGCGCAGCTGGTTGTCGAGCACCGCGGCGTCCACCTGGTTCGCGCGCGACAGCGACTTGCGGTCGATGCCCTGCAGCTCGGCCAGCAGTGCCTGGTTCCAGGCGAGCGCGCGGGCGCGGCCGTCCGCTCCGACGTCGTCGAGCTCGCCGTCGTAGCGGTGGTCGCCCAGCGCGGTGGCCGACACCGGCGAATACCGGCCGAATTCGTCGACGTAACGCTTGCCCAGCGCCTCGAACTTGCTGTCCGCCGCGGTCGGGGCGGCTGGCGCCGCCGCGGCCTGGATGGCCGGGACCGCCAGTGCAGCCATCAAGGTGGCGAGTGTCGCGATTCTGCGCAGGGTCGTCCGCATGCTGTTCTCCGGTGCCGGAATGTTCGTTGTCGCGTGGGGCGCGCTATGCTGCCACGACCGATGAAAGCAATCACGCCCCGCGCGGCCGCATGACCGCAGAGTCGAGTCCGCGCCTCGCGGTGCTGCGCAACCGCGACTTCACCTTCTTCCTCGCGGCCCGCTTCCTCGCGACGCTCGCGGTGCAGATGCAGACCGTGGCGGTCGGCTGGCAGGTCTACGCGGTCACGCGCGACCCGCTCGACCTGGGGCTGATCGGACTGTCGCAGTTCCTGCCGTTCGTGCTGCTGATCCTTCCCGCGGGGCACGTCGCGGACAACCACGACCGGCGCCGGGTCCTGACGTCCTGCTTCGCGCTGGAAGCACTCTGTGCGCTGCTGCTGCTCGCCTTCGCGGCGCGCGGCCTCGACTCGGCACGGCCGGTGTTCGCGGTCATGGTGCTGTTCGGCATCGCCCGCGCGTTCGCGATGCCGACCGGGCAGGCGTTGCTGCCGAACCTGGTGTCCCGCGAGCAGTTCGGCACCGCCGTCGCACTGAATTCGTCCACCTGGCAGGTCGCGACGATCGCCGGCCCGTCGCTCGGCGGCGTGATCTACCTGCTCGGCGCACCGGTCGTCTATGCGTGCGTCGCGACGCTGCTGGTGATCGCCGTCGTCCTGCTGCTCTTCGTGCGGCGCGGCGGCGGCCACGCGCAGTCGACCGAGCCGCCCGGCTGGTACACGCTGCTGTCCGGACTGCGCTTCGTGCGCTCGCGCCGCCCGGTGCTCGGCGCGATTTCGCTCGACCTGTTCGCCGTGCTGTTCGGCGGCGCGACCGCGCTGCTGCCGGTTTATGCCGCGGACGTGCTGCACGTGGGCCCAGGCGGGCTCGGCCTGCTGCGTACTGCACCGGGGATCGGCGCGGCCGTGTGCGGCCTGGTGCTCGGCCTCGCGCCGATCTCGCGACGCGTCGGACGCTGGATGTTCGGCGGCGTGATCGTGTTCGGCCTGGCGACGATCACGTTCGGCCTGTCGACGAGCTTCTGGCTGTCGCTCGCCGCGCTCGCCGTGATGGGCGCTGGCGACATGGTCAGCGTCTACATCAGGCACCTGCTGGTGCAGCTCGAGACGCCGGACGAGATCCGCGGCCGGGTGAGCGCGGTGAACGCAGTGTTCATCGGCGCGTCGAACGAGCTCGGGGAGTTCGAGTCAGGGCTGACCGCCGCCTGGTTCGGCACCGTGCCGGCCGTGGTCGTCGGGGGCTGCGCGACACTGGTGGTCGCGGGCACGTGGACGCGGCTGTTTCCCGAGATCTGGACGATGGACCGGTTTCCAGGCTCATCCCCGTGACAGCTGTATATCCATACAGTAAAGTCCCGGGATGCGCAGCGTGGACCGTCGGTGGATCGAGAAAGGCCGGGGCGCGGTCACGAACCCGGCCGGACGCTTCGAGGCCACGCGCCTCGAGGCTGCCGACGACGGCTGGGGCAGTCTCGACGAGCTGCCGCGCCGCGCCGAGACCGTCCTGGTTGCCGATCGCCCGAAGCGGGCGATCACGCGCAACCAGTCGCCGGACGTTCCGTTCGACCAGTCGGTCAACCCGTACCAGGGATGCGAGCACGGCTGCATCTACTGCTTCGCACGCCCGTCGCACTCGTACTGGAACCTGGGTCCGGGCCTCGATTTCGAGACGCGGATCTTCCACAAGCCCGGTCTCGCGCAGCTGCTCGATCGCGAGCTGAGCGCGCCGGGCTACGTCTGCAAGCCGATCAACCTCGGCGCGAACACGGATCCGTATCAGCCCGCCGAACGCGAGCACCGCACGACCCGCGCGCTGCTCGGGGTACTGCTCGCGCACCGGCATCCGGTCACGATCGTGACCAAGGGTGCGCTCGTGCTGCGCGACATCGACCTGCTCGCCGAGCTCGCCCGGCTGCGGCTCGTCACGGTGTTCATCAGCCTGACGACGCTCGACGACGAGCTGAAGCGCGTGCTCGAGCCACGTGCGGCGTCGCCCGCGGCGCGACTGCGGGTGATCCGTGAGCTGACCGCCGCAGGCGTCCCGGTCGGCGTGCTGCTCGCGCCGATGATCCCTGCGCTGAACGACCACGAAATCGAGCGGCTGCTCGAGTCTGCTGCCGCCGCCGGGGCGGGGCGCGCTGCCTCATGATGCTGCGGCTGCCGCACGAGCTTGGGTCTCTGTTCGAGCAGTGGCTGCGCGAGCATTACCCGTCGCGTGCCGAGCGCGTGCTGAACCTGTTGCGCGAGTCGCGCGGCGGGCGGCTGAACGACCCGAGGTTCGGCCACCGCATGCGAGGGGAGGGGCCGTATGCGGAGCTGCTGTCGGCGCGCTTCAAGGCCGCCTGCAGGCGCTACGGCCTGAACGATGAACGCGAGGCAGGCCTCGACACGGATTCTTTCGTCCGGGATCCACTCGCTCCGCAACAACGGGAATTATTCAGCTGAGCGTCACAATCCGGTCGCGCTGCGGCCCCGGACCCTTGACGTATACTCGATCGGACGCAATTTAGCGCCGCGTCGCTTCAGCCGGCTGGGGAATGCCGACATGCTGTTGAACCCACAAGGATCGTTCGACTCGAACCGTCGGCTCGCGGGCTGGGGACGTGCGTCCGGCGTGCTTGGCCTCGCGCTGCTGGCGGCTGGCTGCATGACTTCGAAAGTGGATGAGTCGCGGCAGGTCGCGGCCTCGATCCAGGCCAATGAATCGATCGTGATCCTGAAGAAGCCGCAGCTCGAAGGCGTGGGCACCGAAGGCGAATTCGTCAGCTGCGTGCAGGAGGGCCTCGGCGGCGAGCTCGTGCATCCGCAGCAGGGCCAGTCCTCGAAGCCGTCGAAGGACAAGAACGCAGTGCCGTTCAAGATCTACGGCGAGCAGGAGTTCACCGACGCGCTGTTTCCGTGGTTCGAGCCGAGCACCGCGCCAGCAAACGCCGCGGGACTGAAGACGCTTGCTCGCGCGCCCTGGCGTAACCGAGCGCCTGCAGCAGATCGGCGTGCGGTACATCGTGTGGCTGGATGGCAGCACGAAGAAGACCGGCGGCGGCGGCAGCGTGGCCTGTGCGGCGGGGCCAGGCGGGGCCGGTTGCTTCGGTGTCGGCTGGTGGGACAAGGAATCGGATTACGTCGCGCTGGTCTGGGACATGCAGACCGCGAGCGAACTCGGCTCGGTCAGTTCGGACGTCACCGGCACGTCGGTGCTGATCGGTGCGGTCGTGCCGATCCCGATCATCACCCCGGTCCAGAGCACGGCATGCAACCAGCTGTCGGAACAGCTCCGCTCCTTCCTGCTCGGGTCTGACCTGGAGCAGGCGGGCGGCGCGGCGGCCGGAGGCACCGGTGGGTCCCGTTGAACCACCCGGCGGTTGCGCTGATCAAAGGGGTTGAGCGAGGTCCGCGCTGCTCCGCAGCCTGAGTCCGCGCACAATCGGGAGACCCTGAGCATGCGAGTGGTTCACGTCCGAGGCCTCGTCTGGCCCGTCGCCTGTGCGCTGGGCCTCGCCGGCTGTGCCGTGAGCACGTCCACGCAGGCGCCGTCTCTGCCGTCGCCGCCGTCGTTGCCGCAGCCGCCCGCGTCTTCGTCGCCTGCGACGCCGTCGCCGTTCCCGTCGACTTCAGGTGGCAGCACCGGCACCAGCAGCAGTCCGAGCAGCAGTCCAGCGAGTTCCAGCCCGTCGGGCAGTGGCAGCGAGTCGCCGTTCCCGCCGCAGCAGACGAAGAGCGGCAGCAGCAGTGGCGTCGAGCGGCAGCCAGTCGAGCGGTGGACGCAGGGCCAGCAATCGTCGGGCGGGCAGCCGTCTTCACAGGGCTCGCAGCCGCCGTCCGGTACCGCGGGCCAGGGTCCTGCAGGCCAATCGACCGCGGGTGCTGCCGGACAGGCAGGCAGCAACGCGCCTGCGAGTGGCTCGGGCGCCTCGCGCGGGCAGCCGCAGGGCTCGAAGTTCACCCGGCTCGCCAGGTTCGGCCGGCGCGCCCGGCTCCGACCGGCTCGACCGGTGCGAAGTACCGGTGCGGCAGGCAAGAACGGCTCGACCCAGGGCTCCGGCGGCGGACCAGCCACCGCCGAAGACCGCCGCGCGCAGATCGACCGGCGCTTCGACGAGACCTTCGCGGTGTTCGACGAACGCATGCGCAAGGAGCAGGAGAGCCGTTTCCCAGGAGCGTGCTTCGCGCGGCTCCACGTCAGGGACTTCCGGCGAGGGCGGGTCGGCCGAGGCGACCGGTTCCGAAGCCGCAGGCGGCCAGGGCGCCGGAGGGTGGCCAGGGCGACGGCGCACCGAATGGCAAGGACGGCACCGGCGATAGCAATGGCAATGGCGACGGGAGCGACCCGGGCGGCCAAGGCGAGTCTTCGCAGGGGCAGACGGGCCCGAGCGGCGGTGGCGGCTACGGCGGCGGCGTCAAGGGTGGCTCGGGACCGAACACTGCGCCCGCGGACATCCCGGACGGCAGCGACGACGACATCGTGGCCCGCCAGTTGCGCGAGGCCGCGATGAAGGAAACGGATCCGGAACTGCGGGAACGGTTGTGGGAAGAGTATCGGCAATACAAGAAGGGCACTTAGTGAATCGTCTGCAGTGCATCGGGCGTATCGGGTTTGCATTCGCGGCTCTCACGGCCGCGGCGGCGCTGCTGTCCGGCTGCATGGTGCAGGAGCAACGGCCGGTGCAGCGCATCGCGGCGCAGAAAGCGATCACCGAGGTGCCGCAGGACGAGCTGCTCGACGTCGCCGTGCGCCTGTTCGATCCCAACGTTCCTGCGGACGAGAAGAAGCAGGAGGAACAGGGCATCTTCCCCGAAGTGCGCAAGGCCGAGTCGCGCTACATGCCGGTGATGGTCCGCAACACGCTGGAAGGCACCGGGCAGTGGGGCCAGGTGCGGGTGCTGCCGGCCGGCGCCAACGGCATGGACGTCTACGTGGACGGCAGGATCGTGCAGTCCGACGGGCGCGAGCTCGTGCTCGACATCACCGTCAGCGATGCCGCGGGCCGGGTCTGGTTGCGCAAGGAATACGAGGGTGATGCCGACACGCGCGCCTACAAGGACGTGGTGTCGAAACCGGCCGACCCGTTCCAGAACCTCTACAACACGCTCGCGAACGACATGCTGGCCGCCCGCGACCAGCTCACGCGGGAGCAGCGCGTGCAGCTGCACGAGATCTCGAACCTGCGCTTCGCGGCGGACCTCGCGCCGTACGCGTTCGGCCCCTACGTCGCCAGGGATCGCAAGGGAACCTACTCGGTCGTCCGCCTGCCCGCGCCCGACGACCCGGTCGTGCAGCGCATGCAGCGCATCCGCGAGCGCGACTATTCGCTCGTCGACACGCTGAACGAGTACTACACGAACTTCGCGGACAGCCTCGCCGGTCCGTATACGAACTGGCGCAAGTACTCCTACGAGGAACTCGAGGCGCAGTCGATCGCGCGCCGGCAGGCGGTCACGCGACAGGTGCTCGGCGCCGTCGCGATCGTGGGCGGCATCGTCGCGGGCAGCAACAGCAACAGCAGCGCCGCCTCGGCCGCGTCGACCGCGGCCGTGATCGGCGGCATGTATGCGTTCAAGGCCGGCCTCGACCAGCGGGCCGAGATCAAGACGCACACCGAGTCGCTGAAGCAGCTCGGCGACTCGTTCCAGTCCGAGGTGCAGCCGATGGTCGTGGACGTCGAGGGCCGCACGCTGCAGCTGAAGGGCTCGGCCGAGCAGCAGTACTCCGAATGGCGGCAGCTGCTGAGGGAACTCTACGAAAACGAGACGGGCCTGCCGGCCGCGGCGGTCGGCGCGACGTCCGGCGGGGCGCAGCCCCAGGCTGCGAAGCCCTGAGTCGCGGCAAGGACGCGACATGACTCTGGCAAGCGGGCAGGTTCTCGCCGCGCGATACGCTCTGTTGCGCAGGCTGGGTGACGGCAGGACCGCCGAGGTCTGGCTCGCGCGCGACCGCGAAGCCCGTGTGGATCGCGTGCTGAAAGTGCTGCGGCCGGAGCTGCTCGGGTCGCACGAGGAGCGTGGACGCTTCCTGCACGGAGCTGCGCTGCAGCGGGGCCTCGATCATCCGAACGTGCTCAGGTGCGCGGAAGTGCACGACGGCGAGACCGTGTTCGCCGTCTTCGCGGACGACGCCGTCGCGGACCTGGCGCGACTGCGCGGATCGGACCCGTCGCGACTCGCCGCGGTGCTCGAGCGAGTCGCCGCAGGCCTCGAGGCAGTGCACGCCGCCGGCATCGTGCACCGCGACGTGAAGGCCGCGAACGTGCTGCTCGCGGACGACGGCCGGCCGATGCTGACCGACTTCGGGCTCGCTGCACCGATCGGCGATGCCGGGGCGGCGCACGGCGGCTCGCCTTTCACTGCGAGCCCGCAACAACTGGCGGGATCCGCGCCGCAGGCCAGCGACGACATCTACTCGTTCGGGGCGATGGCGTACGAACTGCTGAGCGGATATCCGCCGTTCTATCCCGACCAGGCGGCTGCCGAGGCTGCACGCGAGCCGCCTGCGCTGCCAGCGAGCCGCGCGGTGGTCCCGGCGGGACTCGAGTCCCTGGTCCGTCGCTGCCTCGCCCGCAGCGCCGAGGATCGTCCGCGCGACATGACCGAGATCCGTGACCTGCTGCGGGCTGTCTCCGTGGCGGCTCCCGGGACTGTCGCTGCACGCGCCGAGCCTGCCCCAGTCGCGCTGCGTGCGCCCGAGTCACCGCCGCCGGCGATCGAGCCGCAGTGGCAACGTTCGACGACGAGCGGCCCGAGCGATCGCGAGCTCCGCTCGCAGGGCTTCCGTCGCGGGCTGCTCGCCGCAGCCCTCGTATTCCTGCTGCTGGTCGCGGGCTTCGTCTTCTTCGCGCTGCCGGAATGGGTCGAGCAGCGCGACGCCGCGACGGTACCCGCCGTGCCGCGCGTCGAGCCGAAGCCTTCGCCGTCGCCACCGTCGGCCGCCGCGCGCGACCTGCAGAAGCTCGCCGAGGTGAAGCGGCAGGTCGACGAACTGCGACCGGTCGTTGCCCGACGCCTGGAAGCGCTCGAGCGCCGCTCGGCCGGCTCGTGGGCTGGCGAGCAGTTTGCGCGCGGCAAGCAGGGGCTCGTGCAAGCCGATGCCGCGTCGGCCCGGCATGAATACGAGACTGCGCTGGCCCGGTTGCGCGCGGCCGACGCCGATCTGCGCGCTGTCGAGCAGCAGGTCAACCCTGCGCTGCGCGCCGCGCTTGCCGCCGGCCTCGCGGCCCTCGAGTCCGGCAACGCCAGCGAGGCGAAGCGGCAGTTCGACCTGGCACTGCTGATCGATCCGGCGAACGCGGAGGCGACGCGCGGGCTGCGCCGCGTCGAGTCGCTCGATGCGGTGCGGACGTTGCTTGCCGATGCCGCGGAGTTCGAGCGGACTGGCCAGACCGCCGCCGCACAGGCGAACTACCGCAAGGCGCTCGCGCTGGACCCGGACACGGTCGCGGCCCGCAATGCACTGGCGCGCCTCGACGCGCAGGCATCCGGCAACGCATTTGGCGCGGCGATCGCCGACGCACTGGCGGCGCTTGCGCGGAAAGACTACGCATCCGCGCGCGCGGCGTACGAGCGTGCCGGTCGCATCCGCCCTGGCGCGACCGAGGTGAAGGAAGGACTCGAGCAGGTCGAGCGCGCGCTCGGGGGTCGCAGCATCGACGCGCACCTCGACGCTGCGCGCAAGGCGGAGCGCGAGGAGCGCTGGGGCGATGCGCTGGTCGAGTATCGACAGGCCCTGAAGATCGACGCCAACCTGCTCACGGCGCAGCAGGGCGTCGAGCGCGCGGAGCCGAACGCGATGCTGTACGCCGAGCTCGATTCGTACCTCGAGCGCCCGGAGAAGGTGTTCTCGAGCGACGTTCGCGGCGCCGCCCGCGCGACGCTGAATCGCGCGAGCGCAGTGCAGGATCCCGGCCCGGTCCTGTCGCGCAAGGTCAGGGAACTGCAGGACCTCGTCGCCGCCGCGGAGACGCCAGTGCGCATCGCGATCGCGTCGGACAACCAGACCGAAGTGACGATCTATCGTGTCGGCAAGCTCGGCACGTTCGAGCGCAAGGACATGGAGCTGTTGCCTGGCCGGTACACGGCGGTTGGAACCCGGACCGGGTTCCGCGACGTGCGGCGCGAGTTCACGATCATGCCCGGTCGCGAACCGCCGTCGCTGGTGGTCCGCTGCGAGGAGCAGATTTGAGCACCGAACTGCTGCTGCGCGAGCCGCTGGGCGAACGTCCGGTCACGGCGCAGGGCTTTCCGTTGTCGATCGGCGGCAGCGGCAGCGACGTGATCGTTCCAGCCCGCTCGGACGGGCCGCTGGCATGGCTCGCGCTGCACGACGGCCAGCTGTTCGTCCAGCCTGCGGACGATGTCGCCGCAGTACTGCACAACGGCTCGCGGATCGAAGGCTCGACGTGGCTCCGCAACGGCGACGTGCTCGACGTCGGCGGCGGCAGGTTGAAGCTCAGGGCCGAAGGTTCCAGTCGCGTCCTCGAGGTCGTCGCCGGAGGGGTCGGGAACGTCACGGCGCCACCGGTCGCAGCGGCGGCGTCCAGTCATTCGGGCGCCGGCGTGGACGACGGCGAGCGCATCGAGCCGGTCGCATTCCGCAGGTCGTCGGACGAGCCACGGCGAGTCGCGAGGCACTGGTCGCCGGTACGGATGCTTGCAATTGCAGCGACCGCTGCACTGGCGGCGATGCGCGCTGCTGGTCTTCACGTCGACGCCGGTGCAGGTGGAGATCGACCCGACACCCGATCGCGTCGCGTTCGAGGGCGGCTGGCCGGGGCTCGCGTTCGGCTCCAGTCACTTGCTGCGGCCCGGCGACTACCGGCTCGTCGCGCGTCGCGAGGGCTATGCCGAACTGCGCGTGCCGGTCACGGTCGGCCGCGAGCGCGACCAGGTGCTGCGCTATCGGCTCGTTCCGCTGCCCGGCCGCCTGAAGATCGTGCTGCCGGTGCCGGGCGAGGTGACCGTCGACGGCCGCGCGGCAGGCAAGGCGCCTGGCGAGTTCGAGCTCGCGGCCGGTACGCACAAGGTCAGGATCGATACCGAGCGCTACCTGGACTACGAGGCCGACGTGCGCATCGACGGCTTCGGCAAGCGGCAGACGATCGAGCCCAGGCTCACGCCGGGCTGGTCGAAGGTGACGATCGAGACCGAGCCGGCGGGCGCGGCCGTGCAGATCGCCGGCAAGCAGCGTGGCATCACGCCGCTCTCGCTCGAGCTCGACGCGGGTTCGTACCCGGTCGAGCTGCGGCTGGATGGATTCAAGCCGTGGGTCAGCGACGTGCAGGTGAAGGCGAACGAGCCGCTCAGGATCGGCCCGGTGCGGCTCGGGCTGCCGGACGGGAGGCTGGTCGTGAGCAGCGAGCCGGCAGGCGCGAGCGTCACGATCGGCGGTGCCTACCGTGGCAGGACGCCGCTCGACGTGGACGTCCGGCCCGACCTTGCGCAAGCGGTCACGGTCGCCCGCGAGGGCTACGAATCCGCCACCCGCGAGGTTCGGTCGCGCCGGGCAAGAGCGCCGCCGTGCAGGTCACGCTGGTCCCGATCCTCGGCGACGTGATCGTGCGGGTGAATCCGGCCGATGCGCAGTTGCTCGTGGACGGCGTGGCGCGCGGTCCCGCGAACCAGACACTGCGACTGCCCGCGACGCGACACTCGATCGAAGTCCGCAAGCCGGGCTACGCACCATTCCGCACGACCGTCACGCCGCGTCCGGGCCTGCCGCAGAACGTGGAGGCAACGCTGCTCGAGGGCGTGGCGCCACGCGCGACGGCGTCGGCCGTCTCGCCACCGGCCGCATCGCCGGGATCCACGTCGGCCGCGGCGCCAGCGGAGGTCGTGGCGCTGACGCCGACGGCGCGGACCAGGGGCGGGCAGGAACTGAAGCTGGTGCCGGCGGGCGAGTTCACGATGGGCAGCCCGCGGCGCGAAGCGGGCCGGCGCGCGAACGAAGCGCAGCGCCCGGTGCGGCTGGAGCGCCGCTTCTACGTCGGCCTGCGCGAGGTGACCAATGCGGAGTACCGGCAGTTCAGGCCCGAGCACAGGTCAGGCTTCGTGCTGCAGTCGACGCTCGACACGGACCGCCAGCCCGTCGTGAACGTGAGCTGGCAGGACGCGGCTGCATACTGCAACTGGTTGAGCGCGCAGGACGGTCTCGCCGCGGCCTACGAAACCAGGGGCGGCAAGCTCGCGCCCGTGACGCCCGCGACGAATGGCTATCGGCTGCCGACCGAGGCGGAGTGGGAGTGGATCGCCCGGAGCGCCGGCGGCGGCATGCGCAAGTATCCGTGGGGCGACGCACTGCCGGTGCCGCCGGGAGCGGGCAACTATGCCGACCGCTCCGCGCAGGCGCTGGTGCCGATGACGATCCCGGACTACGACGACGGATTCGCTGCGACGGCGCCGGTGGGCAGCTTCGCGGCGGGCCCGTCGGGGTTCTTCGACCTCGGCGGCAACGTCGCGGAGTGGGCGCACGATCTCTACACTGTGCAGCCGCCGGCGACGGCGGTCGCCGTCGATCCGGCGGCGGCGGGCGACGGTTCGCTGCGGGTGATCCGTGGCTCGAGCTGGAAGAGCTCGGCCGTGACGGAACTCAGGCTCGCGTACCGCGATTACGGGGACGGGAAGCGCAATGACGTCGGATTCCGCATCGCGCGTTACGCGCAGTAGGCGCGACCTCACGCTGACGGTCGTCCTGTTCGTCGGGGCGCTCGCGGTCGTGACTGCGCTCAGCGCGCAGGAGGCCCCGAAAGCTCCTGCCAGCTGAACCGGCGACGCAGGAAGCGGCGCCGCCGGCCTCGCCTGCGGAAGGCAAGACCGCGCCTCCCTCGGCCGCGACCGATCGCAAGCCCGCCACGTCGCCCGGCCGGTTCGAGCCCAGCGAGAAGGTGCGCGCCGACTTCGACGTCTCGTTCCCGGTCGACATCTGATCACGGAGAGTCCCATCGCATGGCGAGTACCAATACCCGCGCCCCGAGCGAGTTCCTGTTCAGCCTGTTCGCGCTGATCATCTTCACGATCACGGTCCACGCCGCGTACGTGACCGTGGTGCGCCCCAGGGCAGCGGCCGTGCTCGCGGAGCAGCGCGCGGCGATGAAGAAGGACCCGAACTACGTCGCCGAGCGGTCGATCTACGTGGTGCTGAAGGACTGGGAGCAGGAAGCCGAGATCATCCTCGGGCTCTGGGCTCTCGCGATCATCGGCTACAAGACCTGGCACACGCGTCGCGAGCGCTCGCTGCTCGCACGCGACCTCGTCAACGTTCCGGAAGGAATGCGGATCCTGCCCGAGGACACCCGCGAGTACGCCCGGCCGCTGGAGGCGTTGCCGCCGGCGGAGGCCGAGTGCCTGCTGCCTCGTGCGCTGCTGGTCGCGCTGTATCGATTCGGTGCGACGCGCAACGTGCAGGACGTGTCCGAGGCCGCGCGCGGCGTGTGCGACGGCGAAGCCGACCGCCTCGACTCCGAGCTTTCGATGCTGCGCTACATCGCGTGGGCGATCCCGGCCATCGGCTTCATCGGCACTGTGCGCGGCATCGGCGACGCGCTCGGCGAGGCGCACAAGGCAGTCACCGGCGACGTGTCGGGCGTCACCGAGGGTCTCGGCACCGCGTTCAACTCCACGCTGGCGGCGCTGCTGATCAGCATCGTGCTGATGTTCCTGCTGCACCAGCTGCAGCTCGCGCAGGAGCGGCTGGTGCTGGACAGCGAGACCTATCTCGACCGCAACCTGATCCGGCACATGCAGATCCGCTGAGCAGATGACGCTCGCCCTCGAGTTGAACGACGTCGGACTGATCCTGGCGCGCGACGGAGCGATCCTCGCCGAGGAGCCCGGCTGCGCGATGCTCGACGGGCCGGCGCCGGAAACGGGCGTGGCCGCCGCGCGTCGTGCACGCCTGAAGCCGCTGTTCGCCGATACGCGCTACTGGCAGGAGCTCGGCACTGCCGCACTGCCGCGGCCGATGCCCGCGGCCAGCACCTCCGCAGAGGTGGCTCACGCGCAGTTGTCGTCGCTGGTGCGCCCGTACGTGGAGCAGGGCAACGACGTGCTGCTGGCCGTGCCGCCCTGGTACACGCGCGACCAGCTTGCGCTGCTGCTGGGCGTCGCGCAGGAGGCGGGCCTGAATCCGGTCGGCCTGGTCGACTCCGGGACTCGCCGCCGCTTCGCTCGAGCCCGCGCCCGGCAACGTGCTGCAGCTCGAGCTGTCGCTGCACCGCGCGGTGCTCACGGTGCTCGATCACGGCGGCGACCTGCGCCGCACGCGCTTCGACATCCTGCCGCAGCACGGCTGGCTGGCGCTGCAGCAGGCGTGGCTCGACATGATCGCGTCGGTGTTCGTGAAGAAGACCCGCTTCGACCCGTTGCACCAGGCCGCGACCGAGCAGCGCATGGTTGACGGGCTGCCGGGCTGGCTCGACGCCGTGCGCGAAGGTGGACGTGCAGCAATCGAGATCGAGGCTGGTGGCGCGACTTACTCGGTCGACCTCGACGCGCAGGACTTTGCGCGCGCCGCGTCGCACGTCTATGACGAGTACGCGCGCGTGCTGCAACGCTCGCGGCCTGCGGGCGGCCCGCTGCACCTGCGGCTGTCGCATCGCTTTGCGCCGTTGCCCGGACTGCACGAACGGCTCGCAGAGATTCGTGACTGCGAGACAGTCAGGCTGCCGCGCGGCGCGGCCGCGCTCGGCGCGCTCGCCTACGAGCAGTTCCTGCGACGAGACGGGCGCGGGCTGACGCTGGTCCAGCACCTTCCTGTCCCGTTGCGCCCGGGCCCGGTGCGGCCACTCGCTGCGGCGGCCTCAGTGCCCGCGGCCATGCGGCCCACGCACGCGGTCGTTGCGAGCCGTGCCTACCGGATCAGCCCGCATCCGCTCACGCTCGGATCCGCGGTGCCGGGAGACCGGCGCGCGTTGCTGCTCGAGACCGGGCCCGGAATCTCGCGGTCGCACTGCACGATCTGGAGCGACGGCGACGCGACCTGGCTCGAGGACCACAGCACCTACGGCACGTTCGTGAACGGCGACCGCATCGCCGGACGCGTCGCGCTGCGTGCGGGCGACCGGGTTCGCGTGGGCAGCCCTGGCGTTGAGTGCGAGCTCGTCCGCGTGGTGGACGACGATGGCGCGCCGTAAGATCGAAGTCTTCAGCCTGTCGTTCCTGGACGTGATCGCGTGCGGGTTCGGCGCGGTCGTGCTGTTCTACACGATCCTGAGCGCGCAGGCCGGCGTGCAGCGCCAGCAGCGCAACGACACGCTGCAGTCCGAGGTGAACAGGCTCGAGGAGGAGGTGCTCGAGGGCTACAAGAACCTCGTCGTGCTGCGCAACTCGCTCGAGGGCACGGATCGCGCCGTGCCTGCCGAGGGACTCGCCAACCGCATCATCGAGCAGACCGAGCAGCTGAAGCAGCAGCTGGCCGAGGCGGAGAAGGACACGCTGTCGAAGCGCGAGGCGATCGAGAAGCTGAAGCAGGACCTGAAGTCGCTCGACGAGGCGAACCGCCGGCTCGCCGCGGGCACGCCGAGCCCCGGGCAGCCCGGCACGCGCATCAAGGGCTTCATCGGCAGCGGCGACCGCCAGTACCTCACCGGCCTGAAGATCGGCGGCGAGCGGATCCTGGTGCTCGTGGACGTCTCCGCGAGCATGATGGACGAGTCGGTGGTGAACGTGATCCGGCTGCGCAACATGCCCGAAGTGCGGCGCATGGCGGCCGGCAAGTGGCGGCGCACCGTGGCCACGGTCGACTGGCTGACGTCGCAGCTTCCGGCCAAGTCGAAGTTCCAGCTCTACGGGTTCAACACGCAGGCGCGCCCGCTGGTGCCGGACAGCGCCGGCAAGTGGCTTGCCGGCGACGATGCCGCGTCGCTGAACGCGGCATCGCGTGAATTGCGCAAGATCGTGCCGCAGGACGGCACCAGCCTCGAGAACGCGCTCGCGGTGGCGGCCACGCTGTCGCCGCGTCCGGACAACATCATCCTGGTCACCGACGGGCTGCCGACGCAGGGCGCGTCGCCGCCGCTGGTCAAGAAGACGGTGGACGGCGACGACCGGCTGAAGCTGTTCGAGAAAGCGCTCGGGCGCCTGCCGCCGGGCGTCCCCGTCAACGTGATCCTGCTGCCGATGGAAGGCGACCCGATGGCGCCGAGCGCCTACTGGACGCTCGCGCGCCGCACGCGCGGCTCGTTCCTGAGCCCGGCGAGGGACTGGCCATGAGGCGCTCCCGGCTCGCGCGTCGCGACGTCGAGGTGTTCAGCCTCTCGTTCCTGGATGCGATCTGCTGCGGGTTCGGCGCGGTGATCCTGCTGCTCGTGCTCACCCAGGTGGGCGAGCCCGTCGTGATCGAGAAGTCGCGCCAGGACCTGCAGGGCCTGCTGCTCAAGCTGCAGCAGGAGCTGGTCGAGATCCGCGGCACCAGCGAGGTGCTGAACCGCGAGCTGAAGGCACGCAAGATCCAGCTCTCCGAGGAGCAGATGAAGATCGCGCGGCTGCGCGGCGACCTGAGCGCGCTCAGGGGCCAGTACGAATCGTCGCGCAAGGACGCGGAGGTCGCGAACGACATCGAGGGCCAGCTCGTCTCCGCGCAGCAGGAGCTGACCGACGAGATGAAGCGGCTGCTCGGCGCGCAGTACCGCCGCAAGGACGACTCGCCGATCGGCGGGCTGCCGGTGGACAGCGAGTACGTGATCTTCATCATCGACACGTCGGGCAGCATGGCCAACTACGCGTGGCCGCTGGTGATGAAGAAGATGCAGGAGGTGCTCGACGCGTACCCGGCCGTGAAGGGCTGGCAGGTGATGAGCGACGAGGGCACGTACATGTTCCCGTCGTACCGTGGCCGCTGGCTGCCGGACACGCCGATGCAGCGCAAGCTCGTGATCGAGCGGCTGCGTGACTGGTTCCCGTTCAGCAACTCGAGCCCGGTCGAGGGCATCGTCGAGGCGATCCGCACCTACTACGCGACCGGCCTCAGGATCAGCCTGTACGTGTTCGGCGACGAGTTCACCGGCTCGTCGATCGACTCGGTGATGAAGACCGTGGACATGATCAATCGCGAGGACAAGTCCGGCCAGCGGCGGGTGCGCATCCACGCGCTCGGCTTCCCGGTGCGGCCCGATGCGCCGCAGGTGACGAGCATCCGGTTCGCGACGCTGATGCGCGCGCTGTGCGAGCGCAACGGCGGCACGTTCGTGGGCCTGAACGAGCCGGGCAGCTACCCGCGATGATCCGGGACGTGCGACGATGACCGCGATGCAATCGAGCACGACACTTCGCGGTACGGGCCTCGCGCGGATGCTGCGGCTGGCCGCGTGGCCCGTGCTCGCATTGCTCGCCGGTTGCGGCACGACGGAGTTCGAGGCGAAGCCGGCGATTCCCACGCCGCTGGTGGAGAAGATCCCGGTCGCGGTGGGCATCTACATGGCGCCGGAATTCCGCGACAAGGTCTATCGCGAGGACCGCGACGGCGGGGATTTCGCGATCGCGATCGGCAAGGCGCAGTCCGAGGGCTTCATGCGGCTGATGGAGGCGCTGTTCCTGCGCGCCGTCCCGGTTGCCGCCACGGACGCCGGCGCCAGGACAGATGGCGGGCTGCGCGGCGTGCTCGAGCCCGTGCTGGAGGATTTCGCGTTCGTGACGCCGGCCGATTCCGGTACCGACGTGTTCGCCGTGAGCCTCAAGTACCGGGTGAACGGCTACAAGCCCGACGGCCAGTTCGTCGATTCGTGGACCTTCACCGGTTACGGTGCCGCGGCCGCGAGCAACATGCTCGGCTTCGGTTCGGAGGCGCTGCAGAAGGCCACGCAGCTCGCACTGCGCGATGCAGGGGCGCGCCTCGCGACCGAACTGCGCGAACAGGCCATCGTGCGCGGACTGCTGCCCGCCGGCGAGCCCGCGCGCGCGACCGAGGTCGCGCCGCCCGCGCCTTGATCGTCAACCGGCGGGCTTCGGCGCGGCCGGCTCGGGCTCCTGCTCGACAGCACGTAGAATGGCTGGTCGATCCTGACGCCGGACGTTGCCACCGGCTGCCCGTTCTCGAATCGCGGCCGATACCGGGCAGACTGCGCCGCGCGGGCCGCCTGCGCGCCCAGCTTGGGATCGCCGCCGTCTGCCACGACCTTCGGCTCCGTGACGCGGCCTTGTGCCGTGACCGTGACTTCGACCGCCGCGTTGCGCACCACCGCCTCGCCGGCCGGCCGGCCGAAGTAGCGATCCCACGAATCCGGCGGCACGTAGTGCAGCAGCAATGGACGGCCGAAGAGCTGCTCGGTCAGCTGGCTTGCCGTCCTGCGTCTGGCCCACGGCCGTCGACCACGCCTGCTGGTAGACCGGCAGCGCCTTGTCGAACTGCTGGCGCGACTGGTACCAGTCGCCGAGCTGCGCACGCAGGCCCGCCAGCTGCGCCGCGCTAGCGTCGGGTCGTCCGCTGGCAATGGCCACGGCTCGCTCCAGCGCCTTCTGCCCCTCGCTGGCAACCGTGCTGGACGACAGCGACACGCCGACCGGCGCCATCGGATCATGGAACATCGCGCGCCGCTGGTCGTCCGCCGTCCCGAGGTCCTGCACCTGCGGATCGAGCAACTGGCGCCTGTCGTTGTCCGAGAGGGCGGTGAGCGGGCCGATCAGTTCAGGCGCATTTTCTCCCTTGGCCTCCTCGACCAGCTCGATCGATCTGCGCAGCACGACGCGCGACGACTCGTACTCGCGGACTCGCGTGTACCAGCGTCCGAGCACCTCGAGCTGCGTGGCGTAGCGCAGGCTGGCGCCGCCGTACTTGCGCTCGACCACCCGCAGTGCATACCGCTGCACCTTGAGCGCGTCCTGGAACCGGCCCACCTCGGTCAGCGCGTCCGCGTACTTCTCGAGCAGCGGCAGCTGGGCTTCGTTGAACAGCCCCTCGGAGCGCCGGCTGAGCGCGACGGCGCGGTCGTAATGCTGCACGGCGAGGTCGTAGCGCTTGCCCGCGTAGTAGGTCGTGGCGAGTCCTGCCTGCGCGCGTGCGAGGCGCGGGTTCGTCGGGCGGCCGGATGCCTCGACCAGCTCGATGACCCGCAGGTAGCTCGCTTCGGCGCCGACGTAGTCACCGGCGAGGTACTGGGCCACGGCCAGGTTCATGTATGCGACCTGCAGGTCTTCGCCGGCTTCCGGCCGCTGCGAGGCCGCATCCACGAGCCGGCGCGCCTCCGCCACGGCCTGTTCGTACTCGCGGGCATCGATCCGCTTGCGCAACTCGGCCTGCGCGTCGGCGGCCGACATGGGTGCAGCGGACGCGGGTTGATCCGGGGACTGCGCCAGCGCTGGAACCCCGGCCACGACACCGGTGCCGAGCAGGGCCAGCGCGATCAGGTTGCCGATGATGTCGCGAGCGATGGGCATGCCCCGCAACAACTACACGGGGACCGCCCGAGATGCAATCCTGGTCAGCGACGCTCGAACAGGTAGTGCGACACGAGCCATTCCTGGCCGCCCCGGTAACCGAACAGCTCCGCGCAGGACATGAAGAACACCCGCCAGTAGACCCACCAGCGGCGGGCCTCGGCCTGGCCATAGGTCGCGGCGAGAATCGGCATCACGCGGTTGCGGTTGCGGTCCATGTTCGCGAGCCACGCCTCGGAGGTCTTGCAGTAGTGCGTGCCATCCACCCGCCAGTGCTGGCACAGCGCGAGGTCGCGCTGGAAATACGCCAGCAGATGGTCGCTCGGCATGATGCCGCCGGTGAAGAAATGGCGCGCCATCCAGTCGCTTTCGTCGCGGACCTCGAACGGGTACGCGAAGCGCGAGTGCGTGAAGATGTGCACGAACAGCGTGGCACCGGGCCGCATCCAGCCGGCAATGCGCCCGAGCAGCGTCTCGTAGTTGCGCATGTGCTCGAACATCTCGACCGACACGACCCGGTCGAACTGCGTTCCGGGCGGAAACTCGAGCACGTTCGCGTCGCGCGTCAGGACCTCGACGTTATCGAGTCCGCGCGCCTTCGCGAGTGCATCGATGAACAGCTTCTGCGTGCGCGAGTTCGACACCGCCGTGATCCGCGAGCCAGGGTAGTGCTCCGCCATCCACAGCGTCAGCGAGCCCCAGCCGCAGCCGAGCTCGAGGATCCGGTCGCCGTCCTGCAGCCGCGCGCGCTCGCAGGTGAGGGCCAGCATGTCGGCCTCGGCCTGCTCGAGTGATGCGACGCCCGGCCGGAAGTGGCACGACGAGTACTTGCGGTGCGGGCCGAGCACGAGTTCGAAGAACTCGGATGGCAGCTCATAGTGCTGCTCGTTCGCCTCGCGGGTGGCGATCGCGACCGGGCTTTGGCGCAGCTCCTCGACGAACTTCATCAAGTGCGCCTGCTGGGCCTCGACGCCGCCCTTGTCCTCTTCGCGCAGGCGCCGGGCGAGCAGGCGGCGGATGCCGGCCCGGATCAGCCAGTCGGGCAGCAGGTCGCGCTCGAGCAGCTGCATCGATAGCGACCGGCTTGCGGGCGCCGACGCGCGGACCATCACCGCGGGCTCGCGATCCTCAGCCAGATGCGGGTCGGTCGTCGCGGTCATCGTTGCTTCCTCAGCAGCAGTTGCGCCACGGAGTCGCCAGGCTGGAGCTTCGACAATTGCAGCAGCACGTAGACCGACATCGCGATGTTGCCGAGCAGCATGATCGCAATGAACCAGCCGGCGCGGGCCGTTGCCGTCGATTCCTTGTAGAACACCCAGGCGTAGAACGTCAGGAAGCCGAAGTACGCGTCGGCCAGCGTCGCGATCGTCCACCAGCGATCGGGCTCGGTCGTCAGGCCGCCCCAGTCCCAGACGGGCTGCTTCAGGCTGGCCGTGACGGTGACGGCCAGCATCGCAACGAGGATGCCGCCAAACAACGTCTTCAGCGCCGGGATCGGTCTCATGGGGGGAACGTTCGCCGCCGGCGTGCCGACGGATTCGGTCAGCGCGATGGCCCCGCGAGGTGCAGGGCGGGCCGCTCCATGGCCATGGTCTCGGTCGTGTAGCGCCAGACCTCGACGTCTGCGGCCCAGAAGTCCTCGCGCCACCCTGCCTTGTGCTTCAGGTGACGCAGGAACTCGCCCGGCTCGCGGACCTGTTCCCAGACCTTCGGCAGGAAGGTCGCGCGCGTGCTGCGCCACGCGATGACGAGACCGTCCTCGCCAGGTCGCAACCGGCTGAGCAGGTCCGCCTCCGAAGCCACGTCGACGCGCTCGAGCGGCGACAGTACCGAGACTTCGAGATCGATCTGCGGCCATTCCCGGACATGCAGGGGCTCGAACCTCGAGTCGCGGAATGCGCTCGCGCCGGCATTGAGCCAGACGTCGGTGACCAGCGGCCGTCGCGGCTCGAGTGATCCGCAGCAGCCGCGCAGCCGCCCTGCGATCGTGAGAGTGACGAAACTGGCGCGAGCATCGCTCAGTTCGACGGGCAGTCCCGCGGGGTCGGGAGCGCATGGTGCGGGCCGCAGCAGGCCGGCCTCGATCGCCGACGCGGCCGTGCGCAGCAGCAGGTCGCGCGACCGCGGGTCAAGCCGCGTGCAGCGAGTAACTTCCATAACCGACCACGCGCGAGCGGTCGCCCGCCGTGTCGCCGGAGTTGCGCTGGTCCAGCAGCTCGACCGCGAGGGCCTTGCGGCGCGCGACCTCCAGCAGCCCGTTGATGCCGCAAGCGCCGCAGGCCTGCTCGTCCGAGAGGTCGCTGCGACGTGCAAGGATCGTGGCCTGGGTCCGGTCGTCCAGCTGCCTCGCCTCGGCCGACGTGTGGTAGTGGCTCAGGTCTGAACTGATGACGATCAGCGTGGACGGGCCGTTCCACACGGCCTCCAGCGCGCGCGCCACCTGAGCCGGAAGCGCGAGCCCGGTCGCGATCGGCAGCAGCTCGAACTCCTTCAGCACGACCTGCAGGAACGGCAGCTGCACCTCGAGCGAATGCTCCGCCGCGTGCACGGCGTCGGAGATCCCGGCGAGCCCGAGTTCGCGAAGTCGCTGGCGCGCGGCCGTGTCGATCGGAATCGTGCCGAGCGGAGTCTCGAACGCATCCACCGACGGCATCGCGAGGCCGCGCATCGGGACGCGGTGACTCGGGCCGACCAGCACGACGCGATCGATCGGGGCGTGGGCGTCGCGCAGGTGGCGATACGCGCTGGCCGCGACGGCGCCGGAGTAGACGTAACCCGCATGCGGAACGATCAGCGCCTTCGGTGCCGCACCGGGCGTCGCTGCCGGGGTCGCTGCATCCAGCAGGTGCTCGATCGTGCCGCGCAGTTCCACCGCGTCCTGCGGATAGAAGAGTCCCGCGACGGCCGTCGGCCGCACCCTTGACTTGTCCGTCACCAGACTCAACATGGGACTTGTGTGGACGGGATCCACCCGCTTGTGTTCGGCCCGCATCAATAGGGGCCAATATCCCGCCCGCCGCGCTCGGCTGCCAATGGTATGAATACGGACGTTTCTGCGATTCCCACGCGTTACTGGCGCCGCCTCGACGATGGCCGCGTGCAATGCGACGTGTGCCCGCGCCATTGCAGGCTGCATGAGGGCCAGCGCGGCCTGTGCTTCGTGCGCGGGCGCGACCGCAATGGCATAGAGCTATATACGTATGGCCGTTCGAGCGGGTTCTGCATCGACCCGATCGAGAAGAAGCCGCTGCACCATTTCCTGCCGGGTTCGGCTGTGCTCTCGTTCGGTACGGCGGGCTGCAACCTCGCCTGCAAGTTCTGCCAGAACTGGGACATGAGCAAGTCGCGCGAGATGGATACGCTCGCGGATTTCGCATCGCCACTGCAACTGGCCGCAGCCGCCCGGGACCACGGTTGCGCCAGCGTCGCGTTCACCTACAACGACCCGACCGTGTTCATGGAGTACGCGATCGACGTCGCGCAGGCGTGCCGCGAAGCCGGCGTGAAGACCGTCGCAGTGACGGCTGGCTACATGTGCCCCGAGCCGCGCGAGGAGTTCTTCAGCTGGATCGACGCCGCGAACGTCGACCTGAAGGCGTTCACCGAGCGCTTCTATCGCAACGTCTGCGGCTCCGAGCTCGCGCCGGTGCTCGACACGCTCGCCTACCTGAAGCGCGAGACGTCCGTCTGGCTCGAGATCACGACGTTGCTGATCCCGGGCGAGAACGATTCGGACGCGGAACTCGACGCGCTGACGCAGTGGATCGCCGGGACGCTGGGTGTGGACGTGCCGCTGCACTTCTCGGCATTCCATCCGGACTGGAAGATGACCGACCGCCCACCGACGCCTCCGCAGACGCTCACGCGTGCGCGCGGCATCGCGATGCGCAACGGCCTGCGCTACGTCTATACGGGCAACGTCCACGACAAGGCGGGCGGCAGCACGTGGTGCCCCGGCTGCGGCGAGCTGCTGATCGAGCGGGACTGGTACCAGCTCGGTCGCTGGGGCCTGACCCCCGATGGGTGCTGCGCGGGCTGCGGACTCAGGATCCCCGGCGTGTTCGCGTCCGCGCCCGGGACCTGGGGCCCCCGGCGGGAACGTTGGCGCGGAGCTCGTCGAGCCACACCGTCGCCGGCGAGTCGCTAGGCGCGCGCCAGTCGCTGCGCGGCGACAGCGAGCCGCCCGAGCCGACCTTCGGACCGTTCGGCATCGCCGATCGCTTGAACTGGCTGCCCTGGAAGAAGCGCGCGAGAAACACCTCCAGCCAGTGGCGGATCGTGGCGAGCGCGTATTCGCGGCGCTCGGCGACCGGCACGGTGCCCGGCCACACGCCTGCATCGCGGTCGCCCCAAGCAGCATGCGCGAGGAAAGCCACCTTGCTGGGCCGGTACCCGAAGCGGCTCACGTAGTAGAGGTTGAAGTCCTGCAGCTCGTACGGACCGACGACGGCCTCCGAGGAGTGCTCCGGTTCCTCTCCCGAGCCCGGCACCAGCTCCGGCGAGATCCTGGTGTCGACGACGCGCGCCAGCACCTTCAGCGTCGCGGCGTCGAACTGTCGCGTGCTGACCAGCCAGCGGATCAGGTGCTGGATCAGCGTCTTCGGCACCGACGCGTTCACGTTGTAGTGCGACATGTGGTCGCCGACGCCGTAAGTCGTGAAGCCGAGTGCGAGCTCCGAGAGGTCGCCGGTGCCGAGCACGAGGCCGCGGTGCTGGTTCGCGAGGCGGAACAGGTGCGACGTTCGCTCGCCGGCCTGCACGTTCTCGAACGTGACGTCGTACACAGCCTTGCCGCGGCTGTACGGATGCTCGATGTGCTGCAGCATCAGCTCGGCCGAGGGCCGGATGTCGATCTCCGCGGAGCCGATGCCGAGCGCCTTCATCAGCGCGTGTGCGCTGTCGAACGTGTGGCGGCTCGTGCCGAATCCCGGCAGCGTGTAGCCGAGGATGTTGCTGCGCGGCAGCCCGAGCCGGTCGAACGCACGCACGGCCACCAGCGCAGCCTGCGTCGAGTCCAGGCCGCCCGAGATGCCGATGACGACCTTGTCGAGCCTGGTGGCCGACAGCCGCTTCATCAGGCCCTCGACCTGGATGTCGTAGACCTCCGCGCAGCGCTCGTCGAGCTTCGCGGGATCGGCCGGGACGTACGGAAAGCGCTCGACGCGACGCTCGAGAGGCACGCGGTCGCGCGGCAGGTCCAGTTCGAACTCGATGCGGCGGAAGTCGCGCAACTGTGCGGCGTGCTGCTGCACGCAGTCGCCGTAGCTCGTCAGGCGCATGCGCTCCTGGCGCAGGTGGTCGAGGTCGACGTCGGCGGTGACGATGCCCGGCTCGAGCGGAAAGCGCTGCGACTCGGCGAGCCGCTCGCCGTTCTCGTACACCAGTGCGTGCCCGTCCCATGCGAGGTCCGTGGTGGACTCGCCGGGGCCGGCAGCCGAGAACAGGTACGCCGCCACGCACTTGGCCGACTGCGATGCGCACAACAGCCGGCGGTAATCCGCCTTGCCGACCGTGATGTCGCTCGCAGACACGTTGGCGAGCACGGTGGCGCCGGCGAGCGCCGCGAGCGTGCTCGGGGGCAGCGGCACCCAGAGGTCTTCGCACACTTCGACGTGCAGCACGAAGCCCGGCGCGTTCGTCGCCGCGAACAGCAGCCGCGGCCCGAACGGCACGTCCTGCCCGAGCAGCCGGATCGACGAGGAGAGGGCCTGGGCGGCCGGCGCGAACTGGCGCTTCTCGTAGAACTCGCGGTAATTCGGCAGGAACGACTTCGGCACCGCGCCGAGGATGCGGCCACGGTGGACGACGACCGCGCAGTTGAAGAGGCGGTCGTCAGCCCGCAGCGGCAGCCCGACGACGAGCGCGACCGGCAGCGCGCGGCTTGCGTCCACGAGCTCGGCCAGCGCGGCCACCGCGGCATCGAGCAGTGCGTCCTGCTGGAACAGGTCCTCGTTCGAATACGCCGACAGCCCGAGCTCCGGGAACACGGCGAGCACCGCCCGTTTCGCTGCGGCGTCGCGCGCCAGCGACAGCGTCTGCTGCACGTTGTAGGCCGGGGAAGCGACCTCGACCCGGGGCGTGGCGACCGCGACCCGCACGAACCCGTGGCGGTAGATTGAGTCGAAGGGCACCTCGGGCGGGAGCCGTCGGGACTTGGCCATGCGGTCCTCGGATGGGGTCGATCCCGAGAGTTTCGGCCGATGGGGCAGGGCCGGCAAGGGCCGGGAGCACCGGGCCACGGTGTGACTTAATCCACGGCTGGCGGCCGGGCGCAGCGGCGCGGGTCGCCGTGCTGTGACAGGGATCACTTCCCGGCGGCTCCGGGCAGGACTAGTCTCGTGGTGTCCGTGGTGGGGGACCGAGCCGTGGCGAGCGATGTGCTGAAGCGAGCGAAAGCGTTGTTCGGGCGAGCCGAGCCCGAAACGAAGCCCGTCGTGGCCAGGAAGCCGGTCAACCCGTTCCACGCGGTGACGATCGCGACGGGGCCACGCGCCTGCGCCGCCGCCCGCCAGTTGCGCGACCAGCGTTTCCTCTCGCGCGACGCACCGCCGCTGCCACTGAAAGCCTGCGACTGCAAGGACTGCAGCTGCCGCTACGAGCACTACGACGACCGCCGGAAGTCCGGCCGTCGGGCGCGCGACCTCGGCGTGTCCATCGACGGCTACGACGGCAGCGAAAAGCGGCTCAAGGTGAAGCGCGGCCGGCGCAAGTCCGACGGCTGAACCTCGATTCCCGGGCCGCAGCGGCCCTCAGCGCCGGATGCCCGGCACCGCGTCGCCGGCGAACGGATTCGAGCGCCGCTCCTCGCCGAACGTGGACATCGGGCCGTGCCCGGGTACGAAGCGCACGTCGTCCCCCAGCGGGAACAGCTTGCCGCGGATCGAGTCGATCAGCGTCTGGTAATCGCCGCCCGGAAAATCCGTGCGTCCGATCGAGCCTGCGAACAGTACGTCGCCGACGAATGCGAGCCGGTCCGCCGCGTCGTAGAACACGACGTGGCCGGGCGTGTGCCCCGGGCAGTGCCGCACCTGCAGTTCCACCTGCCCGACCTGCACGCGATCGCCTTCGTCGAGCCAGCGGTCCGGCGTGAAGGTGTCGCTCTTCGGCAGGCCGAACATGCGCGACTGCTCGGGGAGGCCGTCGATCCAGAACTGGTCGCCGCGGTGCGGGCCCTCGATCGGCAGCTTCAGCGTGCGGGCCAGCTCCGCAGTTCCGCCTGCGTGGTCGATGTGCGCGTGCGTCAGCAGGATCTTCTCGAGCCGCACGTTCTCCTCGCGCACGGTCGCGAGGACCTGGTCGAGGTCGCCGCCGGGGTCGATCACCGCGCCCGCACCGGTCTGCTCGCACCAGATCACCGAGCAGTTCTGCGCAAAGGCAGTCACCGGGATGATCGTCGCGCGCACGTCAGGCGCTCGTCGCGGGCGGGGCATCCGTGGTCTGCGCGCCCTGCACGCCGCCCATCAGCGCGATGCGCATGCCGGCCTCGACCGAGAGCGAGGTGGGCTCGAGAGCGTCGCGTGGCAGGAACACGGTGTAGCCGCCGATCATGTAGCTCATCGGCAGGTAGACGGCCACGGTGTCGTTGCCAGCAACGTCGACGCCGAGCGCCGCGCCGGATTCCGCCGTGACGAAGCCGATCGCCTTGCCGGGGCCGAATGGCACCAGCACCACGCGCTTCAGGTCGCTGCCCTGTCCGGACGAGGGGAAGAAACGCATGAAGTCGCGGATCGCGACGTAGATCGTCTTGACGACCGGGATGCGGGCGAAGAGACGGTCGCTGAGCCGCAGTGCGCGGCGCACCACGTACGCGTTGACCGCGAGCCCGACCAGGTACAGCACGACGAGTCCGGCCAGCAGCCCGAAGCCGGGCCAGTACGCCCCCTCCGGGATCAGGCGCCTGATCGTGCCGGAGAAGACCCGATCCGCCGCGACCGTGAGCCAGTAGACGAAATATACCGTCAGGCCCAGCGGCAGGATCGCCACCAGCCCCTTCAGCATCGTGTTCCAGATCTTGCGCATGCAGGTCCTCGTCGCGGGACGCGAAGTATGCAGAGCCGGGCGTCGCGCCGCCAGCGCGATCACGTATCATCATGCGCAATCCGTCGGCCGCACTGAATGACCCAGCGAATCCGCGCTCTCGCCTGCCTTTTGCTGCTGCGTCGCGATGCCGCATGCCGTCGTCGCGCGCGACCGGACCTACCTGCCGCCCGAGGTCGAGCAGGCGCTCGCGCAGCGGAACATTCCCGGCACGAGCCTCAGCATCTTCGTGCGCGAAGTCGGCCGGGACGAGCCGCTGGTGAGCTACAACTCGACCGTGCCGCGCAACCCGGCCTCGACGATGAAGGTCGTGACGACGTACGCGGCACTCGAGATCCTCGGGCCGGCCTTCACCTGGCGCACGCGCGCGTACGCGACCGGGCCGGTGCGCGACCAGGTGCTCGACGGCAATCTCGTGCTGGTGGGCGGCGGCGACCCGTTCATGACCGCCGATCGCTGGTGGGGCTTCGTCGCGGGGCTGCGGCAGGCAAGGCATCGAGCGGGTCACCGGCGACGTGATCATCGACAACAGCTACTTCGCGCCGCAGGGCGAGGACCGCGGGGCCTTCGACAACCAGCCGTACCGCTCGTACAACGTGCTGCCGGACGCGCTGCTGGTGAACTTCCAGACCGTCGACGTTCAGCCTGGTCCCGGACCTTGGTGCCGGGTCGCTGCGGGCAAGCGTCAATCCCTCGCCAGCGAACCTGGTGATCGACAACTCGGTGCGGCTGCAGCGCAGCGCGTGCCGTCGCGGCGCAGGCGGCGTGTCGGTCGCGATGCCGGACGGCCCGTCGGGCAACCGCATCGCGGTGTCCGGCAGCTACGCGTCGGGCTGCGGGCCGATGACGTTCTCGCGCGCCGTCATGAAGGCGCCGGACTTCGCGTACGGCACGTTCCGGACGCTGTGGCAGCAGTCGGGCGGCCGGCTGGAGGGCGGCTGGCGCGTCGGTGTCGTGCCGCCCGACGCGAAGCTGCTCTACACCCACGACTCGCTGTCGCTCGCGGAGATCATCCGCCTCGTCAACAAGTACTCGAGCAACACGATGGCGCGGGCGCTGCTGCTCACGCTCGGGGCCGAGAAGGCCGGACAGCCCGGGACCACGGCCGGAGGCCGGCAGGTGATCGTGGACTTTCTCGCGAGCCGCGGGATCCGGGTGCCGGAACTGCGTGCTGGAGAACGGCTCCGGGCTGTCGCGGGACGAGCGGATCTCGGCGCAGGGACTGGCCGACGTGCTGCTCGCGGCCTGGCGCAGCCAGTACATGCCCGAGTTCGCCGCGTCGCTGCCGCTGTCGGCCACCGACGGCACGCTGCGCAAGCGCTTCCGCGCGCCCGAGATGCAGGGCCGGCTGCGGATGAAGACCGGCACCCTCGACGACGTGAGCGCGCTTGCCGGGTACGTGAATGCCGCGTCCGGCCGCACCTACGTCGCGGTGGTGCTCCTGAACCACCCGGCTGCCGGCGCCGGGGCCGGTACCGCGGTGCAGACCGCCCTCGTGGAGTGGCTGTTCGGCCAGTAGGGGTTTTCGCGGCTCATCCTTTGGTCGAATGCCCCTCGGGGCGGGCCTCGCGCGGTGGCTATACTCGGGGCGGTACCACCCTGCGGTGACCGCCCATGGCCTACGACCCGAGCAACATCTTCGCGCGGATCCTGCGCGGCGAGATCCCGGCCCACAAGGTGTTCGAGGATGCGCACACGCTCGCGTTCATGGACGTGATGCCGCAGTCGGACGGGCACACGCTGGTGGTCCCGAAGGCCGACGGCCGAGAACCTGTTCGACCTCGCGCCCGAATCGCTCGCGGCGACCATGCTGACGACGCAGCGCGTCGCCCGCGCGGTGAAGAAGGCCTTCGACCCGCCCGGCGTGATGATCGCGCAGCTGAACGGCCGCGGCGCGGGCCAGAGCGTGTTCCACATCCATTTCCACGTCGTGCCGCGCTACGAGGGGATCGACCTGCGATTCCACTCGCAGGGACATGGCCGACCCGCAGCTGCTGGCGCAGCAGGCGGCAAGGATCCGGGCCGCGCTCGATTGAGCGGCGACCACCACGAACGAGTGAGGGGGAGACCAGCATGACGACGCACAAGGTGTACAAGGTGCCCGCCGATTTCGCCGCGCGGACCCGCATCAACCTCGACCAGTACCGCAAGCTGTACGCGGAGTCGGTGCAGGATCCGAACGGATTCTGGTCGCGGATGGGCCAGCGCATCGACTGGATCCGTCCTTACACGCGCGTGAAGGACGTCAGCTACGACGCGAAGAACTTCCACATCCGCTGGTTCGAGGACGGGCAGCTGAACGTGTCGGCGAACTGCCTCGACCGCCACCTCGCGACGCGCGGCGACAAGACCGCGATCATCTGGGAAGGCGACGACCCGAACGAGAGCGTGCACGTCACCTACCGCGAGCTCTATTACCGCGTCTGCAAGCTCGCCAACGCGCTGCGCTCGCTCGGCGTGCAGAAGGGCGATCGCGTCACGATCTACCTGCCGATGATTCCCGAGGCTGCGGTCGCGATGCTGGCCTGCGCGCGCATCGGCGCGATCCACTCGGTGGTGTTCGGCGGCTTCTCGCCCGACTCGCTTGCCGGACGCATCTCCGACTGCGCGTCGACCGTGATCATCACCGCGGACGAGGGCGTGCGCGGCGGCAAGAAGGTGCCGCTGAAGGCGAACGTCGACCAGGCGCTGAGCTCGGCCGGCACCGAGTCGGTGCAAGCACGTGCTGGTCGTGAAGCGCACGGCGACGCCGGTCGCGATGTACCACCGCGACAAGTGGTACCACGAGGTCGTGGACGGGCAGCCGGACTCGTGCGAGCCCGAGGTCGTGGACGCCGAGGACCCGCTGTTCATCCTGTACACGTCGGGCTCGACCGGCAAGCCGAAGGGCGTGCTGCACACGAGCGGCGGCTACCTCGTCTACGCGGCGCTGACGCACGAGGCGGTGTTCGACCTGCGCGAGGAGGACATCTTCTGGTGCACGGCCGACGTCGGCTGGGTCACCGGCCACAGCTACGTCGTGTACGGCCCGCTCGCGAACGGCGCGACGTCGCTGATGTTCGAGGGCGTGCCCAACTACCCGGACGTGAGCCGCTTCTGGCAGGTCGTGGACAAGCACCAGGTCACGATCTTCTACACGGCGCCGACCGCGCTGCGCGCGCTGATGCGCGATGGCGACGCGCCGGTGAAGAAGCACTCGCGCAAGTCGATCCGGCTGCTCGGCACCGTCGGCGAGCCGATCAACCCCGAGGCGTGGGAGTGGTATCACCGCGTGGTCGGCGACGATCGCTGCCCGATCGTCGACACCTGGTGGCAGACGGAGACCGGCGGCGTGCTGATCTCGCCGCTGCCGGGCGCGATCGACCAGAAGCCGGGCTCGGCGACGCTGCCGTTCTTCGGCGTGCAGCCGGCGATCGTCGACAACGAGGGCAACGTCATCGAGGGCGCCTGCGAGGGCAACCTGGTGCTGCACGGACAGCTGGCCGGGCCAGATGCGCACGGTGTACGGCGACCACCAGCGTTTCATCGACACGTACTTCAAGACCTTCCCTGGCCGCTATTTCACCGGCGACGGCGCGAAGCGCGACGAGGACGGCTACTACTGGATCACGGGCCGCGTCGACGACGTGCTGAACGTCGCCGGGCACCGGCTCGGCACGGCCGAGATCGAGAGCGCGCTGGTGGCGCATCCGCTGGTGGCCGAGGCTGCGGTGGTCGGCTGCCCGCACGACATCAAGGGGCAGGGCATCTACTCCTACGTCACGCTGGTAGTGGACGCGACGCCCACGGAGGAGCTCCGCAAGGAGCTGCGCGAGTGGGTCCGGCGCGAGATCGGCCCGATCGCCACGCCCGACTTCATCCAGTGGGCGCCAGGCCTGCCGAAGACCCGTTCCGGCAAGATCATGCGCCGCATCCTGCGCAAGATCGCCGCCAACGAGCAGGACCAGCTCGGCGACATCTCCACGCTGGCCGACCCGTCGGTGGTCGCGCAGCTGGTGGACAACCGGATGAATCGCTGACCTACGACCAATGTCGCAGTGGGCCCGGGCCGGGCCCTTGCTAGATTCCGCCCGCAAGGTCCGACACTTCGAAAACGAGAGGGGAGGTCCCATGGCCACAGAGCCCAAGATCGACTGGAACGCAGTGATCGCCGATCCGCGCTTCCAGGTTCTGCACCGCAAGAAGCAGGGATTCCTGACCGGCTTGATGATCTTTTCGGTGGTCTTCTATTTCATGCTGCCGATCGGTGCCGCGTACTTCCAGGACCTGTTCAAGATCAAGGTCTGGGGCGTGGTGAACTTCGGGCTGCTGTTCGCGCTCACCCAGTTCGTGGTGGCCTGGCTGGTCGCGTTCTACTACTCGCGACGTGCCGGCGCCGAGTTCGACCGGCTGGCACACGAGATCGCGGCCGACTACGAGAAGAAGGGAAGGGCCTGAGCCATGCACATCCAGAATCGCAAGTGGATCACGTGGGGCGTTGCGGCCGTCGCGACCGTCGCCTGCGGCCCGGCCTTCGCGCAAGGTGCAGTCGCTGCCGAGTACCGCTGGCTGACGTTTGCCGTGTTCGCGGCGATCATCGGCGTCACGATGTACGTGACTTACCTCGCCGCGAAGCGCGTCAAGTCGGCCTCCGACTTCTACACTGCAGGCGGCGGCGTCACGGGCATGCAGAACGGCTGGGCGATCGCGGGCGACTACCTGTCGGCCGCGTCGTTCCTCGGCATCGCGGGGCTGATCTCGCAGTACGGCTACGACGGTTTCATGTACTCGGTCGGCTGGCTCGTCGCATACATCACGGTGCTGCTGCTGATCGCCGAACCATGCCGCAACATCGGCCGCTACACGCTTTCCGACATCCTGGCCTACCGCAACAACCCGAAGGCGATGCGCATCGTCGGGGCGATCTCGGTGATCACCGTCTCCACGTTCTACCTGACCGCGCAGATGGTGGGCGGCGGCGTGCTGGTGAAGACGCTGATCGGCATCGACTACGAGTACTCGGTGATCGCGGTCGGCGTGCTGATGCTGGCCTACGTGCTGTTCGGCGGCATGGTCGCCACCACGTGGGTGCAGATCATCAAGGCGATCCTGCTGGTGATCGCGTCGCTGATCCTGGTGATGCTGGTCTGGACGCCCTACGGCTTCTCGCTGCCGGGCTTCCTGGGCGACGTCGTCGCCGACCCGAAGGTGCAGGCGAAGGTCGCATCCCTGCTCGGCGACCCGGCGAAGAACATGTCGGCAGCCGAGCTTGGCCAGCGCTTCCTCGAGCCCGGGCTGTACTTCAAGAACCCGATCGACCAGATCTCGCTCGGCATGGCGCTGGTGTTCGGCACCGCCGGCCTGCCGCACATCCTGATGCGCTTCTTCACCGTGCCGACCGCGCAGGCGGCGCGCAAGTCGGTCGTGTGGGCGATGGCCATCATCGGCGGCTTCTACGTGCTGACGCTGTTCCTCGGCTTCGGCGCCGCGAAGAACGTCGGTCCGCAGGCGATCGCGGCAGTGGACGCCGGCGGCAACATGGCCGCGCCGCTGCTGGCGCAGTTCCTCGGTGGCGGGCCGAACTCGTTCCTCGGCAACTTCATGCTGGCGTTCGTGTCGGCGGTGGCGTTCGCGACGATCGTCGCGGTGGTCGCGGGCCTGGTGCTCGCGGCGGCGTCGGCGATCGCGCACGACCTGTACGTGGGCGTGTACCACGGCGGCGACATCGTCCCGCCGCAGCAGCAGGTCCGCGCGGCCCGCATCGCGACCGTGGTCGTGGGCGCGATGGCGATCACGATCGGCATCGCGGCCAAGGGACAGAACGTCGCGCACCTGGTGGCCCTGGCGTTCGCGGTCGCGGCCTCGGCGAACTTCCCGTGCGTGCTGCTGACGCTGTACTGGAAGCGCTGCAGCACCGGCGGCATCGTGCTCGGCATGATCGTCGGCACGGTGGTCGCGGTCGGCCTCACGCTGGTGTCGCCGAACGTCACGTACCCGAAGGCCGTGCGCGAGGCGTCGCAGAAGGTGCTTGACGGCGAGGCGGATAAGCGCAGCGCCATCGAGGCGGCGCTGGCGTCGGGTGACGCCGCGGCCGTGGCGAAGGCGCAGACGGACCTGACGACGCTCGACAAGGCCGTGAAGAAGGCGAAGGACGACATGGCCAAGGTCGAGGGCAAGGAAGTCTCGATCATGGGTCTCGAGAAGCCGATGTTCCAGCTGAAGAACCCGGGCATCATCTCGATCCCGCTCGGGTTCCTGGCGGTGCTGCTCGGCTCGCTGCTGTTCCGCGACCGGCGCTCCGAGGAACTGTGGCCGGAGGTCTACGCCCGGCAGAACACGGGCATCCTGGCGTCGAAGGCCACGAGCCACTGACGATCCGGGGACATTCTCCTTTCGTCCGCCGCTGGACGGCCGGCGGCGGAAAAGGAGAATGTCCCCTTTCATGGCGACACCCGGTTCTCATCGCCGAGTCCACGATCCGCTTCCTGCGGGCCCACATGCCGTTCTCGCGGATGGCCCGCGGCGACCTCGAGTTCATCGCCGAGCGGGTCAGGCTCGCATACTTCCCGGTCGGCACGACGATCGTCGATCCCACGGCGGGAATCGCCGAGCACCTGCACATCATCCAGCGCGGCCACGTCGCCGTCCGCAACATCTCGAGCGGCTCGGACGAGGAGGTGCGCGGCCCGGGCGAGTGCTTCCCGGTCGCGGCGCTTGCGGCCGGAGTGGCCGGTGCACGTCGCTTCGAGGCGACCGAGGACGTGTTCTGCTTCCAGCTGACGCGCGACGACTTCGAGTCGCTGCGCCTGCGTTCCCAGCCCTTTGCCGAGTACTGCACCGCGATCCTCGAGAGCATCGTGCAGCAGTCGCTCGGCCAGTTGCGCCACAACTTCAGCCAGCGTGCCGTCGAGCAGCGCACGCTGCTCGAGCCGCTGAGGACCATGGTGCGCCGCGAGCCGGTGCACTGCGAGACCGGCACGGCCGTGCGTGACGCGCTGGTGGCCATGCGCCGGGAGCGCGTCGCCTCGATCGCCGTGGTCGACGACAGGCGACGCCCGGTCGGCATCTTCACGCTCACGGACCTGCTGGACCGCGTGGTGCTGCCGGGCCTCGATCTCGCGACGCCGATCGCCGACGTGATGTCGCCCGGGCCCGGCACGCTCGACGAGCTCGCGACCGCGCAGGAGGCGCTGTCGCTGATGGCCCAGCTCGGCTACCACCAGGTGATGGTGACGCGCGACGGACAGCTGATCGGCGTCGTGTCGGAGCGCGATCTGTTCGCGCTGCAGCGGGTCACGATGCGCCACATCGTCCAGTCGATCAGGCTCGCGAACGACCTGCACGGCGCTGCAGCGCGCCCGGCGCGACATCGACTCGCTCACGGACAACCTGGTGGCCCAGGGTGCGGCCGCCGAGCCGGTGACCCACACGATCACCGCGCTCAACGACGCGCTGACCGACCGGCTGTTCTCGTTGCTGGTGCCGCGGTTCGAGCTGCAGGGCCTCGACTGGTGCTGGCTCTCGGTGGGCAGCGAGGGCCGGCGCGAGCAGACGGTCGCCACCGACCAGGACAACGCGATCCTGTTCGAATGCGCATCGCGATGAGGCCGACGCCGCCCGGCAGCGGCTGCTGCTGTTTGCACGAACCGCGAACGACGCGCTCGCCGAGCTCGGGTTCCCGCTGTGCACCGGCGACATCATGGCGCGCAACCCCGAGTACTGCCTCACGACTGAGCAGTGGCGATCCCGCTTTGCGCTCTGGGTCCGCGAGCCGACGCCGCAGGCGCTGCTGCAGGCGAACATCTTCTTCGACTTCCGGCCGCTGTACGGCAACCACGCCCTCGCGGAGAACCTGCGGGCCTGGCTCGGCGGCGTGACGCCGGAGAATCGACTGTTCCAGCGCCTGCTGGTCGCGAACGCACTGCAGGCCGAGCCGCCGCTGGGCCGCATCCGCACGTTTCGCACGGACGACGGCGAGCACGCCGGCACCATCGACCTGAAGAGCCACGGCACGCGCATCTTCGTCGATGCGGCCCGGGCGTTTGCGCTCGCGCTCGGCATCGCGGACACCAATACGTCGCAGCGGCTGCGGCTCGCGGGACGGCGCCTCAACATCGACGAGCGCGAGACCGGCTCGGCGGTCGAGGCATACCACTTCCTGCAGATGCTCCGGCTGCGCGCGCAGCGTGGCGCGCTCGACGCGGACCGGGCGGATGCGGAACAGAGGTCGCACACGTCGTTGAACCGTATCGACCCGTACGCGCTGAACGACCTCGACCAGCGGATGCTGAAGGAGGCGTTCCGGCAGGCCCGCGCGCTGCAGCAGCGGCTGGAGCAGACCATCGGCCAGTGAGGGCCGGGCAGGCACGATCCGGCATGCCATTACCTTTCCAGCAGCTGATCGACGCGCGCCGCACGCGCCGGGCGCTCCCGTCCGCGGTGCGTGACAGCCTGCGGCTGCTCAGGATCCGCGCGCGTGAACGCGCGGCCGAAGAGCGCTGGAGCGACTCCGGGCTGCTTTCGCTCGCCCGCCTGGTCGCGCTCGACCTCGAGACGACCGGCCCGAACATGCACGCGGACCGCATCATCTCGATCGGTGCAGTGTCGGTAACGGCGCGCACCGTGCGGCACGATGACGCATTCGAGGTGGTCGTGCGGCAGGAGCACGAGAGCGGCGTCGACAACATACTGATCCACCAGATCGGCGGACAGGAACAGCGCGGCGGCGCCCACCCGGTGAGCGCGCTGGTCTCGTTCCTCGAGTACCTGGACGGCGCGGTGGCGGTCGCATTCCGCGCGGAGTTCGATGCCACGGTGCTCGAGCGTGAATTGCGCACCTGCCTCGGCATCCGCTCGAAGGTGAGGTTCCTCGACCTCGCCTGCATCCTGCCGGCGCTGGTGCCGGGCACCGACAACGACTCGCTGGACGACTGGGCGCGATACTTCGCGCTGCCGCCGATCGGTCGTCACCACGCGATAGCCGACGCCTATGCGAATGCGCAACTGCTGCTGATCGCGCTCGACCATGCGCAGCGGCTGGGGTTCACGAAGACGGCCGACCTGATTGCGCTCGAGAAGTCGCAGCGCTGGCTCGGGCGGCGGCGCTGATCAGTAAGGACGCCCGGCTCCTGCATACCGCTCGCGGAACCACTCGTCGTCGAGGTGCTCCATGCGCACCTTGCCGCCGCTCTGCGGCGCGTGCACGAACTGGTCGTCGCCGGCATAGATGCCGACGTGGCTCACCTCGCGGCCAGTGAGCCTGAAGAACACCAGGTCGCCGGGACGCAGGTCACGGCGCGGCACGGGACGCGCGATCGCGTACTGCTGGGACGACGTGCGAGGCAACTTGATTCCCGCCTGCAGGTACGCGTAGGCCACGAGGCCGCTGCAGTCGAACGCGTCGGGGCCGGCACCGCCGTAACGGTACGGCGCGCCGATGCGCGACTCGGCCGCGAGCAACGCGGTGGCACCCGGGCTCGACGCCGCGGGCTCGGGCTCTCCGCGCTGAAAGGGAGTGCAGGCGGCAAGCAGTACCGCGAACACCAGCAATGCGACCAGCCGTAGCAATGCTGGTGATGCATGCTGCGGATGCGCGGACGGCGACATGGCGCTAGGAGTCTAGTGGCGTTCCGCGCCGCCGGGAATCGCGTGTTCAACCGCCGTCGCGCGGACGGACGCGCCGGGTTGCGGTGGCCTCGTGCGGATCGTCAGGCCAGTAGTGCTTCGGATAGCGGCCCTTCAGTTCCTTGCGAACCTCGTGGTAGCCGCGCGACCAGAAGCTCGCGAGATCGCCGGTGACCTGCACCGGACGGCGTGCCGGCGACAGAAGTTCCATCGTTACGGGAACGGTCCCGTCGACGATGCGTGGAGAATCGAACAGCCCGAATACTTCCTGCAGCCGTACGCTGAGCCTCGGCAGGCCACTGTCGTAGTCGACGGCGATCCTCGATCCACTCGGCACCGAGAGGTGCGTGGGCGCGAGTTCGTCGAGCCGGCGCTGTGCGTTCCAGTCGAGCAGGCCGTGCAGCGCGCCGGCGAGGTCCAGCTTCGGCAACTGGTCGCGTCGCGTGATGCCGTCGAGCCAGGGCGCGAGCCACGACTCGAGCGTGTCGAGCAGCGCCGCATCCGAGACATCCGGCCACCCGTCACGGCCGCGCGGGTCGTGCTCGCGGACCAGTGCCACGCGCGCCCGCCACTGCGTGAGGCTCTTCGTCCACGGCAGGCATCCGAGTGCCGAGCGAGCGGACACCCTGCAGCATTGCGGCGAGCGAAGCGCCCGGATCGACCCGGCGCAACGGCTCGTCGGCAAGCACGAGCGCACCGAGTCGACGCACGCGCCGCGCCGCGACGAGTTCCTCCCTCGCGTCCCACGTCACGGACTCCTTTACCTCGATCGCGCTGGCGAAGTGCGCTTCCAGCAATGCGGGATCGAGATCGGATGCCAGCTGGATCCGCGCTTCGCGTTCGCCCGCATCGAGCGCGGCGACGACGATGAACTCCGATCGTCCCAGCGCGGCAGCTTCGGCAAAGATCGCGCCGCGGCCGCCGCTCAATACGTAACGGCCATCGCCAGCTGCCGCGCGTCCGCCCGATCCGGTCCGGGTATGCGAACGCGAGCAGCAGCCCGATCGCCCGGGCTCTGGTCGACTGGGGGCGCAGGCATGGACCTGCGCTCGCTGCAGCCGCCCGAGCTGGCGTTCGACCTGTTGCACGACGCGCTCGATGCGCCGCACCGCGCCGGAGTCCACGTCCATGCCCGGCGGCGGCGGACGCCCGCGCAACACGTCGACACGGCGACTGAGATCCGGATCGCGGAACCCCGGGGGCGCCCGCAACGGGTCGCGCTCCGAAAGGATTGCGGCCATCTCGCATGCGAGGCGCGCATGCCCGAGGTCACGCCCGCGCAGCACCATGTGCGACAACCGCGGGTGCAGGCCGAGCGTGGCCATGTCGCGGCCGAGCGGCAGTGATCCGTCCTGACGCATCCACGGCCTCGAGTCCCGCGAGCAGGTCCCTTGCCTGGGCGAACGGTGCCGCGGGTGGTGGATCGATCCACGTCAGCGACGCCGGATCGTTGCAGCCCCAACCCGCGAGCTCGAGCGCGAGCGGCGCGAGGTCGGCCTCGAGGATTTCCGCCGGCGCCTGTGGCAGCAGCGCGTCGTGCGCGGACTCGCTCCAGAGCCGGTAGCACACGCCGGGTGCGGTGCGGCCTGCGCGGCCGCGCGCGCTGGTCGGCAGAGGCGCGCGAGATGCGCACGGTCTCGAGGCGGCTCATGCCGGTCGCCGGATCGAATCGCTGGCGGCGCTCGACGCCCGCGTCGACGACGATGCGCACGCCGTCGATCGTGAGGCTGGTCTCCGCGATGTTGGTCGCGACGATGACTTTGCGGCGGCCGCGCGCGTCCGGCCGCAGCGCAGCGTCCTGTTCCGCGGCGGACAGGTCGCCATACAGCGGCAGCAGGCTGAATTCGCCGTCGGGCAGCGATCCGGCCAGAGCGGTCAGCACGCGCCGGATCTCACCGGCGCCGGGCAGGAACAGCAGTGCGTCGCCGTCGTGCTCGCGCAGCGCGCGGGCGGTGACCGAGGCCACGAGGCCCTCGATGCGAACGTCTCGCGAGGAGTCGGTACGAGGAGCGCGGTGCGTAGCGAGTCTCGACCGTCGAACATCCGCCCGGGCGAGCGCACGACGGCCGCGTCGCCGAGCGCGCGCAGCATCGCGTCACCATCGAGCGTCGCAGACATCAGCAGCAGTCGCAGCGAGTCCCGCAGGTGACGCTGGCTGTCGAGCGCCAGGGCCAGGCCGAGGTCGCCCTGCAGGTTGCGCTCGTGGAATTCGTCGAACACGACGCAGGCGACGCCCTCGAGCGCCGGGTCGTGCTGCAGCATTCGCGTGAGGATGCCCTCGGTCACGACCTCGATCCGGGTGCGCGGGCCGACGCGGGTCTCGAGCCGCGTGCGGAAGCCGACCGTCTCGCCCGGTTGCTCTCCCAATGTCGAGGCCATGCGTTGCGCGACGGCGCGCGCCGCGATGCGGCGCGGCTCGAGCATCAGGATGCGATCGTCGTTGCGCCAGCCGGCCTCGAGCAGCGCCAGCGGCACGACCGTGCTCTTGCCTGCGCCGGGAGGCGCCTCGAGCAGCACGTTGCGGTGCGTGGCGAGCGCGTCCCGAAGTGCCGGCAGGGCTTCCAGGATCGGCAGTGACGGCAACTGGATCATGCGGCGTGCAGTGTACCGTCCGGCGGACGGATGACGCCGACGGTCCCGCCGTGCAATATCAGCGCTGTCCTTGGTGCGAGGGTGGGCGATGTCAGCGTCGACGGGATTGTGGTTGCTTGCGGCCTTGCTCGTCGTGGGTGGGCTCGCCGGCTCCGTGCTGCCTGCGCTGCCCGGCGTGCCACTCGTGTTTGCGGGACTGGTCGTCGGCGCCTGGGCGGACGACTTTCAGCGCGTGTCCTGGCTCACGCTCACGCTGCTCGGGATCCTGACGATCGCATCATTCGCAATCGACCTCGCGGCCACGGCGCTCGGCGCCAAGCGCGTCGGCGCGACGAAGCTCGCGGTGGTCGGCGCGATGCTCGGTACGCTCGGTGGCGCGTTCCTCGGCATCCCCGGGCTGATCCTCGGGCCGTTCGCCGGCGCGGTGGCGGGCGAGATGTTGTCTCACGGCAGGATGCAGCAGGCGACGCGCGCGGGATTCGCGACCTGGATGGGCCTGATCTTCGGCACGCTCGCCAAGCTCGCGCTGGTGTTCGCCATGCTCGGCGTATTCGCGGTGGCGTATTTCCTGTGACGAGGGGAGACATTCCTGGTTTTCCGGCAAGAAGCGGAAATAGGAGAATGTCGGCCCTAGCCGTAATGCGTGCGGCATTCTGCTTCGCGGCCGCGCACGACGCGCCGGCCGGCCAGCGGGCCGTGCGTCTCAGTCACCACGGTGTGCTGGCCCTCGGCGTGCTCGTCGTCGTAGTAAGTAGATCACGACCCAGTCGTGCGTCCGGTTGAGCTGGTGCGCCTGCGCCGTGTTCGAGAACAGCGCAGTGAAGTGCCACCCATCCCGCTGCGTGTGCAGGACCGGGAGCCAGGCATCGCCGGTTGGATTGAACCGCTTCGGTGCGATCGTCGGCAGCGTGTCGTCGTCGGCCTTGAGGCGGTACTCCCGGTCCACGTCGAGCAGTGTCGCGACCGACGGGCCGGGCTCGAGCTCGGTACCCAGCCCGGTTGCGCCTGGAGCCCGCCGTGCCCGCCCGCGCGACAACATCGTCTGCAGGCTGGCGCGGATCGCCGCGGCCCGGCGTGGGCCGACGCCCGGCACGGTCTCGAGCCGGCCGTCGTGCGCAGCCATCTCGAGCGCCTCCAGCGTGTCGATGTGCAGTTCGTCGTGGATGCGCTCCGCGAGCCGGTGCCCGAGCCCGGGCACGGCGGTGAAGAGCTGGGTCGGGTCGGCGCTGCCGCGCAGCCGCTCGAGCTGCATCCAGCGGCCCGTGCGGTTCATCTCCAGCAGCGCAGACGCGATACCTCGCCCGATGCCCGGCAGCGCTTCGAGGCCCTCGAGGCCTTCCCGGTCGATCAGGCGCGCCAGGTCCTCGGGCAGGTCGCGGACCGTCTCGGCCGCGCGCCGGTAGGCCGCGACGCGGAACGGATTCGCGCCCTGGGCATCGAGCAGGTCCGCAGCTTCGCGCAGCCGATCCGCGCATTGCGAGTTGAAGGGACCCGTGACCACGGTCGTGGTCGAGCTGCCTGCGGCGGCCGGGTCGGTCTGCATCGCGATCAGGCCACTTCGTCGGGTCCCCGTTCGGGGTGCTGCTCGCGCAGGACTCTCGCCAGCGCGCGGCACGCATCGGTCGTCGTGAAGATGCCGACCAGCTTGCCGCCGCGGGTCACCAGTGCCGACCCGACGTGCCGCTCCGCCATCTTCGCCGCGACTTCCTCCAGCTGCTCGCCGGCGTCCACGACATAGGAATCGGGCTGGAATACGTCCCTTACCGCGAGTTCGCGCTCCGGGGGCGAGTCGAGGTCGGGCCCGAGCGCGAGCTTGATGTCGCGGTCGGTCAGGATCCCGACGAGGCGCCCATGCGCGGTGACCGGCAGGTGCCGGATGTGCCGCTCGCGCAGGAACGCGTGCGCCTCGGCGAGCGGCGCGTCCACGTCGATCGAATACGGGAAAGGCGTCATGTAGGCGAGGATCTGCGGCAGGCGTTGGCGCGACACGACGGCGGCACCCTGTGCACGGAGCAGCCGCGATGCTCGCCCAGCCGCGGCCCGCCGGCCATGCGGGTTTTACGAGAGGGCCCCCGGTCGGTCTATGATCCCGCGCCGGCCACCATGGGCCTTAAGGACACCAAGAATCATGGTCAAGCCGCTGTTTCGCCTGCTGGTCAAGGTCCTGGGCTCCGTTGTTGCTGGGGCTCGCCCTGATCGCCGTCTGCGGCTATGTCTGGTTCCTGCGCAGCGGACCCGAGCCAAAGGTCTGGCACACGACCCACCTCGAGCAGGAATTCACCGCCGGCCAAGGCGGGCGACGTCCGGACGATCGCCGACTACCGGGCCCTGGAGGATCGGCTGTTCGCGGAGCTGCAGGCGCAGATCGTCGACCGCATCGAACCCGGCGACCGTTCGCCTTTCAACCGATTCAACGCGCATAGCCGCAGCGACCCGGCGATCTGGCCGACGAACTGGAATCGCACGTTCGAGATCGTTCCGGACCAGCCCACCGGCGCCGCGCTGCTGCTGCACGGGCTGACCGACTCGCCGTACAGCATGCGCTCGATCGGCGAGCACCTCGCCTCGCGCGGGCTCGAGGTGGTGGGCCTGCGGCTCCCTGGCCACGGCACGGCGCCGTCGGGCCTGGTCTCGTTCGAGGTCGAGGACATGCAGGCTGCGGTGCGGATGGCCATGCGCGACCTGCGCCGGCGGATCGGGCCCGACCGGCCGATCTACCTGGTCGGATACTCGAACGGCGCGGCGTTGTCCGTGGACTATGCGGTCGCGGTGCTCGAAGGGCAGGACCTGCCGCGGCCAGCCGGCCTCGTGCTGCTGTCGCCCGCGATCGGTATCTCGCCGCTCGCGGTCGTGGCCCGGATGCGGACCGGGATCTCGTCTGTCCCGGGGCTCGGCCGCGCCGCGTGGCAGGAAATCGTGACAGGAATTCGATCCATACAAGTACTCGTCGTTCAGCTTCAACGCGGCCGGCCAGACCCAGCGGCTGACCAGCGGCGTCGCGAAGCGTGTCCACCGGCTCGCGGAGAAGAAGCCGATCACCGGCTTTCCGCCCGTGCTCGCGTTCCTTTCGACGGTGGACTCCACCGTCCGTGCGGAGGCGGTCGTCGATGCGCTGCTCGAGCACCTGGCGCCCGGACAGCACGAACTCGTTCTGTTCGACGTCAACCGTCTCGACGCGGCGCGAGCATTGCTGGTCGCCGATCCGGGACCGCTGACGGCGAAGCTGCTGTCGATGCCGCAGCGATCCTTCGCGCTGACCGTGATCACCAACGAGAACACCGCAACCGAGCAGATGCGTGAGTTGAGGGCGCTGCCCGGTTCGTCCACCCAGTCCACGCGGCTGCTCGAACTCGCCTGGCCGATGGCCGTGTTCTCGCTCGCGCACGTCGCGCTGCCGTTTCCGCCGGACGACCCGTTGTACGGCTATGAGACCGCATGCGCCGACCATGACGCTCCGCCGGCCGGCACGCACGTCCAGCTGGGACGGGTGTCGGTGCACGGCGAGAACGGCGTGCTGTCGATCCCGGACTGGGTGCTGACCCGCCAGCGCAGCAACCCGTTCCACACTTACATGATCGAGCGGATCGACGGCTTTCTCGACGCGACTGCGGCGCAGCCTGCGAGCTGATTGCCGTCGATGATCGCGCGCGCGAATGGCCGATGCGAACGGAGCCTGGCCACTGCACGGCCTCTGGCCCGTTGGCTGCTGCTCGCGGTGCTGCCGCTGCTCGCGCACTGCGCGTCCGCGCCGCGCCTCGAGGGAATCGTGCCGAGCTACGCGATTCCGCCCGCGGAGTCGACGCGGCTCGACCAGATGATCCTGCAGCGGCTCGGGACCGAGCCCGGGGTCTCGGGCGTGCAACTGGTGCAGCAGAACGCACTCGCGTTCGCCTATCGCGCAGGCACCGCCGCCGCGGCCGAGCGCAGCATCGACGTGCAGTACTACCTGTGGAACGCCGACTTCACGGGCAAGCTGCTCGCTGCCGAGCTGATGCGGGCGGCCGAGCGCGGCGTCCGGGTGCGGGTGCTGGTGGACGACCTGGACGCCCGCGCGAACCACGACATCTTCGCGGTGGCCGACCTGCACCCGAACATCGAGGTGCGGATCTTCAATCCGTTCTACGACCGCTACGGCGTGATCGGGCAGTGGAGCGAGTTCGTGCTGCGGGGCACGCGGCTCAATCGCCGCATGCACAACAAGGCCTGGATCGCCGACAACCGCGTGGCGATCGTCGGCGGCCGCAACATCGGCGACGAGTACTTCGGCGCGTCGAAGCAGATGAACTTCAGCGACACCGACGTGCTGCTCGCCGGCCCGATCGTGGCCGAGGTCAGCCGGGAATTCGACGAGTACTGGAACAGCGTGGACGCGGTGCCGGTGTCACGGTTCGACGTGCTTCCACCCGAAGCAGCAGGACCTGCAGGTGCTGGTCAAGGCGGCGACGGAGTTCCAGCAGGAAGCGGGCGAGACGCCATACATCGCAGCGCTGCGCGACCCGAAGCGACGGGCCGAGCTGCTGGCGCAGGCGCCGCCGCCGGTCAAGGTGCGCGACATCCGGCTGCTGGCCGACGACCCTGCGAAGATCGGTGCGACCGAGCAGGGCATGCACCGTTCGCGGGTGCTGGAGGGGCTGACCGAGGTGATGCAGGGCGCCACCCGGGAGATCCTGATCGTTTCGCCCTACTACGTGCCGGGCAAGGAAGGCGCCGCGAATCTCGTCGCAGCCGTGGAGCGCGGCATCCGCGTCGAGGTGCTGACGAACTCGCTCGCGGCGACCGACGTGGTCGCGGTGCACGTGGGCTACGCCCGCTATCGTCGCGCACTGCTGCGCGGCGGCGTCGAGCTCTACGAGATGA
The DNA here is from genome assembly GCA_963776815.1 of uncultured Gammaproteobacteria bacterium. Lineage (GTDB taxonomy): Bacteria > Pseudomonadota > Gammaproteobacteria > Steroidobacterales > Steroidobacteraceae > RPQJ01. Next base: position 721,779 of record CAVZNZ010000012.1, read on the forward strand.
AGCGCTCGACGGACGCCGCGGCCGGCGACGGCCGGATCAGCGTTGACGGGGTCCAGGCGGGCTACGCTGCACACGAAGGCGATGATGGTCGACTCGCGCTGGGCCTTCGTCGGGTCGATGAACCTCGATCCGCGGTCGGCGAACCTGAACACCGAGATGGGCGTGCTGGTCGACAGTCCGGCGCTCGCGCAGCAGTTGCGCACGCAGTTCGAGCAGAACACCTCGCCCGACCTGAGCTACCGGGTGGAGCTCGACGCCGAGCACGGGCTCGTCTGGCACGATCGCTCGAACGGCAAGGAGCGCACGCTCGAGGACGAGCCCGATGCGAGCGTGGGCCGACGCTTCGGTGCTACCCTGTTGCGAGCCCTGCCGATCGAGTCACAGCTATGAGCACGCCGACCGCACCGATGCCGACCCCACGCCCGCGCCCGTGCGGCGCAGTCGCTTCAAATGGTACCTGCTCGGTTTCGTCGCCGCGCTGGCGGCGCTCGTCGTGCTCTACACGCTGCTGATGCTGTGGTGGAGCTACTCGGACGGCGAGCGCGCCGGCGTGCTGCAGAAGTTCTCGCAGCGCGGCTGGGTCTGCAAGACGTATGAGGGCGAGCTCGCGATGTACGTGGTCGCGGGAGTTGCGCCGCAGATCTGGAGCTTCAGCGTGCGCGACGAGGCCGTGGTCGAGGAGCTGAACAAGGCCGTCGGGCAGCACGTCCGGCTGCATTATTCGGAGCACCGCGGGCTGCCGACCGACTGCTTCGGCGAGACCGACTATTTCGTGGATCGCGTCGAGGTCACGGCGCCGCCGCAGTTGCAGCCGACGCCCTAGTCGCCCCGGCGGATTTCCTCGACCCGGACCCAGGCCGAGTACTCGGAGCTGCCCGTGTGGCGGCCCCAGACGAGCAGCCCGGACGAGTTGCCGCTGCTCGTCTCGCGCACGGCGCCGAGTTCGATCCATTCGCCGAGCCGCCCGGTGACGACCGTGTTCGAGCCGCGGGTCTGCACCGTGCCGCCGTCGCGCGACGGCTGGTACTGCTGCTGGCGCGGCGAGATCTCGAGTGTCACGAGGTCGCCGCTCACCCGCGCCGTCGCGTAGAAGCCCGTGCTCACGTCGCGGTAGGTCGTCGTGGTCTGCACCGGTCGATCCCAGCCGGGCGCAACCTGCGTCGTCGTCAACGGCACCGACTGCCCCATCGCGATCCAGGTCTCGCTGCCTTCCAGCGTGCGTATGCTGCTCTGGTTGCGCAGGTTGGCCTGCTGCGTGCCGCCACGCACGACCACTTGCGCGCCGGTCTGCCCGGCCGGCGGCCGGTTCACGCCGACCTGGACGTCGCCGCCGCCGATCGTCGCCGCACCTCGGGCGCTCGCCGCGTCGATCCCGGTCACCGTGCCCTGGCCCACCGTGATCAGCAGTTGCCGCTGCGGACGATCGACGGCGGCCACTGCCTGGCGGATCTGCGCGAGGTTGGCCGGCGTGGTCCGGACCAGCAGCTTGTCGTCGACGCCGCTCAGCACGCCGTCCGGATCGAGCAGTGGCCGCACGACCGGAATGACGTCCTCGGCCCGGCGGTACTGCAGGTCGATGATCTCGAGGTCCTGCGCCATCGCGGTCGCTGCACCGAGCGCCGAGGCAAGCGCGATCAGCAGCCTGAGCCAGGCATGCCGGCCTCGCTGCATCACGCGACTCCGCCGCGGACACACTCGACCAGTGCGTCGATGCCTGCTGGTTCCTGGTCGGCGCGGCACACGAGCCGCACGTCGTGCCCGAGCTTGTAGTAACGGAAAGGCCCGCGGTTCAGCGCCTCGACGGCCGCGTCCGGCATGCGCAGGAACAGCATGTTGATCTCGACCGGTGCGACCAGCGACACGCCCGGGATCGCCTGCAGGCGCCGCGCGAGGTCCGCGGCCAGCGCATTGGCGCGACGCGCTCGCTCGAGCCAGCGATCGTCTGCGAGATAGCGCTCGAGCTGTGCCGACACGAAGCGCGCCTTCGACAGCACCTGGCCGCCGCGCTTCATTCGATAGGGGACGGTCGCGGCCAGCGCATCGTCGAAGACGACCACCGCCTCCGCGTTGATCGCCCCGTTCTTCGTGGCGCCCAGCGTGAGCACGTCCACGCCGGCGCGCCACGTCAGGTCCGCCGGCGAGCAGCCGAGAGCCGCGAGCGCGTTCGCGAACCGCGCGCCGTCCATGTGTACCCGCAGTCCATGCCGGCGCGCGACGCCCGCGAGGGCCGCAACCTCGTCCACCGTGTACAGCGTGCCGAAGTCGGTCGGCTGCGTGACGTTCAGCGCGAACGGCTGCACGCGCGTCGGGTTGCCGCGGCCCGCAAGCGCGAGCGCCGCATCGAGCGCGGCCGGTTCGAGCTTGAAGTCGCGTCCCGGCAGTCCCACCAGCTTCGCGCCGGTGAAGAACTCCGGTGCTCCGCACTCGTAGACGTTGATGTGCGCGGTCTCGTGGCAATAGATTGCGCCATACGGGTTGGCGATTGCGGCCAGTGCGACGGAGTTGGCACCGGTGCCGGTGGCGACGGGAAAGACCTGCACCGGACGCTCGAACACCGCGCTGAAACGCTGCACCATGCGCCGCGTGTAGTCGTCATCGCCGTACGGTGACGCGGTGCCTGCGTTGGCGGCCACGATCGCGTCGAGGATCTCGGGCGCGGCGCCGCCGACGTTGTCACTGCGGAAATCGTAGATGGGCTCGAGCATGCGAAAGACAGGGGAGGGTTCTTGACCGCGATCCTACTAGAGACCGCAAGGCTGCGGCTCAGGCGATTCACGCCCGACGACGTCGACCGGCTGGTCGAGCTGGACTCGGACCCCGAGGTGATGCGCTACATAACCTACGGCGCGCCGACACCGCGGGCCACGTACCAGGACGTGATCCTGCCGCGCTGGTTCGCGATCTACGAGGCGACGCCCCTGCTCGGCTACTGGGCTGCGGAGGATCGGGCGTCCGGCGAGTTCCTCGGCTGGTTCCACCTGCGGCCAGATCGCTTCGACGCGGACGAGCAGGAACTCGGCTACCGGCTCGCGCGGCCGGCGTGGGGTCGCGGGCTGGCAACGGAAGGCGCCGCCGCGGTGCTGGTTCACGCGTTCACGCACGTGGGCGCGGCGAAGGTGTCCGCGCGCACGCTCGCGGGCAACTTCGCGTCGCAGCGAGTGATGCAGAAGTGCGGCCTTACGTTCGAGAAGGACTTCGTCTACCCGGACGACGTGATCGCCGGGCGCGCCGAGCACGAGCGCGCGGCGGTCAAGTACTCGATCACGCGCCGCGCTTGGGCTGCGCGCCAGGCTTGAGGAAACTCTCGCAGTTGCCGCGGCCCGGGTCGCCCTCCGGCATGCCGCGGCAGATCTCGGCCGTGCGGTCACGCAGCGTGTCGATCACTCTTGCGCGCTCGCCGGTCTTGCCCCATTCGAGCAGCCTGGCGCTCAATTGCTCGAGGCGCATCCGCGTGCGCTGGTAGAACGCGTCCGGCGCGCCGTCGAGCTCACCGAGCACCTGCAGGCCGGTCTGCTCGATCGTCTTCGAGTCCTCCGGCGTCATCTCGAGCAGCCCGACGAGGTAGCTGTAGCCCCACTGGAAACGCGTCGCGGGTCCCTGCGCGCCTTCGTATGCGCGGGCGAGCCACTTCACGGCCTCGTCCTTGCGGCCGGCCTTCTCCGCAAGGTCCGCGAGGTCGAGCATGAAGTAATACGGCGACTTCGATTTCTGCAGTTCCGCGACCAGCAGCTTGTTCGCGTCGTCGCCCAGGCCGGCCTCCCAGTACAGGCCCACGGCCGAGTTGATCGCGGCCTGGCGCGCGTAAGGGTCAGAGGTCTGCGGCATCGACGCGGGCCACCGACGTGCGGATCTGCTCCAGCAGCGCGGGAGGCAGCGGCGCATCGGGCGCGTCGAGCTTCGCGAGCAGCACCCGGGCGCGCAGCACGTTCAGGCTCTCAGGCGCGGACAGCGGCGCGTCGGCATCCGCGCCGCGCCGGTCGAGTGCGGCGCCCCATGCCTTCGTGAGTTCCTTCCGCTCCGGGCTGCCCGCCGTCGACAGCAGCTCGATGACGGTCTCCGGGCCGTACACGAGGTTGTCCGTGTTGGCGCGTCCGACCGCGGGCGAAGCGAGCAGCTCCAGCACCGTGCGTCGTGCAGTCGCGCGCTCGAGTCCCGTCATGCCCTTCTTGCCGTCCTTCTGCGCCGACGATTGCGCGTCGAGGTAGTCGAAGAACAGCCGGGCACAGTCGGGCTGCATCTCGACGGGGCAGCGCTGGCTCAGCGTGCGGAACGTGGCGACGCGCTCCTTGTCCGGCAGCACTCGTCCGTTGTCCGTGCCCCAGGAGTAGTACGCGAGCAGCTGCCAGTCATTCGACGAGACTTCGCCACCCTGCGTCGCCGCCGCGAGGATTTCCTTGACCGGACGTGCGTCCGCAAGCGCTACGTCGAGGATCTTCGCATAGCGCTCCACGTCGACGCCGCCTGGCAGCCGCGTGATTTCCGTGCCGTCCGGACGGAACAGGATCATCGTCGGGTAGCCGACCACGCCGAAGCGCTCGCCCTGCTTCTGTGCGCTCGGCGTGTCGCCGTCGAGGTACACCGGCACGAACAGCCTGCTGCGCTCCTGGAACTCGCGGCGGTTGAGGATCGTGGACTTGATCTGCGCGCAGGGCGGGCACCACTCGGCGCTCCAGTACAGGAACAGCGGCTTCGGCGCAGCCTTGGCCGCCGCAAATGCTGCGTCCACGTCACCCTGGTACCAGTCGATGCCGGGCGGCAGGTGACTTCCCGCGGCAGATGCAGGCGCCTCGGCGACCGTCGTGGCGGGCTTGACTGCCGGGGTGGCGGTCGGCTCCTTGCGCGCACAGGCGGCGAGCATGCCCATGACAGCGACGAGGGCGAGGGCGGATGCGCCCGCGCGGGGGTATCTGGCGATCATCGCGGCAGGATACTTAACCGGCTTGCTGGCGGCAAAAGCCGGGCCCGCCAGCCGCGCCGCTGCAATGCGTCCGGTCGAGTGCCGCTGTCAGAATCCCGCGATCTCGTAGACGATCCGGGCCGCGGTACGCGCAGTGCGACCGTCCACGTCGTGCGCCGGGTTCAGCTCGGCGACGTCCGCCAGCAGCAGCTTGCTGCCGGCCTGGCGGTGCCCGCAGGAAGCGAGCACCCCGCGCAGCAGCTGCATCGCCCGGTGCAGTGCGATTCCGAGACCGGCGGGTGCGCTGACCCCGGGCGCGACGGCCGGCGGCAGCACGTCGAGGCAGAAGGTCAGGTAGATCGCCGACGATTCCTCGACGAAGCGATGCAACGTCCGCTCGGCCTCGGCTGCGGCCACGTCGATGTCGAACACGATCCTGGCGCCCAGCGACCGGCCGCGCGCGAGCAGCGCAGCGGTGTTCGACGCCTTGCTCGCGCCGACACACAGGTAGCGGAATCGAGCCCGGCCGCGGCCCGCGCCTCGGCGATCTGCAGGAACGGCGTGCCCGACGTGCCTCGGCCCGGCCTCTCGGGCTGGCGCAGGTCCAGGTGCGCATCGAAGTTGATGATGCCGAGACGCTGCAGTCGCGGGTCGGATCCGAGCGCGAGCGCGAGGCCCTGGTACGCGGCCCAGGCGATCTCGTGGCCACCGCCGAGGCCGATCGGCAAGTGACCCGCGCGCAGCAGCGCGGCGAGCCGGCTCGCGTATTCGGACTGCGCGGCTTCGAGCTCGTCGCCGTCGCACGCGACGTCGCCATCGTCGTACAAGCGGCCTGACTCGCCGCCGTGCCAGGCGAGGTTGCCGAGCATCCGGCGGAGTTCCCGTGGTCCGCCAGCCGCGCCGGGCCGACCGTGATTGCGGCTCACTCCCGCATCGCAGGCGAAGCCCAGCAGCGCGACGCCGGGAACGTCGGCGCCCTGCGCCGCGCGGACGACCTGGTGCCAGCGCTTCCCGAGTTCGCCGTCGAGCGCATCCACGCGGCCGGTCCAGAGGCTCATGTCACTGCGATGGGTCACGGCACGCTCCTCACACCGGGCGCTCGAGCACGATCGAGCCGTCCTTCACCACCATGCTGCATGGATTGAAGCCGATCCAGTAGCCGAGTTCGTCGAGCGTGTCGATCGACCACACGGCGAAGTCGGCGGCGCAGCCGGGCGCGATCGATCCGCGCGTGCCTTGCAGGCCGAGCGCGCGCGCGGCATGCCGCGTCGTGCCGAGCAGTACTTCCTCGCTCGTGAGCCCGAACAGGCGCCGGGCCATGTTCATCGCGAGCAGCAGAGACGCACCGGGAGCCGAGCCGGGATTGCAATCCGACGCGACGGCGAGCGGCACACCGTGTGCGCGCAACGCGTCGAGAGGGGGCAGCTGCGTCTCGGCCAGCGCGTAGAACGCGACCGGCAGCATCACGGCGACGGTGCCGCTGCGGGCGAGGGCGGCCGCATCCACGTCGTTTGCGTACTCGAGGTGGTCGCAGGACAGCGCTGCGTGGCGGGCCGCGACGAGGCTGCCGCCGACGTTCGACAACTGCTCCGCGTGCAATCGCACCGGCAGCCCGAGCGCCCGCGCAGCCGCGAACAGGCGGTCGCACTGTGCGGCCGAGAAGGCGATGTCCTCGCAATAGGCGTCGACGGCGTCGATCAGTCCCGGTGACCGTGCGTGCAGTGCCGGCAGCCAGTCGCGGCAGATCGCATCGATGTAGTCGTCCGCACGGCCGGCGAACTCGGGTGGCAGTGCATGGGCGGCGAGGTAGCTGGTCGACACCGTGACCGGCTGCTCGGCTTCGAGCCGGCGCGCGACTCGCAGCATCTTCGCCTCGGCATCGGCCGCGAGCCCGTATCCCGACTTGATCTCGACCGTCGTGACGCCTTCGTGCAGCAGCGACAGCAGCCGCGGCCGAGCCTGATCGAGCAGCACGTCCTCGCTGGCCTCGCGCGTGGCACGCATCGTGCCGACGATGCCGCCGCCTTCGCGCGCGATCTCGGCGTAGCTCGTGCCCGACGTGCGGCGCGCGAACTCGCTCGAGCGCTGCCCCGCGAACACCAGGTGCGTGTGGCAGTCGACGAGGCCCGGCGTGAGCCAGCGACCGGCGAGTTCGATCGTCCGGTCGGGCCGCAGCCCGGCGGGAACCTCGCCCGCATCACCGACCCATTCGATCGTGCCTGCACGCGTCACGACCGCACCCTGCGCGTGAACCTGCGACTGCGCGTTGCAGGTTGCAATGCGTGCGTTGCGCCAGAGCGTCAGCATCGGGAGGCGGGCATCAATCGAGGAACGGCAGGTTCAGCGCGTGCTCGCGGGCGCAGTCGATCGCGATGCCGTAGCCCGCGTCGGCGTGGCGCATCACGCCCGTGGCCGGGATCGTTCCACAGCACGCGCTCGATGCGCTTCGCCGCGGCGGCCGTGCCGTCGCACACGATCACGACGCCCGAATGCTGCGAATACCCGATGCCGACGCCGCCGCCGTGGTGGATCGAGACCCAGGTGGCACCGCTCGCGGTGTTCAGCAGCGCATTGAGCAGCGGCCAGTCGGCCACGGCGTCCGAGCCGTCCTGCATCGCCTCCGTCTCGCGGTTGGGGCTCGCGACCGAGCCCGAGTCGAGGTGGTCGCGGCCGATCACGACCGGCGCCTCGAGCTCGCCGCGCGCCACCATCTCGTTGAACGCCAGGCCGAGCCTGTGCCGCTCGCCCGAGGCCGACCCAGCAGATGCGCGCGGGAAGTCCCTGGAACTGGATGCGGCTGCGCGCCATGTCGAGCCAGCGATGCAGGTGCGGATCGTCCGGGATCAGTTCCTTCACGCTGCTGGTCGGTGCGATAGATGTCCTTCGGGTTGCCCGACAGCGCCGCCCAGCGGAACGGGCCCACGCCGCGGCAGAACAGCGGCCGCACATACGCGGGCACGAAGCCCGGGAACGCGAACGCGTCCTTCACGCCCTCGTCGAGCGCGACCTGGCGGATGTTGTTGCCGTAGTCGAACACCGGGATGCCGAGCTTCTGGAACGCGAGCATCGCCTCGACGTGCTTCGCCATCGAGCGCCGCGCCGCGGTCTCGACCGCGCGCGGGTCGCTTGCGCGCAGCTCGTCCCACCGCTCGAGCGTCCAGCCCTCGGGCAGGTAGCCGTTCACCGGGTCGTGCGCGGAGGTCTGGTCCGTGACCGCATCGGGCCGCACGCCGCGGCGCAGCAGTTCCGGCAGCACTTCGGCCGCATTGCCGAGCAGCCCGACGGAGACCGCCTTGCGCTCGCGCGTCGCGCGCTCGATCAGCGTCAAGTGCTTCGTCCAGCGTGTCCGCGCGCACGTCGAGGTAGCGCGTGTCGAGGCGCTTCTGGATGCGCTCGGGCCGGCACTCGACGGCCAGCATCGACGCGCCGGCCATCGTCGCGGCGAGCGGCTGCGCGCCGCCCATGCCGCCGAGGCCGGCCGTCAGGATCCACCGCCCGCCGAGATCGCCGCCGTAGTGCTGCCGGCCCATCTCGACGAAGGTCTCGTACGTGCCCTGCACGATGCCCTGGCTGCCGATGTAGATCCACGAGCCGGCCGTCATCTGGCCGTACATCATCAGGCCCTTGCGGTCGAGCTCGTGGAAGTGGTCCCAGGTGGCCCAGCGCCCGACCAGGTTCGAATTCGCGATCAGCACGCGCGGCGCATCGGCATGCGTGCGGAACACGCCCACGGGCTTGCCGGACTGCACCAGCAGCGTCTCGTCGTCGCCGAGCGAGCGCAGCGCCTTCGGACGATGCGGTCGTAGCAGTCCCAGTTGCGCGCGGCGCGGCCGATGCCGCCATAGACGACCAGGTCGTCGGGCCGCTCCGCCACGTCGGGGTCGAGATTGTTCATCAGCATGCGCAGCGGCGCCTCGGTGAGCCAGCTGCGGGCGGACAGCGTGGTGCCGCGCGGGGCGCGGATGGTCGTGATGCGGCGTCGTTCATGTGGTGCGGCGCGGTGACGAGCCAGCGGTAGAGCAGCAGCATGGCAAGCAGGCCCGCGAGCAGAGCAGTCCGATCAGCCATGCCACGCGGACGAAGAGGTAGTCGACGAGCGACCGGCCCTGCGTGGCGCCTGCTCGAGCGCGTTGCCGACCTGCGGCGCCTGGGTGCCGAGCGCGAGCCCAGCAGACTGCTGCAACTGGTCCGGCGGCGTGGGTGATTTCGGCAGCGGCCTGCGTGTACTCGGTGACGTCGAAGGGCTGGCCGGGCGGCCGCCGGGCGGCGGGGGCTCCGGGTGCGTGCCACCAGCGCATCGATCGAGCGCACGGCCTGGTCGACCGACGCTGCCGTCGTGTTGCCCGCCTCGAGGGCGCCGCGCAGCTCGAGAGCATCGGCGTCAGCGTGGCTGCTGGGTGTCCAGCAGGTCGGTCAGCTGGTTGACCAGCGCCTCGCGCTCGCTGTGCGAAATGCGCGGGCAGTGCTTCGGCCGCCGGCCGCAAAGCGTGCCGCGGAGTCGGTCATGCTCGCCGTCTGCAGCATGCAGCTTCCGGGACTCGGGACCGGCGGCGAGCCGGTTCAGCGAGCGGTCGAGCTGCAGGTCGATGAGGATCGGCATGCGCTGCGCATAGTAGATGGCGCGCTCAGCGAGCAGGCGCGCCTGTTCGACCTGCCGCACGGCCGGGTCGAGGCCGGCCATCGGGTCGAGGCCGACGACGGCCATCAGGCTGCTCGGCATCAGCGTCTTGCGATGCTGCCCGCCCGCTGACGGCACCAGCGCCACGAACTCCTGGAAGCGAATGAACAGGCGCGTTCTGCATGCCCGGGTTCTTCGCGCGCCACTCGACCAGGCAGCGGCGCAGGTCCGCCTGCTGCGCGGGGTCCAGGATCGGCCGTGAGCTGCCAGGCCTGCGCCTCGAGGCCCGGTGTGACGCGATCAGCATGGCCGCCTGCTCCGGAATCTGCTCTGGTGCCGAGTCTTCCATGATCATCCGGCTGAGCGTGGCGAGCGAGACCAGGTCGAGCGTGCTGATGACGGGTTCTCGCCGGAGGCGTCGACGTAGGCCGAGTTGGCCTGCACCAGCAGCCAGCCCGAGAGGACGTAGCGCTGCTGCGGATCCGTCAGGGTGTATTCGGCGCTGCGAGTGACGCGGACGAGGCGCCCGACGTAGTCGTCGGCGAATCGCATGTTGCGTGACTGGAGCTGCAGCAGACGGGCCGGGCGGCCTGCTCCTTGCGGGCTTTCGGCACATGTCATGCAGGGTCTGGCAGCCGCTGGCAGCGAGGCAGGCCAGGGCGAGTATCAGCGGCGCCCACCACCGCCTGGAGCGGCGCGGGCCTGCGACGGAGTCCAGCAACATCCGCGAAGTATGGTGAGGCAACGCGCCCGTGCAAAGTGCGATCGGCTCGGGCGCGTGTTCGCCGCCGACGGAGGCAATCGGCCTAGAATCACATCCACCGCCACCGCCACCGTACCGGAGCCCACGTGATCCGCTGGATTGCCATCCTGTCGCTGCTGCAACTGGTCCCGTTCTGGAAGATTTTCGGCCGCATGGGGTTCCCGCCGTGGCTCGCGATCATCGCGTCGCTGCCGCTGGTGAACCTGATCGTGCTGTATTACGTCGCGCTGACGCCCTGGCCGCGGGAAAGCGGCTGGAACCCGCCGGCGCCCGGGCCGGGCCCGGACGCCCAGTTCTGACCGCAGCCGTCGTTGTCGCGCGGACCGGCCTCGGGTACCGTGTCGGCCCCGGATCCGTCGATCCGACTTTCACCGAGGATTTCGCCCATGGCCGGCCCGAGCAACGCCCCCGAACCGAAGATGGACTCGCAGGACCTGTACCGCGAGGACATGTTCACCGATCGCAGGGTCGGCACGATCCGGGTGCTGACGCCGGTGAAGGCCGACGGCACGCCGGACCCGTCGCGCGCGGCGTCGTACGTCGGCCAGGCCCAGATCATGACGCCCGCGGGTGCGCTGCCGCTCAGCTTCGAGATCGACGCGAAGACGCTCGGCCGAGGCCTGCGAGGGTTTCGCCGAGGGCGCGAAGATGGCCTTCGAGGAGACGATGAAGGAACTGCAGGAAATGCGCCGGCAGCAGGCCTCGTCGATCGTCATCCCGGAAGCGGGGGCAGCCTCGGCGCTCGCGGGGCAGGGCGCTGCCGCCGCGCGGCAAGATCCAGATTCCCTGACGCGGGGTCTTCCCGCACATGACCGACAGCCTGGATCGCCTGCGCGACGCGCTCCGGGACTTCGCGGCCGAGCGCGACTGGGACCAGTTTCACTCGCCGCGCAACCTCGCGACTGCGCTCGCGGTCGAGGCGGCCGAACTGCTCGAGCCATTCCAGTGGCTGACCGAGGAGCAGGGCCGCGACCCGCCGCCGGAAACCCGCGCGGCAGTCGAGCAGGAGATGGCCGACGTGCTGCTGTACCTGGTGCGGCTCGCGGACAAGCTCGACGTGGATCTCGAGCGGGCGGCGTTCGCGAAGATCGTGCGCAACGCGGAGAAGTACCCGGTCGAGAAGTCGCGCGGGTCGAGCAGGAAATACGACGAACTGTAGCGTGACGTCGATGAGCCGTTTCCTGCCCGGTCGCCCGCCCGCTAAGCTCCGCCGGTGACCCTCGACGACCTGCGCCGCAATCGCAACCTGCTGTTCTGGGCGCTGCACACGCTCGGCTGGAGCGCGTACCTGATCACGCAGTACCTCGGCGCACTGCTGTACGAGAAGCCCGCGTCCTACATCAAGGTGATCCTCGCCGCGGCCGCGAGCGGCTTCCTGCTGTCGGCACCGCTGCGCTACGTGTACCGGCGGCTGTGGGGTCGCCGCCCGCCGGTGGTGATCGCAGGCGTGCTGCTCGTCGCGTGGCTCACGGCACTCGCCTGGCGCGCGATCATCAACTATTCATACGGCGTGTTCGTCGGCGACTGGATGGAAGCCGAGCACTGGTACGACATCTTCACGGGCACGCTGAGTTCCACCTACCTGCTCGTGTGCTGGTCGGGCCTGTACTTCGGCATCAAGTACTACGAGACGCTGCAGCAGCAGCGCGAGGCGGCGCTCGAGGCCTCCGCGCTCGCACAGGAAGCGCAGGTGAAGATGCTGCGCTATCAGCTGAACCCGCACTTCCTGTTCAACACGCTGAACGCGATCTCGACGCTGATCCTCGACGGCCAGGGCAAGGTTGCGAACCAGGCGGTCGGGCGGCTCTCCGAGTTCCTGCGTCACACGCTCGACCAGGACCCGATGAAGAAAGTGACGCTGCGCGAGGAACTGGCCGCACTCGACCTCTACCTCGGCATCGAGAAGCTGCGCTTCGCCGAGCGGCTGCGACTCGAGTTCGACGTCGAGGACGCTGCGCTGCCGGCGCTGGTGCCGTCGCTGATCCTGCAGCCGCTGATCGAGAACGCGCTGAAGCACGCGATCGGGCCGCGCGAGGAGGGCGGCCGGCTGCGCATCGAGGCGCACGCGGACCAGCGGACCCTGCGGCTCGTCGTGCAGGACGACGGCCCGGGCCTGCCCGTGGGCGTCACCCTCGGCGAGGGCCGGGGCGTCGGCTATCGCAACACGCGCGAGCGCCTGGCGGTGCTCTACGGCGAGCACCAGCAGATGTCCGTGCGCTTCGCGCGGCCGGGCCTCAGGATCGAGATCGAGTTACCATTCGAGCGGGCCGTCCAGCCATGAGCATCCGCACGATCATCGTCGACGACGAACCGCTCGCCCGCCGCGGGCTCGAGCTGCGCCTGCGCGAGGCGCCCGACATCGAGATCGTCCGCCAGTGCGCCAACGGCCGCGAGGCGATCGCGGCGATCACCGAACTCGCGCCGGACCTGATGTTCCTCGACATCCAGATGCCGGGCCTGTCGGGCCTCGACGTGATCGCGCAGGTGCCGCAGCAAAGCCTGCCGATGATCGTGTTCGTGACCGCCTTCGACCGCTTCGCGATCCAGGCCTTCGACGCGCACGCACTCGACTACCTGCTGAAGCCCGTCGACGGCGACCGGCTCACGCGCGCGCTCGATCGCGTGCGTGCGCAGTGGCACCAGCAGCAGGCCGTCGCCCAGCGCGAGCAGCTGATGGCGCTGCTCGCCGAGACCTCGGGCAAGGGTGAGATCGAAGCGGACGCGCTCGCAGCGGCCGCCGGACGCGCTGTGCGTCGCCATGCGACCGTGCTGCCGATCCGCGTCGGCCGCGAGACGATCCGGCTCGACGTGGCGACGATCGACTGGGTCGACGCCGCCGGCGACTACATGTGCCTGCACGCGGCGGGGCAGACGCACGTGCTGCGGGCGACGATGAAGGAGCTCGAGGAGATGCTCGACCCGCGGCTGTTCCAGCGCGTGCACCGCTCGACGATCGTCAACCTCGCGCGCGTGGCGGCGCTGCGACCGCACCTGAACGGCGAGTGCTTCCTGCGTCTCCAGTCGGGCCAGGAGATCAAGCTGAGCCGCAGTTACCGTGACAAGGTCGAGATGCTGCTCGACAGCGCGGGCGTCGCCCCGGGCGCCACCCGCGCAGAGACCGTCTGGATGTCGCGCTAGCCCGTCGCCAGTGCTGCGGGCAGTACGGATGTCCAGTCGCACCGCCGCCGGTGCAGCCTTGCAGCGATTGAGCGCGCGCCCAGGTCCAGCCCAGGCCGACCTGCGCAGGGCTGCGCGCCGAGGCATGACATGAGACCCGAAGAACCCGTATCGCGCGTCATGACCGAGACCGTGGTCGTGATCGAAGCGGACCGTCCGGTCAGCGAAGTGCTCGACTGTTTCCTGCAGTACCCGATCCACCACCTGCCCGTGGTCCGGGGCGGCAAGCTGGCCGGCATGCTGAGCTCGGCTGACGTGATGAAGCTCGAGTACTTCGTGCCGAAGGCAACCGTCGACCGGGCGCGGTTCCTCGACGAGCGGCTGACGATCGAGCAGCTGATGCGCACGCCGGTCGTGAGCCTGCAGCCGCACATGAGCGTCGGCGACGCGGCCGAGCGGATGATGGAGGCCGGCGTGCACGCGGTGCCGGTCGTCGACGAGCAGGAGCACGTGATCGGGATACTGACCACCAGCGACGTGATCCACAGCCTGCTGCATGGCCCGCCGCGCAAGGGCGCGCCAGCGTCCTCGCGGCCGGTTCCACAGGAAGTACCCGGACGCGGACTCGCACGAGCCCGTCTATCGCCAGAAGCCGACGGCGGCCGAGTACGACATCGCGCTCAGGACGGCGGAGGTGCTGCACGTCGAGGCGCGCGACCCGCGCCATCTTGGCAAGGCGCTGCTGTACCTCGACCAGCGCAGGAACCTGCTCGAAAAGGTCCTCGAGCTCGCGGACCGCTTCCTGCTGTCGGGCCAGGAGGTGCAGGTCCACTCGCAGCTGCTGAAGGCGATCCACGCGGCGAAGCGCGTGGAAGAGCACGCGACCGGCCGGGCGCGGGTGCCGTTCCCGCTGGAGTAATGGCCTGAAGCTAGAGGCTCGCGGCCAGTCGCGAGCCCTGGTCGATCGCGCGCTTCGCGTCGAGCTCGGCGGCGACGTCGGCACCGCCGATCAGGTGCACCTTGACGCCGGCAGCCTGCAGCGGCGCGGCCAGTTCGCGCTGCGGATCCTGGCCGGCGCACAGCACGATCGTATCCGCCTCGATCAGCATCGGCTTCTCGTGCGCTGCGCCGAACGTGACGTGCAGTCCGCGCTCGTCGACGCGCTCGTAGTTGACGCCGCCGATCATCTCGACGCGCTTCATCCGCAGTGCCGCACGGTGGATCCAGCCGGTCGTCTTGCCGAGGCCCTTGCCGAGCGGCGTGGCCTTGCGTTGCAGCAGGTGCACCTGCCTGGCCGGCGGCTCGATCCGCGGCTGCACGAGACCGCCACGACTCGCCGCCGGATCGCCAACACCCCACTCGGCCATCCAGGCCGCGGCGTCGGTCGACGTCGAGTGCCCGCCGGCCACGAGGAATTCCGCCACGTCGAAGCCGATGCCGCCAGCGCCGACGATCGCAACGCGGCGGCCGACGGGGCGGCCGTGCAGCAGCACGTCGACGTAGGACAGCACGCGTCCGGCGCGGCGCTGCTCGTCTTCGCCGTCGATCCGCGGATCGCGTGGCGTCACGCCGGTCGCGAGCACGACGTCGTCGTACCTGCCGGCGATCAGTTGCTCCGCCGCTACGCGCGTGCCGAGGTGCACCCGGACGCCGACGACCTCGAGGCGCCGCCCGAAGTAGCGCAGCGTCTCGGCGAACTCTTCCTTGCCCGGGATCCGCATCGCCATGTTGAACTGGCCGCCGATCCCGGCCGCTGCTTCGAACAGGTCGACCGAATGCCCGCGCTCCGCGAGCACCGTCGCACAGGCGAGGCCCGCAGGTCCCGCGCCGACCACGGCGATGCGCTTCGCTGCCGGTGCCGGCGCGTACACGAGTTCCGTCTCGTGGCCCGCGCGCGGGTTGACGAGGCACGACGCGATCCTGCGCTGGAACACGTGATCGAGGCAGGCCTGGTTGCAGGCGATGCAGGTATTGATCTCGTCGGCCCGTCCCGCCGCGGCCTTGTTGACGAAGTCGGGGTCGGCCAGCAGCGGGCGCGCCATCGAGACCATGTCCGCGCATCCGTCGGCCAGCAACTGCTCGGCGACCTCCGGCGTGTTGATCCGGTTCGTCGTGCAGAGCGGAATGCCGACCTCGCCCTTCATCTTGCGCGTCACCCAGGCAAAGGCTGCCCGGGGCACGGACGTCGCGATCGTGGGCACGCGCGCCTCGTGCCAGCCGATGCCGGTGTTGATGATCGTGGCGCCCGCGCGCTCGACCGCCTTCGCAAGCTGCACCACTTCGTCCCAGCTGCTCCCGTCCGGCACGAGGTCGAGCATCGACAGGCGGTACACGATGATGAAGTCGCTGCCCACCGCCTCGCGAGTGCGCGCGACGATCTCGACCGGCAGCCGCATCCGGTTCGAGTAGTCGCCGCCCCAGTCGTCGGCGCGCCGGTTCGTGTGCTTCACGAGGAACTGGTTGATGAAGTAGCCCTCGGAGCCCATCACCTCGACGCCGTCGTAGCCGGCTTCCCGTGCGAGCGAAGCGCAGCGCACGAAGGCACGGATCTGGCGCTCGACGCCGCGGGACGACAGGGCGCGTGGCGTGAACGGCGTGATCGGCGACTTGATCCGGGACGGCGCGACCGACAGCGGGTGATAGCCGTAGCGGCCGGTGTGCAGGATCTGCAGCGCGATCCGGCCGCCCTCGGCGTGCACGGCATCGGTAATGGGCCGGTGCCGGGCCGCGGCCGCATGCGTCGTGAGCCGCCCGCCGAACGGCGACGTCCAGCCCTCGATGTTCGGCGCGAACCCGCCGGTGACGATCAGCCCGACTCCGCCGCGCGCGCGTTCCGCGAAATACCTCGTGAGGCGGGGAAACAGCTTCGCGCTGTCCTCGAGGCCCGTGTGCATCGAGCCCATCAGCACACGGTTGCGCAGCGTTGCGAAGCCGAGGTCGAGCGGGGCGAGCAGGTGCGGGTAGCGGCCGGTTTCGTCGCGGGTCATCTCAGATCAGCACCTTGCCTAGCCAGTACCCGCCGCCGCGATCAGTGCCGCAGCGGGCATCGTGATGATCCACGCAATCACGATGTTGCCGGCGATGCCCCAGCGCACGGCTCGCGTGCGCTGCGCGGAGCCGACGCCGATGATGGCGCCGGTGATCGTGTGCGTGGTGGATACCGGGATGCCGAGGCTCGACGCGAGGAACAGCGTGATCGCGCCGCCGGTCTCCGCGGCGAAACCGCCGACGGGACGGAGCTTCGTGATCTTCTGTCCCATCGTCTTCACGATGCGCCAGCCGCCGAACATCGTGCCGAGCGCGATCGCGACGTAGCAGCTGACGATCACCCAGCTCGGCAGGTGATCCTTCGTCGTGACGCCCGCCGCGATCAGCAGCAGCCAGATGATGCCCATGGTCTTCTGCGCGTCGTTGCTGCCATGCCCGATGCTGTAGAGCGCGGACGAGACGAGCTGCAGCCGCCGGAACCAGCGGTCGACGCGCCGCGGCGCGGCGCGCAGGCACGCCCAGGACACGCCGATCATCAGCAGCCCGCCGAGCAGCATGCCGAGCAGCGGCGAGATGAAGATGAACGACGCGGTCTTGACGATGCCCGGCGCGAGCAGCGGGCCCGTGCCGGCCTTGGCGATCGTCGCGCCGATCAGGCCGCCGATCAGCGCGTGCGACGAGCTCGACGGAATGCCGTAGTACCAGGTGATCAGGTTCCAGGCGATGGCGCCGACCAGGGCCCCGAAAATCACGTACTGGTCCACCGCGACCGGGTCGACGATGCCCTTGCCCACCATCGCGGCGACCTTCAGGTGGAAGATGAAGATCGCGACGAAGTTGAAGAAAGCCGCCCAGGCCACCGCCTGGTAGGGCCGCAGCACGCCGGTCGAGACCACGGTCGCGATCGAGTTCGCGGCGTCGTGGAAGCCGTTCATGAAGTCGAACACCAGCGCCAGCGCGACCAGCACGCCGAGCGTCATCGAGCGGGATCTGCAGATCCATGCTCAGACGTTCTCCACGACCACCGCCTCGATCACGTTGGCGACGTCCTGGCACTTGTCGATCGCGTTCTCCAGGTACTCGTAGACGTTCTTGTGCTTGATCAGCTGCCGGACGTCCTGCTCCTCGCGGAACAGCCTGGAGATCCCGGCGCGCTCGACCGCGTCGGCCTCGCTCTCGAGCGCGTCGATCTCCTGGGCGAGCGCCAGCGCCCTCGTCGCATTGTCCATCGAAGAGAGCAGCGCCACCGCCTGCTGCACCTTGCCGCAGCAGTCCTCGAGCAGGCGGGCCAGTCGCGGCGCCTCCGGCGGCAGCGTCTGGATGTCGAACAGGTGCATCGACTCGGCCGCGTCCTGGATCAGGTCGAGGATGTCGTCCATGGCCGAGATCAGCCGGTGGATGTCGTTGCGGTCGAACGGCGTGATGAACGTCGAGTGCAGCAGCTGGACGGTCTCGTAGGTGACCTTGTCGGCGCTGCGCTCGACGTCGCCGATCCGCGCGATCAGCGCTGCGCGCTTGGCCTCGTCCGCATAGTCGCGGACGAGCTCGGCGGCAGCGCGGCTGCCCTCGACGATCAGCTCGGCGTGGCGGTTGAACAGGGCGAAGAACCGCGCCTCGCGCGGCATCAGGGCGGAGAGGAAACGCATTGGGCTTCCCGGCATTGGAATAGTTGTGCCGCGAAGTATCCGACATCCGGGCAGATCGTGGTAGCGTGGACCTCCCCGACCGTATGCACCCATCGCCGGCGGGGCCCCCATGACCGTACCAGCGCACGATTCCATCCGTATCCGTGGCGCGCGGCAGAACAACCTGCGCGCACTCGACCTCGACATTCCGCTGCGGCAGCTGGTCGTCGTGACCGGCGTGTCCGGATCGGGCAAGTCGTCGCTGGTCTTCGACACGGTCTACGCGGAGGGCCAGCGCCGCTACGTCGAGACCTTCTCGCCGTACGCGCGCCAGTTCCTGGACCGGATGGACAAGCCGCAGGTGGACCGCATCGAGGGCATTCCGCCGGCCATCGCGATCGACCAGACGAACCCGGTGCGCACGTCGCGCTCGACCGTCGGGACGATGACGGAGCTGAACGACCACCTGAAGCTGCTGTACGCCCGCGCGGCGCGTCTCCATTGCCGTGGCTGCGGGCAGCCGGTGCGGCGGGACTCGCCGGAAAGCATCCTGCACGAGCTCGAGGCCAGCGGCATCGACGCCGATGCACGCCTGGTCGTGACCTTCCCGGTCGTCGTGCCCGACAACTTCACGGAGCGGGAGGTGCTGCAGCTGCTCGAGCAGCAGGGCTATACGCGCGTGCACTCGAAGCAGGGGAACACGCTCGAGATCGTGCAGGACCGGTTCCGGCTCGGAGGCGCGGGCAGCAGCCGCATCCTCGAGGCGCTGGAGGCCGCGCTGCGCGTCGGGCGCGGTCGCATCGCGCTCCGCGCGGAGGGGGACATTCTCCTTTTCGGGTCGCCGAACAGGAGAATGACCCCGGTCCGGAAATTCTCGACGGACCTGCATTGCGCCGACTGCGACATCCACTATCGCGAACCGACGCCGAGCCTCTTCTCGTTCAACTCGCCGCTCGGGGCCTGCGAGACCTGCCGTGGCTTCGGGCGAGTGATCGGCGTCGACTACGACCTCGTGGTGCCGGACCAGTCGCGGACGCTGCGCGGCGGTGCGATCAGGCCCTGGCAGACGGAGTCGTACCGGGAATGCCAGGACGACCTCGTCAGGTTCGCACGCAAGCGTGGCATCCCGCTCGACACGCCGTGGGCCGAGCTGTCGGACGAGCAGCGTCGCTGGGTCATCGACGGCGAGGGCCCGTGGGAAAAGAAAGTCTGGTACGGGGCGCGACGCTTCTTCGCGTGGCTCGAGACGAAGAGCTACAAGATGCACATCCGCGTGCTGCTGTCGAAGTACCGCAGCTACACGCCCTGCGGTGACTGCGGTGGAGCGCGGCTCAAGCCCGAGGCGCTGCTGTGGCGGCTCGGAACCGGCACGGACGGGCGCGGGCTGAACGTCAACGACCTGATGTTGCTGCCGATCGAGCGCACGCGCGACTTCTTCGCGGATCTCGCGCTGCCGGCGCCGCTCGACGAAGCCGCGGACCTGCTGCTCGGCGAGATCCGCTCGCGCCTCGACTTCCTGGTGCGCGTCGGGCTCGGCTACCTCACGCTCGACCGGCAGTCCCGCACGCTGTCGGGCGGCGAGGTCCAGCGCATCAACCTGACCACTGCGCTCGGCACGTCGCTCGTCAACACGCTGTTCGTGCTCGACGAGCCGTCGATCGGCCTGCATCCGCGCGACATGCGCCGCGTGATCGACGTGATGCTGCGCCTGCGCGACAACGGCAACTCGTTGCTGGTCGTCGAGCACGACCCGCAGATCATGCTGTCGGCCGACCGGGTGATCGACCTCGGGCCGGGACCTGGCGAGCACGGCGGCCAGGTAGTGTTCAACGGCACGCCCGGTGAACTGGCGCATCGCTCCGACACGCTCACCGCGCAGTACCTGTCCGGCCGCAAGGACGCCGCCGTCGCGGCGGGGCGACGCGGCGCACCGCAGCCTGGTGATCCACGCCTGGTCGTCGAAGGCGCAAGCCAGCACAACCTGCGCGATCTCGACGTCGAGATTCCGCTGCAACGGCTCGTATGCGTCACGGGCGTGTCCGGCTCGGGCAAGTCGACGCTGGTGCAGGACGTGCTGTACCCGGCGCTGCTGCGCGCCAAGGGCAAGCCGACCGAATCGCCGGGCGCGCACCGTGCGTTGCGCGGCGCCGAGCACGTCGCGGCGGTGGTGATGGTCGACCAGACGGCGATCGGGCGCACGACGCGCTCGAACCCCGCGAGCTACGTCGGCGCCTTCGACGTGATCCGCAAGCGCTTCGCCGCGGAGCCGGTCGCAATGGAGCGCGGCTACACGGTGGGCACGTTCAGCTTCAACTCCGGCACCGGGCGCTGCCCCACCTGCAGCGGCAACGGCTTCGAGCACGTCGAGATGCAGTTCCTCTCCGACGTGTACCTGCGCTGCCCCGACTGCGACGGACGGCGCTACCGGCCCGAGACGCTCGAGGTGAAGATGGCACGCGGCAGCGGGCCTGCGCCGAGCATCGCCGACGTGCTCGACATGACGGTGTCCGAGGCCGCCGGCTTCTTCGCCGGGGACCGCGAGGTCCTCGAGTGCCTCGAGCCGCTCGTCGCGGTGGGGCTCGATTACCTGCGGCTCGGGCAACCCGTGCCCACGCTGTCCGGGGGCGAGGCGCAGCGCCTGAAGCTCGCAGGCCACCTCGTCGCCGCGAGCCGTGGCGGCGAGGCCGAGGAGTCGAAGCTGTTCCTGTTCGACGAGCCGACGACCGGCCTGCACTTCGACGACGTCGCGAAGCTGCTCGGCGCGTTCCGCCGGCTGATGGACGCCGGGCACTCGCTGGTCGTGATCGAGCACAACCTCGACGTGATCCGCGCGGCCGACTGGATCATCGATCTCGGGCCGGAGGGCGGCGAGCGCGGCGGCACGCTGGTCGCGTCCGGTACGCCCGAGCAGGTCGCCGCTGCAGGGAGTCGCACACCGGACGCGCGCTGCTCGAGTTCGAGGCAGAGCGGCAGCGAGTGCTGCGCACCGGTCGCGCCGAGTTGCCGGCGGTGCCGAGCCCGCTCGAGCGCGTCGCGGACGCGCCGCGCGACTCGATCGTGGTGCACAAGGCGCGCGAGCACAACCTGCAGGACGTGGACGTCGAGATTCCGCGCGCAGGCATGACCGTCGTCACCGGCGTCTCGGGCTCGGGCAAGTCCACGCTGGCGTTCGACATCGTGTTCGCCGAGGGCCAGCGTCGCTACCTCGAGTCGCTGAACGCCTACGCCCGGCAGTTCGTGCAACCCGCCGGGCGGCCGGACGTGGACGCGATCTTCGGCATCCCGCCGACCGTCGCCATCGAGCAGCGCACCAGCCGCGGCGGCCGCAAGAGCACGGTCGGCACGCTGACCGAAGTGCACCACTTCCTGCGGCTGCTGTACGTGAAGCTCGGCACGCAGCACTGTCCCGACTGCGACGTGCCGATCGAGCCGCAGAGTGCGGAGGCGATCGTGGCGCGGCTGGCCCGCGAGGCACGTGGGCGGCGCATCGTGCTGCTCGCGCCGCTGGTCGTCGCGCGCAAGGGCTATTACACCGACATCGCGAAGTGGGCCGTCGCCAGGGGCTACGAGCGCCTGCGGGTCGACGGCGAATACCTGCCGACCGCGAAGTGGCCGCGCCTCGACCGGTTCCGCGAGCACACGATCGAGTTGCCGGTCGGCGAGATGCTCGTCGCGCCGAAGTCGGAGCAGGAGCTGCGTGCCTGCCTGCAGCGGGCGCTCGATTTCGGCAAGGGCGTGGTGCACGTGCTCGACCGGGGCCGCGTGCGCGTCTTCTCGACGCGCCGTGCCTGCCGGTCCTGCGGGCGCAGCTTCGCGGAACCCGATCCGCGCCTGTTCTCGTACAACTCGAAGCACGGCTGGTGCGGGACCTGCTTCGGCACCGGGCTCGCGATCAAGGGATTCGACGCGGAACAGACCGGCGAGGAGATCTGGTGGAACGACTGGTTCGAGGGTGAGACCGCCGCTTGCCCGGATTGCGACGGCCAGCGGCTCAATCCCGAGGCGCTCGGTGTCCGGTTTCGCGAACGCTCGATCGCCCAGCTGGCGGCGCTGCCGGTCGACGGCGCGCAGGAGTTCTTCGGCAAGCTGAAGCTCGCGGGGCGCGAGCGGGAGATTGCACGCGACCTGCTGGCGGAGATTCGCGCACGGCTCGAGTTCCTGCGCGACGTGGGGCTCGGCTACATCTCGCTCGATCGCGCGGCGCCGACGCTGTCGGGCGGCGAGGCGCAGCGGATCCGCCTTGCGGCCCAGCTCGGGTCCAACCTGCAGGGGGTCTGCTACGTGCTCGACGAGCCCACGATCGGGCTGCACCCGCGCGACAACGCCGTGCTGCTCGACACGCTCGAGCGACTCGGTGCGAAGGGCAACACGCTGCTGGTGGTCGAGCACGACGAGGACACGATCCGTCGCGCGGACCACGTGATCGACCTCGGGCCGGGCGCGGGGACACGCGGCGGCCGCGTCGTCGGCCAGGGTCGCATCGCGGACTTGATTGCCGCTCCGGAGTCGTTGACCGGCCGGTTCCTGGCGTCGCCGCTGCTCCATCCGCTCGCACCACGCCGCCCGGTGCGGCGGGGCGACCCGGCGCTGGCGATCGAGCAGGCGGAGCTGCACAACCTGCGCAAGGTCAATGCACGCATTCCGCTCGCGAGGCTGACCGTCGTGACCGGCGTTTCCGGCTCGGGCAAGTCGACGCTGGCGCGCGACGTGCTCTACGCCAACCTGCACGTGCGAGCGGGCGAGAAGAAGCGCCGCGGGCGCGCGGCCCGCTGGATCGGCTGCAAGGCGATCGCGGGCATCGAGCACGTGGAGCGCGTGCTCGAGGTGGACCAGACGCCGATCGGCCGCACGCCGCGCTCCTGTCCGGCGACCTACGTCGGATTCTGGGACGACATCCGGCGACTGTTCGCCGGCACCACCGAGTCGCGCGTGCGCGGCTACGGGCCGTCGCGCTTCTCGTTCAACGCGGCCGGCGGGCGCTGCGATGCGTGCGAAGGGCAGGGCGTGCAGACGATCGAGATGAGCTTCCTGCCGAACGTGAAGGTGCTGTGCGATTCGTGCGGCGGCCGCCGGTTCAACGCGGAGACGCTGGCCGTCCAGTTTCGCGGGCGCAGCATCGGCGACGTGCTCGCGATGAGCGTGGACGAGGCCGTCGAGTTCTTCACGGCCCATCCGCGGATTCACCGCGCGCTCAGCCTGCTGCAGGACGTGGGGCTCGGCTATCTCACGCTCGGGCAGCAGAGCCCGACGCTGTCCGGCGGCGAGGCGCAGCGCATCAAGCTCGTGACGGAGCTGGCGCGGCTCAGGTCCGGCCAGCGGACGCTCTACGTGCTCGACGAGCCCACGGTCGGACTGCACATGGCCGACGTCGAGAAGCTCGTGCACGTGCTGCACCGGCTGGTGGACGCCGGCAACACGGTCGTGGTCATCGAGCACAACCTCGACGTGATCGCCGAGGCGGACTGGATCGTGGACCTCGGGCCCGAAGGCGGATCGGGTGGTGGCCGCATCGTGGCCCAGGGATCGCCCGAAGACGTGGCCAAGGCCGTCGCGAAGTCGCACACCGCGAAGGTGTTGCGGCCGTTCCTGGCCGAGCGCGGGCAGCTCACTGCATCGCCCGCCGGACTTCCTCCGCGATCGCCCGCACGCCGGCCGCCACGCTCTCGGGCTGCTGCGAGTAGTTGATGCGTATGCACTCGTGGCGATGCGGCCAGTCGTCGTTCAGGCCCGGGAAGAAATGGTGCCCGGAAAGCACGAACACGCCGCGCGCCTTGAGGCGGCGATAGAGCTCCTGGCTCGAGATCGGCAACCCGGGAAACCAGAGCCACAGGAAGAACGCGCCTTCCGGGCGATGGATGCGCAGCGGCAGGTCGCGACATGCGTCCTGCAGCCATTCCACGGCCTGTCGCAGCCGGGCGGCGTAGTAGGGTCGGATCGATTCTTCACAGATCGTCTCGAGCTCGCCGCTGCGCAACATCGGTTCGACGATGACCGCGCCGGATGCGACCGGAGCCAGCGATGCCGTCGCGTTGAAGGCGGTCAGCGCCTCGACCACGTCCTCGTCCGCGACCACGATGCCCGTGCGGGTCGCCGGCAACCCGAGCTTGGACAGGCTCAGGCAGAGGATCGTGTTGCGGTTCCAGCACAGCCCAGGCTCGGCGAACTGGATGCCGGGAAACGGCTGGCCGTAGGCGGCATCGATGATCAGCGGCACGCCGCGGGCCTGCGCGATTGCGTCGAGTCGCTCGAGTTCCGCGACCGTAAGGACGTTTCCGGAAGGGTTGGTCGGGCGCGACACGCAGATCGCGCCAATGTCGGCGACCGCATCGAGGCCGTCGAACTGCACGTGGTACTTGAAGAACCCTTCGGGCAGTTCCTCGATGACGGCCCGTTGCGAGACGAGCATGCCGTCCGACAGGCCGACGTCCGCGTAACCGATGTACTCGGGAGCCAGCGGCAACAGCACGCGCCTCGATGAGCCGTCGCCCAGCTCGCCCGCGAACAGGTTGAACAGGACGAAGAACGCCATCTGGCTGCTGCTCGTCAGCGCGACGTTGCCTGCAGACAGCGGCCATCCGTACTTTCGCGACAAGGCGTCGGCGACGGCCGCGCGGAAAGAGTGATCTCCGGCGGGCGCAGAGTAGGTCGCGGCGAACCGGCCGAACTCGGCGTCGTCTGCCGCGATCTCACGGAGCCGACGGCGGTACGCGGCTTCCACTTCGGGGATGCGCGCAGGATTGCCGCCGCCCAGCATGTGAACCCTGCGGCCCGGTGCTGGCAGCGCGGCTTCGCCCAGATCCAGCATCAGCTCGAGGGCGCCGGTGGGCCGCAGGATCCTCTGCCCGAACCTGGTTGCACCGATCTTCATCGAACTGTCCCCGCCTGCATTGCCCCTGCGCAGGTCGGCTAGACTCGTGGATACGATGCGCGAAGTCCAGGCGATCATCTTCGATCTCGACGACACCCTCTGGGACGTGGGCCCGGTGATCCTGCGCGCGGAGCACGTGATGCTGCGTTTCCTCGCCGAGCGCTACCCGCGCGTGCTGGAGCAGCACACGCTCGAGTCGATGCGCGACCTGCGGGCGCGGATGGCGATCGAGCACCCGGCGATGCGTCACGACTTCACGTGGCTGCGCACGCAGGCGCTGCTCGCCCACGCCCGCGAGGCCGGATACCCGGAGTCGATGGCGTACGAGGCGTTCGACGTCTTCTACCGCGCGCGCAACGAGGTCGCGCTGTACGACGACGTGCTGCCGGCGTTCGAGTGGCTTGCGGGGCGTTACCGGCTGTTCGCGATCAGCAACGGCAACGCGGACCTCGCCGCGATCGGGCTGGCGCACTATTTCGAACGCAGCCTGGCGGCGCGCGACGCCGGCATGCTGAAGCCGGATCCGCGCATCTTCGCGATGCTGCTCGACGCGGCTCAGGTCGCCGCCGCAGCGACACTGCACGTCGGCGACGATCCGGAGGCCGATGTCGATGGTGCGCGCCGCGCGGGCATCCGTCCGGTCTGGCTCAATCGCGACGGCTCGGCCTGGCCCGGCCCGCAGCCGGCGCCGGAGCACACGATCGGGTCGCTCGAGGAGCTGGTGCGGCTGCTCGCCGCGTCAGGCTGAGCGCTCGAGGCCGGCGCGCGCCAGCACGAAATCGAGCACGGCATCCGTGTCATCCAGCGGCAGGCGGGGAAGTCCGCCGCGGACGCTGGTCGCATCATCAGTCGCGATCGCCTCGATCGAGGCGTCGTCGGCCGACAGCGGTGGCTGCCCGCAGGACGCACGGTAGACCTCGAGCTTCGGGTGCGTGCCGGCCTTGAAGCCCTCGACCAGGACGAGGTCGCAAGGCGCGAGCAGTGCGAGCAACCCGGGCAGCGTGGCTTCGGCGGTGCCGCGGTTCTCGTGCAGCAGGGCCCAGCGCTGCGCTGAAGTCACCACGACTTCGTGCGCCCCCGCCTCGCGATGCACGTAACTGTCCTTGCCGGGCTGGTCGACGTCGAACGCGTGATGCGCGTGCTTCACGGTCGAGACGACGAGGCCACGTGCCGTCGCTGCGCGTACCAGCCGCGCGACGAGATGCGTCTTGCCCGTGTTCTTGCGCCCGACGATGCCGTAGACCCGCATGTCCGTGCCCCGGTGAAAGTCCGTTGCGGCGCATCTTATGTGCAAAGCGTGATCCACGCCGATGCCAGGCACTTGATCACACGCGATCGCTTTCGGTAAGTTCACCGCATGGCTTTCCGCCGCTGCACCTGCAGCGTGGGCCGGGAATGGATCGGCTGATCCTCACCGCCCGCGCGACCCGCCCCGCATCCAGCACCGATTTCCCCTGCCCGCACGGCTGTCAGCAGCCGCGCGGGCCGGCTGCCATCGTTCCCCCGCAACAGTGAGGAAACCATGAGCCCCGATGCGCCCGCCGAGTCCGCAATCGACGTCCGCAACCTGCAGGAGTTCTTCCGCGACGCCGTGCACGACGCGCTGCGACGGCTCGAGATCGGCGTCGATGACCACACCGAGCACTACGTGGTGAACATGCTGACGATGTTCTCCCGCTCCGAGGCGCTGTTCGACCAGACCCGCGAGGGACCGCGGCTGAAGCCGCTCGCGCTGATGCTGGCCGACGCAGCGAGCGCGCCGTCCGCGGAGCAGCGCAGCCGCACCCTGCAGCGGATGGGCGACGTCAGCCTGTTCGTCGCGGGCTTCCTGTCGCACGGGTTCGCACGCAGGCTCGTCGACGTGGACTATCACATCGCGATGGGTGGTCGTGCCTACGGAACACTCGCCGATTCCTGCGGGCACGGAGTGCGCGGCCGGGCGCTGGCGGGCGTATTCGCCGAGCTCGCCGCGAAGTTCCAGCGGCTCGTCGACGCACTGAACGAAGTCAGCGAGATGTCGTGGCGCAATTCCGATCGCGACGTGCTGCGGCTCTACGAAGTCTGGTTGAAGACCGGCAGCCCGCGCGCCCACGGCCTGCTGCAGCAGATGGGAGTGGCCCGGCCGTCGTGCCCATGGGCCGCGCGAAGCACTGAGCAGGGACCGATACATGCTGGTACGGCAACTGCAGGCCAGGCTCGCCGGGCTCTACGACGCGCCGGCGGACGCAGGACGTGCACGATTTCCTGATCACGGACGCGGCCCACGCGGCCGCGCTGCAGGGAGCCGCAAGGCCGCCGACGGATGAGCAGCTGCTGATCGCGGAGGGCGAGGAGGGCGTGGAGCTCAGCCTGTACGTCGACGCTGCGGTGCTGCAGCGGCTCGCGAAGCGCTGTCCGCTGCGGCCGCTGTCGGAGGAAAACCTCGCCGACTTCTGCACGGCGCTCGAGGGCGTGAGCCACTTCCACTACTTCGTCTGGTGCGCCGTGCGCGCGCGCAGCGTGTCGCTGCTCGAGCTCGAGCTGCAGGGCGAGGTGGACAAGTACGCGAGCGCGCTGCAGCTCACGCTGGCGCAGCGCGACGGCCGCTTTCCGGCGGAGCTCTTCCACCGGCTGTTCGAGAGCGTGGGTTTCCTGCCGAACCTGTCCGAGGCCGAGCGCGCGCGGTACGAGGAAGCGCACCACTTCGCGGCGCGATTCTGCCGCAGGCTCGAGGAGCGGTTCCTGAGACGCCGGCGTGCGCGCCCCGAAGCGATGCTGGCCGAGTTGCGCGCGTTCTACCGGCTCGGCCGGCACGCCAAGCTGCGCCACGCGGCGCAGTGGCGCTGAACGCGAGCCGGTTACGACTCGTCCTTCTTTTCGCCCAGCTTCTTGCGCAGCTCGATCCACTTCGACAGCTCCTTCAGGTTCTTCTTCTTCTTCCAGCTCTGCTTGCCGAGCGCGCCGCTGTTGTACGGGTTGTAGCCGGTCTTCAGTCCCTTCGGATTGGACTTGATCGGGTTGCTCGGGTCGTCGTCGTCGTCCTTGACCTTGAGGGTCGGATCGACGAGGGCCCGCATGCGCTCGGCACCGCCGAGCGTGTCGTCCGCGACCAGGTCCGGGTCGTCGGTCCACTCCCAGGTGACGTTGCCGCGATCATCCACGCCGAGGCGGCCGGGGTCGCTTCCCTTGCTGGCCGGCGGAGGTACCCGCCCGGGCGGCTTGGTGCCAGGTTTGTCAGCCATTGTCGTGCTCCGCTCGAGATGCGGTCTGCACGCACGGATGTTACAGAATCCGCGCGCCGTTGGAATGCGAGACTGTTCACGGATTGCCGCGCAGGGCCTCGCTGGCCCAGAACAGGCCGACCAGGGTCTTGCCGTCCCGGATGCCGCCGTGGGCGGCGCGGGTCGACCGCCTCGTCCAGCGGCAGCCAGTTCACCTCGAAGACCTCGTGTTCCTCCGGGGCCGACTCCACGGGGACGAGGTCGCGGGCCAGGAACAGGTGGATCACCTCGGTGAACACGCCGGGCGAGCTCAGGTATTCGCCGAGCTTGTCCCAGCGTCCGGCGCTCATGCCGGCTTCCTCGGCCAGTTCGCGGACGGCGCACTCGATCGGCGGCTCGCCGCCGTCGAGCTTGCCGGCCGGCAATTCGTCCAGCCAGCCGCCGGCCGCGTGCCGGAACTGGCGCAGCAGGCAGATGCGCCCGTCGGCGTCCAGCGCGACGATCGCGGCCCCGCCGGGATGGTGCGCGATCTCGAGTTCGGCGACCCGGCCGTTCGGCAGCCGCACCTGCTCGAGGTTCAGCGTCAGTACTCGACCCTTGAAGACGTTCCGGACCTGTTCGGCCATGTCGCGCGATCCATTCGGGTGGTGGCGGCAGGATGACACAAGCCCTGGCCGGCGAAAGCGGTCGGACCGCTGCCGCCGCGCTGCGTCCGCCCCGATCGGACCTGTGCTAAGTTGACGGGTCAGGCCCCGGCGGACGGGGCACCCGGAGCATCCCGATGAGCAGCGCCCCGATACCCCTGACCGTCGAACGGCTTCGCCAGACTTTCGACAGCGGCAAGACCCGCCCGATCGAGTGGCGGCTCGCGCAGCTGGCCGAGGTCCAGCGCATGATGCGCGACCACGAGGCCGACTTCGCCGAGGCGCTGCGCAAGGACCTGGGCAAGCCGCGGTTCGAGGCGGTGATGACCGAGATGAGCTGGGCCGACGCGGAGGCGAAGTACGCGCGCAAGCACCTCGGCAACTGGATGCGCCCGACGCGCGTGAGCACGCCGATGATGGCGCAGCCCGGCCGCAGCTACATCGAGCCCGAGCCGAAGGGCGTCGTGCTGATCATCGCGCCGTGGAACTACCCGTTGTCGATGATCATGTGCCCGCTCGTCGGCGCGATCGCCGCGGGCAACTGCGCGGTGATGAAGCCGTCGGAGATCACGACGCACACGTCGGCTGCGCTGGCTGCGATCCTGCCGCGCTACCTCGACAACGATGCGTTCGCGGTCGTCGAGGGCGGCGTCCCGGAGACCACCGAGCTGCTCGAGCAGCAGTTCGACCACATCCTGTACACGGGCAACGAGCGCGTGGCGCGCATCGTGATGACGGCCGCGGCGAAGCACCTGACGCCGGTCACGCTCGAGCTCGGCGGCAAGAGCCCGTGCCTGATCGACAAGAGCGCGGACCTCGAGGTGGCGGCTTCGCGCATCGCGTGGGGCAAGTTCATCAACGCCGGCCAGACCTGCGTCGCGCCGGACCACGTGCTGGTGCACCGCGAAGTGGCGACGCAGTTCATCGACGCGATCACGCGCCGGATCAAGGATTTCTACGGCGAGGACGCGTCGCAGAGCCCGGACTACTGCCGCATCGCCAGCGAGCGTCACGCGGCGCGGTTCGCGAAGCTGCTCGAAGGGCAGAAGATCCACCATGGCGGCCGCGTGGACGTGGCCAAGCGCTTCGTCGAGCCGACGATCGTGCTCGACCCGGCGGCCGACTCGGAGCTGATGACCGAGGAGATCTTCGGCCCGGTGCTGCCGGTGATCACCGTGGACGAGATGCACCATGCGATCAAGTTCGTCGCGGACCGGCCGAAGCCGCTGGCGCTGTACGTCTTCACGAAGAGCAAGGCGCTCGAGGACGCGGTGCTCGAGCGGATCAGCGCCGGCAGCGTCTGCATCAACGACGCCGTGATCTTCATGGTGTCGCCGGAGCTGCCGTTCGGCGGCGTCGGCAACAGCGGCATGGGCCGCTACACCGGCTGGTACGGGTTCGAGACCTTCAGCCACATGCGGCCGGTGATGAAGCGCGGCTTCCGGTTCGACGCGCCGATCCGCTATCCGCCGTACACGGAAAAGAAGGAACGGCTGATGAAGCTGGTGCGGTGATCAGCGGCTCGCCGAGTGGTATTCCTCGTTCGGCATCATGTCGATCGCGGTGGCCATCCGGTTCGTCATGTTGAAGAACGACGCCACGGCGGCGATGTCCCAGATGTCGCGGTCCTTGAAGCCCGCCTTGCGCAGCGCGGCACGGTCCGCATCGCCGACCTCGTCGGGCTCGACCGTCATGCGATGCGCGAAGTCGAGCATGGCCCGTTGCCGGCGCGGCAGCTTCGCCGCCCGGTAATTCATCACCAGCAGCTCGCCGAGCGCCGGGTCGCCGGACAGCTCGCGCACCGCCTGCCCGTGCGCGACCTGGCAGTAGTAGCAGCGGTTCGCCGACGAGACCACGACCGCGATCATCTCGCGCTCGAGCTTCGACAGCACCGACTCGCCGAGCATCAGGTCGTTGTACATGCCGATGAAGGTGCGCAGCTTGGCCTGGTCGAACGTGTAGGCCGCGAGCACGTTCGGCACGAAGCCGATCCGCTCGTCGCAGACGCCGAAGTACTTCTGCAGGTCGGGATCGAGCTGCGAGCGCGGCGGAACCGGCATGTCGAGCGCGGTCACGTGATCGGGCTGCGACGGGTAACGCTTTGGCATGCGCGCCTCCTCGGCGTGATTGTCAGTCGACTCGGTCCACCGACGCCTGGCCGGAGACCTTCTGGCGGATCAGCGACCAGGACATGCCGACGCCGAGCACGATGCCGATGATCCCCAGCACCACCCACGCCATCGCCGCGCGATCGGCCAGGCTGAGCCAGCCCTGCGCGATCATCCACCACGCGATGCAGGCGAACAGCGCGACCAGCAGCCCGACGCCGAGCCCGCCCAGCGCATTGAACGTCGAGTGCACGAAGAACAGCCACGCGCCGAGCAGCACGATGCCGGCGATCGCCTTGGCCGGGGTGATCGACGGGAAGCCGTCGGCGAGCCAGTGGAAGTAGGAGTGGCCGGACGGGTTGAACGTCAGGTACACCAGCGCCAGCGAGAAGGCGACGCGCCACAGCACGCCCGTCAGGTTGAATTTGCCCATCGAATGACTCTGCCTCGTTGTCGGATCCGTGACCGTATCTTACCGCCACGCGCGGGGTCACTGGATATCCATACAGGCCGGCTCTATAGTCGCTCGACGATGACCAGCGCCGAAGCCTTCGCCGGACTCAATGACGCCCAGCGCGAGGCCGCGACCTTCGGGGAGCCCGCGCCTGCTGGCGGCGTGCGCGCGGCGCCGATGCTGGTGATCGCGGGCGCAGGCACCGGCAAGACCAGCACGCTTGCGCACCGCGTCGCCCACCTGCTGCTGAACGGCGTGGCGCCGGAACGCCTGCTGCTGCTGACGTTCACGCGGCGCGCGGCGCAGGAGATGACGCGGCGTGCGCAGCGCGTCGTGGCCGAGGCCGCGGCCGCGACCCGCAGCCGCACCGTGGTCGCGAGCCTGCGACTGCCGTGGTCCGGCACGTTCCACGCGATCGGCAACCGGCTGATACGCCAGCACGCGGACCGGCTCGGGCTCGACCCGTCGTTCAGCGTGCTCGATCGCGGCGACGCGGCGGACCTGATGGACGTCGAGCGGCATCGGCTCGGCCTGTCGAAGACCGAGCGGCGCTTCCCGCGCAAGGACACCTGCCTCGGCATCTACTCCCATCGCGTCAACACGCAGCGCTCGCTGCGCGAGACGCTCGAGATCGCCTACCCGTGGTGCCTCGACTGGGAGGAGGAACTCACGGCGCTGTACCGCGCCTACGTGGAGGCGAAGCTCGCGCAGCAGGCGCTCGACTACGACGACCTGCTGCTGTACTGGCACGTGATGATGCGCGACGCCGGGCTCGCCGCGACGATCGGCGCGCAGTTCGACCACGTGCTCGTGGACGAGTACCAGGACACCAACGCGCTGCAGTCGCAGATCCTGCTGGCGCTGAAGCCGGACGGCGCAGGGCCTGACCGTCGTCGGCGACGACGCGCAGGCCATCTATTCGTTCCGCGGCGCGACGGTCGAGAACATCCTCGACTTCCCCGGGCAGTTCTCGCCGCCGGCCCACGTGGTCACGCTCGAGGAGAACTACCGCTCGACGCAGTCGGTGCTCGATGCGTCGAACGCGCTGATGGCCGAAGGCGGCCGCCAGTACCGCAAGTTCCTGCGCAGCTCGCGCGGGGCAGGCGCGAAGCCGCGTTACGTCACCGTGCTCGACGACCAGGCGCAGGCGCAGTACGTCGTCGAGCGCGTGCTCGAGTGCCGCGAGCGCGGGGTCGAGCTGCGCCGGCAGGCGGTGCTGTTCCGCAACGCGGACCACAGCGACGTGCTCGAGCTCGAGCTGATGCGGCGCAACATCCCCTTCGTGAAGTACGGCGGGCTCAAGTTCCTCGAGGCCGCGCACGTCAAGGACCTGCTCGCGGTGCTGCGCTGGGCCGACAACCCTCGCAACCGGATCGCCGCATTCCGCGTGCTGCAGCTGCTGCCGGGCATGGGACCTGCGAACTCCGCGCGGGTCTGCGAGGCGTTCGAGGCCGCGGGGTTCCGCTGGCCGGCGCTCGCCGGTCACGTCGTGCCGGGCGCGACGCGCGAGCACTGGAGCGCATTGGTCGCGGTGATGAGCTCGATCACCGGCGACGCGCCCTGGGAAGGGCAGGTCACGAGGGTGCGGGCGTGGTACGAGCCCGAGCTCGAGCGCCTCTACGACGCGCCGCAGGTCCGGCGCGGCGACCTCGAGCAGCTGGAGCGGCTGGCCGTGCAGTACGCGACGCGCGAGTCGTTCGTCACCGAGCTCACGCTCGATCCGCCGCAGGCGACCGGCGACCTCTCCGGCGACCCGCTGCTCGACGAGGACTACCTGGTGCTCTCGACGGTGCATTCGGCGAAGGGCCAGGAGTGGGAGTCCGTTTTCGTGCTGAACGTCACGGACGGCAGCTTTCCCTCCGAGTTCGCGACCGGCCGGCCGGAACTGATCGACGAGGAGCGGCGTCTACTGTACGTGGCGATGACGCGGGCCCGGCAGGAACTGCACCTGCTCGCGCCGGTCCGGTTCTACGTCACGCAGCAGTCGCGCTCGGGTGACCGCTACGTGCAGGGCGCGCGAAGCCGGTTCCTGACCGAGACGGTGCTGGCGCGGTTCGAGCGCGCAGCGTGGCCGGAGGGGCCGGAACCGGGCACGGCATCGCCGGCCGGGCCGGGCGGACGGATCGACGTCGCCACGCAGCTGCGCAACATGTGGTGACTTCAGGAGGGGCAACCCGATGAATCGCAGGCAGTTCGTACGACGCGCCACGCTCGTCGCCGTGCTCTCGCTCGCCGGCGTCGCAGCGCAGGCGGCATCCGCAGGCAAGGACACCTACACTCGCAGCGAGGTGGTCGCGGAAGCCGAGAAGTTCTTCGGCAAGGGCGCCAAGGGGCTGGCGGAGGTGATCCAGAAGGCCTTCGACAAGTACGGCGAGCCCAACGCCATCATCAAGGGTGAGGAGGCAGGCGGCGCGATCGCGATCGGCCTGCGCTACGGCAAGGGCACGCTGGTAATGAAGGGCGGCGGCTCGCGTCCCGTGTGGTGGCAAGGGCCGTCGATCGGCTTCGACATCGGCGGCAATGCGGCCAAGTGCTTCACGCTGGTCTACAACCTGCGCAACGCCGAGACCTTGTTCCAGCGTTTCCCGGGTGTCGAGGGCAGCCTGTACTTCGTCGGCGGCTTCAGCCTGAACTACAATCGAACCGACGACGTGACCCTGGCGCCGGTGCGTTTCGGCGTCGGATGGCGGCAGGGCGCGAGCGTCGGCTACCTGCATTTCACCAGGAAGTTCAGCCCGATCCCGATCTAGCGGCGGTCACGACGAAGGGGATACAGCATGGCGACTGGCATCGGTCCGGCGGTCAGGCCGGACGTGGACGTTGTGGTGGTCGGCGCCGGCTTCGCCGGGCTCTACATGCTGCACCGCCTGCGCGGCCTCGGATTCTCCACCGTCGTGCTCGAGGGTGCCGACGGCGTCGGCGGCACGTGGTACTGGAACCGCTATCCGGGCGCTCGCTGCGACATCATGTCCATCGACTACTCCTACAGCTTCGACCCGGAGCTGGAGCGCGAGTGGCAGTGGTCCGAGAAGTACGCCACGCAGCCGGAAATCCTGGCCTACGCGAACTACGTGGCCGACAGGTACGACCTGCGCAAGGACATCCGTTTCGGCACGCGCGTGCAGCAGGCCAGCTGGGACGCCGCGGCCAGGCGCTGGCACGTGCGCACCGCGGCCGGAGACGAGATCACGTGCCGGTTCTACGTGATGGCCACCGGCTGCCTGTCGCTGCCGAAGGCGATCGACATCGAGGGCGCGGACCGCTTCGGCGGCGAGACCTACTACACGCACCACTGGCCCCACGAGGGCGTGGATTTCACCGGCAAGCGAGTCGCGGTGATCGGCAGCGGCTCGTCGGGAATCCAGGCGATCCCGATCATCGCCGCGCAGGCGGCGCAGCTGACCGTGTTCCAGCGGACGCCTAATTTCTCGCGGCCGGCGCGCAACGGCCCGACGCCGCAGCAGAAGCTCGACGCCTTCAAGGCCGATCGCGACGCCTACCGGCAGGCCGCCCGCCTGTCGCAGGCCGGGGTTGCTGCCCCGATCACCCAGGTGAGCGCGCTGCAGGTGTCGGAGTCCGCGCGCCGCGCCGTGTACGAGGCGGCGTGGGAATCGGGCGAGCTGCTGCCGACTACGTTCTCCGACCTGGTGACCAGCGCCGAGGCCAACGAGACGTTCTGCGAGTTCCTCCGCGGCAAGATCCGCTCGATCGTGAAGGACCCCGCGACTGCCGAGGCACTGTGCCCGAAGGGCTACTACTACGGCACGAAGCGGCCATGCATCGATTCCGGCTACTTCGAGACGTTCAACCTGCCGCACGTCCGGCTCGTGGACCTGCGCAAGACTCCGATCTGCACGATCACCGAGACCGGCATTCGGACCACCGCCGAATCGATGGAGTTCGACGCCATCGTGTTCGCGACCGGTTTCGATGCGATGACCGGCGCGATCGTGGCCGTCGACATCCGCGGCCGCGACGGGCTCTCGCTGAAGCAGAAGTGGGCCGAGGGCCCGAAGACCTACCTCGGGCTCACCACTGTTGGATTCCCGAACTGCTTCCTGGTCACCGGCCCGGGCAGCCCCTCGGTGCTGTCGAACATGATGGTGTCGATCGAGCAGCACGTTGACTGGGTGTCGAGCACGATCGATCACATGCGCCACGCCGGACTCGAGACCATCGAGCCCACCGAGATGGCCGAAGCCGGCTGGGTGCAGCACGTCAACGACTGCGCCGACGTCACGCTCTTCCCGCGAGCCGATTCCTGGTACATGGGCGCCAACGTCCCCGGCAAGCCGCGCGTGTTCCTGCCGTACATCGGCGGCGTGGATCGCTACCGCAAGGCCTGCGACGAGGTCGCGCAGCAGGGCTATCTCGGCTTCCGCTTCGAAGGCGCCGCCGGCGCGGTGTGCAACGACGGCGTGATCCGCAGGCTGCAGCCGGACGTCACCATCGTGCTCGAGGTGATCGAGAGCCTGGGCCTGCCGCCGGTGGAGTCGATGCCGCCGCAGGCCGCGCGGGCGCTGTTCGACGCGCTGGCGACTCAGCGGCCGCCGGGTCCTGCAGTGGGCGAGATCGTGGACGGCACGCTGCCGGGGGCGGCGGCAGAGCTCAAGTACCGGCTCTACCGGCCGGCCACCGCTGGTCCGCACCCCGTGGCGGTCTACTACCACGGCGGCGGCTGGGTGCTCGGCAGCCACGATTCCGACGACCCGCTGTGTCGCGACCTGTGCGTCCGGTCCGACTCGATCATCGTGTCGGTCGACTACCGGCACGCGCCCGAGGCCCGGTTCCCCGCGGCGGTGGACGATGCGTTCGCCGCGCTGCGCTGGGTGTCATCGCACGCCGAAGCATTGGGCGGCCAGCCGGGTCCGGTGGCAGTGGCTGGCTGGAGCGCCGGTGCCAACCTCGCCAGCGTCGTGTGCCAACTCGCCCGGGACGCTGGCGGTCCGGCAATCGCCGGGCAGTTGCTGATTACGCCGGTGACCGACGCCGACATGACGCGGCATTCGTACCAGCAGAACGGCGAATGCTACTTGCTCACCAGCGCGATGCTGCGCTGGTTCTTCGACCACTACGTGGACGTTGCCAACCGGGCCGACCCGCGCGTCGCGCCGCTGCGTGCGGCGAACCTGTCGAACCTGCCGCCCGCGACGATCGTCACCTGTGAGTTCGACCCGCTGCGTGACGAAGGGGCCGCGTACGCCGCAGCGCTGGCCGACGCCGGCGTGGACGTGCAGCACATCTTCGCGCGCGGCCACATCCACAGCTCGCTGACGATGGTGGACCTGGTGATCTCCGGTGCACCGTATCGCGAGCAGATGGCCGAGGCACTGCGACGATATCTGCCGCGGGAGCAAGCGCTGCTCCGGCACAAGCGCGCCTGAACAGGGTTGCACAAAAGAGAAGGCCCGGGTTTCCCCGGGCCTTCCGTATCGTCAGCTTTGCGCCTGGGCGCGGGGCTGGTTACCAGCGACGCTGGCCGCCGCCGCCGCCGCCACCACCGTAGCCGCCGCCGCCGCCACCACCGCCGTAGCCGCCGCCACCGCCACCCGGACGGCCACCGCCGCCCGGACGACCGCCGCCGCCGCCGGTGCGCGGGCGATCCTGCGCTTCGTTCACGCGCAGCGGGCGACCGCCCATGTTGAAGCCGTTGAGAGCCTGCATGGCGCGCTGGGCGTCAGCCTGCGGCATCTCGACGAAGCCGAAGCCGCGGGGGCGGCCGGTCTCACGATCGGACGGCAGGGCGACGGACTCGACGGTACCGTGCTGGGCGAAGAGATCGCGCACTTCGCTCTCGGTGGCGGAAAAAGGCAGGTTGCCCACGTAGATCTTGGTCATTCGAACATTCCTAAAAAAAGAATCAACACACACAACGACAGGACTGAAAAGCCGATACGCCGCGCAACGCGAGCCGTTCCAAGGCCAGCGCCCGGGCGATTCCTGTCACCTGATCGAAGACGTTTCGGCTTAACAAACCAGGCGCCAGCAGGCGCCCTGCAAGACACGGACGGGCAACGATCGCGGCGGAGTTTAGCACAAGCTCATGTCCGTCAAGGGAAAATTGGCTGGAATCGGCATTGGCCCGCGGTTTGCGCCGCCCGGTCGTGCCTTGATTCCGTTGCCTTGCGTCCCGTGCTGGCCGCCGGTCCTACCAGCGATCGCCGCTGCCACGGGGCGGCCGGGCCGCCCGCTCGCGGGCCTCGTTGACGCGCAGCTGCCGGCCGTTCATCTCGACCCCGTTCATGTTCTGGATCGCGTTGTCGGCGTCCGCGCCGGGCATGTCCACGAAGCAGAAGCCCCGAGGGCGGCCGGTGTCGCGGTCGTTGATGATCTTCACCGATTCGACCTTGCCGTGTTGCTCGAACAGGCTGCGGACTTCGTCCTCGGTGGCGCTGAAAGGCAGGTTGCCAACGTACAGTGTGGTCATCGTCGGGCTACTCACTCGGGCTCAAAAAGACGCAGGAACACGCTGCCGTCGCGAAGAATCGCGGCGGTTCGGGTCCGGTAATGGAGCGATGGCTGACAAATGCGGGGGCACCGGAAGGAGGGGAGGTCGAACCTCTGGAGAACTGTCGGGCTGTTGCCTGATGTCCGGTGCTGGAATCCTGAGCGGATCCAAGACTACTTGAGAATCGCTGGCAACTGCAACCTAAATCATTGATGCACCGCAAAAAAATGGGGACATTCTCCTTTTCCGGCCAGGCACCGGAAAAAGGGAGAATGTCCCCGGTTCGCCGTGCGGCCGTCGGGGTGAAGCTGCCGCGGGCTGCTATCATCGCGCCCGCTCCCGGGCCAGCGACCTGCGCCCTGCAAGGGCGTAACGGTGACGATGGAAGCCTTCCTGGTCTCGACCGGCGTGGTCGCGCTCGCCGAAATCGGCGACAAGACGCAATTGCTGGCGCTGGTGCTCGCGGCCCGGTTCCGCAAGCCCGTGCCGATCATCCTCGGCATCCTGGTCGCAACGCTGGCTAACCACTCGATGGCCGGTGCGGTCGGGGCGTGGCTCGCCGCGCTGATCGGGCCTACCGCGATGCGCTGGGTGCTCGGGCTCTCGTTCGTCGCGATGGCGATCTGGACGCTGATCCCGGACAAGCTCGACGACGAAGAAGGTGAACGCAAGCAGCCGCAGCTGGGCGTGTTCGGCACGACGCTGGTCGCGTTCTTCCTGCTCGAGATGGGCGACAAGACGCAGATCGCCACCGTCGCGCTGGCGGCCAAGTATTCGTCGCTCGCGAGCGTGGTCGCGGGCACGACGCTGGGCATGATGCTCGCGAACGTGCCGGCCGTGCTGCTGGGCGAAGTCGCCGCGCGCAAGCTGCCGATGCGCGTCGTGCACGGCATCGCGGGCGCGATCTTCCTGGTGATGGGCGTGCTGCTGCTGCTCGGGGTCGGCGACCTGCCCCGTTGACCGGAGCCGGCACGCCGGGCCGGGCTCAGTCGCCCTCGAGGTACGTGTAGCCGTTCAGCTCGGCGTCGTAGAAGCGCCGCAGCGACTGGCTCTCGGCCAGCGACAGCCGGCCTTCGCGCACGGCGCGCTCGCAGTCGCGCGCGAGCTGCGGCAGCAGCCGGTCCACGTCGTAGCGCATGTAGCGCAGTACCTCCGCCGCGGTGTCGCCCTTGACCGTCTCCTCGATCCACCAGCCGCCTTCCTCGTGCAGCTTGATGTGCACGACGTGCGTGTCGCCGAACAGGTTGTGCAGGTCGCCGAGCGTCTCCTGGTAGGCGCCCACCAGGAACGCGGCGAGGTAGTAGCGCTCGCCGTCGCGCAGCTCGTGCAGCTCGAGCGTGCGCTTCGCCTCGCGCAGGCTCACGAAGTGGTCGATCTTGCCGTCCGAGTCGCAGGTGATGTCGGCGAGCACCGCGTTGCGCGTCGGCCGCTCGTCGAGGCGATGGATCGGCATGATCGGGAACAGCTGGTCGATCGCCCAGCTGTCCGGCAGCGACTGGAACACCGAGACGTTGCAGAAGTAGATGTCGCTCAGGATCGCCTCGAGTCCCTCGAGCTCCTCCGGGACGGTCGGCAGCCGGCGGCAGTAGTCGCGGATCTTCGCGCAGGTGGCCCAGTACACGCGCTCGACGAGCCCGCGTGCCTCGAGGCTCAGGTAGCCGAGGTTGAACATCTGCAGCGCCTGCTCACGCGCCTGCTGGGCGTCGTGGTAGCACTCGACGAGCCGGCGCTCGGCGATCGAGCGGTAGGCGTCGATCAGGTCGCGCACCGGCTGCGGCAGCTCCGGGTCGCGCGCGCGCCCTTCGGCGACCTCCTCGCCGACCTGGAACTTGTCCAGCATCGACCCGCCGAGCGTGTTGAACACCAGCAGGCTGTGGTGCGCGGCGATCGCGCGCCCGGACTCGCTGACGATCACCGGGTGGTCGACGCCGCGCGCGTTGCAGACGTTCGCGATGCGGTACACGACGTCGCTCGCGTACTCGGCCATCGTGTAGTTGATCGAGGAGGGGTAGTTGGTGCGGCTGCCGTCGTAGTCGACGCCGAGGCCGCCGCCGATGTCGATGTAGCGCAGCCCCGCGCCCATCAGCTTGAGCTCGGCGTAGACGTGCGCGAGCTCGTTGACCGCGTCCTTCACGCGGCGGATGTCCTGCAGCTGGCTGCCGGGATGGCAGTGCACGAGCTGCAGGCAGTCCTCCATGCCGTGCTCCTTCAGCACGCGGAACAGCTCGAGGATCTCGGTGACGAACAGGCCGAACTTCGACTTCTCGCCCGAGGACTCGCGCCAGCGCCCGGCGCCCTCGCTCGCGAGCTTGACGCGCACGCCGATCCGCGGCCGGACGTCGTAGCTCTTCGCGTGCTTCAGGATCAGCTGCAGCTCGTAGAAGTTCTCCACCACCGGGATGATCGTGCGGCCGAGCTTGGTCGCGAGGATCACGGCCTCGATGTAGCTGTCGTCCTTGAAGCCGTTGCAGATGATCATCCGCTCGGACTCGCCCTCGGTCAGCGCCATCACCGCGAGCAGCTCCGGCTTCGAGCCTACCTCGAGCCCGAAACCGAATTCGCGGCCGTAGCCGTAGACTTCCTCCACCACGAGGCGCTGCTGGTTCACCTTGATCGGGAACACGGCGCGCGTAGCGGTTGCGGTAGTCGTTCTCGGCGATGGCCGTGGCGAACGCGTCGTGCAGCCGCTTCAGCCGGTGCCGCAGGATGTCCGAGAACCGCACGACCACGGGCGTCGTGAGGTCGCGGGCCTCGAGGCCACGGATGACCTCGAGCAGGTCGATCTCGTGATCAGCAGTCTGGTCCGGGCGCACGACGACGTGGCCCGCTTCGTTGATGCCGAAGTAGCCGTTGCCCCATGCGTTGACGCCGTAGAGCTCGAGCGAGTCCTCGACGTACCAGTGGCTGCCAGGGTTGGGCTTGCGTGCAGTGGTTTCCACTCGCGGCTCCGGGCCAGGCGGAAAAAAGTGGCGCGAACGATAGCAGAAGCGGCGCGCAGTGGAAGGTGCGAATCCGCGCGGCTCTCAGGGCTCCTCGCCGCGGGCGACGGGACGTGCCGGATCACGTGACCACTCGCTCCACGAGCCGGGGTAGAGCCGCGCCCCGCCGAGCCCGGCAACCTCCATCGCGAGCAGCAGGTGGCACGCGGTGACGCCGGAGCCGCACATCGCGACCGTGCGGCCGGGTGAGCTGCCGCGCAGCGTCGCCTCGAACGCGGCGCGCAGCTCGCCGGGCGGCAGGAACCGCCCGTCGCTGCCGAGGCTCAGCGTGAACGGATGATTGCGGGCGCCTGGCACGTGGCCGGCCACGGCGTCGATCGGCTCGACTTCGCCGCGATAGCGCTCCGGCGCGCGCGCGTCGAGGATGCTGAGCGTGCGTCGCGCCATGGCCGGGAGCAGCTGCGCGGCGTCCACCGCGAGCTCCGTGCGCGGATCGGGCGACGAAGTCGCCGGGTGCCCGCGCCGGCACCGAGTCGTCGAGCGGCAGCCCGAGCTGCATCCAGCGTCGCATCCCGCCGTCGAGCACGCGTGCCGGCTCGTGGCCCACCCAGCGCATCATCCACCACAGGCGTGCGGCGTACATCGAGTTGCCGTCGTCGTAGGCGACGACCAGTGAATCGCGGTTGACGCCCCACGCCCGCAGGCGCGCCTCGAACTCGGCGGGCGAGGGCAGCGGGTGACGGCCCGATCGCGGCAGTCACCGGTGCGGAGAGGTCGCGGTTCAGGTCCGCGTAGGTGGCGCCCGGCAGGTGCTCGTCGGCGTAGCGCTCGCGGCCCGAGTCCGGTCGGGCGAGGTCGAACCGGCAGTCGAAGATGCGCAGCGACGTATCCTCGAGCCGTCGCGCGAGTTCCTCCGCCTGGATCAGTGGTGTTTCGTGCATGCTGTCGCTCCTGGCGGCCGGTACCGTGTCCCGGTCGCCGTCAGTACAATCCGGATGCCGCCGCGCGACCGGCAGGCGGGAGGATCCTCGGGATGGCGATCGAACTCTACTGGGGCAGCGGCAGCCCGTACTCCTGGCGCGTGCAGCTCGCGCTCGAGTACAAGCGCCTGCCCTACGAGTCGCAGCTGCTGCAGTTCTCGAAGCAGGAGCACAAGTCGCCGCAGATGCTGCGCATGAACCCGCGCGGGCGCGTGCCGGTGCTCAGGGACGGCGACTACGTGGTGTTCGAGTCGCTCGCCTGCCTGCTGTACCTCGACCGCAAGTACCCCGATCCGCCGCTGTTCGGCCGCACGCCCGAGGAAGCCGGCACGATCATGCGGGTGATCTGCGAGTACCAGTCCTACGCGGAGCTGCACCTGATGCAGATCGTCTCCGCCGTGTTCTTCGAGAACATCGACGAGCGGGTCGAGGAGATCACGCGCGCGATGCACATCGTCGCCGGCGAGGCGCGCACGATCGAGGGCCGGCTCAGCAGGTCTGACTGGCTGGTGGGCGAGCACGTCTCCGCCGCGGACATGGTGGTGTTTCCGGGCATCATGCTCCTGCTGCGGGCCATGGAGAAGCGCGAGGCGGGCGAGCTGCGCTCGCGGTTCCTGCCGATGGAGGCGACCTATCCGGCCATCGCCCGCTGGATCGCGCGCATGGCGTCGCTGCCTGGCTACGAGCGTACCTATCCGCCGCACTGGCGCGAGGGCTCGCCGCGAGGATGAGCCCCGCGAGCCCGCGGGAGTGACCTGATTTCGGGAACGGGTAAACTACCCGTTCTGTCCGCAACCTTCTTCCGGCTTCGTTCGGTGCAGTCATGAGCAATTACCCGATCCACGTCGCGTTCCCCGGACGCCTGGTCTTCGTCGGCTTCGGCAGCATCGGCCAGGGCGTGCTGCCGCTGATCCTGCGCCACATCGGCATCAGGCCCGACCAGATCACGATCGTCACCGCGGACGAGGCGGGCGAGAAGGTCGCGGCCGAGTACGGCGTGCGCTTCATCAAGCATCCGCTGACGCGCGAGAACTTCAAGCACGTGCTCGACCCGCTGGTCGGCCGCGGCGACTTCCTGCTGAACCTGTCCGTGGACGTGTCGTCGGTCGCGCTGATCAAGTTCTGCTGGGAGAAGGGCGCGCTGTACCTCGACACCTGCATCGAGCCGTGGGCCGGCGGCTACACCGATCCGACGGTCTCCGCCGTCGCCGCGCTCGAACTACGCGCTGCGCGAGACCGCGCTGGCGCTGCGCGAGACGATGACGCGCGCGCCGACCGCCGTGCTGACGCATGGCGCGAACCCGGGCCTGGTCTCGCATTTCGTCAAGCAGGCGCTGCTGAACATCGCGGCCGACACGGGCGTCGACCACGACGAGCCCAACACCCGCGACGAGTGGGCGGCGCTCGCGCAGCAGCTCGGCGTCAAGGTGATCCACATCGCCGAGCGCGACACGCAGGTCGCATCGTACGCGAAGGAGCCGAACGAGTTCGTCAACACGTGGTCGGTGGACGGCTTCGTGGGCGAGGGCTGCCAGCCGGCCGAGCTCGGCTGGGGCTCGCACGAGAAGAACTGGCCGCGTGACGGCAAGAAGCACGATTTCGGCCGCGGCAGCGCCGATCTACCTGATGCAGCCCGGCGCCGCGACGCGCGTGCGCACCTGGACGCCGCTGGCGGGCCCGTTCCACGGCTTCCTGATCACGCACAACGAGTCGATCTCGATCGCCGACTACCTGACGATGCAAGAAGGGCGAGCAGGTCGCCTATCGCCCGACGGTGCACTACGCCTATCACCCGTGCGACGACGCCGTGCTGTCGGTGCACGAGCTCGCGGGCCGCAACTGGCGCATCGCAGGACCGCAAGCGGATCATGATGGACGAGATCGTCAAGGGCATGGACGAGCTCGGCGTGCTGCTCGCGGGCCACAAGAAGAACGCCTACTGGTACGGCTCGCAGCTCTCCGTGGAGGAGGCCCGGCAGCTCTGCGCCGCACAACAATGCGACGTCGCTGCAGGTCACGGTCGTCGGTGCTCGGCGGCCTGTCTGGGCGATGGAGAACCCGAACGCGGGCATCGTCGAGCCGGACGACCTCGACTTCCGCCGCATCCTCGAGGTCTGCCGTCCCTACCTCGGCCTCGTCGTCGGCGAG
Source organism: uncultured Gammaproteobacteria bacterium (assembly GCA_963776815.1). GTDB lineage: Bacteria > Pseudomonadota > Gammaproteobacteria > Steroidobacterales > Steroidobacteraceae > RPQJ01. The sequence goes on from CAVZNZ010000012.1 coordinate 765,576, forward strand.
TACTCGGAATGGCACCCGCTGGTCGACCGCGGCCGGCTGTTCCCCGAGGACCTCGACGAGACGGATCCCTGGCAGTTCAAGAACATCCGCGTGGTGTGACGCAGGCGACCGTCACCGGGGCCTGCCTCTGCGGCGGCGTGCGCTTCCGCGCCGCCTTGCCCGCGAAGTGGGTAGCGCACTGCCATTGCTCGATGTGCCGGCGGGCGCACGGCGCCGGGTTCGTCACGTGGGCGGGCTTTCCGTCCGCAGCCGTCGCAATCGACTCGGGCAAGGACTTGCTGCGTCGCTACCGGTCGTCGGCGCAGGCGACCCGCAGCTTCTGCAGCCACTGCGGCTCGATGCTCTTTTTCGAGTCCGGCAACTGGCCGGGTGAAATCCACGTGACGCTGGGCAGCCTCGATTCCGCCGAGGGGCTCGAGCCGCAGGTGCACGCGTACTGGAGCAACCACGTGCCCTGGGCGATCGAGGATGCTGCTGGACTGCCGACGATCGATCCGCCGGATCACGGCGGACAGGCCAGCAGCTAGAGCGGCGCGGCCGCAGAGTCCGGCTCGCCGACCAGGCGCCGCCACAGGCGGCCGAAAGCGTCCGGCGGCACGCGTTCCATCGGCACTTGCCTGGGGGGAGCGGCAGCAACCGTGGCCCCGCGTTTTTCCGCGACGACGAAACTGAACACGAGCCACGGGGTTTCGCCCATGCGCAGGTCGGAAACCACCACCGGTCGCCCTCGGTCACCCTGCGCCGCGCCGGCGGCACTGGCCGTCTGCACGATGCCGAGCAGCTGCCCGACGGTGCTCGCCGATCCCTCGGCCAGTTGCTGGTCTGGCGCGGCCTCGCGTACCGAATAGAACCCCTTCGTGAACCACGCGAGGCGGCGCACGATCCAGTCGTCGCGCATCCCGTCGAGCAACTGCGGATCGCTCGCGTGGCGCTCGAGGCGCACGACCCCGTCGCCGGCGAGCAGCGAATAGTGGCCTTCGCGGTAACCGCGTTCCTCCATCACGACCACGCGCCAGAGCAGGCTGTTCAGCGGCGCCGGGGTGACGAGCACGCGACCCTCGGCGAGCGGCGACGTGGCGAGCGTGCGATCGACGACGCCCTGCACGTGGGCCTGCGCTGCGACGGTCCAGCCGAGGTAAGCCGTGCTCGCAACCAGCCCGGCTGCATTCCAGCGGGCCCCGCGGCCCGGATCGTGGCGACGCAGCCGCAGCGCTGCCACGAGGCCGACGATCAACGGCACCGTGAACAGCGGGTCGATGATGAAGATGCTGCCGAGCCCGACCGGGTAGTCGGAAAACGGGAGCAGCAGCTGCGTGCCGTAGACGGTGAACGCATCGAGCAGCGGGTGTGTGACGAGAGCGAGCCACACGAGCGGCAGCCAGTCGCGGAAGGCGGCCCGGCCCCGACGCTCGATGCTCGCAATGAGCCAGGCGATCGCGGGCGACGAACGGTCAGCCAGAACAGCGAGTGGGATTCCGCGCGGTGCAGCGTGAAGTCGCGGACCGGGTTGCCGTGTGGAATCAGCACGTCGAGATCAGGCAACGTCGCGCAGACGGCCCCCCACAGGGCGGCGCGGGGGCCTGCCTTGCGGCCGAGGACGGCAGTTCCGACAGCCGCGCCGAGTACGATGTGCGTCAGTGAATCCATGGAATGTGGAGTGTATTCGCGCCGGCCGCCGGATTGGATGGAACCGTCATGGCCGCCAGAGTGTCAATCTACGGTAACCTCCATGCAAGACATGGAGCGTTCGGCCAGGGCGGGGACAAATGGGCAAGCACGATTCGTCGCGACGCAGGGACTTCCTGCGCGAGGCATGGTTCGACCGGGACCTGGCCTGGCTCGAGTTCAACCGGCGGGTCCTGAGCGAGGGGCTGGACGAGCGCACGCCGCTGCTCGAGCGGCTGAAGTTCCTCGCGATCTTCACGTCGAACCTCGACGAGTTCTTCATGAAGCGCGTCGGCGCGATGCGCACGCGCGCCTATGCGAGCGAGAACCCCGCGGCGGTCGGCGATTTCAACTCGCACATGGCGCGACTGCGCGACGCGCTGATGCCCATGCTGCTCGCGCAGGCGGACTGCTTCGCGCGGCTGCGGCCGGAGCTCGCGGCGCAGGGCATCCGGCTCGCGGCCTGGCACGAGCTCACGGACCCGCAGCGCGAGGAGGCGTCGGCATACTTCGACGCCCACGTGTCGCCGGCGCTGACGCCGCTCAGCCTCGATCCGTCGCACCCGTTCCCGTTCATGTCGAACCTGTCGACGTCGTGGGGCTTCGAGCTGCGCGACCTCGCGACCGCGGAATCGGTCAACGTGCGCGTGAAGGTGCCCTCGACGATCCAGCAGTGGCTGCCGCTGCGCAGCGGCGTGCCCGAGGGCGAGCGCTGCTTCGTGTCGCTGCACGAAGTCGTGCGCCACAACGCGCACAAGCTGTTCCCGGGCGTGCAGATCGAGCAGGCGACGCTGTTCCGCGTCTCGCGCAATGCCGACATCGCGATCGAGGAGGATCGCGACAACACGATCCGCGAGCTGGTCGAGGAGCAGATCCGCCAGCGGCGCTTCCAGCCGGTCGTGCGCCTGGAGTTCGACGGGTCGCCGCGCGCCGGGATCCGCCACGAGCTGATGGACCAGTTCGAGCTGCGCGACAGCGACGTCTACGAGCTGCACGGGCTGCTCGACTACACGACGCTGTTCGAGCTCGCCTCGCTGCCGTTGCCGCAGCTGCGCGATCCGCCGTGGACGCCGATGGTCCCGCTCGGCCTCGACGCGGAAGCGGACCTGTTCGCAGTGATCCGCGCGGGCGACGTGCTGGTGCACCACCCGTACGAGAGCTTCGACGCCAGCGTCGAGCGCTTCATCCGCGACGCGGCGGACGACCCTGCGGTCACGACGATCAAGATGACCGTCTACCGGCTCGGCGACGACACGCCGTTCGTGCGCTCGCTGATCAGGGCCGCCGAGAACGGCAAGCAGGTGGCGTGCCTCGTGGAGCTGAAGGCCCGCTTCGACGAGGAGCGCAACCTGCACTGGGCGAACGAGCTGCAGAAGGCCGGCGATCACGTGATCTACGGCATGCGCGGCCTGAAGACCCACACGAAGCTCGCGCTGGTCGTGCGCCGCGAGGGCGACGGGCTGCGCAGCTATGCGCACATCGGCACGGGCAATTACCACGTGAAGACCGCGCGGATGTACACCGACTTCGGGCTGTTCACGTGCGATCCGGTCGATCACCCGCGACGTCGTGAGCCTGTTCCACCATCTCACCGGATACTCGCGCGATCCCGAGTTCGAGCGCCTGCTGGTCGCACCGCTGAACATGCGCGAGCGGTTCATCGAGATGATCCGTCGCGAGGCAAGCCACCACCAGCAGGGCCGGCCGGCGCGGATCATCGCCAAGATCAACCAGCTCGAGGACCTGCCGGTGTGCGAGGCGCTCGTCGAGGCGTCGCAGGCGGGCGTGCCGATCGACCTGATCGTGCGCGGCTTCAGCTGTCTCAAGCCCGGCGTCGCGGGCTGGACCGAGAACGTCCGCGTGCGCTCGGTGATCGGCCGGTTCCTGGAGCATGGCCGGCTGTTCCATTTTGCGAACGGCCAGCGCGGATCCGCTCGAGGGCGAGTTCCTGATCGGTTCCGCCGACTGGATGGACCGCAACCTGTCGCGGCGCGTCGAGGCCGTGACGCCGGTCGCGTCGCGCGGCGCTGCGCGAGCGGCTGTGGGAAGTGCTGCAGGTGCAGCTCGAGGACCGGCGCAATGCGTGGGAGATGCGTCCGGACGGCAGCTACGTGCGACTCGAGGCGGCCGACGACGCTTCCGAAGTGGCTCGCGAGGGAACGCACGTGACGCTGATGAAGCGCACCCGCGCCCGGCTGCGGCGCTGAGGGTCAGTCGCGCGGCCTGGGAACGTCGCCGCCCAGCGTCGGAGTCGGTCTCGTACCGGACCTCGGTGACCACGTAGGTCCGGCTCCCGCCGGGCACCTCGACCGTGAATTCCTCGTCGCGACGGCGCTTCATCAGTGCCTTCGCCAGCGGCGAGTCCATGCTGACGTAGCGGCGGGCCGGGTCGATCTCGTCCGGGCCGACGATCCGGAACTCGGTCTCGTGCCCTTCGTCGTCCTCGATCCGCACCCAGGCGCCGAAGTACACGCGGCTCGTGTCGTCCGGCGGCCGGTTCACGACGACCATCCCCTCGAGGCGCTGCCGCAGGAAGCGAACGCGCCGGTCGATCTCCCGCAGCTGCTTCTTGCCGTAGATGTACTCGGCGTTCTCGGAGCGGTCCCCCTGCGCGGCAGCCTCCGCGACCGCGCGCGTGACCTGCGGCCGCTGCACCCGCCACAGCCAGTCGAGTTCCTCGCGCAGGCGGCGGGCGCCCTCGGCGGTGGCGAATTTCGACCCGGCGGCGTGGATTTCCGGTAGCGCGTCATGTTTCTGGCCTCCCGCGACCGGGCCGGCCCGATGTGTGCGCGGCGTCACGCATCCGCGGCGCGGGCATCAGTAGCTTGCCCCGCCATGAGCATCAAGTTCTACGCCCACTTCCTCGTGGACGAGCCGGACCCGCGCGGGCTGCAGGAATACCGCGGCATCGTCGAGCTCGACGGCCAGCCGCGGCCGGGGCGCGGCATGCGCGAGGCGACCCGGATCATCGCGCGCAACATGGGAAGGCCGGCGCGCGAAGTGAAGGTGCTGCAGTGGGCGCGCGTGCACTGACGACCTGAACCGATCCCCTAGCGGACTTTTCCCTTCCCTTCGACCAAAGTCCGCTACTCGACCCCGGGCCCAAAACCCGGGGTCATTTTTTTTCTGCGGCTTCATCGCGTGCCGATCTTCAGCGCGGCGATCGCGATGCGGACCTCGAACAGGAAGCTGAGCAGCGCACACACGAGCGCCACCATCGCGAGCACGAACAGCACCGCGACGTAGGCCGCGAGGTTCAGCGGCACGAAAGTGCTGGCGAACAGCAGCGCGATCACCAGCGCGATCAGCAGCGCCGCGATGGTCGACAGCGTGATCGACACGTTGATGTACCGCGCGCGTCGCGACGCGACCTGCAGCTGCTCGCGCGCGTCGTCGACCTGCGCCGGCGCCGCGACCTTGAGGCTTTCCTCGACCTTGCGCGCACGGTCCACGACCCGCGCCAGCCGGTTCGTCAGCACGCCGAGCAGCACGCCCACGCCCGAGAACAGGAATACCGGGGCCACCGCGAGCTGGATCGCGTGTGCTATGTCGACGACTTCGAGTCCGTTCATGGCCGCGGATTCTAGTCCACGGACGTGGATGCCGTTGCAACGGCAGCGGTGCACGGGCACGATCGCGCTCCCGGAAGCCCGTCGATGTCGTTCAAGGACCATTTCTCGCGGCAGTCTGCGGCCTACAGCCGTCATCGGCCCGGCTATCCGCCGGAGCTGGTCGCGTGGGTCGCTGCCCAGGCGCCGGATCGGCGGCTCGCAGTCGACTGTGCCACCGGCAATGGCCAGGCCGCGGTCGCGCTCGCGATGCACTTCGAGCACGTGCTCGCCGTCGATGGCAGCCTGAGCCAGGTTCGAAACGCCGCAGCCAGCCCGCGTGTCTTCTATGTCGTCGCGACGGCTGAGCGTCTGCCGCTTGCCGATCGTTCGGCGGCGCTGGTGGCGTCGGCGCAGGCGGCGCACTGGTTCGACTTCGATCGCTTCAACGCGGAGTGCCGGCGCGTGCTCGTGCCCGGCGGGGTCGTTGCTGCGTGGACTTATGAGAAATTCCGCGTCGACGCGGCGGTGGACGCCGTGATCGATCACTTCTACTCGGCGGTCGTCGGCCGCTACTGGCCGCCGGAGCGCCGCTACGTCGAGCAGGCCTACCGCACGCTGCCGTTTCCCTGGCGGGAGGAATCGCCGCCTGGTTTCGTGCTCGACACCGACTGGGACCTCGACCAGGTGCTGGGCTACGTCGCCACGTGGTCGTCGGTGCAGCGCTACAAGGACCAGGTCGGTCGTGATCCGCTGCCGTCGCTGCGCAGGGAGCTGCTCGAGGCCTGGCCGGATGGCGGGCCGCGACGGTTGCGCTGGCCGATCCACCTGCGGCTCGGCCGGGCCTGATTCCACTATAATCGGCGCCCTTTCGGTGGTCCCGAGCCACGGACCCCGCAGTTACCCGAGGAGCCTCAACATGCGCTGGTCGCTGCCAATCGCCTGCCTGATCACGCTCACCGCCTGCGCCGGCGCCCCGCCGGCCGCGACTCCGTCCGGGCAGGCGGCCGCAACGGGGCCAGCCGCGGCGGCGGCAACAGCTTCGGCACCGGCCGCACCGGTCCTGGACTCGGGCGTGATCCTTGCGAATTTCGATCGCGGCGTGCGGCCTCAGGACGACTTCTACCGCTACGTGAACGGCACGTGGCTGGAGAAGACGCAGATCCCGCCGGACAAGTCGAACTACGGCACGTTCACCATGCTGACGGACGGAGTCGAGCGCAACCTGCACGCGCTCGTCGAGCAGGCGGCCGCTGCTCCCGGCCCGGCTGGCAGCGACGGCCAGATGATCGGCGACTTCTATGCGAGCTACATGGACGAGGCCGCCGCCGAGCGTGCGGGACCGGGCGCGCTCGCGAAAGAGCTCGCCGTGATCGACGCGATCCGCGATCGCGGCGCGCTGGTCGATTACTTCGGCCGCACGCAGCTCAGGCTCGTGTTGCCGCCGCCGACCGGCACCGGTCTCGGTCCGTTCGGCGTGGCCGCGCCGCTGGTGGCGACGGTGAACGCAGATGCCAAGAGCCCGGACACGAACGCACTGTACGTAGACCAGTTCGGCCTCGGCATGCCCGACCGCGACTATTACCTGAAGAGTGAAGGGCGCTTCGGCGAAGTCCGCGGCAAGTACGAGACCTACCTGCGCGAGCTGCTCACTCTTGCCGGACGGCCGGACGCCGCCGCCTCGGCGAAGAACGTGCTGGCGCTCGAAACGCGGCTCGCACGCGCGCAATGGCCGAAGGAGGAACTGCGCGACCCGGTAAAGGCATACAACCCGTTCGACGTGCCGGGCGCCTCGAAGCTGACGCCGGGGTTCGACTGGTCACGCTGGCTCGCGGCGGCCGGCATCACGGGCCAGGCGAAGCTGATCGTCGGGCAGCCGACCTATTTCAAGGCGATGGCTGCGGCCGTCCGCGAGGTGCCGCTCGAGACCTGGAAGGACTACCTCCGGACGCGCGTCACCGACGACTACGCGCCGCTGATGGGCGGCAAGTACGAGCAGGCGGCTTTCGACTTCCGCGAGCGCACGCTGACCGGCGTGCCGGAGATGCGGCCGCGGTCGAAGCGCGCGCTGCAACAGGTCGACTTCGTGATGGGCGAGATGCTCGGCCGGCTGTACGTCGGCAAGTACTTCCCGCCCGAGTCGAAGCAGCGCATGAACGTGCTGGTGAAGAACCTGCTCGCCACGTTCGGCAGCTCGATCGACGAGCTCGAGTGGATGGGGCCCGACACGCGCCGCGCGGCCCACGACAAGCTCGCGAAGATCACCGTCAAGATCGGCTACCCGGACAAGTGGCAGCCGGCGCCGGACGTGACGATCCGCCGCGACGACCTGGTCGGCAACGTCATGGGCACGCGCGAGGCGAATCGCAGGCACGAGTTCGCCAAGCTCGGCAAGCCGGTGGATCGCACCGAGTGGGGCATGACGCCGCAGACGGTGAACGCGTATTACAGTCCGCTCGCGAACGAGATCGTGTTCCCCGCGGCGATCCTGCAGCCGCCGTTCTTCGACGCGAAGGCGGATGACGCGGTCAACTACGGCGGCATCGGCGCGCGTGATCGGCCACGAGATCAGCCACGGCTTCGACGACCAGGGCCGCAAGTTCGACGGCGAAGGGCATGCTCCGCGACTGGTGGACGGCCGACGACGACGCGAAGTTCCAGGGTCGCGCCGGCCGGCTGGTGGACCAGTACTCCGCCTACAGCCCGCTGCCCGGCATGAACGTCAACGGCAAGCTCACGCTCGGCGAGAACATCGGCGACCTTTCCGGGCTGGCCGTGTCTTACAAGGCCTACCGCCGGTCGCTCGACGGTAGCCAGGCGCCGGTGCTCGACGGCTTCACCGGCGACCAGCGCTTCTTCATCGGCTGGGCGCAGATCTGGGCCGCGCAAGTACCGCGAGGACGAGCTGCGCAAGCGCCTGCTCACCGATCCGCACAGCCCGTCCGAGTACCGGGTCAACGGCATCGTGCGCAACATGCCCCAGTTCGAGGCCGCGTTCGACGTGAAGCCGGGCGACAAGCTGTACCTGCCGCAGGACCAGATGGTGCGGATCTGGTGACATGCCCGGCTGGAGCTGGAGATTTGACAGGATCACCCCATAATGACGCACCAAGACGCGCTGCCCGTCAGGCGCAAGGAGAATCATCGATGCGTGCCCTGAAGATTGCTGCGCTCGTGTTCGCGAGCTTTTTCCTGTCGGCCTGCGGCTACAACACCCTGCAGGTGCAGGACGAGCAGGTGAAGTCGGCCTGGTCCGAGGTGGTGAACCAGTACCAGCGCCGTGCCGACCTGATCCCGAACCTGGTCAACACGGTGAAGGGATTCGCCGCGCAGGAGCAGGCGGTGCTGATCGGCGTGACCGAGGCGCGCGCGAAAGCCACGCAGGTCAAGGTCGACGCGAACGATCCCGAGTCGCTGAAGCAGTTCCAGGCGGCGCAGGGCGAGGTGTCGAGCGCGCTGTCGCGGCTGATGGTGGTCGTCGAGAAATACCCCGAGCTCAAGTCGGACCAGAATTTCCGCGACCTGCAGGCGCAGCTCGAGGGGACCGAGAACCGCATCACCGTGGCGCGCAACCGCTACATCCAGGCGGTGCAGGACTTCAACGTCACCGTGCGCAAGTTCCCGACCAACCTGACGGCGATGCTGTTCGGCTACAAGGTGAAGCCCAACTTCGCCGTCGAGAACGAAGCCGCGATCGCGAAGCCGCCGACCGTGGACTTCAGCACGGCGCCGGCCCAGGCGCCCGCGACGAACTGAGGAACGACGCGCCGCTCCCGTGGCGCGTACTTCCCATTGACCGTCCTCGCAGGTAGCTGGCTGCGTCGCACGGCGGCGGCGACCGTCGCCGCGGCCCTGCTGCTGGCGGGCTTTGCGCACGCGCAGGCGCTGGTCGAGGTGCCGGCGCTGCGCGCGCCGGTCACCGACCTCACGGGCACGCTCACGCCGGACCAGGCAGCCGCACTCGAGGCGAAGCTGCGGGCGTTCGAGCAGGCGAAGGGCAGCCAGGTCGCGGTGCTGATAGTGCCCACGACGCAGCCCGAGGCGATCGAGCAGTACGCGATCCGTGTCGCCGATGCATGGAAGCTCGGGCGCAAGGGCATCGACGACGGCGCGGTGCTGATCGTCGCCAAGGACGACCGCAAGCTGCGCATCGAGGTCGGCTACGGCCTCGAGGGTGCGTTGCCCGATGCGACCGCGAACCGCATCATCGATGAAGTGATCGTGCCGCAGTTCCGCAGCGGCGACTTCTACGGCGGCATCTCGGCGGGCGTCGACCGCATGCTGCGCGTCATCGAAGGCGAGCCGCTGCCCGAGCCCGAAAGGCGTTCGCCCGCGCATGCCGTTCCCGGGCTCTTCACGGTGCTGCCGTTCCTGTTCATTTTCGCGATGGTCGGTGGCTCGATTTTCCGCCGCATGTTCGGCCGCGTCGGTGGCGCGCTCGCCACGGGCGGCCTGGTCGGGTTCCTGACGTGGCTGCTGGTCGGCATCCTCGGCGTGTCGTTCGTCGCAGGCGTGCTCGCATTCATTTTCGCGCTGCTGGGCGGGCTCGGCGGCGGAGGTCCCGGACCCGGCGGCAGCGGCTGGTACAGTCGCAGGCACGACCGCGGCTGGGGCTACCCCGGCGGCTGGGGAGGCGGTGGATTCGGCGGTGGAGGCGGCTTCGGCGGAGGTGGCTGGAGCGGCGGCGGTGGCGGGTTCGGTGGCGGCGGCGCCTCGGGGAGCTGGTAGCGCATGGACTGGGGACGCTGGTTCCGGCACCTGTTCTCGACGCGTGGCGACATGCTCCGCGCGTTCCCGCCCTCGACGCTCGGGGCCATCGAGGCGGCCATCACTGACAACGGAGCGGATGCACTCCGGCGAGGTGCGCTTCGCCATCGAGGCGTCGCTCGAACCACATGACATCTGGCACGGCCTGACCCCGCGGCAACGGGCGCTCCGGGTCTTCGCCGCGCTTGGCGCGTGGGATACCGAAGCGAACAACGGCGTGCTGATCTACGTGCTGCTCGCGGACCGCGACGTCGAGATCGTTGCGGACCGCGGCTTCAACGGCAAGGTGCGGCCGGAAGAGTGGTCTGCCATCTGCGACGCGATGGACAAGCGGTTCCGCGCGGGGGACTTCGAGGGCGGGGCGGTCGAGTGCGTGCGCCTGGTCGGCGAGGTCGTCGCGAGACACTTCCCGCTCGCGCCCGGGGCACGCAATCCGGACGAATTGCCGAACCGGCCCACGTTGCTGTGACGCGCCGGTTCCGATCACGAGGTAGGATATTGCGATGTTCCGCGAACTGACGGCTGGACCAGGTGTTGCAATGCGCGCTTTCGCGCTCGGCGCTGTGCTCGCGCTGGGCGGCTGCGCCACGTTCGTCCCCGAGGCCCCGCCGCCACCGCCGCCCGCGCCGCAGGCGGCTCCGGTGCCGCCGCCGGTCGTCGCCCCGGTAGCGATGCACCAGTTTCCGTTCGACCCGAAGAAGACCGGCGTGCTCGGCGAAGTGCAGGTCACGCAGTCGCGGCACGAGGACACGCTCGCGGACATCGCGCGCCGCTTCGACGTCGGTTACGACGAGCTGATCCGCGCGAACCCGGGCGTCGACCCGTGGCTGCCCGGCGAGGGGACGCGCATCATCCTGCCGACGCAGTGGGTGCTGCCCGACGCGCCGGCCGAGGGCGTCGTCGTCAACGTCGCGGCCATGCGGCTCTTCTACTTTCCGAAACCGAAGAAGGGCGAGCAGCGGGTCGTCATCACCTATCCGATCGGCGTCGGCAAGGTCGGCTGGGCAACGCCGATCGGGTCGACGACGGTCGTCTCGAAGCGCAAGGACCCGATGTGGACCCCGCCGGACTCGGTGCGCAAGGAGCACGCGAAGAAGGGCGACCCGCTGCCGGCCCGCGTGCCTGCAGGGCCCGACAATCCGCTCGGCGCGTACGCGATGAACCTCGGCTGGCCGAGCTACCTGATCCACGGCACGAACAAGCCCCCGGGCGTCGGCATGCGCGCGAGCCACGGCTGCATCCGGCTCTACCCGGAGGACATCGCGGCGCTGTTCCCGACGATTGCCATCGGCACGAAGGTGACGGTCGTGAACCAGCCGCTGCTGTACCGCTGGCAGGGCAACAACCTCTACGTGCAGTCGTACCCGCCGGTGGTCGAGGGCGAGGACGAGAGCGTCGCTCCGCCGCCGGTGGTGTTCGACGATCGCCTGGCGGACCAGATGTGGCAGCAGACGAAGGCCCACGCTGGCGCGGTCAACTGGGACCTCGTCAAGCGGGTCGTCACGCAGACGAAGGGAATCTCGGTGCCGGTGACGAAGCGCGGACTCACGCTCGACTCGTACCTGGCCTCCGCGCGCCGCGTGGAGAACGAGTTGCCGCAGGGTTCGAACTGGGACGGTGACGACGGCTCGCCAGGCAACGGTGCCGTCAAGCCGGTTGCGGACTCGGGGGCTCGCGCCCGCCGCTGACCGTTCGTGCGCCGATCGCGGTCGTCATCGCTCCGGTCACGACCAGCAGCGCCCCGCCGATGCTGAGCCACGAAAGGCCTTCGGCCGCGAGGCTGCCCGGCCAGAGGCTGCTCGCCGCGTGCATCCGGCCAGCGTCACGAGCGGTGCGATCGTGACGACCGCGCTCACCCTCGATACCTCCCAGTGCTCCAGCGCCTCGGCGAAGCAGCCATAGGCGACCACGGTGTTGGCGCAGCAGAACGCGAGCATCCAGAACTGCAGCGGATCGAGCGCGAGCACCTGCGCCGGGTGCGCTGCTGGCAGCAGCAGCGGCACGGCGCACGCGTAGAGCAGGAACAGCACCTGCTCCGAGGCGAGCTGGGTCAGCAACTGCTTCTGCGCGAGCCCGTAGATCGCCCATGAGATGGCGGCGAGCACCATCACCGCGACGGCGACGCCGAGCTCGCCCTGCAGCGTGAATATCTGCGCCAGCCGGTCGTGGAAGAACAGCAGCAGGCCGCAGGCCAGCACCGCGAACCCCGCCCACTGCAGCGGCGCGAACCGTTCGCGGAACACGAACAGTCCGCCGAACAGCAGGAAGACCGGCGCGAGCTGGATCAGCACCTGCGCGGCCGTCGGGCCCGTGTGCTCGAGCGAGAACAGGTAGAGCACGTAGTTGCCCAGCAGTCCCGCGAGCGCGACCGCGAACAGCGCCCAGCCGCGCCGGGTCAACGGCGCTCGCAGCGGCAGGCGCCGGCGCCACGCGAGGAACAGGCCGAGCACGACGCCCGACACGGCGAATCGATACCAGGTGATCGTCCAGGCATCCATGCCGTCGAGCACGATCCTGAGCGCGATCGGCAGCAGGCCCCAGCACGCGGCGGTCACGAGTGCGAGCGCGAGGCCGAGTTTCCAACGTCCGGTGGTTGCGTGCATCTATGGGTGGTGTCAGACGGCGGCCAAGGATACAAGAAGTTGTGCTAACGTACGCCCGGCGCGAGCGGGGGCATGGAATTGCAGGAGTCGGACCTGAACGGGATCGTCGTGGCGGAGGCTCCGGGAGCGGACCACGCCATCGCACGGTTGCCGACGTCGACCACCGCGTTCATCGGTCGAACGCTGCGTGGGCCGGTGAACCATCCGGTCACGGTGCGCAGCTTCGCCGAGTTCCAGCAGGTGTTCGGCGGACTGTGGCAGCCGAGCCCGATGCCCTACGCCGTCGAGCAGTACTTCGAAAACGGCGGGCGACGCGCAGTCATCGTGCGGGTCTGCAACGGCGGCGCTCCAGCGACCATCACACTTCCCTGCGGGCAAGGCGCGCTCACGCTGGAGGCGCGCAGTCCCGGCTCGCGCGAGGCGCTGCGTGCCTCGGTGGATTACGACAACGTCGGTGCGCAGGAAGAGGACCGCTTCAACCTCGTCGTGCAGCGCGTGCGTTCCGCAGGCTCCGAGCACATCGAGGACCAGGAAATCTTCCGCCGGCTCTCGATCGTCCCGGGCACGGCGCGCTTCGTTCGGCCGCGCTGCAGGAATCGACGCTGGTGCGCGTGCGCGGCGATGTCCCGCCACTTCGCCCGGACCGGACCTATCGTGCCGGCGCGCGTCACCCGATCGGCTACGTCGACTCGAACGCGGACGGCGACGACGGCGAGCCGCTCACCGACTACGACCTGATCGGCTCGCGGGAACGACGCACCGGGCTGTTCGCGCTCCGCGCGGGCGACGACGTCCACTTCCTGTGCATCCCGCCGCCGGCGCGCGACCGCGACCTCGGAGCGAGCGTGCTGGTGGTGGCTGCGCGCGTCTGCCGTGACCTGGGCGCGATGCTGATCGTGGATCCGCCCGCAGCCTGGGAATCCTGCGACGACGCGCTGCAAGGGACTGCGCGAGCTCGACCTGCAGTCCGACCAGGCGTTGATGTGCTTTCCCCGCGTCCTCGCGTACGACCGCCTGCGCGGGCGCTACGAATCGTTCGCGAACTGCGGCGCCGTCGCGGGCGTGCTGGCGCGGATGGACGAGCAGCGCTCGCCGTGGCAGACGGGGCCCGACGACGAGCTGCTGCTGCGGCCCGGGACGCGTGCCGCGGTCGTGTTGAGCGACACGGAGCGGTCGCGGCTCGCCGCGCACGGCATCAATGCGCTGCAGTCGTTGCGCACTGCCGGCGAACACCGGTTGCCGCTGCGCACGCTCGCGGGCGGCGCGGGGCGCAATGCCGAGAGCTCGCTGCTCACTCCGCGCCGTCGCGCGTTGCTCGTGATGGGCAGCATCGAGCGCGGCACGCGCTGGGCGGTGTTCGAGGCCGGCGATCGCAGCGTGTGGCACAAGGTCACGCGGCAGGTGCAGGACTTCCTGCAGTCGCTGGCGTCGGCCGGGCTGTTCGGCGGCCGGCGACGCCGGGGACGCCTACTACGTGATCTGCGACGAGCGGGTCAACTCGGAGACCGACGCGCACGAAGGGCGGGTCAACCTGCTGGTCGGACTGCGTGCTGCCCGCACCGGCGACTATCTCTCGTTCCTCGTCACGCATGCGGTCGATGGCAGCCGGGTGCGCACGGTGCGTTCGCACAGGTTGCCGGCGGGAACGAGGATGAGCGTGGAGGCCGCCGCCGCGGAGGCACAACTCGCGGACACGCAACGGCAGAAGACGCTGGCGCAGGAACTCTTCGGGTACTACGTCGAGCCGCGACCCGAGCCTTCAGCTCCCGTGTTCGCGCTGCCGGCCGAATCCGCCGCCCCCGGGCGTCGCGATCTCGATGCAATCACCCGGTTCTACGCTGACCTCGGCCGTCGCGGCCAGCGGTTCTGAGCGCCCGTCGCGACGCCTGAGCAGGTTCTCGCCGGTGCTGCCCGGCTCCCCGCCCGCGAGACCGAACGGAGCCACGCGCCGGTGGTTCGAGAGTATCCCGGCCGTCATCGGCTCGAGGAACTCCACGCAGCGCACGAGGCCGTCGCCACCGCGGAATTCGCCCGCGCCGCCGGAGTCGCGGCGGATCGCGAACCGGCGCAGCCGTACCGGGAACCGCGACTCGAGCACCTCGGGATCGGTGAGCCGCGAGTTGGTCATGTGAGTCTGCACGCGCTGACGCGCCTGCGAAGCCCGGGCCCGCCCCGGAGCCGCCTGCGATGGTCTCGTAGTACTGGTAGCGCTCGTTGCCGAACGTGAAGTTGTTCATCGTGCCCTGCGACGCCGCCTGCAGGCCGAGCGCGCCGTAGAGCGCGTCGACGATGCACTGCGACGTCTCCACGTTGCCGGCGACGACCGCGTGAGGGTGTGTCGGGTCGAGCATCGAGCCGTGCGGCACGTCGATCCGCAGCGGCTCGAGGCAGCCGGCGTTCAGCGGGATCGACTCCTCGACCAGCGTGCGGAAGACATAGAGCACGGCCGCGACGGTGACCGCGCGCGGGGCGTTGAAGTTGTTCCGCTGCTGTTGCGACGTGCCCGCGAAATCGACGACCGCGGAACCCGCCGCGCGGTCGACGGTCACGCTGACCGCGATGCATTGCCCGTTGTCGAGTTCGTAGCGGAACCGGCCGTCGCCGAGGCGCCGGATTGCGCGCCGCATGCAGGCTTCGGCGTTGTCCTGCACGTGGCGCATGTACGCGAGCAGCGTGGGCAGGCCGTGCTCCGCGGCCGCGCGCCCGAGTTCACGGATGCCACGCGCGTTCGCCGCGAGCTGGGCGCGCAGGTCGGCGACATTCTGGTCGGGGTTGCGCGCCGGCCACGGCCCGGCGGCGAACGCCCCGCGGATGCCGGACTCGTCGAGCTGGCCGTCGCGCACGATGCGGACCGGCTCGAACAGCGCGCCTTCCTCGCGGATGTCGCGGCTGCCCGGCGGCATCGAACCCGGCGTCGTGCCACCGATGTCGGCGTGATGTGCGCGCGACGCGGTGAAGAAGTGGACGCGCTCGCCGGCGGGGTCGAACACCGGCGTGACGACGGTCATGTCCGGGAGATGCGTGCCGCCGTGATAGGGCGAGTTCACCAGGAACGAGTCACCGGGCCGCAGGCTCGCCCCGTGCACGTCGAGCACGGCCGTGACGCTCGCGCCCATCGAGCCGAGATGTACCGGCATGTGCGGCGCGTTCGCGACGAGCCGGCCCTGGCCGTCGAAGATCGCGCACGAGAAGTCGAGCCGTTCCTTGATGTTCACCGAGCTCGCGGTCTGTTGCAGCACCACGCCCATCTGCTCGGCAACGTGCATGAAGAGCCCGTTGAAGACCTCCAGTCGCATCGGGTCGGCGGTCAGGTCTGCATCGGCCGGCCCGTCTGCTTCGCGGGCGACGCGCTCACGCCGCAGCAGCAGCCTGCCGTCGTGCACGACTTGCGCGCTCCAGCCCTGCGCGATCCACGCAGTGGACCCCTGCTCGATCAGCAGCGCCGGACCGGCGAGATGCTGGCCTGCCTGGAGCTCCGCCCGCACGTACAGCGCGACGTCCTGCCACGCCGATCCCGACCACACTGGCGTCGCATCGGCTGGCGCAGGCAGATTCCGGCGATTCCGCGGCAATGACACCAGGTGCCGCGGGCGCCGCGGTCCGGGACAAATCTTCGCCTGCACGCTCGATCGCTTCCGACGAGACCTCGGCGATCACGACGCGCTGGCCGTCACTGCATGATTCCGTAGAGCTGATGATGCGCGGCCGTGAAGGCACGCCGCATCGCGGTCGCGTCGCTCCACGCCACTTCGAGGCTCGTGTCCGACCCCGCGAACCGCAGGTGTGCCGTGCGGCGCACGTCGATGCTGTCCGCGGCGATGCCCTGGCGCAGCAGCTCGGCGCGCGCGGCCTGGTCGAGTGCGTCGAGCACCTCGAGCGCGGCTGCGGTGCCTGGTGCGTCGCAGTCCTTGCCAAGGCTGCGTCGCCGCACGCACCGCCTGAGCGCGAGCCCGATGCCGCGCGCCGAGAGCACGCCCGCGAGCGGATCGAGCAGGATCGAATCGATGCCCAGCGCGTCGGCGACCGCGCACGCGTGCTGGCCCGCCGCGCCTCCGAACGGGAGCAGCGTGAACCGTGCCGGGTCGTGTCCCTGCCGCAGTGCGAGCTCGCGGATCGCGTTGGCCATCCGGGCGACGGCGACCTGCAGGAACGCGTCCGCGACCTGCTCGACCGTAAGCCGCGGCCCGCCTGCGCTGGTTGCGAGGGACGCGGCGATGTCGGCCAACCGGTTGCGTGCTGCGTCAGCGTCGAGCGGCTCGGTGCCCGAGGCGCCGAATACGCTGGGAAACCGATCCGGTCGTATGCGGCCGAGCACGACGTTGCAGTCGGTCACCGTGGCCGGCCCACCGCGCCGGTAGCACGCAGGGCCGGGATCGGCGCCTGCGGACTCCGGGCCGACCTGCAGCCGGCCGTCGGCATAGCGCACGATCGAGCCGCCGCCGGCCGCGATCGTGTGGATGTCCATCATCGGCGCGCGGATCCGCACGCCGTCGATTTCCGTCGTGAACCGACGCGGCAATTCGCCGGCATACAGGCTCACGTCCGTCGACGTGCCGCCCATGTCGAATCCGATCAGCCGCCCGATGCCGCTCGCGTGGCCGGCCGCCGCGACGCCGACGACTCCGCCCGCGGGCCCGGACAGCACGCTGTTGATGCCGCGGAACCCGTCCGGATCGACCAGGCCGCCGTTGCTCTGCATCAGCAGCAGCCGCGGCGAGCCGTGGTGCGCGTCGAGCTCGCGCTGGAATTGCCGTACGTACCTCAGCAGCACCGGCGACAGGTACGCGTCCACGACCGCGCTGTCGCCACGGGCGATCAGTCCGGTGAAGGGCGCGACTTCGTGCGAGCAGACCACCTCGTCGAAGCCGGCCAAGTCGGGCGATTTCCGCCGCGCGCCGTTCGTGCCCGGGGTGCAGGACGCCGTGCAGCAATGCGACCGCGACCGAGCGCATGCCGCCGCGACGAGCGGCATCGAGCGCGGAGCGGAGCGTCACTTCGTCGAGGGGGTGAGCACCTGTCCGGCCGCGTCCACGCGCTCGTCCGCCTCGATGACCGCGGAGTACAGCATCGGCGGCAACCGGATCTCGCGGGCGAAGATGTCGGGACGGTGCTGGTAGCCGATGCGCAGTGCGTCGCCGAAGCCGCGCGTCGTGACCAGCACGGTGGGCTCGCCCTTGCGCTCCAGCAGGGCGTTGGTCGCGACCGTGGTGCCGAGCCGGACCGATTCCACGACCCTGGGACCACCGTGACGGGCGAGCACCTCGCCGATGCCGCGGACCGCGGGATCCAGCCCGTGGCTCGCATCCCGCGAAAGCACCTTGTGCGAGTGCAGGCCGCCGTCCGGGTCCCAGGCCACGATGTCCGTGAACGTCCCGCCACGATCAATCGCGAATCGCCAGGCGTGCCTCGTGGGCCCTCGTGTCATCCCGCGACTTTCGCATGCAGCGCGCGACTGCGGCAAACCATGCTGCTTGTGCAGGCTTCGGCTGCGTGACTAGCATCCGTGTGCATGACCGACGCAGCTCCAGCGATCCTCGGCGTCGTCGCGCGCGTGCCGCGCGGCAAGGTGACGACGTACGGCGTCGTCGCCGAGCGGGCCGGCTGGCCGGGACGCGCAAGGCTCGTGGGGCGGGTGCTCGCGAAGCTGCCGAAGGGCAGCCGGGTACCGTGGCACCGGGTGGTCGCCGCGGGCGGGCGCATCGCGTTTCCACAAGGGAGCGAGGCCCGCGCCGAGCAGCTGCGGCGCCTCGAAAAGGAGGGCGTCGACGCCGCCAGGGGGCGGGTCGATCTCCGCCGCCACGCCTGGTCCGGGCCGACCACTGACCTCGACCGGTTGCTCTGGCATGTCAGCGATGAGAACTGAATCCGGTATCGCGGAGAGCCGGGGCATATGATGTCGCCGGGGTTGGGAACAGGATGCAAGGCGGCATGGCCGAACGATACGTAGTCTTTTCGCACGGCAAGGACAGCGAGCCGTGGGGCAGCAAGATCGCCGCGATGGCGGAGATCGCGCGCGAGGAGGGGTTTCACGTCGAGTCGGTGGATTACCGCGGCATCGACGACCCGAAGGACCGGGTCACGCGGCTGCTGTCGTTCTGCAAGGACCTGCGGGGCTCGCTGGTGCTGGTCGGCTCGAGCATGGGCGGCTACGTTTCCGTGGCAGGATCCTCGCTGCTGCAGGCGCGTGGCATGTTCCTGCTGGCTCCCGCGCTCTACATGCCCGGCTTCGAGAAATTCTCGCCGCGACCGGCTGCCTGCCCGACGACGATCGTGCACGGCTGGCGCGACGAGGTGATCCCCGTCGACAACAGCTATCGCTTCGCCCGCGAGCAGAAGGCGACGCTGCACGTCGTGGACTCGGACCATCAGGCTGCTCGACCAGATCCGCGCGATCAACCACTACTTCGCCTATTTCCTGTTCACGATCGACGAGTTCATCTAGCCGGCGCCCAGTCGGCGTCGCGGAAATGGGCAATGTCCCCTGATAAGATGGGCCCACCGTCTGTCCGGGGGAGCGCCCATGCGCCGCAATGCAAGATCAGCCTTCTACGGCCTGGCCCTCCTGTGCCTCGCCGCCTGCGGCGGCTCGCCGGAGCCGGTAGACAAGGACGCCGCGCGTGAGCGGGGCCGCGACACGGACGAGACCGTGTTCGACGACATGATCCAGACGCAGGACAAGGCGCGCGCGGTCGAGGGCGTCACGCTCGGCCACAAGGCCGACATGGACGCTGCAATCGAGCAGTCGGAAGGCGACGGCACGAAGGACCAGGAATAGCGGCACCGCGATGCAACGCATCCTCGAACCCGAGCTGATGGACGAGGACGAGCAGGCCCGCGCCTATGCGGAAGCCGATTTCGCCGAGCCC
Source organism: uncultured Gammaproteobacteria bacterium (assembly GCA_963776815.1). Classification (GTDB taxonomy): domain Bacteria; phylum Pseudomonadota; class Gammaproteobacteria; order Steroidobacterales; family Steroidobacteraceae; genus RPQJ01. The sequence continues at coordinate 785,025 of CAVZNZ010000012.1, forward strand.
AACGAGCGCTTCGTCGGGTACTTCGACTCCGAGATCCATCCTGCCGTGCGCGGAGCCGTGCTCGACCTCGGCTGCGGGCCGGGCGACATCGTGCTGCGCCTTGCGAAGCGTCACCCGGGCCTGACCGTGCACGGCCTCGACGGCTCCGAGGCGATGCTGCATTTTGCCGTCGAACGCCTCTCGCGCGAGCCTGCATTGCAGTCCCGCGTGCAGTTCGTGCACGGAATCCTGCCCGGCGCCGCATTGCCGCTCGCGAGATACGACGCCGTCGTCAGCAACAGCCTGCTGCACCACCTGCACGAGCCTCACGTGCTCTGGAACGCCATTCGCGAGGTGGCGGCCCCCGGCGCCGCAGTGCTGGTGATGGACCTTTACCGCCCGCCCTCACCTGGCGCGGCGCAGGAGATCGTCGAGGCCTACTCGGGCGAGGAGCCCGAGGTGCTGAAGCGCGACTTCTTCAACTCGCTGTGCGCTGCGTTCGAGCCGGACGAAGTGCGCGCCCAGCTCCAGTCGTGCGGGCTCGGGTGCCTCGACGTTCGCACCGTGTCGGATCGCCACCTGCTGGTGGCCGGGCGGCTTCCCGGATGAGTGGCCTCTCGGCGATGGAGCGGCTGCTGCTGCCGCTCGTCCGCCGTGGTGTCGCTCTGTGGGTGCGCCCTTCCGTGCTCCCCGATGACGTCGCCGGGCGCCTGGCTCCGGGCCGGCCGGTCGTGTACGCACTCGAGAAGCGCAGCATCGTCGATCTCGCGGTGCTCGAGTACGCGTGTCGCGAGCGCAAGCTGCCGATGCCGCTCGCGCCGTTCGGGTCCGGCCCGCAGTTGCCGGAGTCCGTGCTGTTCCTCGAGCGGCGTGCCGGCTTCCTCGGCCTGCGCATGGATCGCCGCATGCCGGAGTCGCTGCGCACGCTGAGCGGGCTCGCAGCCACCGACATCGCGTTCGACGCGGACATCGTGCCCGTCAGCCTGTTCTGGGGCCGGGCGCCGGATCGCGAGCGCTCGTGGGCGAGCCTGTGGATCGGCGAGGGCTGGGACATCGGCGGCCGGCTGCGCAAGCTGCTGTCGCTGGTCGTCAACGGTCGCAACCTGCTGCTGCTGTTCGGCGAGACGCTGCCACTGCAGCCCGCGCAGAACGCGACCCGCGGTCCCGCGCTCGGCCCGCGGCGGCTGTGGCGGCAGCTCCGCACGCAGTTCCGCAACCAGCGCACGGCGACGATCGGGCCCGACCTGTCGCACCGGCGCACCATCGTCGCGCAGGTGCTGCGCACGCAGCTCGTCCGCGAGGCCGTGCGCGACGAGATGAAGGACAAGGGCCTTGCGCGCCGCGACGCACTGAAGGTGGCGCGCGGCTACGCGTACGAGATCGCGGCGAACTATTCGCACGCGTTCGTCGTGTTCATGTCGGGCGTGCTGGGACGGCTGTGGAACCGCCTGTACGACGGCGTCGAGCTCGCCAATTTCTCGAGCCTCGAGTCCGTGGACGACGGTGCGGAAGTGGTCTACGTGCCCTGCCACCGCAGCCACATGGACTACCTGCTGCTGTCCTACGTGGTCTACCACAAGGGCTTTGCCGTGCCGCACATCGCCGCCGGCATCAACCTGAACATGCCGGTGATCGGCTCGTTCCTGCGCCGCGGCGGGGCATTCTTCCTGCGCCGCAGCTTCTCGGGCAACGCGCTGTATTCGGGCGTGTTCACGAAGTACCTCGGGCTGATGATGGCGCGCGGTCATTCGATCGAGTACTTCATCGAGGGCGGGCGCAGCCGCACCGGGCGGCTGATGCAGCCGAAGACGGGCATGCTGTCGATGACGGTGCGCAGCTACCTGCGCGAGCCGACCCGCCCGGTCGTGTTCGTGCCCGTGTACTTCGGTTACGAGCGGCTCGTCGAGGGCCGCACGTACATCGGCGAGCTGTCCGGCCGGCCCAAGGAAAAGGAATCGATCTTCACGCTGTTGCGCGCGATCCCGGAGCTGCGCAGCCGGTTCGGCAAGGTCTACGTCAGCTTTGGCGAGCCACTGGCACTCGATCCGCTGATCCAGAAGCATGCGCCCGACTGGAATCGCCTGCCGTCGGGATCTGACGACCGGCCGCCGTGGCTCAGCCCGCTGGTTGCCGAACTCGCCACCTCGATCATGACGCGCATCAATGCGGCGGCATGCGTGACACCGGTGAACCTGATCGGCCTCGTGCTGCTGGCGACTCCGCGGCAGCGCATGGGGGAGGCGGACCTGGTGCGGCTGCTCGAGGTCTACGCGTCGCTGCTGCGCCAGGCACCGTACTCGCCGAAGGTGTGGGTGACGGACATGGACGGCGCGTCGATGATCCGCTACGGCATGTCGCTCGGCATCCTCGAGCGCCAGCCACACGAGCTGGGGGACATCCTCTCGATGAGCGAGGAGGTGTCGGTCCTGACGAGCTACTTCCGCAACAACGCGCTGCACCTGTTGCTGATGCCGTCGCTGCTGGCCTGCGCGTTCCTGAACAACGCCAGCGTCTCGCGCGGCGACCTGATGCGGCTCGCGGGCCGCGTCTACCCGTATGTCGCGGACGAGTATTTCCTGCGCTGGCAGGAAGCCGAGCTGCCGGCCGTGGTCGACGAGCTGCTGGAAGACCTGCTGAACCACGGCCTGCTCACGGCGTCCGAGGATCGCAGCGAGTGGCGCCGTCCGACCGGCGGAGTCGCCCGAGGCCGTGCAGCTCTCCGTGCTTGCGCGGCTGACCGTGCCGATCCTCGAGCGCTATTACCTCGCCGTGTCGCTGCTGCTGAAGGCGGGCAGCGGCCGGCTGACGCAGGACGCACTGGAACGCCAGTGCCAGCTGATGGCCCAGCGCATGTCGATGCTGTACGAGCTCAACTCGCCGGAGTTCTTCGAGCGCGCGCTGTTCGGCAACTTCATCGACCTTGCGATCTCGCGCCGGGTGCTCAGCGTGGGCGCGGACGGCAAGCTGGAGTTCCAGCCCGCGATGCTCGAGGCGATCTTGCAGGACGCGCAGCTGGTGCTGCATGAGCAGATGCGTAATTCGATCCTGCAGGTGGTGCATCGCTGAGCTTGGCGTCGCGTCGCGTCGCGTGGGTTGGGCTGGCCCTTCCCCGAGGACGCCGTAAACCCATCCATGGGGGCTCGCGCGCGGCGTCCATGCCGCGCGACGCCTCGGGGAAGGGCCAGCCCAACCCACGCGACGTGGCGGCGCCAGCAATGCGACCGCTCAGGCGATGCGACCGCGCAACGCGCTGCGCAGACTGCGCCAGCAATTGTTTCTGGCGTCGGCTGCCGGTTGCGCAGGGCGTCGCGCGGCATGGACGCCGCGCGCGAGCCGCCACGGATGGCTTTACGGCGTCCCTGCGCAACCGGCAGCCGACGCAAGAAACCAACGAGCGGCTCAGTCCTCGCCGCGAACGCGAGTGCGCAGCTTCTTCGTCCGCGACGACTTCGCCTTGCCGGCGAGCCGCCGCTCCTTCGATGCGCGCGTCGGGCGCGTCGGGCGCCGCGGCTTCGGCTCGACCAGCGCAGCAGTGATCATCGCCACGAGTCGCTCGAGCGCATCCGCACGGTTCTGCTCCAGCGAGCGGTGCCGCTGGGCGTCGATCACGATCAGGCCCGCGTCGGTCATCCTTCGTCCGGCGATGCGCCCGAGGCGCAGCCGCGCGTTCGGCGGCAGTGCATGCCACGCAGCGGAGTCGAAACGCAGCTCGATCGCGTTCGACACCTTGTTGACGTTCTGGCCACCCGGGCCCGATGCGCGGACGGCGCGGAACTCGAGCAGCTCGTCCGGGATCTCGAGCGTGCCTGTGACGGGCACGGGCATCGGACTCAGTCGTCCCGGGCCGGGTCGAGCGGGCCCACGCGCGGATTGACCATCTCGAGCCGGACCTCGCGTTGCGCGACCGGGATCGTGACGCCGTGTTCCTTGAACAGCCGCCAGATCCTGCGGTTCACGTCGGAACGCACGTTGTTCACGCCCGCCTGCGGGTCGTGGATCCAGAAGCGCAGCTCGAGCTCGATGCCGTGGTCGCCGAACGACATCAGGCGCGCGACCGGCGCCGGGTCCTGGATCACTCGGCTGTGGTCGAGCGTGGACTCGAGCATCAGCCGCATCGCGAGCTCGGGATCGTCCTTGTAGCTCACCCGGACCGGCAGCTTCAGTCGCACCCTCGGGTCCGTGTAGCTCCAGTTGACCACGGAGTTCGTGATCAGGTTCTGGTTCGGCACCAGCGTCGCGACGCCGTCGCGATCGCGGACCACCACGTAGCGGCCGCGCAGCTCCTCCACCCAGCCGAAGCCCTCGGTCGCCGTGCCCGTGGTGCCGGTGAAGCTGATGACGTCGCCCGGCTTGATCGAGCGGTCCATCAGCAGCACGAAGCCGCTGACGAAGTTGGCCGCGATGCTCTGCAGGCCGAAGCCGAGCCCGATGCCGACCGCGCCGGTGAGCACGTTCAGCGTCGTGAGGTCGAGGCCCGCCGCATTCAGGCCGACCAGCACCGACAGGCCCACCAGGAACGCCTGCGTGAACTTGGCGATGCCGATCCGCATGTTCGGCGCGAGCCCGTCCAGGCGCAGCACGTGTCGCTCGAGCCAGCGCGAGACCCACATCGCGGCGACGACGAACAGGCTGACGGTCACCATCAGCTTGATCACGGACCAGATCGAGATGCGGGTGTCGCCCGCGCTGATGCCGATGTCGTCGAGCAGCGCGATGACGTTCTCGCCCCAGCCGAGCAGGTGCAGCGCGAGGAATGCCCACAGCACCAGCGTGATCGGCGTGCCCCAGCCCTTGATGCGCGCGCGGGCCCCGAGCGAGACCCGCAGCACGTAGACGCCGACGCGGATCAGCAGCAGCAGGCCGAGCAACTGCACCGCGACGTTGACGATGCCGGCCGGCGTGCCGAGCGCGTGCAGCAGGCCGGCCACGGCCACCAGCACCAGCAGGACGATCGCGTAGGGCGCCGCCACCCAGGCCGCTTCGCGGGCGCGGCTGGCCAGGTCGTCCGGCACGTCGGTGCTCGTGAGCTGCGGGCGCACCAGTTGCGTGATCCACCAGCCGAGCAGTGCCGAGCCCGCGATGATCGCGAGCTGCAGCAGGCTCATGGGCTCCAGGAGGCGGTCGACGACCGCGCTGACCTCTTGCAGGGTCTGCTGCATCGGCTCAGGCGTTGAGATCGGGGATCAGCTGGCTTTCGAGGCGAGCGATCTGGTCCTTGATCAGCAGCTTGCGCTTCTTCAGCCGACGCATCTGCACCTGGTCGACGTACAGGTCGAGCTGCAGCCGATGGATGACGTCGTCGAGGTCGCGGTGCTCGATGCGCAGCTGCCGCAACCGCTCGAGGTGCTTGAACGTTTCGGTGTCGACGTTGTCGATCGCTTCCGCCATCGTCGGGGCTGCCGTGCCATCGGTCCGGACCGGGACGGGTAGCTTAGCCCCGGGCGCGGCCGGAGCGATAGGCCCGGGCTCAGAGGCCGACGCTGTCGACGCTCCGGCCGGTCAGGATCACGAAGCCCTGCTGGCGCGTATTGCCGTCCCGCGTGTAGTCGAACACATAGGTTCGCCGCAGCTGCAGCGGGCCGCCCGCGACCCGTACCGGCCTCAGCCGCCGGAACGACACGGTGCCGTCGAGCAGGCTGGCTCCGGTGCTCTGGCAGGTCTCGAGCGCGGCTTCGTTGGCCCTTTCCCGGGCCCCGAGGCTGTCGTGCCAGTACCAGGCCAGGCCGAGCATCGCGGCGAGCAGCCCGAACAGCGTCCAGGACAGCTCCATGCGTCAGAAGAGCGCAGCCCAGCGGCGACCGCGATCTCCGTACGCGATGAAATGCGGGTTCAGCAGGGTGTCGCGCTGGTTGTAGCGCAGCGGCGTGCCATCGAGCGTCGTCACGGCGCCGCCGGCGACTTCGAGCACCGCCTGTGCGGCGGCCGTGTCCCACTCGGAGGTGGGCCCGAGCCGGGGATAGAAGTCCGCCGAGCCCTCGGCGACCAGGCAGAACTTCAGCGCGCTGCCCATCGGCCGCATTTCATGCGGGCCGAGCCGCGCCAGCAGGCCGTCGAGCGAGTCGCCGCGGTGCGAGCGGCTGCCGACGACCACCAGCGGATCGGCGGCGGGTCGCACGTGGATCGGCTCCGCGCCGCTCTCGGTCTGCGCGCGGAAGGCCCCGTGACCGCGCGCCGCGTAATAGGTCAGTCCGAGCGCGGGAGCGGCGACGACGCCGAGCACGGGCTCGTGACCGCGGATCAGCGCGACGTTCACGGTGAATTCGCCGTTGCGGCTGATGAACTCGCGGGTGCCGTCGAGCGGGTCGACGAGCCACAGTTCCGGCCAGGCGCGCCGGACCGCGAAATCGTGGGCGGCCTCGGCCTCCTCTGACAGCACCGGTATCGACGGCGTCAGCAGCGAGAGCCGCGCGGCCAGGATGTCGTGCGCGGCCCGGTCGGCGCGCGTGATCGGCGATTCGTCCGCCTTGTACTCGACGCCGTGCGCGGTGGCGTAGACCTCGAGGATCGCCGTCGACGCGGCGGCAACGGCGTCCAGGACGCCTTTCAGCAGGGTGGAGGGATCGGATGCCACGGGGGCACTCCATCGCGGGAGTCAGGTCGCCGTATCATAGCGGTCCGATCGCGACCCGGCTTCCTTCACTTTGCACGCGCTGGCCCGCCTCCCGAGTTCTCTCGCGCCCCGCTGGAGCGAAGTCGAGACCGTGTGCCTCGACATGGACGGCACGGTGCTCGACCTGCACTTCGACAACGCGTTCTGGCTCGAGGCACTGCCGCGTCGCTGGGGCGAGGCGCGCGGGCTCGACCTGCCGGCCGCGTTCGCGGAGTTGAAGCCGCGCTTCGACGCGAAGCGCGGCACGCTCGACTGGTACTGCATCGACCACTGGAGCGAGGAGCTCGGCATCGACATCGCCGCGTTGAAGCGCGAGATGCGCGACGAGATCCGCTACCTGCCCGGTGCGGTCGAGTTCCTCGACGGACTGCGGGCGCTCGGCAAGCGCGTGCTGCTCACGACCAACGCCCACCCGATCAGCCTCGCGATCAAGCAGGGCCAGACGGGCCTGGAGCGGCACTTCGACGAGCTGGTGTCCTCGCACGAGTTCGGTGTGCCGAAGGAGTCACCGGAGTTCTGGGCGCGGCTCGCGCTCGGGCACGGCGTGCGGCCCGGTTCGACGGTGTTCGTCGACGACAGCGTCGCGGTGCTGCAGGCCGCGCAGGCCGCCGGCGTGCGCTGGATCTACCAGGTGCTGCAGCCCGACTCGACGCGGCCCGCGCACGGGCAGGTGCCGGGGTTCACCGGAGTCCGGTCGCTCGGCGCTCTCGCGCCCTGAACCGGGTCGGGTTCTTCAGCCTTCGGCTGGCGGCGTCGGCGTTCCGCCCGGCTCGCCGGTGCCCGGTCCGCCGCCGCGGCCACCGCGCCGCCGCCGCCGGCGCTTGCGTGCCGGATCGCCGCCGCCCGCTGCATCGGGTGCGCTCGACTCGACGGGCGTTGCTGCGGGCACGGGCGCGGGCGCCGGTGCCGCTGCTGTCTCGCTGCGGCTGCTGCTCCGGCCGCCACTCCGACCGCCACCACGGTCGTCGCGCGGCGGTCCGCGCCGGCCGTCGCGCCGGTCTCCGCCCCGTCCACCATCGCGTCCGCCGCCGCTGCGACCGCCACGACCGCCGCCGGAGCCGCCGCGCGGTCCCGGCCCGCCGAAGCGGCGCCGCTCGCGGGCAGGCACGGTGATGTCCGCGAGTTCCTCTTCGCTGACCGCGGCACGCGGCAGGCTGCGGCCGATGTAGGCCTCGATGTCCGGCAGCGACTGCACGTAGTCCTCGCAGCCGAGGCTGATCGCGTCGCCTTCGGCGCCCGCGCGCGCGGTGCGGCCGATGCGGTGCACGTAGTCCTCGGGATCCTGCGGCATGTCGTAGTTGAAGACGTGGCTCACGTCGGGGATGTGCAGCCCGCGCGACGCGACGTCGGTGCCGATCAGGATCGCGAGCTCGCCGCTGTGGAAATCGCGCAGCAGGCGCAGTCGCTTGCTCTGCGGGACATCGCCCGAGATCGCCTGGGCGTTGAAGCCGTTCGCGCGCAGCAGGTTCTCGAGCTCTTCGGCGCCGCGCCGAGTGTTGACGAAGATCATCGTGCGGTGCGGGTCCATCGAGCGCAGCAGCCCGACCAGCAGCCTGGGCTTCTCGTCCATCGACGGGAAGTAGATCACCTGGCGCACCTGGTCCACGGTCATCTTGTCCGGCTCGATGCGCACGAGCTCGGGGTCGTTCATGTGCTCGTAGGCGAGCTCGAGCACGCGCTGCGCGAGCGTCGCCGAGAACAGCAGGTTCAACCGCTGGTCCGGCGGCGGCAGGCGCCGCATGATGTAGCGGATGTCGGCGATGAAGCCGAGGTCGAACATGCGGTCGGCCTCGTCGAGCACCAGCACCTGCACCGAGCGCAGGTCGAACACGTGCTGCTTGTAGAAGTCGATCAGCCGTCCCGGCGTGCCGATCAGGATGTCGACGCCGTCCTCGAGGTCGCGGCGCTGCTTCTCGTAGTCGACGCCGCCGAACGCGAGGGCGAGCTTCAGGCCCGTGTACTGGCCCAGGATCTCGGCGTCGTGGTGGATCTGCACCGCGAGCTCGCGCGTGGGAGCGATGATCAGCGCGAGCGGGTGGTTGATCTTGCGCGTCGGCGGCACTTCGGCCCGCAGCAGCCGCGAGTACAGGGCCACCAGGAACGCGGCGGTCTTGCCGGTGCCGGTCTGGGCCTGGCCGGCGACGTCGCGGCCCGCGAGCGCGCGGGGCAGCGTCTGCGCCTGGATCGGCGTGCAGCGCTCGAAGCCCGCGTCGGCGATGCCGCGCGCCAGCGACTCGGGCAGGTGCAGGTTCGTAAATGAGACTTCGGTCAGGTGTGCGTCGGCCATCAGTGGGAACGTCGTGAAGTGTGGTCTTGCAAATTGATCGAAAGCGGGTTCAAATACTGCGCAACTCGCGGCCTAACGACCGCTCCCGCCAAAAGCGCAGCCGGCCCGCCGGATCCCCCTGAGGTTCCGGCACCCACGTCCGGTGCAGCGGGAATCCAGAATTCTTGGGTACAGCCAGCAATCGCAATAGTTTGCCTCACGCGGATCGCGCCGTCACTCGATAACTCCGGCGTACACCGCGCAACACGAAAATTCCCAATCCAACCGTGTCAAATCCAGTCAACGACGAAACGCCAGCGGAGGTAGTCTCTGGTGAGCCAGCAGATCATCCACGTAACCGACTCGAGCTTCGAGCAGGACGTGATCAAGTCCCAACTCCCGGTGCTCCTGGACTTCTGGGCGGAGTGGTGCGGCCCGTGCAAGATGATCGCCCCGATCCTGGACGAGATCGCGGCGGACTACGCGGGCAAGGTGGTCGTCGCGAAGATGAACGTCGACGACAGCCCCAAGACGCCGATGCGGTTCAACGTCAGGGGTATTCCGACGCTGATCCTGTTCAAGAACGGCCAGGCCGAAGGCCAGAAGATCGGCGCGGTCCGCAAGGCCGACGTGGTGGCTTTCCTGGACAGCAAGCTGTGAGAGGCTACCTCGGCAACCAGGGCCGCAACCGGCCCGGTAAGCGTGGCCGAGGTGGTGGCGGAGGCCCTGACGGCAACCGCGGCCCGCGCCAGGACGAGTTGCCGCCGGACGACTTCATCGACGGTGACGACCTCGACGTGATCAGCCCGGCCGAGCTCGAGGCGAGCCGCCGGTCGATGAACCTGTCGGAGCTGAAGCACAAGCCGATCCCCGACCTGCTGAAGATGGCGCAGGCGATGGGCATGGAGAACCTCGCCCGGTCGCGCAAGCAGGACATCATCTTCGCGATCCTCAAGGCCCACGCGAGGAACGGCGAGGACATCTACGGCGACGGCGTGCTCGAGATCCTGCAGGACGGCTTCGGCTTCCTGCGCTCGCCCGAGGGCTCGTACCTCGCCGGCCCGGACGACATCTACATCAGCCCGAGCCAGATCCGGCGCTTCAACCTGCGCACCGGCGACTCGATCTCGGGCCTGATCCGCCCGCCGAAGGACGGCGAGCGCTATTTCGCGCTGCTGAAGGTCGGCCAGATCAACTTCGACTCGCCGGAGAACGCGCGCAGCAAGGTCCTGTTCGAGAACCTGACGCCGCTGCACCCGACGCGGCGACTGAAGCTCGAGCGCGGCACCGGCAGCACCGAGGACCTGACCGCGCGGATGATCGACCTGATCGCGCCGCTCGGCAAAGGCCAGCGCGGCCTGATCGTCTCGCCGCCGAAGGCCGGCAAGACGATGCTGCTGCAGAACATCGCCAACTCGATCACCGGCAACCACCCCGAGGTGTACCTGATCGTGCTGCTGATCGACGAGCGGCCCGAGGAAGTGACCGAGATGACGCGCACCGTGCGCGGCGAGGTCGTGTCCTCGACGTTCGACGAGCCGGCGAGCCGCCACGTGCAGGTGGCCGAGATGGTCATCGAGAAGGCGAAGCGCCTGGTCGAGCACAAGAAGGACGTCGTGATCCTGCTCGACTCGATCACGCGCCTCGCGCGCGCCTACAACACCGTGGTGCCGAGCTCCGGCAAGGTGCTCACCGGCGGCGTCGACGCGAACGCGCTGCAGCGCCCGAAGCGCTTCTTCGGCGCGGCGCGCAACATCGAGGAAGGCGGCAGCCTGACGATCATGGCCACCGCGCTGATCGACACCGGCTCGCGCATGGACGACGTGATCTACGAGGAGTTCAAGGGCACGGGCAACAGCGAGATCCACCTCGACCGGCGCATCGCCGAGAAGCGGGTCTACCCGGCCTTCAACATCAACCGCTCGGGCACGCGTCGCGAGGAGCTGATCACCTCCGCCGACGAGCTGCAGAAGATCTGGATCATCCGCAAGCTGCTGCACCCGATGGACGAGCTGGCGGCCGCGGAGTTCCTCATCGACAAGATGCGGGACACGAAGACCAATGCCGAGTTCTTCGACCTGATGAAGCGCTGAGGCGAGCGGGGCAGCTGCACGCCGCCCCGGCTCCACTCCGAGACTCCGGTGCACGGCTCCGAGCACATCCGCGGCATCCTCGCGATGCTGCTGGCGGTCGCGCTCTTCTCCCTGATGGACGCGCAGCTCAAGCTGCTCGCTGCCCACTACCCGCCGCTGCAGGTGAGCTTCCTGCGCGGCGCAACCTCGCTGCCGTTCGTGCTGCTGCCGATCCTGGTGCGCGGCCGGCTCGCGCGGCTGCGGCCGGTCAACGTGCGCCTGCACCTGCTGCGCGGCGTGCTGTCGGTCGTGATGCTCGGCAGCTTCGTCTACGCCGTGCGCGAGTCGTCGCTCGCGACCACCTATTCGATCTTCATGTGCGCACCGCTCGTGGTCGCTGCGCTGTCCGCGCAGATGCTCGGGGAGCGCGTGACGCGGCTGCAGTGGGCGGCGATCGGAGTCGGGCTCGGCGGGGTGCTGCTGATGCTGCGCCCGGCAGGCGCGCAATGGATTTCGGTCGGCAGCGTCGCCGCGGTCGTGGCCGCGCTCTGCTATTCGCTCGGCGGTGATCACGCTGCGCGTGCTCGCGCGCACCGACACGACCGAGAGCATGGTGTTCTCGTTCACGTTCCTGCTGGCGATCGGCGCGGGGCTGCTGTCGATCCCGGGCTGGACGCCGGTGCAGTGGGCGCACTGGCCGTTGCTCGCCGGCGTCGGCCTGTTCGGCTCGCTCGGGCAGCACTTCATCACCGAGGCGTTCCGCAACGCGCCGGCGTCCGTCGTGACGCCGTTCGAGTACACGGCACTCGTCTGGGGCGTGCTGCTGGATCTCGTCGTTTGGGGCGTGCTGCCGGGTGCCGTCACGCTGGTCGGTGGCGCAATCGTGATCGGTGCGGGCCTGTACCTGATCCGGCACGAGGCCGCGATTGCGCAGTCGCGACGACGAGCCGCTGCCCTGAGCGGGGGCGCGGGCTACTCGCGGGCGATGGCGCGATAGCCGATGTCGCGCCGGAACTGCATTCCTTCCCAGCAGATCGAGTTCACGAGCTCATAGGCCTGTCGCTGCGCGGCCCGCACGGTGTCACCGAGGCCGACGGCGCAGAGCACGCGGCCTCCACTCGTCACGACCGCGTCGCCCGACAGCGCCGTGCCCGCGTGGAACACCTTGCCCGGCAGCTTCGCCGCGGCATCGAGGCCGTGGATGACGTCGCCCTTGCGCACGGTGTCGGGATAGCCGCCGGCGGCCAGCACGACGCCGACCGCCGCGCGCGGATCCCAGTCGACTGCCGTCGACGCGAGGCGCGCATCGAGCGCGGCGTCGCAGAGTGCGGTGATGTCGGAGCGCATGCGCGACAGGATCGGCTGCGTCTCGGGATCGCCGAAGCGGCAGTTGAACTCGAGCACCTTCGGCGTGCCGTCCGCGGCGATCATCAGCCCCGCGTACAGGAAGCCGACGTACGGCGTCCCTTCGGCGGCGAGCGCGCGCACGGTCGGCCACATCACCTCGTTCATCGCGCGCGCGTGCACTTCGGGCGTGACGACCGGCGCGGGCGAATACGCGCCCATGCCGCCAGTGTTCGGGCCTTCGTCGCCGTCGCGCAGACGCTTGTGGTCCTGCGACGTGGCGAGCGGCAGCACGTGCGCGCCGTCCACCATCGCGATGAAGCTTGCTTCCTCGCCCTCGAGGAACTCCTCGACGACGATGGTTGCGCCCGCTGCACCGAAACGTCCCGCGAACATGGCCTCGGCGGTCTCGACGGCCTCGTCGGTCGTCGCGCAGATGACCACGCCCTTGCCGGCGGCGAGTCCGTCCGCCTTCACGACCAGCGGCGCGCGCTGGGCACGCACCCACGACGCATCGAAGCTCTCGCGCGTGAACGTGGCGTAGGCGGCCGTCGGGATCGAGTTGCGGCGCAGGAACTCCTTCATGAAGGCCTTCGAGCCTTCGAGGCGCGCGGCGAGCCGGCTCGGCCCGAAGCAGCGCAGCCCGGCCGCGGCAAATTCGTCGACGACGCCGAGCACCAGCGGCTGCTCGGGCCCGACGATCGTCAGGTCGATCTTCTGTTCGCGCGCGAAGCGCACCAGGCCGGCGACATCCTCGGCACCGACGTCCACGTTGCACACGCGTGGTTCGCGCGCCGTGCCGGCGTTGCCCGGCGCGACAAACACCTGCGAGACCCGCGGCGACTGGGCCGCCTTCCACGCGAGCGCGTGCTCGCGGCCGCCGGAACCGATGACGAGGACTTTCATGATCCGAGGAAACCAGTGAATAAATAGGTGCCAGGCACCGAATTCCGAATTCAGTGCCGGAAGTGGCGCATCCCGGTGAACACCATCGCCAGGCCGTGCTCGTCGGCGGCGGCGATGACTTCCGCGTCGCGCTTCGAGCCGCCGGGCTGGATCACGGCCGAGATGCCGTGCTCGACCGCGGCGTCGAGGCCGTCGCGGAACGGGAAGAAAGCATCCGACGCCATCACCGAGCCCGTGGGGTCGAGCCCCTCGTCGCGCGCCTTCATCGCGGCGATGCGGCTCGACACGACGCGGCTCATCTGGCCCGCGCCGATGCCGACCGTCATGCCGCCCTTCGCGTACACGATCGCGTTCGACTTGACGAACTTGCACACCTGCCATGCGAACAGCAGGTCGTTCAATTCGTCCGGCGTCGGCGCGCGCTTCGTCACCACCTGCAGCGCGTTCGCGCCGACCATGCCTTCGTCGCGGGTCTGCAGCAGCAGGCCGCCGTTCACGCTGCGGAACTCGAAGCGCGAGTTGCTCGGCGCGAGGCCGCCGGTCACCAGCAGGCGCACGTTCTCCTTCTTCGCGCAGGCCTCGCGCGCGTCGGCGTCGACGGAGGGCGCGATGATGACCTCGACGAACTGGCGCTCGAGGATCACTCGGGCGGTCGCCCCGTCGAGCGGCTGGTTGAACGCGATGATGCCGCCGAACGCCGAGGTCGGGTCGGTGCGGTAAGCGCGGTCGTACGCCTCGCCGAGGTTCCGGCCCACGGCGACGCCGCAGGGGTTCGCGTGCTTCACGATCACGCAGGCAGGCGCCTCGAACTGGCGCACGCACTCGAACGCGGTGTCGGCGTCGGCGAGGTTGTTGAACGAGAGTTCCTTGCCCTGCAGCTGCGAGGCCGAGCCCAGCGACGCGCCCTGGACGTCCGCGGCGACGTAGAACGCAGCCTGCTGGTGCGGGTTCTCGCCGTAGCGGAGGTCGAGCCGCTTGCGGAACTGCAGCGCGAGCAGGTCCGGGAACTCGCCGGCAGACGGGCGCGACACGCGCGCGAGGTACGTGGCGACCGCCGCGTCGTACTGCGCCGTGTGCGCGAAGGCCTTGGTCGCGAGCCTGAGGCGCGTGTCCGCGGAAACGCCGCCGTTCGAACGGTCGATCTCCGCCAGCACCGTCCCGTAGTCGAGCGGGTCGACCACGACCGTGAGGCGCTCGTGGTTCTTCGCCGCGGCACGCACCATCGCGGGTCCGCCGATGTCGATGTTCTCGACCGCGTCCTCGAACGTGCAGCCCGGCCGGGCGATCGTCGCCGCGAACGGGTAGAGGTTCACTGCGAGCAGGTCGATCGGCTCGATGCCGTGCTCCGCCATCACCGCGTCGTCGGTGCCGCTGCGGCCGAGCAGCCCGCCGTGGATCTTCGGGTGCAGCGTCTTGACGCGGCCGTCCATGATCTCGGGGAAGCCCGTGACCGACGACACGTCGGTGACCTCGATGCCGTCGTTGCGCAGCAGCGACGCCGTGCCGCCGGTGGACAGGATCGTGACGCCGCGCTCGCGCAGCGCACGCGCGAACTCGAGCAGCCCTTCCTTGTTCGAGACGCTGAGCAGTGCCCGCCGGATCGGGGCGCTCACGCGGAGATTCCGTAGGTCCGCAGCTTCTTGCGGAGCGTGCCGCGATTGATGCCCAGCACCTCGGCCGCGCGACTCTGGTTGCCTTCGGCGTAATCGAGCACGGCGCGGAACAGCGGCTCCTCGACCTCGCGCATCACCAGGTCGTAGAGGTGCCCGGGCGCGTGGCCGTTCAGGCTCGTGAAATAGCTGTCGAGCGCCTGCTCGGTCATCGAGCGCAGCGGAACGCTGCGGCCTGCAGGATGCGTAGCCGGTTTCGCCTGACTACGACTGCGTGTCTTCTTGCGCTGCGCCATGACCCCCAACCCTCGATGCCAACCCTGCCGACGGTCTCAGGCCGCTTCGGCGGGGCTCTGATCCAGCGCGGCGAAATACTCCCGCACCGCCGCGAGCTGGCCCTCTGCCGAGTCGACCTGCATGACGGACTGACGGAAGGCCTGCGCCTGCGGGCGCTCCCGGCAATACCAGCCGATGTGTTTGCGCGCGATTCTGACGCCCGCCTCTACGCCGTAGAAGCCGTACAAATCGCGCAGGTGAGAGCAGATGATATCACGCGCCTCGCCGGGGGCAGGCTCGGCAGGTACCGGCCGGCCGGCGAGCACGGCTTCGATTTCGCGGAAGATCCACGGTCGTCCCTGGGCGGCGCGACCGATCATCACGCCGTCGACGCCGGTGGCCTGCACGACGCGCAGTGCCTTCGCAGGCGAATCGATGTCGCCGTTCGCCAGCACGGGAATGCCGACCGCCTGCTTGATCGCGGCGATCGTCTCGTATTCCGCCTCGCCCTCGAACCGGCACGCCCGGGTGCGCCCGTGGACGGCCAGTGCCCGGATGCCGGACTGCCTCCGCAATGCGTGCGATCTCGACGCCATTGCGGCGGTCGCTGCTCCAGCCGGTGCGGATCTTCAGCGTCACGGGCACTTCCGCCGCGCGAACGGTGGCCTCCAGGATCTCCGTCACCAGCCGCTCGTCACGCAGCAGCGCGGAGCCGGCCTCCTTGTTGCACACCTTCTTTGCGGGGCAGCCCATGTTGATGTCGATCACCTGCGCGCCCGCGTCCACGTTGCGCCGTGCGGCGTCGGCCATCATCTGCGGGTCGCCGCCCGCGATCTGCACGACCCGGGGCTCGTCTTCGCCCGAATGATCACGGCGGCGCCGCGACTCGGCCGTGTGCCACAGCCGCGGATCGGCGGAGAGCATCTCGCCGGCCGCGAGCGCAGCGCCCATGCGACGGCACAGCCGGCGGAACGGCAGGTCGGTCACGCCCGCCATCGGCGCGAGGAAGACGCGGCCGTCCAGCCGATAAGGGCCGATCTGGATCGCGGACACGGGTCAGCCCTGGCCCTGGGCGCAGCGCAGCTGGGTCGGCGACTCGCGCAGGCACACGTCGAGACGGTAGCCGACCGCGTCCTCGCCCGGATCGACGATCACGAGCTCCGCCTCCGTGCTCGCGGCCGGGCCCAGCAGGCGCGAGGCCTCGGCGGGGTTCTTCAGGTACTCGGCGGGCTCGAAGTCCCGTACCGCGATCGACTCGCCGAAGCGGTCGTCGAGCTGCAGCCTCAGGATGGGGTGGGGCTGCGCGAATGCCGCGCGGTTCGTCAGGCTGGCACGGATGTTCAGGCGGCCGTCCTCAGGGCCGTCGCCATTGCCCCACTTGCGCAGCTCGAAGGCCGCAAGGTCCCAGTTCGGGGACAGCGGGATTCCGAGACGGTCGTAGACGTCGCGCAGCACCGGGCCGAGCGCCGGGTGGCGGACCAGGTCCTGCCGATAGTAATGGACGACCTGCGCCAGCAACGCGATTGCGAGCAGCAGGCAGCCCAGCGGTCCAGGCGAGAGTGCGCCAGCCGGAACGCTCCCGGGTTTCGGCCTCCGCGGCGTCGGTCGCGACCTCGGCATCGGCCGAACGTCGCCAGCGCTGCGTCGCGAGCGTGCCTGCCGACACCGGGTCGGCCGTGATCGGGGGCGGCAACGCCGGCTCGGATGCCGCCATTGGCGCCGGCTCTGCCAGCGTTGGCTCGACCCGCCCGGCCACGGGCTCCGCGGCAGCCACGGTGACGGCTCCGGCTCGGGTTCCGGCTCGAGCAGGTAGTCGAGCGCCCGCGTGCGCTCCAGGTCTTCGAGGACTTCGTCTGCCGCCGGGATCTCGCCGGTGTCCTCGTCCTCGGGATAGGCCGAGTCCGGGACGTCGCGAGACGATCGCGTATTCGTCGGTGGAATCGAGGTCGTCGTCGAACCCTGGCGGCGCCTCGATGCTGATCCGCTCGCCCTCGAGCGTGATGTCCTCGATGGGCTCGTTCTCGTCGACGACGACGTGCGATTCGCCCGCCGGTCCGGGTTGCGAGGCAGTGTCGTCGGCCGGCAGCTCCGTGCCGAACTGCTTCTGCCACTCGCGTACGTCGATGAAGACCTTCTCGAGGTCGTCCGCCGTGAAGTGGTACTCCGCGCGCGCCGGCAGCCTCCGGCAGCGCGGCCAGCGCGGACTGGGCATCGACAATCGGCGGCAGGTCAAGCGCGGTCCGTGGGGGCGGAGGGGTGTCGCTCAGCCGCGCCAGTGCATCGAACGCAATGCCGCAGCGGCCGCAGCGCACGGTGCCGTGCGCGGCGCGCAGCGCCTCCGCGGTGACGCGAAAGCGTGTGTGACATTCAGGACACTGGGAATACATCGGGCCGATCTGTTCTCGTCAATCCGCGCGTCGCCGCCCGCAGAGCAACCCCCACCCGTCGCGCGTCGCTGCCAGGGAGATATCAAAACACGGCCGGTAAGCGGCTGTCACGGTATCTGCCTGCCCCGCGAGGATTCCGCTCAGCACCACTTGGCCACCGGGACGGACGGCCTCCGCAAATCGGGGTGCCAGTTCCACCAGCGGACCGGCGAGGATGTTCGCGACCAGCAGGTCCGTCAGAGCGGTCGGGCAGCAGTGGGTCGTCGGTCACCGTGAGGCCGTGGTCGATCCCATTCCTGAGCGCATTTTCACGCGTTGCGATCAGCGCCTGCGGGTCGATGTCCATGGCCAGCACCCGGGACGCGCCCAGCTTGAGTGCCGCGATCGCCAGGATTCCGCTGCCGCAGCCGTAGTCCACGACATCCTTGGCCCGTGGGCTCGTGCCCATCGAGCCACTCGAGGCACATCGCAGTGGTCGGGTGCGTGCCCGTGCCGAACGCGAGCCCCGGGTCGAGCTCGATGCGCACCGCGTCCGGGTCGCCCGCCGGCTGGCCGCCGGGGCATACCCAGAGCCGGCGGCCGAAGCGCATCGGCCCGAAGTCCTTCAGCCACTCGCGTTCCCAGGCCTTGTCGACGACGGGCTCGAAATGCGGGGCCGGCGTGCCGGGCAGGCGACGACCCATCATGGTCGCGATCCACTGCCGGTCTGCGTCGTCCGGGAACAACGCCTTCACGCGGATCGTGGGCCACAGCGGCGTCTCGCCGGGCGCCGGCTCCAGCACCGGGTCGTCCGCCGCATCCTCGAGCGTCACGGACAGCGCGCCGAGATCGAACAGCGCCTCCTCGCACGGCTCAGGCGCCGAACGGCCGATGTCTAGCGTCAATTGCAGGAAGGGCATGCGGGACCGCCCGGCGAGGTGCGAACTGCGGGGCGCAAGTATCGCCCAGCCGGCCCCGACTCGCTCGTCCCCGGGGCGCCCCCCCGCCAGGAGTAGGGGCGAGGAGACGCAAAGCCGCCTAGCATCGGCCACTTTCGTCACGCGAACCCCAGCGGGAGCAACGCATGCAGCAGCTCGACTCGGCCGGTTCCCGTCCAGCAGCCGTCAGGGCTTACACCGTCCTGCTGGTCCTGAGCGCAATCTTCATGGCCGCGCTCGGCTGGTCCGCGAGCGCGTACTACGTGCCGGCGCTGTGCCTGCTGCTGCAGGCGCTGCTGCTGTGGTTCGGCCGGGGCTATGGCCTCTTCAAGTGGATCCTGCTGGTGAACCAGGTGTCCGGGCTGCTGTTGATCCTGGTGCTCTGGCTCGGTGACGGGCTCGGCACGACGAAGCTCGACATCGCCGGCGTGATGCTGCTGCTGAACCTGCTGTGCGGCGGTCCGCTGATGGCGATCTGGGGTGGCGCGATCCTGCCGGCGCTGCGGCGGGGCAAGCGCCTGTTCCAGTGGTTCAACGCGCAGCCGGCATGACGGAGAAGAACATGAGCTACCGCCACATGCCTCGCGTCGCGCTGGTCGCCGCGTTCTGCTTCGCGATCGTGCCCGCCGCACGGTCCGCGTCGTTCTCGGGCACCGTGACGCTGCCGGACGGGCGGCCTGCATTCGGCGCGATGGTCAGCGTCTTCAACGCGGCGAAGAACCGCAAGCAGACGGTGTACACGGCCGCGGACGGCAGCTACGCGATCGTCACGCCTTACTCGGGCTCGCTCGACGTGCGTGCGCGGCTTGCAAACTACGAGGACGTGCTCGCCACCGTGGACGCCGCAGCAGACGCGGTGTCCGTGCTCGACCTGCGACTGAAGCCGTTCGCCGACGCGCAGGGCGCCTCGGACGCGCTCGCCGCATCGGCGCACAACGCCGTGCTGCCGTGGAAACGCGCCGACGACCGCCACGTGTTCGTCAGCCAGTGCAACTACTGCCACCAGGTCGGCAACTCGACGACGCGTGCGCCGCGCAGCCACGATGCCTGGCTCGCCACCATCAACAAGATGGAGGGCTACCTGTCGATGATCACGCGCGCGCAGTGGATCCGCTTCGCGGGCGCGCTGGAGCAGGGGTTCGACGGCAAGCCGGTCAAGGCCACGCACGACTACGGCCCGACGCCCGAGCTCGCCCGCGCGAAGGTCGAGGAGTGGCAGCTCGGCGACGGCTTCTCGTTCATCCACGACATGGACGTGGCCGAGGACGGCAAGTTCTACGGCACCGACGAAGGGCACGACAAGCTCTGGGTGCTCGACCCGCGCACCGGCGAAGTCGAAGCCCACGACCTGCCGAAGAGCAACCTGCCGCGTGGCGGGCTGTTCTCGGGCATGCACCTCGCGATCGGCGTGTTCACCGGCAGCCACGGTCCGCACAGCATGGCGCAGACCAGGGACGGCCGGATCTGGATCACGAACGCGCTGTCGTCGACGATCATGTCGTTCGACCCGGCGACGAAGCAGTTCAGGACGTATCCGGTGCCGGGCGACGCGCTCTATCCGCACACGATCCGCGTCGACAAGGACGACATCGTCTGGTTCACGATCGTCGCATCGAACCAGGTCGGCCGGTTCGATCCGAAGACGGAACAGATGACGGTGATCCGGCTGCCGTCGAACGGCTTCTTCCGCTGGGTCACGGACAAGCTGTTCCCGACGCTGCTCAGGATCTCGTCGTGGTTCCCGGACAAGTCGCTGCTGCTCGACTTCTCGCACCACCGCTTCCTCGGCTACACGGTGCTCGCGTTTCCCTACGGCATCGACGTGAACCCGAAGGACGGCAGCATCTGGTACGCGAAGCTGTACGCGAACCGGATCGGCCGCATCGACGCGAAGACGCTCGAGATCACCGAGTACGAGACGCCGCTCTCCGGCCCGCGCCGGCCGCGCTTCGACGCGAATGGCATCTTCTGGATTCCCTCGTTCGACGAGGGCGCGCTGATGCGCTTCGACCCGGTCACCGCGAAGTTCGAGAGCTACAAGGTGCCGGGTGTCGCGCCCGGCGAGTACGAAACGCCATACGCGTTGAACGTGTATCGCCCGACCGGTGAAGTGTGGATGGCGGCGAACAACTCCGACCGCATGCTGCGTTTCTCGCCCGCCACGAAGACGTTCCGCAGCTACCCGAGCCCGACGCGGGTCACGTTCCTGCGCGACTTCTCGTTCACGAAGGACGGCCGCGTGTGCTCTTCGCACTCGAACCTGCCGGCGTACGCGATCGAGGGCGCCGTGCCGGCGTACATCTGCGTCGACCCGGAGGGCGGGGAGCGCGATCGCGCGCAGCTGGCGGCGATGCAGTCGGCGACGGCCGCCAGCCGTCCGCCGGGCGCGGACTGACTGGCTATTTCTTCGCCGGGAAGATCGTCTTCCAGTCGTTCTTCATGCTGACGACGGTCCAGCCGCGCTTCTGCGCCTCATCGAACAGCGCCTGGCTGAACGTGCCGACGTGTCCTGTCGGGCAACCCGGTCGCCGGGCCGTAGGCAAATTCGCGCGCCTGGTCGTCGTGCAGGACCAGCATCCCGAAGCGGGCGCCGGTTCCGGTCGTCGCGTACTCGAGCATCTGCCGGTCGCCGTCGGAGTTGCCGAAAGCGGCGATCGGGCGATGACCGATGTGCTGGTTGATGCCGATCGGCTTGCCTTCCTTGTCGTCGATGAAGTTCAGCTCCGGCAGCCGCACCAGCACGCCTTGCCGTCCCGCATCTCGTACCTGGTCTTGATGCTCGACCCCACCACCTGCTCGGGCGGCACGCCGTACGCCTGCTCGGCCCACGGGCGCATGAACTCGATGCCACCGCCCGACACGATGAACGTCTTGTAGCCGTGCGCGCGCAGGTACGCGAGCAGTTCGACCATCGGCTGGTACACCATCTCGGTGTACCGGCCGCTTCGTCACGGGGTTCTTCGCCGTCGCGATCCAGTCCTTGACGATCTGCTGGAACTCGTCGGTCGTCATGCCGGCGTGCGTCGCCATCACGATCTCGAGCAGCGCCTTGTCGCCGCCGGCGAGCGCGCCCTTCAGATCGCCTTTCAGCACGGACGCAAACGGTTCCTGCGTCTGCCACTCGGGATGCTGCGGCGCCAGGGCCTTGACGCGGTCGAGCGCGAACATGGCCTGCACGTACATCGGCTGCTCGGCCCACAGCGTGCCGTCGTTGTCGAACGTCGCGATGCGTTCCGCCGGCGGGACGTAATCGGGGCTCGCCTTGTCGGTGGTCTTTCGGACGAACTCGACGATCGGCCTTCTTCGCGCGGACCGTCGGTCCACGACGCGAGGTGGTCGTGACGTGCGTGTGCCGGGGCGGCCGCCAGCAGGCCGAGTCCGACGACGGCGGCCAGGCCGCGAGCCCAACGCTTCAAAGGATGCGACAGAGTCAGCATGAAAACCTCCACGCTCACCGATCGGTCGTGTGCGCCATCGGCGAGAGTCACATTTGATCTGATCCAGATGGCGCCAGCCACGGTACCGTAGACATCGCCATTCGCCCTGTCAGTCGGAACCCGGTGACGCTTCGTGCGCCGTGCGATCTTCGGCAATTCGGTGCCATCCACCGAATTGCCGAAGACTCGCTCAGGCGCGGCCTTTCGAGCGTTCTGTTCGGGTCGGGTTCCGACTCGCATGTCTTCTTCGCGAGTGGGAACCCGACCCGAACAGAACGCCGGGGTCGTCACTTGAGCCCGAGCCTTCGCTCCAGATAGTGGATGTCGGTGCCGCCCGCGCGGAACGCCGCGTGCTGGAAGATCTCCTGGTGCAGCGGCACGTTCGTCTTGATGCCCTCGACGACGATCTCGGTCAGCGCGTTACGCATGCGCGCGATCGCCGTGTCGCGGTCCTCGCCGTACGCGATCACCTTCGCGATCAGCGAGTCGTAGTACGGCGGCACGTTGTAGCCGCGTGTACACGTGGCTGTCGACGCGCACGCCCGGGCCGCCCGGCGCGTGCCAGAGCTTGATCGGGCCCGGCGACGGCGTGAACTTCTTCGGGTCCTCGGCGTTGATGCGGCACTCGATCGCGTGGCCGCGGATCTGCACGTCCTCCTGCGTCCACGGCAGGCGCTCGCCCGCCGCGACCCGGAGCTGCGCCTTCACCAGGTCGATGCCGGTGATGATCTCCGTCACCGGGTGCTCGACCTGGATCCGCGTGTTCATCTCGATGAAGTAGAACTCGTCGTCCTGGTACAGGAACTCGAGCGTGCCGGCACTGCGGTAGCCGATGTCCGCGCAGGCCGCGGCGACGCGCTCGCTCATCGTCTTGCGCTGCTTCGCGGTCAGGCCCGGCGCCGGCGCTTCCTCGATCACCTTCTGGTGGCGGCGCTGCATCGAGCAGTCGCGCTCGCCGAGGCAGATCACGTTGCCGTAATGGTCCGCGAGCACCTGGAACTCGATGTGGCGCGGCCGCTCCAGGAACTTCTCCATGTAGA
Organism: uncultured Gammaproteobacteria bacterium; assembly: GCA_963776815.1. Taxonomy (GTDB): domain Bacteria; phylum Pseudomonadota; class Gammaproteobacteria; order Steroidobacterales; family Steroidobacteraceae; genus RPQJ01. The sequence continues at coordinate 807,869 of CAVZNZ010000012.1, forward strand.
CCTGGTCGTTGCCGAACGCCGCCAGCGCCTCGGCGCGCGTCACGCTGACGGAGTGCAGCAGCGTCGCCTCGCTGTGCACGACGCGCATGCCGCGACCGCCGCCGCCGCCCGAGGCCTTGATGATCACCGGGAAGCCGATGTCGCGCGCGATGCGGATCAGTTCCTCGGGCTCGGTGCCGAGCGGACCGTCGGAACCCGGCACGCAGGGCACGCCGGCCTTCTTCATCGACTGGATCGCGGAAACCTTGTCGCCCATCAGGCGGATCGTCTCCGCGCGCGGGCCGATGAACGTGAAGCCGCTCTTCTCGACGCGCTCGGCGAAATCCGCGTTCTCGGACAGGAAGCCATAGCCCGGATGGATGCCGACCGAGTCCGTGACCTCCGCGGCGCTGATGATCGCCGGCATGTTCAGGTAGCTCTCGCGCGACGGCGGCGGCCCGATGCACACCGTCTCGTCGGCCAGCAGCACGTGCTTCAGGTTGCGGTCCGCGGTCGAGTGCACGGCGACCGTCTTGATGCCGAGCTCGCGGCAGGCCCGCAGGATCCTGAGGGCGATCTCGCCGCGATTGGCGATGACGACCTTGTCGAGCATCCTACTCGATCACGAACAGCGTCTGGCCGAACTCGACCGGGTCGCCGTTCTTCACCAGCACCGAGACGACGCGCCCGGCCTTGTCGCACTCGATCTGGTTCATCATCTTCATCGCTTCGATGATGCAGAGCACGTCGCCCTGCTTCACTTCGCTGCCGACTTCGACGAACGGCTTCGCGCCCGGCGCCGGCGCGGAATAGAACGTGCCGACCATCGGCGCCGTGACCGCCTGGTCGGGCGGGTACGCGGGCGCGGCGGCCGGGGCAGCGCCGATGGCAGCGGCGCCGTGACGGCCGCCGGCCGGCGCGCCGCCGCGCGCCGGCGGCGGTGCGTACGCCATCGGCGACGATATCGTGTGCACCGTGCCGGTCGGGTGCCGGCTGATGCGCACCGATTCCTCGCCTTCCTTGATCTCGATCTCCGAGACGCCCGATTCCTCGAGCAGCTCGATCAGCTTCTTGACCTTGCGGATGTCCATGCGAAAACCCCCGAAACTGTGTCCGTCAGGCCCGCTTGCTGCGACTGGGCGGCCAGGTACTCGGACGCCGCCCGTAGCGCGAGCTCGTAGCCGACGGCGCCGAGGCCGGTGATCACGCCGAGGGCGATGTCGGAGAAATAGGAGTGGTGCCGGAACGGCTCCCGGGCGTGCACGTTCGACAGGTGCACCTCGATGAACGGGATCTTCACCGCCAGCAGTGCGTCGCGCAGCGCGACGCTGGTGTGCGTGAAGCCGGCCGGATTGAACAGGATGAACGCGACGTGGCTCGCCGGCGCCTCGTGGATGCGCGCGATCAGCTCCGACTCGGAGTTGCTCTGGAACGCGGTCAGGTGGTGCCCGGCGTCGGCCGCGAGCTGGCCCATGCGCTCGTGGACCTGGTCGAGCGTGACCTTGCCGTACAGGCCGGGCTCCCGCGCCCCGAGCAGGTTCAGATTCGGGCCGTTCAGCAGCAGGATGTGCGCCATGACGGAAGCGGCTTGCCCGGAAAAGACGGCAATATTAACGCCAATGCCGGCAGGATAGCGACTTTTAGACCCTGTCCGGCGCTTTTGCCCTCAGTCGGTGCGGTGGTCCTGGGGCAGGGCGGCCAGCGCCGTCTCGATCTCGGTCCGCGCCTGCTCGGGCGTCAGTGTTCCGGCGTCGACCTTGCGGACCGCGCCGAGGATCGCCCGCGGCCTCGGGCTCGGTGAGCTCGCCCAGGTGGGCGGCGACGATGCGCCCCTGGCGGTCGGCGAAGATCGTGAACGGGAAGCCGACGGCCTCGATGCCGAACGCCGTCGCCGCGTCGAGCGCCTCCTGCTCGCCGATCAGCAGCGGGTAGTCGAGCCCGATCTCGTCGGCGTAGGCGATCACCTTGTCGCGGATAGTCCGCCGCGATGCCGATCACCTGGAACCCCTCGGGCCCGTACTCGGCCTGGATCTTCTCGAGCAGCGGGATCTCCCGCCGGCACGGCGCGCACCAGGTCGCCCAGAAGTTCACGATCAGCGACTTGCCGGTCCAGTCCTGCAGCGAGCGCATCTTGCCGTCGCGGTCGGCGAGCTGGAACGTCGGCAGCGTCGCGGCGAGCTTGCTTCGGCGCCGTCTCCATCGCCGGGCGGCGCGGCTCGGTGGCTGGCGGGCGCTGCTCGAAGAACAGGTACCCGGCCGCGCCGGCCGCCGCCGCGCCGATGATCACTGCCGCGAGCATGGCCGGGCTTCATGGCTGCGCCTCCGAATGCCTGCGGCGACGTGAGCGCGGAATTCGTCCGCCGGCTTGAAGCCGACCACGCGGTAGTCGGTGCGCTCGCGCGCCGTCCGCGCCGAAGAACACGATCGTCGGCGGGCCGAGGATGCCGAAGCGCTGCAGCAGCGCCTGGTCCGCTTCATCGTTGGCCGTGACGTCGGCCTGCAGCAGCACCGCGCGCGCAAGCTCCGCCTGCACGCCGCGGGTCGGTGAACGTGCGGTGCTCCATCTCCTTGCAGGAGACGCACCAGTCCGCATAGAAGTCGAGCATCACGCGGCCGGCCGGCGGCCGTTGCCTCGGCGAGCGCGCGATCGAGGTCCTGCACGGTCTTGATGCGCGTGAACTGCAGCGTGCTGCGCGGTCGCGGCGTGCTTCGACGACCCGAGGCCCGCAAGCGGCTGCAGCGGGTTGCTGCCGCCCGCAAGCGCGCCCGCGAGCATCGCGACGCCATACAGCACGGCCAGCGCACCGAGCCCGCGCCGCACGCAGCGCCGCACCGCCTTTCGCGCTGCGGCCGCCCATCGTGAACAGGTAGTAGCCCGTGACGAACGCCAGCACTGCCCACAGCGCCGAGCGTGACCGGGCCCGGGCAGGATGCGGCTCAGCATCCAGATCGCGACGCCGAGCAGCATCACGCCGAACAGCGATCTTGACCGCATCCATCCACGGGCCGGCCTTCGGCAGCAACTGGCCGGCCGACGCGCCGACGAGCAGCAGCGGCGCGCCCATGCCGAGGCTCAGCGCGAACAGCGCCGCGCCGCCGCGGAACACGTCGCCGCTCTGGCCGATGACCGCGAGCGCCGCGACCAGCGGCGGTGCGACGCAGGCCGTGACGATCAGCGACGACAGGGCGCCCATCACCGCCGTGCCGAGCAGCGTGCCCTGCTTCTGCCGGTTGCTCGACGTCCGCGAGCGCGCCTGCAGCGCCGCCGGCACCTGCAGCTTGAACACGCCGAACATGCCGAGCGCGAGCAGCACGAACAGCGCCGCGAACAGCACGATGATCCAGGGCTTCTGGAAGAACGCCTGCGCCTGCTGGCCGGCGGCGGCGAACGCCGCGCCCGCGATCGTGTAGGTGAGCGCCATGCCGAGCACGTAGGCGAGCGACAGCGAGAATGCCCGGCCGCGGGAGACCGGCCGGTCGCGGCCGGCGCCGACGATGATGCCGGAGAGGATCGGCACCATCGGCAGCACGCAGGGCGTGAACGCGAGCAGCAGGCCGGCGCCGAAGAACGTCGCGAGCACGGCGAGCAGGTTGCCGCTGCGGATCTTCTCGGCGAGCAGGTCCTGCTCCGACTGCATGCGGCCGGCCGGGCGCGCGGCGTCGACGCCGCGGCGCTGCCGGGGCGCCGCCGAGCGCGACCTTCAACTCCTTGGTCGTCGGCGGATAGCACAGGCCCGCGTCGGCGCAGCCCTGGTAGGTGACCTGAGCGTCAGCTTCGCGCGTGCCCGGCGCGGCGGCCACCGGCACGTCCGCGATCAGTCTGGTCGCACGATAGACGACCTGCTCGCCGAAGTACTCGTCGTGCTGCGTGTTGCCGCCGGGGATCGCGGCGCTTGCCGAGCTGCGCGTCGCCGCCCGGGGCAACGATCTTCACCTTGTCGCGGTACAGGTAGTAGCCGTCGGCGATGTCCCAGCGCAGCGTGACGCGATCCGGGCTGTCGCTCGACGCCGAGAGCACGAACGCCTGGTCCACCGGCAGGAAGTCGCTCTCGGACTTCGGTCCGCCGCCGAGCAATCGCTTCAGGCTCGAAGCCCTTGCGATCCGCACCGGCGGCCGCCGTGCTCGGGGCGCGGCCGCGGCCGCGTCGCCGAGCGTCCACGCGAGTCGTCCAGCGTCTGGGGCGGGTAGCAGAGGCCGGCGTCGGCGCAGCCCTGCAGTTTCAGCGTGAGCGTCGAAGGCGCGCGGAGGGCCGTCGAACTGCGAGCTTCGCGGCGACCGCCACGTTGCCGCGGTAGATGACCTGCTTGCCGAAGTAGTCGTCCTCGTGATCCTCGCCGACCGGGCAGGCCGGCTGTGCCGATCGTCACGCCCGGCGTCGCGGACTCGAAGCCGAGGCGGTCGCGGTACAGGTAGTAGCCCGGCGCGACCTCGTAGCGGACCGACGAGCTCGCCGTCGGCGACGCTGGCCGTGTACTTGTAGGCCTGCTGTGGCGGCAGGAACTCGTCGTCCGCGCTGGCCGCACCGAGCGCCAGCCAGGCAGCAGGAGCAGCGGCGAGCGCGGCGCGCGAGGTCAGCAGGATCGATTGTCATGTGTCCGGGTCCAGGTCGCGTTGGCGACCCAATCGAAGGTGGGCATGATGCCCGCCCGACGCGGCCGGGGCGACCACCTCTGGTCGGCCCGCATCGCGCCGTGCGAGACATATATGGACCGGGTCCGGGCACGATGTTCGCGCTGGCGCCGGCGCGCTGCGTGTCCGGCGATCGGGCGCGGAATCCATCAGAATCAGTATTATCAATCATAAGGTTATGGTCGTATCGCCGGCCTGGAGCCGGCAGGCCGCGCGCGCGCGCAATGCGACCGTAGTTCCGGCCCGGGGCTTGAATTCGGGCTCGCCGACGCCTATTATTAGCAGCCGCCTAGGGCGAGTGCTAACACCGCCCTGCGAATTCCCTAATCGGCTGAACAACCCAACACGGAGATTTGCAGCAATGGCTGACAAGTTGAAGATTCGTCCGCTCCACGACCGCGTGATCATCCAGCGGCTCGACGCCGAGACCAAGTCGCCCGGCGGCATCGTGATCCCCGACTCCGCCGCCGAGAAGCCGATCCGCGGCAAGGTCGTCGCGGTGGGCAAGGGCAAGATCCTCGAGAACGGCACCGTTCGTCCGCTCGACGTCAAGGTCGGCGACCACATCCTCTTCGGCAAGTACAGCGGCACCGAAGTGAAGGTCGATGGCGAGGAATACCTCGTCATGCGCGAAGAAGACGTGATGGCGGTGATCGAGAAGTAACTCGGTCCGCCCGCAACTAACCCAACGAATTCCGGAGAACTACTGCAATGGCAGCGAAAGACGTACGTTTTGGCGATGACGCCCGGTCGCGGATGCTCCGCGGCGTCAACATCCTCGCGAATGCGGTCAAGGTGACCCTCGGCCCCAAGGGCCGCAACGCGGTGCTCGAGAAGAGCTTCGGCGCCCCCACCGTCACCAAGGACGGCGTGTCGGTCGCGAAGGAAATCGAGCTCAAGGACAAGTTCGAGAACATGGGCGCGCAGATGGTGAAGGAAGTCGCTTCCAACACCTCCGACGAGGCCGGTGACGGCACGACGACCGCCACGGTGCTCGCCCAGGCGATCGTGCGCGAGGGCCTGAAGGCCGTCGCCGCCGGCGCCAACCCGATGGACATCAAGCGCGGCATCGACAAGGCCGTCGAGACGGCCACCGAGGAGCTGCGCAAGCTCTCGAAGCCCTGCAAGGACCAGAAGGCGATCGCCCAGGTCGGCACGATCTCCGCGAACAGCGACGAGTCGATCGGCAAGACGATCGCCGACGCGATGGAGAAGGTCGGCAAGGAAGGCGTGATCACGGTCGAGGAAGGCTCGGGCCTGCAGAACGAGCTCGACGTCGTCGAGGGCATGCAGTTCGACCGCGGCTACCTGTCGCCGTACTTCATCAACAGCCAGGCCAACCAGACGGCCGAGCTCGAGAACCCGTACATCCTGCTGTACGACAAGAAGATCTCGAACGTCCGCGAGATGCTGCCGCTGCTCGAGGGCATCGCGAAGGCCGGCCGGCCGCTGCTGGTCGTCGCCGAGGACGTCGAGGGTGAGGCGCTGGCGACGCTGGTCGTCAACACGATCCGCGGCATCGTCAAGGTCGCGGCCGTCAAGGCCCCGGGCTTCGGCGACCGTCGCAAGGCCATGCTGCAGGACATCGCGGTCCTGACCGGCGGCACCGTGATCGCCGAGGAAGTCGGCCTGACGCTCGAGAAGGCCACGCTGGCCGACCTCGGCCAGGCGAAGAAGATCGTCGTGGAGAAGGAAAACACCACGATCATCGACGGCCACGGCAAGGCCGCCGAGATCAAGGCGCCGCATCGCGCCAGATCAAGCAGCAGATCGAGGAAGCCACCTCCGACTACGACAAGGAGAAGCTGCAGGAGCGCATGGCGAAGCTCTCCGGCGGCGTCGCCGTGATCAAGGTCGGCGCGGCCACCGAGATCGAGATGAAGGAGAAGAAGGCCCGCGTCGAGGACGCGCTGCACGCGACCCGTGCGGCCGTCGAGGAAGGCGTGGTCCCGGGCGGCGGCGTCGCGCTGATCCGTGCGCAGAAGGCGCTCGAGAAGCTCGAGGGCTGCGAACGAGGACCAGGCCATCGGCATCAAGATCCTGTCGCGCTCGATCGAGGAGCCGCTGCGCCAGATCGTCGCGAACGCGGGCGAGGACGCCGCGGTCGTGCTGGCCGACGTCAAGAAGGGCAAGGGCACGTACGGCTACAACGCCGCGACGGGCGTCTACGGCGACATGCTCGAGATGGGCATCCTCGACCCGACCAAGGTCACGCGTCTCGCGCTGCAGAACGCCGCTTCGGTGGCGGGCCTGCTGCTCACGACCGAGGTGATGGTCGCCGAGTCGCCGAAGGACGACGAGCACAAGCACGGCGGCGGCATGCCGGACATGGGCGACATGGGCGGCATGGGCATGTAAAGCTCAGGGCACTTGCCCGGGCGCGTCCCTGCGACGCGCCATGCAGAAACGAAGAGGGCCGGCGGAAACGCCGGCCCTTTTTTCGTTTTCGCGGGCCGAAACCCGTCTTCAGGGATCGACGATGATCCTCGGGTCCGAGGCCTGCGAGTCGAAGCTGACGTTGTAATCGTACGGCGTCGGCTTGTTGTCCTTGACCGCGTCGCTCTTGATCGTTCCCTCGACCGTCGCTCCCGTCTGCTTTTCCCAGGAGAACGGCAGTCTTCCGCGCTCGTGAAATCCACCTCGAACTGCTTGGCCGCCCAGCCATTGAAGACCCAACGGATGGTCTCGCCGACGCAGGCATTGGACTACGTCCGGCGACACGACCGGCTTACCGTCCGCTCCGACGGAGACACGAATCGGCTGTCGACCCGGGCTTGGTTCGCATGCGGATGCGCTCGACGTGAAGGCGAGCGACATGCGTGACGCAGCAGGCCAGGCCGACGAGCGTCGACTGGAGTCGGGACATGGTTTATCTCCCCTGTTCGAGTTGTTGGACCGCAACTTTATACGCGATGTCGCACCGGCCCACCAAGCCGGTACCCTGCGGCGGGCTGCACCTTCACGATGCGCGGCCCTGCGTGCACACTGCCGGCCATGAAGCTGAACACCGCCGTCTTGGCTGCCGCTCCGACGTGGCCGCTGGTGCTGCTGCTCGCGTGTTCCGTGCAGTCCGCGCACGCGGCCGGCGACCCGTTCGGCTGGCATCACAGCCCCGCGACGCAGGTCACGCACTGACAACGTCGGCCGTCTCGAGCCTGCATGGACGCACCGCAACGGCGACATGGCCGCGAGCAAGGGTCCGCCGTCGAGCGTGTCCGCGCAGTCCACGCCGATCCTGCTGCCGCGCGAGGCAGGCGAGCATCTCGTGTACTGCACGCCGTTCAACCGCGTCATCGCGCTCGATCCGGAGACCGGCCGCGAGCGTTGGACGTACGACCCCAAGGTCCGCCGCACCAGCGCGCGTCCGTACCGTTGCCGCGGCGTCGCGTATGCGGAGGCGGCGCAAGTGGATCCGCGGGGCGCGTGCCGGCATCGCATCTATACCGTCACCGGCGACCGGCGCCTGATCGCGCTCGATGCGCGCGACGGCCGGCCGTGCGCTGGACTTCGGCAGCCACGGGATCGTCACGCTGGTCGAGCACGAGCGATACGGGCTCGAGGAGGTCGGTGCGAGCTCGCCGCCAGCGGTCGGCAACGGCGTGGTCGTCGTCGGCTCGTCGGTGATCGACTTCGCGTATGCCGAGGCGCCTCGCGGCCTGGTCGCGGCGTTCGACGCAGTCACTGGCGCGCCGCGCTGGACCTTCGATCCGCTGCAGGGCGCCAGCCGGCACCGGTGCGGCGAACGCGTGGGCGCCGATGGCGGTGGACGCCGCTGCCGATCTCGTGTTCGTGCCGACCGGCGCGCCATCGCCCGACTACTACGGTGCACTGCGGCCGGGCAGCAACGGCTACGCCAACTCGGTCGTCGCATTGCACCTGTCCACCGGTGCAGTCGAGTGGGCGTTCCAGCTCGTGCATCACGATCTCTGGGACTACGACACGCCCGCGCAGCCGGTGCTGTTCGACTGGCGCGGCGCCGGACGGCCGGCGCGTGCCCGCACTCGCGCAGGTGAGCAAGCAGGGATTCGTGTTCGTGCTCGATCGCCGCAACGGTCAGCCGCTGCTGCCGGTGCAGGAACGCGCCGTTCCCGCGAGCACGATCCCCGGCGAGCACGCGTGGCCGACGCAGCCATTCCCGACGCGGCCCGCGCCGCTGCTGCCCACGCGGATCGGGCCCGACGACGCCTGGGGCCTGACGTTCTGGGACCGCGGCCGTTGTCGCGACGCGATCGCGGGACTGAAGAACGAGGGCATCTTCACGCCACTCGCCGAGCAGCCGACGCTGCTGTTCCCGGGCAGCCTCGGCGGCGCGAACTGGGGCGGCGGCGCATACCTGCCGCGACGGCAGCTGCTGATCGTCAACGTCAATGCTGCGCCGTTCGTCGCGCAACTGACGCGCGATGCGGTCGCGAAGACGGGCCAGGATCACCCGGTGGCCGGCCAGAAGACGATGTTCGTGACGATGCAGGGCACGCCGTACACGCTCGCGGTCGGTCCGTTGCTGTCGCCGCTCGGCATTCCGTGCACGGCGCCGCCGTGGGGCAAGCTGGTCGCCGTGGATCTCGCGCAGGGCCGCATCGCGTGGCAGGCGCCGCTCGGCTCGGTGCACGAGATGGGTCCGTTCCCGCTTCCGTGGCACATCAACTGGGGCACGCCGAACCTCGGGGGCGGGCTCGTCACCGACGGCGGCGTGTTCTTCATCGCGGCGACGATGGACCGGCAGCTGCGCGCCTTCGACGTCGGCAGCGGGCGCGAGATCTGGAACTACGACCTGCCGGTGGACGCGACCGCGACGCCGATGAGCTACACGCTGAAGGGCCGGCAATACGTGCTCGTCAACGCAGGCGGGCACGCGATGTACAACCGGGGCACCGGCGACTACCTGATCGCGTTCGCGTTGCCCGTGAATCCGAAGCACGATCCGCCGCGCAACCTGCCGTGGCCCCTGCCGGACGCGACCCGTGCCGCGACGGCACACGAGATCCTGCCGGACGGGCGCATCCACCTGACGATCGAGCATCGGCCGCTGCCCGGAGTCACGCCCGAAATGCTCGCCTGGTGGTATCGCGTGCTGCCGCTCGGCGTCGTGGAGTTCGATGGCGCGATGCGGCCGCTGTATCACCTGTTCCACCCCACCGAGCACGGCCGGATCTGGATCGAAGAGCCCGCCGCGGATGGGAAGCCCGGCGTTGGCGCCGGAGGAGTGGTCGCGCGCTACGAGTGGTTCGGTCCGTATGACAGCAAGGGCGCCGCGCGCGTCATCGAGCTCTCGCCGCAACGTTTCGTCACGCGGCCGCAGTTTCTCGGGTTCACGATCGGCGAGATCCGCCACACGTGGGGCGCGTCACCGCAGGGTGCAACGTACTCGGTGGACACGGTCATCGGCGTGGACTGGCCCGTGATCGGGCCGTGGGTCAACGCGTTGCTGCGCCGTTACGTGTTCAGCGAAGGGATGCTGCGCGAATGGAAGAGGCACCAGGTGGAGGAGGTGGGACTGCTGCCGCACTTCCTGCCGGCGCTGTACGCCGCGCGCAATGACCGCAACGTCTACCGCTTGAGCCCGTAGACCAGCAGCATGTTGCCCGGCATCTGGCCGAACATGCCGTAGCCGGACGTGATGAACAGCTGGTCACCGTCGACGATCGCGCCGCCGACGTCGATCGCGCCGCCGTGCCCCTCGACGCCGTTCGTTGCCGAGTACGGCAAATTGGTGTCGATGATCCGCAGCGGCTTGCCGGTCGCGGCGTCGAGCACGCGCAGCTTGCCGTCGAGCGCGCCGGCGTACACCAGCCCGTTCGCATAGACCGCCGCCGCGGACTGCCCGTAGTAGTAGCTGCAGGCCGGCCAAGGCGAGCGGTCCGACTTGCCCTTCGCCATCTCGGCGAGGCCGACCAGCGGGGCGTCTTTCGCGTCGAACGTGCAACCGCGCTGCACCGGCAGCGACCACAGCACTTCGCCGCTGTCCACGGCCAGTGCATAGACGCCTGGCTTCGGCACGTAGCCCGGGATCTTGCGCTCGGGGTCGGCAACGGGCGCGTACACGCGCTCGCCGTCCGTCGCCATGCCGTGGTGCACGCCGCCGTTCGAGCTGCCGGAGCCGACGCGCCTGCGCCAGACGACCGCGCCGCCCTTGTCGGGATCGAGCGCGAACACTTCGCCGGACTTCTGGCCAGCGAGCAGCAGGTCGCCCTTGTCGCGCCGGACGAGCATCACCGACGCGCCGAAGTCGAAGTCGGGCCCGTTCTCCTTCGGGCAGCTTGCGCCGCCGCCGAGGCACGCCGCGTTCCAGGCGTCATTGGCGAGGGCCTGGAACACCCAGCGCTTCTCGCCGGTCTTCAGGTCCAGCGCGATGATGGAGTCGCTGGTGTCGGTCGCGGGCGACGACGAGTTCTGGCCGGTGCCGAAATAGAGTGCGCCACGCTTCGCGTCGATCGTCGGTGCGTTCCAGACGACCGCGCCGCTCGGGCCCCACATCTGCACGCCGTCGCGATTCACGTAGGTCTTCGATGCCTGCGCCGTCGTGTCGAATCGCCACAGTGCCTTGCCCGTGGTCGCGTCCAGCGCCGCGATGCCGCCGTGCGTGCGGCAGCATTCATGCGTCGGCAGGCCCGCTGCGGCCACTTCGAACGAAGACAGTGGCACGTACAGCCGACCGTCGTAGTACGTTGCAGGGCCGCTGACGATCGAGGTCGGGAACCACTTCACGCGCTCTCGCCAGCGCAGCTGGCCGGTGGTTGCGTTCACCGCGTAGACGGTCGCCATCTCGTCCGCGAAAAACAGCGTCGCCACTCCGTCGGGCGTCGCGTCGAGCGTCAGCGCGGAATGGATCGGCGCTTCGGTCGCGAACGACCAGCGCACGCAGCCCGTGTTCCGGTCGAGCGCCAGCAGGTGTCCGCCCTTGCTACCGAGGAACACCGTGTCTCCGGCGACCACCGGCTGCGAGCGCATCGTCGTGACCGACGGCAGCGCGATGGACCACAGAAGCTCCAGGCGTCCAACGTTGTCGCGGTCGATGCGCACGCCTTCGGCTGCGCGGGTATTGTCGCGACCCAGGCCCCAGTTCGCCCGTCCGGTCACCGGCACGGGGGTTTCCTTTGCGCACGCCTTCGCGGCGATCCACGCGTCGCGCTTCGCGTCCTCGTCGGCGGCCAGCCACTTGGCCAGCTTCACGCGCTGTTCCTGCTTCAGCACCGAGGCCTGCGGCTGCATCTTGCCGAACTCCATCGCCATCAGGATGTTGGCTGCCGGCAGCCGGCGCAGCGTGTCCGTGGGCGGTGCCTTGGTCTCGGGAACCTCGTGGCAGATCGCGCAGGTCGTCTTGTACAGCGCGGCCATGTCGTCCGGTGCGGCGGCACTCGCGCTGGCCGTGCCGGACCAGCCCAGCGGCGAGCAGCAACGCAGCCAGGATCCTCCGCCGGGTCCCGGCGGTCATCGAAACGACGATCGGCGTCAACATGCGCATGCCGGTGATCTCCGGGCTTTCTGTACCATGGACTGGCTGCATCAACTGGCCCCCGCCCGCACTGTAGCGATTCGGCAGGGCCGGTGCATGCAGTTCGACGAGCGGCCGGAAGCAACGGAGGTCACGAAGTCCCATGCCCATCGCCTGGCTGTCCCTCGCCATCGCCTGCACGGTCGGCTACCACCTGGTGCTGAAGCTGACGCCGGCCGGCGTGAATCCGCTGCTGTCGCTGCTCGTCACCTATGCGCTGGTGACCTTGCTGTTCGGCGGCCTGCTGCTTGCCTCGCCCGGCGGGTTCGAGTGGAAGCACGAGGCCCGCGAGCTCAACTGGACCGCCATCGCGCTGGCCTTCGCGATCGTCGGGCTCGACCTCGGGTTCCTGTTCCTCTATCGCAGCGGCTTCGCGGTGAGCCTCGGCGCACTGGTCACGCAGTCGGCGGCGGCGATGCTGCTGCTGGTGATCGGCGTGGCCGTGTTCCGGGAGAAGCTGAGTGCCGCGAACGCAGTCGGGCTCGCGCTTTGCCTGGCCGGGTTGTGGCTGGTGAACCGCCGGTAGGTAATGGCATCAGGTTTTCTGGATCGCGAATCGGTGCCTGGCACCTGTTTTTCCTGGCGGATGCGTCGCACGGTCATCCAGACGAACCCGCCGACGACGGAGATCATCGCGGCCATCAGCACCGCCATGCCCGGGCCGGCGAGGCGCCACGCCTCGCGCAGTCCGAAAATCACGCCGATCGGAGTGCTGACGAGCAGGATCGGGCGGGCGATACGCATGCGTCGCGCTACTTGGCCTTGCGGGTCCAGCTCGAAGTGGGCATGGCCTCGAAGAACATCTGCACGCGATGCAGCAGGTTGTTCCGGTCGGCCCAGGCGACCTGCTCCCGCAGTCGCTCGGACTTGTCCTCCTCGGTCACCTCATGGTCGAGCGCGAAGGTGAGCGGCGGGGGCGGCGGCGTCTTGCCGCGCTTCTCCGCTTCTTCCTCCAGCATCTGGTAGAGGCGATCCCAGTACAGCGGCGTCGGGTAGGCGCGACCACGCAGGTGGTAGTGAAGAATCAGCTGGTTGGCGCGAGTCGATGGCTTCCAGGGAGGCATGGCCGGTGGCCTGTGATGCTGCGACGCGGGGCGGGCGCCTAGATTACCCGCTCCCGGGGAATCGCGGGAAGATCGGTTATTCTCACGGCGTCCGGTTCGACAGGCCGGGGACCGATGATCGACGTCCGCGTGCGCGAATTCCGCGACGAATATCGTCGTGTGCACATACCGCGAGGCTATCGCGGCTGGCTGCACCTCGTGTTCACGTTCGGGGTCGGCGGCACGGCGTTCGCGTGCTGCCTGCTGCAGCTCGAGGCGGTTCGACCGCTCGAGTGGCTGACGATCCCGATCACTTTCCTGTACGCGAACCTGGCCGAGTACTGGGGCCATCGCGGGCCGATGCATCACCTCACGCGGGGGCTGCGGCTCGTCTACGAGCGGCACACACGGCAGCACCATCGCTTCTTCACTGACGATGCGATGCCGCTCGACGAGTGGCGCGACCTGCGCGCCGTGCTGTTCCCGCCGCTGCTGATGACATTCTTCATCACGGCGTTCGCGCTGCCCGCATGGCTGCTGCTGGCTGTGATCGCAACGCCCAACGTCGCTTGGCTGTTCGTCGCCACCGCGCTCGGGTACTTCCTCAATTACGAGTTCCTGCACCTCGCCTATCACCTGCCGGAAGGCCACGCGATCTCGCGATTGCCGCTGGTCGGCCGATTGAAGCGGCTGCACCAGACACATCACGACCCGCGCGTGATGGCGAGCTGCAACTTCAACATCACCTATCCGGTCGGGGATGTGCTGTTCGGGACGCTGAGAGAACAGGGGAAATAGGGGACATTCACCGATTTTCCGCAGGTACCGAAAAATCGGTGAATGTCCCCTATTTTCTGGACCGGTTGCGCCACAAGCTGTCCGTCGCGTAAATCGCGAGCGCCGACCAGATCAGCACGAAGCCGACGGCGCGCGCGCGAGGGAACGGCTCGTGGAACACCAGCACGCCGATCAGGAACTGCAGCGTCGGGCCGATGTACTGCACGAGCCCGACGGTCGACAGCGGGATCCGCCGTGCACCGAACGCAAACAGCGTCGAGGGGCAGCGCCGTGATGAGCCCGCTGCCGATCAGCAACGCATTGATACCGGCACTCGAGTGACCCAGCGCCCCCGTGCCGTGCTGTTCGGCCCAGACGAGGAACCCGAGCGCAAGCGGCGACAGCAGCAGCGTCTCGGTCGCGAGTCCCGGCACCGAGTCCACGGCCACGACCTTGCGGATCAGCCCGTACATGCCGAAAGTCGCTGCCAGCGTCAGCGCGATCCACGGCGGCCGGCCCGCGACCACCGCGAGGTACAGCACGCCGATTGCGGCCAGGCCGACAGCGATCCACTGCGCGCGGTTCAGCCGCTCGTGCAGCACGAACACGCCGAGCACGACGTTGAACAGCGGATTGATGAAGTACCCGAGGCTCGCGTCGACGACGTGGTCGTTGTTGACGGCCCACACGTAGAGCAGCCAGTTGATGCTGATGAACACCGCGGATGCCATCAGCCGGCGCCGCGTCACGGGGTTCGCGAGCGCCGCGCGTACCGAGCCGAGTTCGCCGCGGGCCGCGAGCCACGCGAACACCAGCAGGCAGCACCACACGATGCGGTGCGCCATGATCTCCAGTGCCGGCACTCCGGCCAGCGGCTTGAGATAAAGCGGGAACAGGCCCCAGATGACGAACGCACCGACGGCGGCCGCGAAGCCGGAGCGAGCCGCGGCCTGTCGGTCCGTCGTGGCTGGTGTATCGTTTCCGGGTGGCGGCCATCTCGGCGGGTCGAACTGCGGCTCGCGGGCGGGTAGGCCGGCATTCTCGCAGATTCGCTTCCCCGGAGACGGCCATGATCGACGTGACGAAGGCGATCGAGAAGGGATTCAGCGACGCCCCCTTCATCGCGCACCTCGGCATAGAGCTCGAGGATCTCGGGGACGGCTGGTGCGAGGCCTCGCTGAAGCTCGAGGACTGGCACCTGCAGCAAACGGGCGTGGCTCACGCTGGTGTCGTGGCGACGCTCGCGGACCACTGCGCCGGTGCAGCCGCATCGACGCAGCTCGGCGAAGGCGAGTACGTCGTCAGCGTTGAGTACAAGATCAACCTGCTGCGGGGCGCGCGTGGCGAGCGGCTGGACTGCCGTGCCGAGGTCCTGAAGCGCGGGCAGTCGCTGACCGTGGTCGAGTCGATGGTCTACGCGGAGCGCGGTGGCAAGCGCGACCTCGTCGCCAAGCTGAACGCGACGATGGCGGTGCTGCGGCCGCAGTCCGAGCGTCGCGCACAGCCCGAAGTGCCTGGCGGCTGAACGACTTTCGGAAAGCCACGAGAGCCGGCGGCACGGCACAGCCGCATGCTCCCCGCATGTGGCGTTTCATGCTGGCCGTATGCGCAGCTGCGGTCTTTGGCGGAGGCCCTGCGATGGCACTCGAAATCACATCGTCGGCGTTCGAGAACGGTGGCGCGATTCCGACCCGATACACGTGCGAGGGTCAGGACATTTCCCCTCCGTTTGCGTGGCGCGGCGCACCTGCCGGAACGAAGTCGCTGGTGCTGATCGTCGATGATCCCGATGCCCCGGACCCGAAGGCGCCGAGGATGACCTGGGTGCACTGGGTCCTGGTGAACCTGCCACCCGAAGCGACCGGCCTCGCCGAAGCCGTGTCGCCGGGCGCGCTGCCGGCCGGCACCGTCGAGGGGCTCAACGACTGGAAGCGCACCGGATACGGTGGCCCGTGCCCTCCGATCGGCCGTCACCGCTATTTCCACAAGCTCTATGCGCTCGACCGCGACCTCACAGGCCTGAAGCATCCGACCAAGGCGCAGGTCGAGGCCGCGATGCGGGGCCACGTGCTCGCGCAGGCCGAGCTGGTCGGCACCTACGAGAAGGCGAAGCGGTGAACGGCGACTCGATCAGTCCCGGCAGCGGTCGGCTCGGGCGTGAATTCCGCACGATGCGGTGCATGGTCGAGATCTACTGTGCGGATCACCACGTCGCGTGCGGCGGGATGCTCTGTCCCGACTGCGAGCAGTTCCTCGCCTATGCGGGGCGCCGGCTCGAGAAGTGTCCTTACGGCGAAGACAAGCCCGTCTGCGCGAAGTGCCCGATCCACTGCTACAAGCCAGTGCAGCGCGAGCAGGCGAGGGCGATCATGCGTTACGCCGGGCCGCGCATGCTGCTGAGCCATCCCTGGCTCAGCCTCACCCACATGTTCGACAAGCTGCGCCGCGTCGAGCACCCGATGGAATCGAGGCGCCGCGAGCGGCGCTGAGTTGATCGGGCGGCGTCAGGCGGCGCGACCGGCCTGATCCGTGACCAGTTGCGACCGGTCGACGACCTGGTCCTTCAGGAATCCGTTCGACGGCTTCCAGTCCAGAGATTCGAGCTTGCGACGCAGCGCGGCTGATTCGTCGTCGGCGACGAGGCGGGCCTTGGGCGACACCTTGAGGCTTCGATTGGCGATCCAGCTGAGGCTCATCCGATAATCTCCTGGTCCTGCAAGTGCAGGGGCTGACAAGGACGTTGCAGGATGCGTGCCAGCGCATCCCGCTGGCGGAGATTCGCAGCAATTCCGCGGTCGGACCCGAATGCCGCAACGCCGGGGCGGCCTGCCTGGTCGGGCTCGTGTCAAAAGCGGCGACGCATAGAACTGTCGCGACGAGCCGACAAACAGGCGCTGGGCGTGACGCACGTCACGCTATGGAGCGCGTTCCGCGGCCGTCGTGACATAAGCATCGCCGGCGCCCCGGAACGCGGGTGTCAGTTTTCCCGACGCCGGGTGCGGCGCGCATCAGAACCCGCGGAAATCCGCGATTTCCGCGAGCGGCGCGCGATCCGTGCGCAGCCGGTTGATCGGCGCGGATTCGTCGCGATAGCCGAGCGCCATGCCGGAGAACAGCATTCGCTCCGGCGGCACCTGCAGGAATTCTCCCACCGTGCGGTGCCAGACCGACCACGCTTCCTGCGCGCAGGTGTGCAGTCCGTGCTCGCGCGCGAGCAGCATCACGGTCTGCATGAACATGCCGAGGTCCGACCACTGGGGCGGTCCCATCTGGCGGTCCACGTAGAAGAAGAGCCCGATGGGCGCGCCGAAGAACTCGTAGTTGCGCGCGAATTGCAGCAGCCGTGCCAGCTTGTCCTCGCGCGGCACGCCGATCGTCGCGTACATGTCCTCGCCGCACTTGAAGCGGCGCGAGCGGTATGGCTCGCCGAGATCCTTCGGGTAGATGTCGTACTCCGAGCCTTCGCCCCGCGGAAACTGCGGCAGCTGGCCGCGCACCGCCGCGATCAATCGCGCCAGCGGCTCGCCCGCGAGCACATGGATGTGCCACGGCTGGAGGTTGCCGCCGGAGGGGGATCGCCGCGCCGTCTCCAGGATCGAGCGCAGCGTTGCCTCGGGCACGGGCGTCGGCAGGAATGCGCGGCAACTCATCCGGGTCTCGACGGCTTCGGTGACTTCCACTTGCTTTCCTCCTGCACGAACCGCGATTCTCGCAGGCCGCATGACCCGCAGTCACAAGATCCTGCTGCTCGGCAGCCTTTACCTCGCGCAAGGCCTGCCGTACGGCTTCTTCACGCAGGCGCTACCGGTGCTGCTGCGCGACGCGGGCTATTCGCTGAAGGCCATCAGCGCGACGAGCCTGCTGTTCCTGCCCTGGGCGCTGAAGTTCCTCTGGGCGCCGTTCGTCGACCACAGGGGCACGCGCAAGGCCTGGCTGCTGCCGTTGCAGGTCGCGGGCGTGGCGGGCGCGCTGCTGCTGTCGCGGGTCGACGTGACCGAAGGCCTCGTGGTGCTGCTCGCGGCCGCATTCATCTTCAACCTGATCGCCGCATGCCAGGACATCGCAACCGACGGGCTCGCGGTGCGGATCCTCGATTCGCGCGAGCGGGGGCTTGCGAACGGACTGCAGGTAGGCGCGTACCGGATCGGCATGATCCTGGGCGGAGGCCTGCTGCTGTGGGTGTTCGCAAAGGCCGGGTGGGCCACGATGTTCGCGTGCATGGCGGTCATGCTGGCGTGCACCGTCATTCCGGTACTGACGCTGCGCGAGCCGCCGCGCGCGGAGCCCAGGTCCGACGAGTCGGCAGCCGAGCTTGCCGTCGGCTGGGTGCGCCGCCTGCGCGTGCCGGGAATGCTCGCCTTCATCGCGCTGATCTGCTTCTACAAGTTCGGCGACTCGATGGTGGCCTCGCTGGTGGGCCCGTTCATGCGCGACTCGGGGCTCAGCAAGGAGACGATCGCGATCATGAAGGGCACGATCGGCTCGATCGCGAGCCTCGCGGGTGCAGCCATCGGCGGCTGGTTCGCGTTCCGAGCCGGACGCCGCAACGCGCTGCTGACCTGCGGCCTGCTGCAGACCATGAGCCTGCTGCTCTACCTGGCCGCAGCCTTCGGCGCGGGAGGCATGGCGATGTTCTGGGCTGCGACGATCGCAGAGCACCTGTTCGGCAGCATGGCGACCGTGGCGCTGTTCACGCTGATGATGGATGCCTCCGATCCGGAGCACGCCGGCACGGACTACACGCTGCTCGCGTGCGCGATCGTGGTCGCGATGGGTCTCGCGAACTTCACCGGTGCTGTGATCGGCGACGCCGCGGGCTATGGCCCGGCGTTCTTCGCCGGGTTCGTGCTCTCGGCGGTCGGTTGCCTGTTCCTGGTTCGAAGCGTGGATCGGGGCCGCGGCCCGAGCGGCTTGCGCACGTGTGGCAGCAGGTCGTTCGTGTCGCCCCCGCGGCCGAAATTCGCTAGGCTCGTCGCGCGAGGTGAGCATGCAAGAACTCCGAGACCTGGTCGTCGAGATCCCCGATTTTCCCAAGCCCGGCATCCTGTTCCGCGACATCAGCCCGCTGCTGCGGGCGCGCTTCGACGCCACGATCGACGCCGTGGAGGCGCTGTTCACCGAGGACGAATGGCGTCGCGTGGACGCCGTCGCAGGCATCGAGTCGCGCGGCTTCATCCTTGCCGCGGCGCTGGCCGACCGGCGGCACAAGGGTTTCGTCCCGATCCGCAAGAAAGGCAAGCTGCCGCCTCCGGTGGTGGACGTCTCGTACGACCTCGAGTACGGCTCGGGCGTGCTCGAGATGCAGACCGGCAGGGGCTGCCTGCTGCTGATCGACGACGTGCTCGCGACCGGCGGGACGCTCGGCGCATCGGTCACGCTGGCGCGGATCGCGGGCTACGAACCGGGCGGCCTCGGTGTGCTGCTGGACCTCGGCATGGTCCCGGGCTTCCGCTGCGATGGAATGGACGTGCGCTCGGTCCTGAAGTACGGCTGATGCCCGGATGAACGCTCCCGTCGAAGCGCAGGGCGGGCGGCGCGCCGCGCTCGCCTTCATATTCATCACGATCGTCCTCGACATCCTCGCGCTCGGGCTGATCATTCCGGTGCTGCCGAAGCTGATCGAGAGTTTCCTGGGCGGGGACACGGCGCGTGCCGCGAAGATGTTCGGCGTGTTCGGCACCGTGTGGGCGTTGATGCAGTTCTTCGCGATGCCGGTCGAGGGCGCGCTGTCGGACCGGTTCGGGCGGCGCCCGGTCGTGCTCGCATCGAATTTCGGCCTCGGGCTCGACTATGTGCTGATGGCGCTGGCGCCGAACCTGGCCTGGCTGTTCGTCGGTCGCGTGATCTCCGGCATCACCGCCGCGAGCGTCAGCACCGGCATGGCCTACATCGCCGACGTGACGCCCGCCGAAAAGCGCTCCGGCGCGTTCGGCATGGTGGGCGTGGCGTTCGGGCTGGGCTTCATCTTCGGGCCGGCGCTCGGCGGGGTGCTCGGCAGCATCGACCCGCGGCTGCCGTTCTGGGCGGCGGCCGGCCTCAGCCTCACGAACGCGATGTACGGACTGTTCGTGCTGCCGGAGTCGTTGCCGCCGGACCGGCGGCGCGCGTTCGAATGGCGGCGCGCGAACCCGCTCGGGTCGCTGCGGCTGCTGCGCTCGCATCGGGAGCTGCTCGGCCTCGCGGGCGTCGTGTTCCTCAGCAACCTCGCGCACGCCGCGCTGCCCGCGACGTTCGTGCTCTACGCCGGATATCGATACGGCTGGGACGAGCGTACGGTCGGCTTCACGCTCGCCGCGATTGGCACTTGTTCCGCGCTCGTGCAGGGCGGGCTGGTGCAGCCGCTGGTACGGCGCTTCGGCGAACGTCGCGTGCTGATCGCGGGCCTCGTGGCCGGTGCGATCGGCTTCTGGGTGTACGGGCTTGCGCCGACCGGATGGCTGTTCCTCGCCGGCGTGCCGGTCGTGGCACTGTGGGGGCTGGCCTCGCCGGCGGCGCAGTCGCTGATGACGCGGCACGTCGGCCCGTCGGAGCAGGGACAGCTGCAGGGCGCGAATGGCAGCGTCATGGGAATCGCGATGATGATCGGCCCGACGGTGTTCGCCGGCGTCTTCGCGTACTTCATCGGCGCGGGCACGCGCCTGCACGTGCCAGGCGCGGCGTACCTGCTCGCGGCGCGATGCTGCTGTGCGGAGCGCTGCTCGCGGCGCGCGTCACGGCCCGGAGCGGGGAAGATGTCGTTCGACCTGTCGCCCGATTCCTGAATCCGCTGCGTCCCGCGCTCGAGCGGCGGCTGGAGTCGCTCGCGGAGCGCGGCGGCGCGCCGGCGGGGCGTCGCCCGCGGCGAGCGCCATCGCATCGAGCCTGCCGCTGGTGTGGGCGTGCAGCGATTTCGTCGCGGAGTCGTGCCTGCGTGACGGTGCGTTGCTGCCATGGCTCGGCGGCGACGGGCGACTGCTCGAGGAAGCGACGCGCGACTGGCTGACGCAGGATCTCGCGTCGGACCCGGCCGCGATCGCGGAACCTGCGCGGACGATGCGGCGTTCATGGACGCGCTGCGCCGCTTCCGCCGGCGCCAGCTGGCGCGCATCGCGTGGCGCGACCTCGCGGCGCTCGCGGACGTCGAGACGATCCTGCGCGAGCTGACGCTGCTGGCCGACGTCTGCATCGGCGCGGCTTGCGCACGTGCGGCGCGCGCGCTCGCAGGCGCGCTACGGCGTGCCGCGGGGTGCGCGACGGCGCGCGCTGCCGCTGCTGGTCCTCGGCATGGGCAAGCTCGGCGGCGGCGAGCTGAATTTCTCGTCCGACATCGACCTCGTGTTCCTGTTCCCGGAGCACGGCGAGACCGACGGCGGCCGCGGCCGCTCGAGCACGAGGAGTACTTCGGGCGGCTCGGCACGGCGCGTCGCGCAGCTGCTCGGCACCGTGACCGCCGAGGGCTTCGTCTATCGCGTGGACCTGCGGCTGCGGCCGTTCGGCGAGTCGGGCCCGCAGGTCGTCAGCTTCGACGCGTTCGAGGAATACCTGCAGCAGCACGGCCGCGACTGGGAGCGCTATGCGTACGTGAAAGCGCGGCCGGTCGTGGGCGGCGACGGCTTCGACGAGCTGTATCGCGACGTGCTGCGGCCGTTCGTCTACCGGCGCTATCTCGACTTCAGCGTGTTCGAGTCGCTGCGTGAGATGAAGGAGCTGATCTCGCGCGAGGTCGAGCGCCGCGAGCTGCAGGGCAACGTCAAGCTCGGGCCCGGCGGCATCCGCGAGATCGAGTTCATCGTGCAGGCGTTCCAGCTGATGCGCGGCGGCGGCGATCCCGCGGCTGCAGACGCGCAGCCTGCTCAGGCGCTGCCGCTGCTCGCCGGCCAGAAGCTGCTGTCGCGAAGCGGCGGTGACGGAACTCGGCGACTCGTACCGGTTCCTGCGACGGCTCGAGAACCGCCTGCAGGAGCGCAACGACGAGCAGACGCACGAGCTGCCGCAGGACGACGCGGGACGCGCGCGCCTTGCGCTCGGCATGGGCGCCGCCGGACTGGCCGACGCTCGAGGCCGAGATCGCGCGGCACCGCGACCGGGTGAGCGGGCAATTCCGCAGGCTGGTGTTCGCGCCGGCGGAGCCGGATGCGGCCGACGCAGCGGCGCGCGCGCTGGAAAGCATTCTCGAGCCCGAGCTCGACGACGCGCGGCGCTGCAGGTGCTGCAGTCGGCCGGGTTGCAGGCGCGTCGACGCGGTGCTCGAGCGGCTCGACATGCTGCGGGACAGCACCTACTACAGGCGGCTCGACGAGACGGGCCGCCGCCGGCTGCAGACGCTGCTGCCTCGACTGCTGCGGGCGATCGCCGGCGGCGGTGCGGAGGCCACGGCGCTCGGCCGCCTGCTGCACGTCCTCGAGCGGATCGGCGGCCGCACCGTGTACCTCGCGCTGCTGAACGAGAACGCCGTGGCGCGCCGCCGGCTCGTCGAGCTCTGCGCGCAGTCGCAGTTCCTGACCGACCAGATCGCCGCGTTCCCGCTGCTGCTCGACGAGTTGCTCGACGAGCGGCTGTTCGAGTCGACGCCGACGCGCGCCGAGTTCGAGCAGGAACTCAAGGCGCGCATGGCGGGCGCGCGGCGCGGAGGACCCGGAGCGGCAGGTCGAGCTGCTGCGGCAGTTCCAGCGCGCCGCGATGTTCCGCGTCGCGGTGCCGGACCTCACCGGCCGGCTGCCGCTGATGAAGGTGAGCGACCGGCTCACCGACATCGCGGAGCTGATCGTCGGCGAGGCGCTGGACCTGTCGTGGGGGCAGATCGTCGCGCGCCACGGCGCGCCACGCTGCGGCGACCGGACGAGGCAGCGCTGCGGAGGCCGGCATGGTCGTCGTCGCCTACGGCAAGTTCGGCGGCATCGAGCTCGGCTACGGCTCGGACCTCGACCTCGTGTTCCTGCACGACTCCGCGGGCGAGATCCAGCGCACGACCGGGCCGCAGGCCGTCGAGAACAGCGTGTTCTTCCTGCGCCTGGTGCAGCGGCTCGTGCACCTGCTGACCGTGCACTCCGCGGCCGGCCGGCTCTACGAGGTGGACACGCGGCTGCGGCCGAGCGGCAAGGGCGGGCTGCTCGTGCAGAGCATCGAGGGATTCGGCGAGTACCAGCGTACCGAGGCGTGGACCTGGGAGCACCAGGCGCTGCTGCGGGCCCGTGCCGTCGCGGGGCCGCCCGCGCTGCGCGCGCGCTTCGAGGCGCTGCGCCGCGAATTCTGCGGCGCGCGATCCGCCGCGACACGCTGCGCGAGGACGTGCGCAGCATGCGCGAACGCATGCGCGCCGAGCTGTCGAGGTCGAGGCCCGGACGAGTTCGACCTCAAGCACGATGCCGGCGGCATCACCGACATCGAGTTCCTGGCGCAGTACTGGACGCTGCTGTGGGCCGAGCGCCATCCGGAACTCGTCACGTATTCGGACAACATCCGCCAGCTCGAGAGCCTGGCCTCGATCGACCTGGTGCCGCAGTCGACCGTGGACGTGCTGACCCACGCCTACCGCGCGTATCGCCAGCGCATCCACCACCTGTCGCTCGAGGGCGCGAGCAACGTCGTGCCCGCGGCGGAGTTCGCCGCGATGCGCGGCAGCGTCTCGGCGATCTGGCATGCGACGATGGAAGTCCTGACGCCTATAATTCAGGGTAAACGCTGCGCAATGCACCGAAGATCCAGCCATGGCCGAACTCCTCGTCCCGATCTCGCCCGGCGAACTCATCGACAAGATCACGATCCTCGAGATCAAGTCGCAGCGCATGACGGACGCGGCGAAGCTCGCAACGTGCGCACCGAACTCGGGCTGCTCAACGGAGACGTGGCGGCGTCCGCGTACTCGCCGACCGACATCAGCGCCGGAGTGGCAGGGCTGCGCGACGTGAACGCCCAGCTGTGGGACATCGAGGACCGCATCCGCGACAAGGAGCGGGACGGCGGTTCGACGCGGTGTTCGTCGAGCTTGCGCGCGCGGTCTACGTCACGAACGACGAGCGCGCGGCGATCAAGCGCCGCATCAACACGAGGCTCGGCTCGGCGCTGGTCGAGGAGAAGAGCTACGCGGACTACAAGCGGAAGCCTAGCGGCGGCCGCCGGCTCACTTCTTCAGCGTGTACTCCGCGGTGCAGTAGGGGCATTTCGCCCAGCCGGTCTTCTCGATCGGCAGGAAGACGCGCGGGTGCGAGTTCCACAGCTGCATGCCCGGCATCGGGCAGCGAAGCGGCAGGTCGTCCTGCGTCACCTCGTAGAGGTGCTGGGCATTCGGCTGGATGAGCTTGTCGCTGCGTTCGGCCGTCACGGCGCGGTCTCGCGATGAATCCGGGACGCGGCATTATCACCGATGCCGGCGCGGCGCGTCAGCCCGCTGGCCGGCGTGCGCGGGGCGCCGGCGGCCACGAGCGCATCCAGCCGCTCGACGACGTCGTCCACCTTGACCAGGTCCATCACGCCGGGCCGCTCGATCTTCGTCGGTCCAGGGGATCGGCCGCCGGCCTGCCGCAGGAACCGCACGCGCGGCGCGATCGTAGCGGTCGACGCACCAGGCCGGCTGTAGTACGGGCCACTGCGTTCGGGGTTCGTGGCCGCATACAGCCCGATCACCGGCGTGCCGACGGTCGTCGCCATGTGTGCCGGGCCGGAGTCGGGCGAGAGCAGCACCGTCGCGCGCTGCAGCGTGGCGAGCATCTCGAGCAGCGTGTCCTTGCCGACGAGGTTCACGCAGCGCTGGCGCATCAGGCGCGCGATCCGCGCGCCGTACTCGAGCTCGAGCGGGCTGCGGCCGCCGCAGAGCAGCACGCGCATGCCGTGGCGGCCGACCGCGTGATCGGCCACGGCCGCGTATCGCTCGGCGCTCCAGTTGCGCAGCGCGTGGCTCGAGCAGGGGCTGACGACCAGCGTCGGGTTGCTCGTCGGGGATCGCGCGGCGCGCGTAATCGAGGGCCGCTGGCGGCAGCGGGACGTCCCAGCGCATCGACCGCTGCCGCACGCCGAGCGTCTCGGCGAACCCGAACAGGCTGTCGAGCACGTGCTCGCGGCTGCGCGGCCTCGATGCGGTCGGTGGTGAACAGCCACTGCAGCTCACGGGCGCGGGCGCGGTCGAAGCCGATCTTGACGCGCGCCGGCACCAGCGCGGCGGCAAGGCTCGCGCGGATCGCGAGCTGCATGTGCAGCAGCGCGTCGAAGTGCCGGCCGCGCGATCTGCCGGCGCAGCGACCGATAGCCGTCGAGCCCCGCCTTCTTGTCGAAGACGATGAACTCGACGTCAGGAATGTGGCCCAGCAGCTTGTGCTCGAGCTTGCCCAGGATCCAGCTGATCCGGGTGCCGGGCCACGCGTCCTGCAGCGTCCGCACGACCGGCAGCACGTGGCAGACGTCGCCCAGCGCGGAGAGCCGGAGCACGCAGAGTCCGGCGGGAGGCGACGAGAACGGCGGGGCTGCATGTGACGTAAAGGTAGGCAGCAGCGGTCCGATGGTGAACAATCCGTCCCGGGAACCCTGCGGCGGTGAACATCTGGTGAGCGCTGGCCGGAATCGCGGTGCGGACTGCGTGCGGCGCGATGCTATACGATGGCTCGTGCATCGACCAGCCGGCGCGAGCAGGTCTTCGATCGCGAGCTACTGGCGTGGCCGCGGAGCGCTCGAAGAGGTGGCCGGTGGCCGAGGCACCGTGGCGTTCGTGCACGATGGCCCGCGCCGCTGGGTGCTGCGCCACTATCGTCGCGGCGGGCTCGTCGGGCGCGTGCTCGACGACACCTACCTTTGGACGGGTGCGGACCGCACGCGCAGCCACGAGGAATGGCGCCTGCTGCGCCGCCTGCGGCAACTCGGCTTGCCGGTGCCTGGCGCGGTCGCCGCAAGGTACGTGCGCTCGGGCCTCGTACCGCGCCGACCTGATCACCGAGGAGTTGCCGTCGCGGCTCACGCTCGCCCAGGCGCTGGCGGCGCAGCCGGTCGATCCGCGTCGCTGGCGCGCGATCGGGCGCTGCGTGGGCCGGCTGCACGCGCACGGTGTCCGGCACGCGGACCTGAACGCGCACAACCTCGTGCTCGGCGAGACAGATGACGTGTACGTGCTCGACTTCGATCGCGGCCGGATCGTGCCGCGCGGCGCATGGGAGCAGAGCGTGCTCGCGCGCCTGCGCCGCTCGCTCGACAAGGTCACGCGCGAGCTGCCCGTCGGCCGCTTCGGCGACGACAATGGCGCGAAGCTGCTGCGGCCGGGGAGTCGCCGAGTGCGCATCGTCTACGTCCTGCTGACCTACCTGCTCGCACCGGTCGTCATCGGGCTCGAGGCGTGGAAGGCGCTGTGGAATCCGGAGTATCGCGGGCGGCTGCACCAGCGGCTCGGCTTCGTGTCGCCGCAGCAGAGGCCGGCTGCCTGTGGGTGCACGCGGTCTCGGTGGGCGAGGTGCAGGCGGCGGCCGGATTGATCCGCGAGTTGCGTCGACGCCTGCCCGACATCGAAGTCGTGCTGACCACGGTGACGCCGACCGGCGCGCAGAGGGTCGCAGCGCTGTTCGGCGACGCGGTGCGCCATTGCTACCTGCCATACGACCTGCCGGGCTCGGTGCACAGGTTCCTCGACCGGATCGCGCCGAGCGTCGCGATCATCCTGGAGACCGAGATCTGGCCAACGCTGTATCACCAGCTCGGCCGCCGCGGCATCCCGCTGGTCATGGCGAGCGCGCGCGTCTCGACGCGTTCCGTCGACCGGTATCGCCGCATGGCGACGCTGTTCCGCGAAACACTGTCGCACGGCATCGTGATCGGCGCGCAGAGTGCCGCCGACGCCGAGCGGTTCCGCGCGATCGGCGCGGCGCCGGACAGGGTGCGCGTGACGGGCAACGTGAAGTTCGACCTCGAGGTACCGCCGGCGGCGGTCGACGCCGGTCGCGAGTTCCGTGCGGGATGTGCCGCGGGCCGCCCGGTATGGATCGCTGGCAGCACGCACGAGGGCGAGGAGGAGGCCGTGCTGGTCGCGCACGGCCTGGTTCGCGCGCGCCATCCGTCGGCGCTGCTGATCCTGGTGCCCCGGCACCCGCAGCGCTTCGACGCCGTGCGCAGCCTGCTCAGGAAGCGCGGGCATTCGTTCGCGCAGCGGAGCAGCGGCGAGCCACCGTCCGTCTCGCAGGACGTGTTCCTGGTCGACACGCTCGGCGAGCTGCAGATGTTCTATGCCGCGGCCGACGTCGCGTTCGTCGGCGGCAGCCTGGTGCCGATCGGCGGTCACAACCTGCTCGAGCCCGCCGCGCTGGGGCTCCCGATCCTGTCCGGACCGCACACGCAGAACGCGCAGGACATCGCCGAGCTGCTGGCCCAGGCGGGCGTGGTCCGGATCGTGCGCAGCCGCGAGGAACTGGCGCAGCGCGTGTCCGACTACTTCGACGACCCGGGGCAGGCGCGGCGTGACGGCGCCCGGGGCCTCGAGGTCATCGCGCAGAGCCGGGGCGCGGTCGACCGGCTCGTCGAGATGGTGCTGCCGCTGCTCAGCCCGAAGGCGAAGGACGCGTCTGCTTCAGCGTCGTCGGCGTCGTCAGCGAGTCGTTGATCGTGCCGAGGTCGCCCGGCACCAGCACGCCGGCCGCGGACTTGAGCCGCACCACGTTGATCAGGTAGTCGTAGCGGCTGCGCGCGTAGTCGCGCTCGGCCTCGAACAGTCGCCGGCGCGCGTCCAGCACGTCGACCGTCGTGCGAGTGCCGACATCGAAGCCGGCCTCGGTCGCCTCGAGTGCAGTCTGGTTCGACTTCACGGCCTGCTTCAGCGCCTGCACGCGCGCCTTTTCAGCGATCACGCCGAGGAAAGAGTCGCGCGTTTCGCGCTCGGCCTGCCGCAGCGCACCCTCGAGCCGCTCGAGCGCGGCGCGATGCAGGTAGACCTGCTGGCGCACCTGCGACGAGACCACGCCGCCGCTGAAGATCGGCAGCGTGACCTGCAGGCCGATCTGGTCCGCCGTCTGGTCGGAATCCGCGAGGCCCGTGAGCCCGTTGTTGGTCTGCGTCGCGGTCTGGTCGTACTTGTTGTACTGGCCGACGAGGTCCACGGTCGGCATGTGGCCCGACTGGGCGATCTTGATGTTGTCCTTCGCGATGTCCGTGTCGAGGCGCGCGGCGATGACGTTCAGGTTCTGGTCGTTGGCCCGCTCCACCCAGTCGTCTTCGCTGACCGGCTGCGGCTCGTTCATCGGCATGTCGTCGGCGGGCTTCGAAAGCACCGCGTAGTCCTCGCCGGTGAGCTCGCGCAGGTACTCCTCTGCGGTCGCGAGCGAGCGCTTCGCCAGGATCACGCCGGCCGTCGCGTTGTCGTGCGCGGCGCGGGCTTCCTGCACGTCGGTGATCGCGATCAGGCCGACCTCGAAGCGCTTCTCCGCCTGCTCGAGCTGGCGGGTCACGGCCTGCAGCGTAGCCTCGGCGGACGTGAGCGTGTCCTCGGCTGCCAGCACGTCGAAATAGCGGCCGGCCACGCGTACCAGCAGGTCCTGCTGTGCGGCGCGGTAGTTCGCCTCGGCGAGGGCCACCTCCGAATCGGCGCGTTTCAGGGTCTGCCACTGGGCCCAGTTGAACACGGACTGGCGGAGCTCGCCCTGGACGTTCCAGAAATCGGAGTCCGTCTCCTGCTTGTTGCGCACGATCACCACTTCGGGCGGCGTCGTCGGGTCGCTGTCCACGTCGACGGCCTGCGGGAAGTTGGAGTTACTCTCCGAGTTGCGGGTCGCATAGTTGCCAGTCGCGCTCAGCTGCGGCAGCAGGGCGCCGCGGGCCTGCGGCTTGGCCTCGAGCGCGGCCAGCCGGCGCGCATCGGCCTCGAGGATCTTCGGGTCGCTCTTGGCCGCGGCCTGGTAGACCTCCATCAGGTTCTCCGAGCGGGCCACGGCGCTGGCCAACGCCAGTGCGATGCCGAGGGCGAGGACCAACGACTTCTGATGCATGCAGTCTCCGTCCGGCGGCCGGGCCGCCCCAAGGTTAACTAGTGTTGTAGTAGACTATATCAGCTGGCGGCCCGTTGGCTACTCCCGCCGGGCCAGCCTCAGAACACGAATTTCGGCGGCTCCGGGGCGTGGACCAGCGGGTCCATGACCGTTTCGAACAGGCTCTCGCGCAGGAATTCGGCCGGTCCGGTCCGGGTAACTCGCTGCGCCTCCATCACGGGCCCGAGCCCCGTGACCACGAACATCCGGCCGCCAACGGCCAGGGCCCGCTCGAACCGGCCGTCGTAGACGGGCAGTGACCCGGTGAGCGCGATCACGTCATAACCGCCCTCGGCGTCGAGCGTCATCGCATCCATCTGCTCGACCGTCACGTTGTGCACGCCGGTCCGGGCCAGGTTGGCGCGCGCCCGGTCGACGAAGTCAGCGTATATCTCCAGCGAGTGCACGCTGCGTGCCAGGCCGCCGAGGCAGGCTGCGAAATAGCCGCTGCCGGTACCGATCTCGAGCGCCCGGTCGTCGGGCTTGATCTCGAGCGCCTGCAGGATGCGCCCCTCGAGCTTCGGTGCGAGCATGGTCTGGCCGTGACCCAGCGGTACGGCCAGGTCCCCGAACGCGAGTTCGCGGTAGGCCTCCGGCGCGAATTCCTCGCGCGGCACGCGCGTCATCACCGCGAGGACGCCGAGATCCAGCACCTCCCACGCGCGGACCTGTTGTTCGATCATCTGACGGCGGGCGGCTGCGAAGTCGAGCATGGCGATGGGTCCGGCAAGCGATGGGTTGCGGCGGGGCTTGGGCCCGGCGAGGCGCGCAGGTTAAGGACTTCGGTACCGGGCGACAAGCCGATCTTGCCGCATGATTATGGTGAAATCGGGAGGTCCGCGCGACCCGTTCCGCTATGCTTCGGCGGCACGACGTGAAAACAACAATTCTGCAGCGAAAAGGGGCGCCCGCGGCCCTCCCGGTCAGGAGGACATGGCCAGTCCCGACAATGATCTGCTGATCCTCGCTCTGGGAGCGCTCGGCCTGCTGGCCGCGTTCCTGGCGGTGATGCTTTACCGTCGCCGGCGCGAGGCACGGCACCTGCGCGAGATCGGTGAGCGCCTGGCCGCGGTCGCCGCGACCGGCGACACGACCGAGCGGCTGGCGCCGCACGCGGCGGGCGGCAGCGCCGGTGATTTTGCGCAGAACGCAGACCGCCTGCTCGATCGGCTGCAGCACGAGACGTCAAGGCGTGCCGAGCGCGAGTACGTCTATCGCCGGCTCACCGAGGCCATGCACGAAGGCGTCGCGGTCGACCGCGACGGCATCCAGCTCGCGAACGCCCGCTTTGCGGAGCTCTGCGGTGCGCTCTCGCCCGCGCAACTCATCGGGCGCCCGCTGACGGAACTGGTGCACCCGGACTTTGCGGACCTGCTCGGCGAGATCCTGCACCGTCACCGCGAAGGGCAGGCGGCGCCCGAGCGTTTCGAGGCCGAGCTGCGCTCCAGCGACGGGCCCGGCGCGCGCCTCGAGTTCGCGTTTGCGCCGATCAACCACGAGGGACACCCGGCGCTGCTGGTCACCGTGGTCGAGATGAGTTCCCGTGCCGAGCGCGGCGATACCGGCCGCGGTCACGGCACTGCGTGGGAGGCGCTCGACGCGCTGGGCGAGGGCGTGCTCACTACCGACGCCGACGGACGCATCGTCTACGCGAACAAGGCGGCCGAGATGATCATCGGCAAGCCGGCGGCGGACGCGCTCGGGCACACGCTGCAGGAAGTGATCAGTCTCGTGGACGAGGGCGACCGCAAGACGCTTGGCGATCCGGTGCGCCAGTGCATCTCGACCGGCGCGCGCGTGCACATCGGACGCCGCGGCATGGTCGTCTCGAACGACGGCGGAGGTGAGCGGTCGATCGAGCTCACCGTGTCACCGCTGCGCGACCCGGGCGGCGAGATCGCGGGCACCGTGATCGCGATCCGCGACGTCAGCGACCTGCGTGGCCTGACGCGGCAGATGTCGTACCAGGCGAGCCACGACGCGCTCACCGGCCTGGTGAACCGGCGTGAGTTCGAGCGCCGGCTGCAGGAATCGCTCGAGGCTGCACACGCCGGCGGACAGCGCGCCGTGCTGTGTTATCTCGACCTCGACCGCTTCAAGGCGGTGAACGACGAATGCGGCCACGTCGCGGGCGACAGCATGCTGCGCGAGGTCGCCGCGCTGCTGAAGGACGCGGTGCGCGACTCGGACACCGTCGGCCGGCTCGGCGGCGACGAGTTCGGGATCCTGCTGGTCGGCTGCCCGCTCGAGAAGGCCCGCCAGATCGCCGACGACGTCGTGCGCGCGATCGCCGATTACCGGTTCGTGTGGAAGGACAAGATCTTCAACATCGGGGTCAGCGTTGGCCTGGTCGAGGTCTCGCGCGAGAGCGGCTCGCTCGAGGACCTGATCGGCGCCGCCGACTCGGCCTGTTACGTCGCAAAGAAGCAGGGCGGGCACGTGCAGGTCTACTCCGCGCGCGACGAAGCCGCGGCGCGCCAGCGCGGCGAAATCCACTGGCTGCAGCAGCTGCAGTCCGCACTGAAGGACGGCCGCTTCGAGCTGCACGCGCAGCCGATCGTCGCCGTCGATACGCAATCCACGATGGGGCCGGGTCTCGAGGTGCTGCTCAGGCTCAAGGACGAGAACGGCGTGACCGTCGGCCCGAACGAGTTCATGCGGGCCGCGGAGCGCTACCGCCTGATGCCGCACGTCGATCGCTGGGTCGTGCAGACCGCGCTCGCCGCGCTCGGCCGCGGCGCCGTGCGCCTCGCCTCGGGCCGCAGCCTGTGCATCAACCTGTCGGGCCAGACGCTCGGCGACGCGGCATTCCTCGAGTTCGTCGTCGATTGCCTCGACCGCACCGGCGTCGCGCCGGACCGGGTGTGCTTCGAGGTCACCGAGAACTCGGTGATCACCAACATCGAGCACGCTCGCCGCTTCATCGGCGTGCTGCACGGCATGGGCTGCCGCTTCGCGCTCGACGACTTCGGCCGGGGCCTGAGCTCGTTCGCTAACCTGAAGAACCTGTCGCTCGACTACCTGAAGATCGACGGGTACTTCATCCGCAACCTCGCCTCGGACAACGTCAACCAGGCGATGGTCACGGCGATGATCAAGCTCGCGCGCTCGCTGAACTTCCAGGTCGTCGCCGAGCAGGTCGAGGACATGAGCGCGCTCGATTCCGCGCGTCGCATGGGCGTGGACTTCGTGCAGGGCTACCAGGTCGGGCGCCCGCAGCCACTCGCGCTCGCCGGCTGAAGCGACGGCCGGCGGATGCCGGGCGTCGCGCCACCGCTAGACCACGATCACCTTCAGGCCGACGTCGAGGTTGCCGCGCGTCGCGTTCGAGTACGGGCACACCTGGTGCGCGGCCGCGATCAGCGTGTCCGCCTCCGACTGCGACAGGCCGCCGACCCGTGCCTCGAGATCCGCGACCAGGCCGAAGCCTCCGCCGTCCTTCGGGCCGATGCCGACATTGACCCGGATCTCGAGCGAGCCCGGTCGCAGCTTCATCTGCCGCGCGACGAATTCCGCGGCGCTGCAGAAGCACGCCGCGTATCCGGCGGCGAACAGGTCCTCGGGCGTGGTGGCACCGGCCTTGCCCGGACCGCCCATCGCCTTCGGGACCGACAGGTCCACGTCGACGATGCCATCCGCGGATCGCGTGTGGCCGTTGCGCCCGCCGGTGGCGATCGCGTGGGTCGTGTAGAGCACATTGACCGACATCGGGGATCCTCCTCGTTCTGGTTTTCGGTGAACTCTACCGCGGTTGGCGGCAGTGCGTGAGGCCCGCCGCAAACTCGGCTATCGTGCAGGCGTGATCACGCTCGCCAGCCTGCACACTTATCCGGTCAAGTCCTGCCGGGGCATCGCGCATTCCACCATCCGGCTGACCGAAGCCGGGCTCGAGCACGATCGCGAGTGGATGTTCGTCGGGCCGGGCGGACGCTTCGTCACGCAGCGCGAGATACCGGGACTGGCGCGGGTGGACGTCGAACTCGGCGCGGGCACGCTCAGGCCTGTCTGCGAGTGGCGCCGGTGGCGTCGCTGTCTCGCTCGACTTCCAGGGTGCGCGCACCGAAGTGAACGTCTGGGGAGACATCGTCGGTGCGTTCGACCAGGGCGAGGAAGTGGCCGCCTGGGCCAGTGCGTTGTTCGGCCGCGAGCTGCGGCTCGTGCGCTTCGATCGCGATGCGCGGCGCCTCAGCAGTCGCGACTGGACCGGCGGGCTCGAGGCAACAAACCGCTTCTCCGATGGCTATCCGCTGCTGGTCATCTCCCGCGCATCGCTGGACGACCTGAATTCGCGGCTGCCCGCGCCGTTGCCGATGGATCGGTTCCGGCCCAACCTCGTGCTCGAAGGACTGCCACCGTACGGCGAGGACTCACTGCGTGATCTCGTCGCGGATGGTGTGCGGCTGCGCATCGTGAAGCCCTGCACGCGGTGCGTCATCACGACCACCGACCAGCAGACGGGCGCAGTGGCGGGCGACGAGCCGGTGCGGACGCTGCGTGCCTATCGCTGGGATGCAGGCCTCAGGGGCGTGACGTTCGGCCAGAACACGATCGTCGTCGACGGGGTCGGTCGGGAACTCAGTGTCGGCACGATCTTCGCCCCACGATGAGTGGCATCAGCGCAAGCAGGACCAGGGCTGAATAGTACGCCGCACCGGACACGGGATCGCGGGTCGCGAAGTACTCCTCGAGCGTGAGACCGCGCAGCCGGAGCACGAGCGCGAATTCGGCGACCAGCATCAGTGCCAGCGCGAGCAGGCCCATGCCGAGCCTCGGGCGCGCTCCGTGCGGCACGTCGAGCCGGCGCACGACCCAGCGCGCGGCGAACCACGAGATCGCGATCATCACCGGAGTCTCGGCGAGCTCCGCGGCACGTGCTCCGATGCGTGGAACGAGCAACAGGATGCGCAGCGCTCCGAGCACGAATCCAGCGCCGAACGTCAGCGCGAAGTAGAGCAGTCCTGCCTTGAAGACGCGCGCCAGCATCGTCGCATCACGAAGCTGCAGCGTCCGCGGGCCTGCGCTGCCAGAGGTGCGACGAACGGAATGCGTAGCGATAGGCCGCCACGTAGGCGGGGACCAGTACGGCCATGAAGCCAAGCACGATCACGAGCGCGGTCGCGCTCACCAGCGCCACGCGCAGCAGCATCAGCGCACTCACCGCGAGCAGGATCCAGAATGTCCGGCGCCAGTACCGCGCATTCCCGATCGGCCGTTGCAGCGCGTAGCCCCAGGTGGCGGTGAGCAGCGCGAGGGTCACGACCCAGTTGGCGACGGTGAGCCACGACAGCGGCTCGCCCCGCAGGAAGTTCGACAGCTCGCCGATCAGCACGGCCACGGTCAGCAGGCCGGCATAGACCAGCCAGGCCTTCTTCGCGCGAGGCGGAGTCATCAGCGTCCCGCAGTGATTCGCAGGTCCTCGAGGATCGTGCCGCTGGTCGCCGCATCCGCCTCGTGGTGCGCTTCGCGCCAGGGCTCGAGCAGGGCAGCGCGCTTCCAGTCCTGCATCGACGGCAGCGACAGCAGCCGTTGCGCATAGGTCGCCGCCGGCCCGCCGAGATCGAGGCCATAGGTCTGGACCCGGAATGCCACGGGCGCGAAGAATGCGTCAACGGCGGTGAAGGACTCACCGGCGAGGAAAGGCCCGCCGAAACGCTGCAGTCCGTCGGACCACAGTTCGTCCAGCCGGTCGATGTCCTGCTGCAAGGCTGGCGAGATCTCGTGCAGGCGCACGCGCAGTCCGCAGTTCATCGAGCAGGCGTTGCGCAGCGTCGAGAAGCCGGAGTGCATCTCGGCGGCGGCGCAGCGTGCCCACGCGCGGGCCCGGCCATCGCGCGGCCACGCGGCCGGGTGGCGCTCGGCCAGGTACTCCACGATGGCGAGCGAGTCCCACACGACCGTGTCGCCGTCGACGAGGCACGGGACCCTGCCGGTCGGTGAGAACGCGCGGAACTTCGCCCAGCTGGAGCCCGGGTCGAACGGGACCACGTGCTCCTCGAACGGGATCGCGAGCTCGCGCATCAGCACCCAGGGGCGCAGCGACCACGAGGAGTAGTTCTTGTTGCCGATGTAGAGCTGGTACATGACCGCGAGGCTCGCTGGAGTGGGGCCGCTATCTTACCCGGCCGTTCTCAGATCCAGCGACGGACCCGGCGCGTGTACTGCGCGTACTGCTCGCCGAACGCGGCTGCGAGCGCATGCTCCTCCGCGGGTATCTGGCGCCGGTCCATGTAGATCACGAACGCCGCCGGCGCCAGCAACAATGCCACGATGCTCGCCGAGGTACAGGCCCCACGCGATCAGCGCGAGCACCATGCCGACGTACATCGGGTTGCGCGACAGCGAGTAGACGCCGTCGGTCACCAGCGCCGAAGCGCGCTCCGGGCGGCGCGGATCAACCGTCGTCCGCGCGTGACGGAACGGCCGCACCGCGAGTGCCAGGATGACCAGTGCGATCGAGCCGATCGCTGCGGCGGCCGCCTGCCGAAATGGCAGGTCGAATGCGGGCTGCGGCAGGTACCGCGCCACCAGCCACATGGCGACGGCCAGCAGCCCGACGAGTACCAGCGGCGGAATACCGGTGCGCATGTTCAGTAGTGCGGCGGGATCTCGACGCTGCCGGCCGAGGCGCGCGTCCCGAGTTCCTCGACCTGCTGGCGGAGCTGGCGGTTCACGTCGAGCACGCCGTCGAGCTGCTGCTGCTGCCGGTACAGGACGTCGCTCAGTTCCTGCACCGCGCGCTCGAGGTGGGCCAGCTTGAACTCGAGTGTCTCGATGCGTTCCGCGTCGGTCATGCTTTCTCCTGCCGTGCCGCTCAGAGCAGCGGTGCGGCCATGTAGGCGAGGCCTTCCTGCAGGCGTGCGAGCACCGGGCGCTCGCGCCACTCACGCAGGACCACGGGCACCGTATCGCGCTCATAGCCCAGCTGCAGCTCGAGCAGTTCGCGCGCGAACGATTCGTCGTATATCGCGAGCATCAGCTCGAAGTTCAGCGACAGGCTGCGCATGTCGAGGTTCGCGGTGCCGAACAGCGCCACCTCGCCGTCGATCGTGATGCTCTTCGTGTGCAGCAGGCCGCCGGTGTAGCGGCGGATCTGCACGCCGGCGCTCGCAAGGTCTTCGAAGAACCAGCGGCTCGCGTGCTCGCACGAGCCACGAGTCGTTGCGCGCCGGCACGATCAGCGTCACCTGGCAGCCGCGCATCGCGGCGTTCTGCAGCGCGAGCGCCAGCGCCCCGTCCGCGACGAAGTAGGGCGTCGTGAGCACGATGCGCGCGGCGGGCAGCATTGATGGCCTGCGTGATCACGCGCAGGTTCGCCGCTTCGTCCACTGCCCGGACCGGACATCACGACCTGCGCGATCTGCGTGCCCTGCGCCGATTCCCACGGTTCCTCGCGGCTCCGGCGCGGACGTGTCGGGCTGCTGCCCGGTCTGCATCCCCCAGTCGAACAGGAACACCGTCCTGAGCGCGCCCACGATCGGGCCCTCGGCCCGCACCATCGCGTCCACCCACTCGCCGACGCCGGCGTCCTGCTTGAAGAAGCGCGGGTCGACCAGGTTCAGGCTGCCCGTGTAGCCGACGCGCCGGTCGATCACGACGATCTTGCGGTGCAGCCGCAGGTCGATGCGGCGGAACGGGAACTTCCACGGCCGCACGGCGAGGGCGACCTGCAGCTCGATGCCCCGCGCGCGCATGCGCTCCGGCCAGTCGGACTTCAGGAACTCCTTGCTGCCGAGCGCATCGAGCAGCACGCGCACCTTCACGCCGCGTTCCGCCGCGCGGCCGAGCGCCTCGGCGACTTCATCCGCCGTGCCGCCGGCGTTCCAGATGTAGAACTCCATCTCGATGCTCGATCGCGCGGCTTCGACGTCGGCGATGATCGAGCGGAGGATCGGCTCGGCCCCACTCTGCAGCCTGAACGACGAACCCGAGAGCAGCGGCATGCCCGTGGCGCTGGTCGCGAGGCGCGCAAGGCCGTCCCAGGGAGCGGTGAGGCTGCGTGCCTGCTCGCGGTCCGCGGCCACCAGCGTATTGACGGCCGGCGGCAACCTTGCGAAGAACTGCCGTGCGAACTCCGCGCGGCGCTTGCCGATCGGGCGCTCGCCGATCAGCAGGTACGAGGCGAGACCGACGATCGGGAACACTGCGACCAGCAGCAGCCACGCGAACGAACTGCCCGGCGGGTGCCGCGTCAGGATCACGCGCGCGCCGACGCCGGCAGTGATCACGACCTGCACCACGATCACGACGATGGCTTCGATGTGCTGTGCGATCGTCAGGTCCTGCACCGCGGTCTCCGTCCGTCGAAGAGGTCAGAGCTTGTAGGTGGACAGCAGCAGGCTCGTCTCGGTGCTGGCGATCCCGTCCACCTGCCGGATCCGGCCGAGCACGCGGTCGAAGGCCTCGAGGCTGTCGGCCCGCAGTTGCGCAACGATATCCCAGCGCCCGTTCGTCGTGTGCAGGGCCTCGACGGCGGGATCGCCGCGCAGCACGCGCAGCACGGCCTCGGCGCGATTGCCCTCGACGGCGATGGTCATCAGCGCGGCGATGCGGTGCTCCTCGAACTCGCGGCTTCAGCCTGACGGTGTAGCCGACGATCGTGCCGTCGCGTTCGAGGCGGGTCATCCGGTTCTGCACGGTCCCGCGAGCGACCTTCAGCGCCTTCGCGAGCGAGGCGACCGATGCCCGGGCATTGGCGCGCAGCAGTCCGATCAGGCGGCGGTCGGTATCGTCCATTCGGGGCTCTCCGCGTTGATCGATCAGTCGTATAGGTTGAGCAATATGCTCTAAATATAACTCATATTGGACAGTTTTCTGTCTTCTTGTTGGCTCGGAAACCCCCGAAGATGCTCTTCTTCGATGCCGTCCGGCGGACGGCGGAGCGCCAGCGGAGAGATCGTCATGGTGGACTACATCGGCATCGGCGAAATCCAGCGGCTGGTCCGGCGGATCGGCACCGGCGAATTCATCGCGCGGCTCGCCGCGCGAGATCGAGGACGACTACCGCAGGTGGGGCGAGTTCGAGAAGTCGGCGCGCCTCGCGAGCCACTCGCCGGTCGGCGTGATCGAGCTGATGCCGATCACCGACGGGCGCCTCTATTCGTTCAAGTACGTCAACGGCCACCCGAAGAACACGGCCGCGGGGCTGCTGACCGTCACCGCGTTCGGCGTGCTCGCCGACGTGGACACCGGCTATCCGGTGCTGCTGTCGGAGCTGACGGTCACGACGGCGCTGCGCACCGCGGCCATGTCGGCGCTTGCCGCGCAAGTGGATGGCGCGCGAGGACTGCCGCGTGATGGCACTGATCGGCAACGGCGCGCAGAGCGAATTCCAGTCGATCGCGTTCCACCACATGCTCGGCATTCGCGAGCTGCGCCTGTTCGACGTCGACGCCAGCGCGACGGCCAAGCTCGAGCGCAACCTGCGCGCGATGCCGGAGCTCGCCGGACTCGAGGTGACGCGCACCGCTTCCGCGGCCGAGGCCTGCAGCGGCGCGGACATCGTCACGACCGTCACCGCCGACAAGCGCAATGCCATCGATCCTGACGCCGCCGATGATCCGGCCGGGCATGCACCTGAATGCCGTGGGCGGCGATTGCCCGGGCAAGACCGAGCTGCACGGCGACATCCTGCGCCGTCCCGACGCGCGCGTCGTGGTCGAGTACGAGCCGCAGTCACGCATCGAGGGCGAGATCCAGCAGATGGAGCCCGGACTTCCAGGTGGCGGAGTTCGCCGACGTCGTGCGAGGCACGGCGCAGGGCCGCGGCTCGCGCGACGAGGTGACGATCTTCGATTCGGTCGGCTTCGCGCTCGAGGACTTCTCGGCGCTGCGCTTCCTGCGCGCGCTGCTCGCCGAGGAGCGCGGTGCACGCCGCCAGATCGACCTGCTGCCGGAGCTGCGGGACCCGAAGGACCTGTTCGGCGGCACGATCGGCGAGCCGGCCGCCGTCGCGCGCCTGACGCGCACGGCTTGATGCGGCGGTCATGGCACGACGCGGTCTCGCTGATCGGCGCGCCGACCGACATCGGCGCCAGCACGCGCGGCGCATCGATGGGCCCGGAGGCGCTGCGCGTCGCCGGGCTGCAGGAAACGCTCGAGTCGCAGGGGCTCCAGGTGCTCGATCGCGGCAACCTCGCCGGCCCCGGCAACCCGTGCCTGCCGCCGGTCGAGGGCTATCGTCACCTCGCCGAGGTGACCGAGTGGAACCGGCTGGTGCACGACGCCGTGCACGGCGAACTGCGCGCCGGCCGCCTGCCGATCCTGCTCGGCGGCGATCACAGCCTCGCGATCGGCTCGATCGCCGCGGTCGCGCGCCACTGCCGCGAGCAGGGCAGGCGGCTGCGGGTGCTGTGGCTCGATGCGCACGCCGACTTCAACACGCAGCGTGCTCACGCCCAGCGGCAACCTGCACGGCATGCCGGTCGCGTGCCTGTGCGGCCACGGGCCCCGCGAGCTGGTCGAACTCGCCGGCGCGGTGCCTGCGATCGGCCCGGAATCGATCCGGCAGGTCGGCATCCGCAGCGTGGACCAGGGCGAGAAGCGCCTCGTGCACGAGGTCGGGCTCGAGGTGTTCGACATGCGCTACATCGACGAGATGGGCATGCGCGCACACGCTCGAGCAGGCGCTGCTGCACCTCGATTCCGATACGCACCTGCACGTCAGCTTCGACGTGGATTTCCTCGACCCCGAAATCGCGCCCGGCGTGCTCACGACCGTGCCCGGCGGCCCGTCGTACCGCGAGGCGCAGCTCTGCATGGAGATGATCGCCGACACGGGGCTGCTCGCCTCGCTCGACGTCATGGAGCTCAACCCCGCGCTCGACGTGCGCAATCGCACGGCGAACGTCGCGGTGGACCTGATCGGATCGCTGTTCGGCAAGAGCACGCTGATGCGCCGCTGAGCCGCGGCCCGAGCGTCGGGGTCAACCCCATGTTGCGTCGCGTGACGGCCCGTGAGCCGAGCGTCGGTTGCGCGGCGGCACCGGCGCTCGCCCGCCTGATCGCCTGCCGCCACTCGCGCGGAGAAGTGCCCGACCACTCCTTGAACGCGCGCGAGAACGCGCTCGAGTCGGCGTAGTGCAGAACTGCGGCGATCTCGCCCGCGGGCATGTCGGACCCGTTCAGCAACTGCCGTGCGACCTCGAAGCGGGTCTCGATGGCGAGCTGGCGCAGGCTCGTGCCCTCGGCCGCCAGTTCCCGATGCAGCGTGCGGCGGCTCATCGCGAACATGAAGGACACCTGGTCCGCGGTGGCAGTCCCGGCGAGCACCATCGAGCGCAGCACGCGGCGCACCCTGTCCGTGAACGCCAGCGCCTCGGCGGCATCCTTCTCCCGGACCAGCTGCTCGATGGCGGCCTGCACGGCAGGGTCCGGCACCATGCAGGGGTTCGTCGAGCCAGTGATCCGCGAACACGACGGACGCGTGCTCCGCGTCGAAGACCAGCGGGGCGCCGAACAGGCGCCGGTATGGCGCAAGACTCGCCGGCCTGCGGTGCGGGAACGTAATGCGCAGCGGTTGCCAGCGCGGCCCGCACAGATCACGCAGCGCCGAGAACACGATGGCAATTGCGACGTCGTAAATCGGCGCGAAGTCGATCCCGCCGCGATGGTAGATGCCGTAGACGACGCCGACTTCGCCCGGGCACGGGTGCACGACGAAACACACGCCGCCCCGGTCGTGCACGTGAAGGTGCAGCACCAGCGCGCGCAGCGCATCGCGCAGCGAACCCGAGTGCTTCATCAGCTGGAATACTGCGCCCATCGTCGCGGGCGAGAAGCGCCGGCCCAGCAGCAGGCCGAAGTGAGGGCAATCCGTGGCTGCGATGGCTTCGTGCACGAGCCCCGCCATCACGCCGAAGCTCACGCGGTTCTCGGGGCTTTCGAACAGCCGCTCGTCGATTCCGGCCCGGGCCAGCACCGGGCCCGGGTCTACGCCGCACTCGCGCAGCACGTCGGGGATCGGCAGCGCAGGGCCGATGCGAATGTCGTCGGACCTGCGATCGCAGGACCGTCTGTCCGCGAGTTCGTCTGGCGTTTCTGCTGCGCTCGCTCGCTCACGTTGACTCGCACGCTCGACGCCTCCGGGACGCGGCCCACATTCTGCCTGCGATCCCGCGGGCTGTCCCAATTCGTCAAGTCGCAGCAAGCGGATTTTGAATTCGGTGGTCCTTGCTGCATCATCACGCAGCACTGATTTACCCAGGAGGGGCAAGATGAGAAATCCGGGAGCGCGTTCCGCGTGTTTGCTTGGCCGTTGTCGGGGCGCTGGCTGCGGCGACGCCGGTCGTGTCGCAGGCTGAAGGTTCGTCGGACGACTGGACTTTCAGCGCGACCATCTACGGCTGGCTGCCCAGCATCGACGGCAACCTCTCCGTGCCCGTGGAGACGGGAGGATCCTCGGTGGGCGTCGATCCGAGCGCGATCCTCGATGCGCTCAATTTCACGTTCATGGGCATGTTCGAGGCGGACAAGGGCCGCTGGGGCGCTGCGACCGACCTGATCTACCTCGACCTCGGCGGCTCGAAGAAGAAGGTCAGGGATTTCACGGTGGGTGAAGTCGGATTTGCCTGGCAGTGCGACTGCCAATGCCA
Organism: uncultured Gammaproteobacteria bacterium; assembly: GCA_963776815.1. Classification (GTDB taxonomy): domain Bacteria; phylum Pseudomonadota; class Gammaproteobacteria; order Steroidobacterales; family Steroidobacteraceae; genus RPQJ01. The sequence continues at coordinate 849,346 of CAVZNZ010000012.1, forward strand.
GCCTGGACATCACGGGCTGGCTGTGGACCCTCGATGGCACTTACCTGGTCGTGGAGGATCCCGACCATCCGGTGAAGCTGCTGGCCGGCGCACGCATGCTCGACCTCAGCACCGACCTCAAGTGGAAGCTGGAGGGAGACATCACGGGCGTTGCCGCTCCCGGGGCGTGAAGGCAGAGGCGAAGCCAGCGACACATCTGGGACGCGATCGTCGGCGTGAAGGGCCAGGTCGTGTTCGGCGACGACAGGAAATGGTTCGTCCCGTACTACCTGGATGTCGGTACCGGTGATTCCGACCTGACCTGGCAGGGCATCCTCGGCGCCGGCTACGCGTTCGACTGGGGCGACCTGGTCGGCGGTGTGGCGCTACCTCGACTACAACATGCCGTCCGGGGAAGTCGATCGAGGACCTGAATTTCTCAGGCGCCGCGATCGGCGTGACGTTCCACTTCTGACGCAGATCGGGAGCCGGCGTGCAACGCCGGCTCCCGACGCCGGTCTTACTGCCGGGGTCCCCCGGCAAAGCAGCCGCTGCCATCCTGCGGACACAGCGACGACGATCGTCTGGCGCTGGCCGCAGCCTTCGATGCCCACCGTGTACTCGGCGCGCTCGACGCCGAAGCGGTATCGATACGGGCTGGATCATCTGGCGCGACAGCACCTGGCCGGTCGCCGTCGGGCAGTTCATGTCGAACTTCACGCGCTGCAGCGCGGTGTCGACCGCCTGCTGCTGCTGGGCGTCGAGCTGCTGGTCGGTGGACTGGCAGCCCGCCAGGCCGACGAGACAGGCTGCCGCAATCAATGTCTTGAGCTTCATGGTCTTACCCGTTTGAAGTGGCGATGATCAGTGACTCGGCGTACTCGACGGTCACGGAGTCTCCAACCGCGAGGCCGGAGAGGTCGACCTTCTTGTGCGCCTTCATGGTCTTCGTGGTGCCGTCCTGGAACTGGAACGTGACCCGCCGCGAAGCCGGGTCCAGCGCGACGACCTGCGCCGAGACCTCGGACGCCTCGCCCTCGAACACGCCGGTGGTCTTGCCATTCGTTGCTGCCGCCAGTTCGATCGCGGCCGCGTCGGCGGGCGGGCGTGCGTCCTTGCGCACGACGAGCGCCGTCGCTTCGGTGGCCTGGAAGCCCACCTGCTCGCCGACCTTGAATGCGCCGAGGTCGACGCCCTTCGACGCCTTGAACGTGGCCGACTTGCCGTCCGGTGTCGTGACCGTCAGCTTGCGCTTGGCGGTGTCGATGCGCGGTCACGGTCGCGACGTAAGTGAAAGTGTCGACGACCGCGAAGCCGTTCGTGGCAGTGTAGACCTGTTCCTGCTCGACGCCGGACGTGCTCGCGCATCCTGCGGCCGTCGCGACGGCAGCGGCGACGAACGCCATCGAGGCGATCGTCGGAAAACGCTGTCGGATTCCATGACGCATCTTCGCAAGCTCCTCTATTTCGACCCCTGCGGGTCACATGCTCGGCCGGCGCGCGGCGATCGTGTCGCGCGCGCCGGCTCGATCCATTGAAAACTAGTCTCGCGCTGCCTGCGCCTTCATCGCCGCCTCGAGCTTCTTGATGTCCTCAGGCGACAACTGGGGGCGGTCCACCTTGATCGTCAGCTTGTTCAGCTTCGCGGTCAGCGGGAACGGCGGCTGGTAATCGGCGTCGTTCACGCCGGTCAGCGTGTCCGAGCCGACGTCGAAGCTCTCGTCCCACTGCAGGATCATCGGCAGCGTGTGGTCCATCGTGATCGTCTGCACCGCCTTGCCGTCCACGCTCAGCGTGCCCGTGCCGGGCCGGCCGAGGCCGCTCATGTTGTTGAACGCGAGAGTCCCGGCGCCGAGTCCGTCGTACTTGAAGTCGAACGTCAGCGTGTGCTGGCCGGGCGCGAGCACGTCCGGGCCTTCCCACTTGATCCGCTTCAGGTCCACGAGGTTCCACAGGAACACCGGCTTGCCCTTCAGCAGGTAGAAGCCGTAGCCGGCGAAGCGCCCTCCCGAGGTCAGGATCATGCCTTCGGCGCCGCCCTGCGGCACGTCGATGTCGGCGGTGATCGTGTAGGACGCGTTCAACAGCATCGGCGAGTCGCCCTGCGGCAGGCCGACCATTGGCCGCGTGTAGACGAACTCCGTGCGTCCGGCCGTGATGTTCGGCCGCGGCGCGACGATGCGCGCTGCCACGGAGGCATCCATCGGGAAGACCTGGTACTTCCTGGCCTCCGCCATGAACATTTCCCGCATCTCCTTGACCTTCTGCGGGTTCTTGTCCGCGATGTCGGTGGCCTGGTTGAACTCCCTGTTGAGGTCGTACAGCTGGAACACCTGGTTGTTCAGCGGGTCGGGGTTTGCCGCGCCGAACGCCTGCCACGGCGCGCGGTTCACCTTGGTGCTGAGCAGCCAGCCGTCGTGATAGAGCGCGTACTGGCCAATCATCTCGAAGTACTGGGTGCGGTGACGGGACGGCACCTTCGCGTTCTTCGCGTCGAACGTGTAGAGGAAGCTCGTGCCCTCGATCGGCGCCTGCCTGATGCCATCCACCATTTCCGGTGACTTGATGCCCGCGGCCTCGAGGATGGTCGGCACCACGTCGATCACGTGCACGAACTGCTCGCGCAGCCCGCCCTTGTCCTTGATGCGCGCCGGCCACGACACGACCATGTTCTGGTTCACGCCGCCGAGCCTGCGACGCGTTCTGCTTGAACCAGTCGAACGGCGTGTCGAAGGCCCACGACCAGCCGGCCGACATGTGGTTGTAGGTCTGCCTCGGTGCCCCAGACGTCGTACCACTTCAGCTGCACGTCGGCCGGGATCTCGTTGAGGCCGTTGAAGAACGCGACCTCGTTCGGCGTGCCGAGCGGCCCGCCCTCGGCGCTGGTGCCGTTGTCGCCGTTGATGTAGATGATCAGCGTGTTGTCGAGCCTGCCCAGGTCCTGGAAGTGCTGGACCACGCGCCCGATCTCGTAGTCGCTGTAGGCGGCGTAGGCGGCGAAGACCTCGACCTGCTTGATGAACAGCTTCTTCTCGTCGGCCGACAGCTGGTCCCAGGGCTTCAGCATGTCGCTCGGCCACGGCGCGAGCTTCACGTCCTTCGGAATCACGCCGAGCTTCTTCTGGTTCTCGAAGATGCGCTCGCGCAGCTTCTCGTAGCCGTCGTCGAACAGGTGCATCGCGTGGATCTTGTCCACCCACTCCTTGGTGGGGTGGTGCGGCGCATGCGTCGCGCCCGGCGCGTACTTGATGAAGATCGGCTTGTCGGGCTGCGTCTGGTGGATCCGGGTCATGTAGTCGATGGCGTCGTCCGCCATGCCGGTGACCAGGTTCCAGCCCGGCTTGCCCTCGAACGGATAGATCTGCGTCGTGTTGCGGAACAGGTTCGGCTGCCACTGGTTGGCGTCGCCGCCGACGAAGCCGTAGAAGTACTCGAAGCCCATGCCCGACGGCCACTGGTCGAAAGGCCCGACCTGGCTGGCGGCAAAGGCCGGCACGTTGTGGTCCTTGCCGAACCACGCGGTCGAATAGCCGTTGTCGACCAGCATGCGGCCGATCGTCGCCTTGTCCTTGGCGATGATGCTGTTGTAGCCCGGGAAGCCGGTCGACTGCTCGGAGATCACGCCGAAACCGACCGAATGGTGATTGCGTCCGGTGATCAGCGCGGCGCGCGTCGGCGAGCACAGCGCGGTCGAGAACATGCGGTTGTAGCGCAGGCCCTCGCTCGCGATGCGGTCCATCGTGGGCGTCGGGATCACGCCGCCGAACGTGCTCGGCACGCCGAAGCCGGCGTCGTCGGTGATGATCAGCAGCACGTTGGGCGCGCCCTTGGGCGGCACGACACGCGGCGCCCACCAGTGCCTTCGACTGCAGCGCGTCGTCCTTGATGACGCCGCCGAACTTCGGGTCGGGCGCCGGGCAGCTGCGCGGGACTGACGGTCGTGGTCGCGCTCGGCGAACCCAGCGTTCCGGTGACCTGCTGTGCGAACACCGCCGGCACGCCGGCGCCCGCCAGCACGCCCGCAGCCAGAAGGATCGCGTTCTTGACGCTACGCATGCATGTTCTCCTAGAAAAATACAGGCTATCCGCCCGCGTCGGGAGACGCAGGTTCACGATACCTGACGGGCCGGCAACGATCGCGAGGTGTGCCGGCCTGCACCACCCCTATCCAAGCTCCGAACTTTTCCGCAGCGGCCGGCCCGAGACTTGACATTCTGGGCCAAAGGACGCGGCCGGGCGGCCTCATTCCAGCGTAAGCACGTTACGCCGGCGTTGCATGCGGCGCTGCAGCGAGATCGACATCACGCCCTCGCCGCCGGTCGAGGCAAGCAAGGCCTTCCATCGCTTCCCGGTCTCGCCGGCGAGACCGCGACCGAGCGATGCGGCCCGTTCGAAGTGCAACAGCGCCTGCGGCGCGCACTGGCGGCGGATCGTCCGGCCCCTGAGCTCGTAGGTCACTTCGCCTAGCGACGGGTGGACCCGCCGCTCCTGCGAGGCCGACGAAGGTGACCTGCCGGCAGTCCAGGGTTCGCGCTCAACCAGCCGTTGTAATGATCGGCGTAGGCGGCGAGCTCGGGACCCCAGTCCTGCGAAGATGTGCCGGAGCAGCGGCACCAGGGTCTCCGGCACGTCATCCCCGGACGGGAAGTCGCTGGGCTGGTTCCAGAACTCACCGTCGCCGATGCCGGCGAGGTTCATCCGCTCCGTCCAGCGGAACACGTTGGGTGCCCGCAGCTTCATCAGCTGGGAGGGGTAGGGATCGCGGCCCAGGTGCGCGAACAGCGGCGCCATCATGCCGAAGTCCGCGATGCTGGGCCGGCCACCCATGAAGTACGGGTGCGCTGCGAAGTGCGCGTCGAGAATCGCGAGCAGTGCCTCGTGTGAGGCCTCGATTGCCGGCACGGTGTCCGGCGTGATGCCGAGAACCGGCAGGTAGTTGTTCATCTGCTGCATCACGGCCAGCGTCTGCGCTTCCCACGCTGCCGGCCCGGCCGAGGCCGCGATGATCCGGCCGAACTCCGCTTTCAGGAACGACTCCTGCTCCTTGCGGTACGACCAGCGGTAATGCATCGCGGGCTGCAGCATTCCTTCCGAGCCGAATGCACTCATCAGCCACGCGACGGCATTCTGCAGCGCCGAGGCCGGCGTGAAGACCGGTTCCGGGTATCGCGCCTCCAGGTACTCGATGATGTCGGTCGTGTCCTGCACGATCGTGCCGTCCGGCGCCTCGAGGACCGGGACCACGAACAGTCCCACCGCGGGCATGATCCGGCGCGGGAAGTCGGGATGCGACGGGTAGAGCTCGCGATATGGAATTCCCTTCTTGATCAGGTACGAGCGCGCCTTGCCGGAATACAGCGAAAGCGGTCCGCCCCACAGGGTGTAGACGCCCTCGGGTTGCTTGCTGGTGCTTCATCGAAGTCGCCCCGCGAACGGTTTCGTATTGATGACCCCGGATCTTGACGCGCGGAGCCGGCGCGCGCTTGTGATAATCGGCCAAGCTCGCCCCAACCCACAGGTTACGTCGTGCAGGGACTGAAGAGTTTCTCGTGGTTCGTCCTTCTGTCTCGGCCTCGCCGCTGCTCATGCCGCGGTTCCGCCGGACCACGTGTACCTGAACGCCAACGTCTGGACCGGTGACGACACGCGGCCGCAGGCCGAGGCGTTCGCGGTGCGCGGCGACCGGATCGTGGCGGTCGGCGCGACGGATGAAATGCGCAGGCTCGCCGGTCCCGGCACGGTAGTCACGGACCTCGGCGGACGGCGCGTCGTGCCCGGCTTCAACGACGCGCACTGGCACCTGCCGGCACGACGCAGCGCGAGACTCGATCAAGCGGGCTCCGTCGAGGTCATACAGCAGCGTCTCGTCGAGTACGCGCGCGCTCTGCCGGCCGGGAGCTGGGTCGTGGGCCGCGGCTGGATGCCGACCGACTTCCCGGACCGCGTTGCCGATCGCCGTTACCTGGACGCTGATCTTTCCCGATCGCCCGGTCGTGATCCGCGATCGGGACGGTCACCAGGCGCTCGCAAACACGCGGGCACTGGATCTCGCCGGCATCAAGCGCGACACGCCCGATCCTCCGGACGGCTGGATCGTGCACGACGCACAAGGCGAGCCGACCGGGTTGCTGAAGGAAGCGGCAGCATCACTGGTGACACAACTGCTGCCCACGCTCTCGGTGGACGACACGTACGCGATGCTGCTCGACGAACTGGCCGCGGCGGCGTCATTCGGACTCACTTCGCTGCAGGACGCAACCGACGTCGGACTCACGGACACCGAGCACGCGGCGGTGATGCGTGCGGTCGACAATGGGCACGATGATCGTCCGCTATCGCGCTCCGTTGCCGCTCGAGAAAGACGTGCCTGCCGCGCAGATCGCGAAGTACGCGGCACTGCGCGACTCGACGCGCGAACAGCTGGTCTCGTACGGGTTCGTGAAGGCGATCCTGGACGGCACCGTGGACGCGAAGACCGCGTACATGCTGGATCCGTACGTCGGCGGGGGGAACGGAACGCCGATGCTCTCGCAGCAGGAACTGGACCGCGCCGTGGCGGCGTTCGATCGTGCCGGGCTGCAGGTCGAAATCCACGCGATCGGCGATGGCGCGATTCGCATGTCGCTCGATGCCTACCAGAACGCCGCGAAGGTGAACGGGCCCCGCGATCGCCGCCATCGCGTCGAGCACGTCGAGGTCCCGTCAAAGGCGGACGTGCCACGCTTCCGCGAGCTCGGCGTCATTGCGTCCACGCAGCCGATTGGTGCGACGCCGGACGTCGTGACGATGGAGAACTACGCCCCGCTGCTCGGGCCGGAGCGTTCGTCACGCGCATATGACCCGCGGCAGTTCGACGACGCCGGCGCGATGCAGGCGTTCGGCAGCGACTACCCGGTCTACTCGATGGATCCGCTCGCCGGCATCTACGCGGTGGTGACGCGGCAGACGCCGTGCCGGCCAGCCCGCGGGCGGCTGGTATCCGCAGAACCGCATAACCGTCGAGGCCGCGCTGCGCCACTACACTCGCGACGCGGCGTACGCGAGCTTCGACGAGCAGCGCAAGGGAACCATCACGCCGGGCAAGTACGCCGACTTCGCCGTGCTGTCGCGCGACATCCTCGCGATCGCGCCTGCGGAGCTCCTGGCGACGAAGGTCCTGCTGACAGTAATGGGCGGTCGCGAGACGTATCGGGCGCCGGGCTTCCGGGTTCCGACAGACCTTTCCCGGGACGCCGTAAACCCATCCATGGGGGCTCCGCGCGCAACGTCCTGTTGCGCGACGGCCCGTGGAAAGTCGTCGGAACCCGGAAGCCCGGCGAGCGCTACGCGTTCGTGCCGCCCTTGTTGCCAGCACGACCGCCGCGCAGCAGGAACGCGCAGATCGCGAGCGCGACGACGAGCGCGACGATCTCGCCGGTGAGTCCGCCGAGGCGTGGGTCCATCGACTTCGGTGCGATGCCGGCTGCGACGAGACCGGCCACCGCGACCCCCGCGAGGCCCTCGCCTGCGACGAGACCGGAGGCGGCGAGGATGCCCGGATCGCTCATGCCTTCCGGCAGCGGTCCGCGATTGCGCTCGACGAGCGCGCGCACGCAGCCGCCGACGAACAGCGGCGCCATCGACGCGAGCGGCAGGTAGACCCCGATCGCGAACGCGAGCCCGGAGACTCCGCACAGCATCGCGCCGATCGACAGGCCCGCGCCCGTGAGCACGAGGTCCCAGGGCAGTGCGCCCGACAGCACGCCTTCGATGATCGTCTTCATCAGCGTGGCCTGCGGTGCGGGGATTTCCTTCGAGCCGAACTCGTAGGCCTCGCCGAGCAGCATGCACCGTCGCAGCCACGGCCCAGCACGCGAATGCCGCGCCGATCAGCTGGCCGAATTGTTGCCTTGCGGGCGTGGCTCCTACGAGCCAGCCGGTCTTCAGGTCCTGCGAAATGTCGCCGGCCTTGCTCGCGGCGATCGCGACGATGGTGCCGACCGTGAGCACGCCGGCGCGCGCACCGTCGTCGACCCAGCCGGCGGCCGCAAAAATCGACGCGGTACCGAGCAGCGTCACGAGCGTGATGCCCGACGTCGGTTGCGACGACACGCCGACGATACCGACGATCCGTGCCGCGACCGTCACGAACAGCACGCCGAAGAAACCGACACCGGCCGCGAGCACGGCGCGCTGTGGCGCGCTCATGTCGCCCGCGAACACACCGGGCACCAGGCCGGCCACCAGCACGACGACGGCGATGCCGCCGAGCACGAACGAGCCCGGCAGGTCGCGATCCGTCCGCTCGACCGTGCCCGACGACGTCGAATCCGGGCCCTGCATGCCTTTCGCCACGGCGGCGAACGCGCCGACCATCGTCGGCAGTCCGCGCAGCACCGTGAGGATGCCGGCCGTCGCGACGGCGCCCGCGCCGATGTAGCGCACGTAGCGCGACCAGATGTCGCCGGCGTCCATGTCCGCAATGAGGCGCTGCGTTTCGGGATAGAGCGGCGCCGTCATGTTCGCGCCGAACCACGCGATCAATGGCGTGATCACCAGTGCCGAGATGATCGCGCCCGCGACGCACACTGCCGCCTGCCGGTAGCCGAGGATGTAGCCCACGCCGAGCAGCGCCGGCGCGACCTCGAGCGCCACCTCGGCCTTCGGCAATACCGGAAGCGTCGCATGCAGTTCGCCCGGCATCAGGTAGGCCAGCGAAATCAGCAGCTTCACGGCCGCGCCGAGCAGCATGCCGCGGAAGATCCACGCACTGCCGCTCGCCGGCGCTCGAGCTCCCCGACGTCGTGGCCCGCAGCACCTCGGCGCAGGCAGTGCCCTCGGGATACGGCAGCTCGTCGTGCGCCTTGACGATCAGCAGCCGGCGCAGCGGGATCATCGCCGAGAGGCCGAGCAGGCCGCCGAGGAACGCCAGTGCGACGACCTGCAGGTACGGTGGCACCGCGCCCCACAGGAACAACGCGGGGATCGTGAAGATCGTGCCGGTCGCGAGCGACGTAGAGGCCGATGCGACCGTCTGCGACAGGTTCGCCTCGAGGATCGTGCCCCTGGTACGGAGCAGGCTGAAGACCGCCACGGTCATCACCGCGGCCGGGATCGAGGCCGAGACCGTCATGCCGACGCGCAGGCCGAGGTAGGCATTGGCCGCCCCGAACACGATGCCGAGCACGATGCCGACGACGACCGCCTTGAGCGTGAATTCCGCGACGTTCCCGGGTTGCGACATCCGCGCGATGATGGACGAGGCCCCCGGAGTGCGCAATGCGTCGCACGGGCCGCCGGTATCTCCCGATGCCGCGCGTGCCGGAGGTGGTCAGACTCTGGACCAGGCGGGATGCGCAATCCGATGCGGAGACAGTCACGCGGTTGCTGGTTCCTGGTGCTCGCGGCGCTCGTTGCGGCGAGCGCGCTGGCCGCTGAGCCCATGTCGCTCAGCGCCGCCTATCACGACGGCACGCTGGTGCTGCGCACCGAAGGTTCCAGCGGGCCTGTCGAGGCCGTTGCGCACTGGACCGTGGACGTCGTGCCGGAAGGCAGCCACGGCTACCGGGTCGCGAGGCTCGACCTGCCCGACGGCAGCACGCGCAGACGATCCCGCGCTCAAGCTCGCACGGCCGGTGACGGTACTCAGCCGATCCGAATGGAACGCGGTCGTCACGCAGGTGATGACGGACCTCGCGCCACAGGCGGAAGGTGAGGCCGCGCTCACGCTGGTGCAGGGGGAGGAGATCGTCTTCCACGTGACTCCAGAGCGGCAGTTGATCGTGCACCGGCTCGAGACCAAGCCGGCGGACCTGCACGTGACGCGCTTCGTGGGCGAGGGCGAGTTCGCCGCGCACGCCGAGGCGGTGCTGCGCGCCAGGTACGGCGACGACGACGTGCTGCTGTTCCAGAGTGGCGACGAGCCGGACGACCTGTCGTTCGTGTTCTTCGACCTGCCACATCGGCTGTCGGTACTGATTGCCGCGCCTCCGGTGGGCGAGCGGCGGTTCGTTCCCCGGCCTGCTGCACGTGCTGTTCCGCGTGCCGGGCACGGTGATCCTGCGCGGCCAGGCGTTCGGCCTGCTCACGCGGCCGGTGAGTTCGGTCGGCCGGCTCGGCTGGCTCGTGTCGCAGTCCGCGCTGAAGTTGATCCCGCCGCATTACGCGGATCGCGACCAGCCACCACCGCCGGTGGCTGACCGTCCCGGCATGGATCTCGCCGCGTGGGAACGGGAACTCGACGCAATGGACCTGCCGTCGAGTTACCGGGGCAGGATTGCGCCACTGATCGACGGCGACGCGTTCTTCACGCAGCTGGTGCAGGCGATCCAGGACGCGCGGCAGTCGATCGAAGTCCGGCTGTTCATCTTCGACAACGACGACTACGCGCTGCGGATCGCGGACCTGCTGAAAAAGCGCTCACGCGACGTGAAGGTGCGGGTGCTGATCGATGCGATGGGCACGCTGGGTGCGGGGCAGGCTGCACCGGCGGGTGCGGCGACCGCGTCGCGGGAATTCTCGATCGTCCGCTACCTGCGCGAGGGTTCCGGCGATCCAGGTGCGCGAGAACCCGAACCCGCTGCTCGTGGCCGACCACACGAAGACGATCCTCGTGGACCGGCGCCTGGCGTTCCTCGGCGGCATGAACATCGGCCACGAGTACCGTCACCAGTGGCACGACATGATGGTCGAGCTGGAGGGCCCGATCGTCGGGCGGCTGCAGTACGACTTCGACGTCGCCTGGGCGTATGCGAGTTTCGGCGGCGACCTCGCGTACGTGAAGGCACTCACTGGCAAGGAGACATTCGCCGGGGATGCAGATCGCGCCGACTACGTGAACCTGCGGCCGCTGTACACCCGCACGCTCGACCCGCAGGTGCTGCGCGCGCAGCTCGCCGCGATCGGCAGGGCGAGCCGGCGGATCTGGATCGAGCAGCCTTACGTGTCGGATGACTCGCTGATCGCCGCGCTGATCGAGGCGCGCAGGCGCGGCGTGGACGTACGCATCATCGTGCCGACGCGCGGGGACTCGCGCTTCATGAACAGCGCGAACCTGCTCGCGGCGAGCGTGCTGTCGCGCAACGGCATACGCGTCTACGTCTACCCGGGCATGACGCACGTGAAGGCCGCGATCTACGACGGCTGGGCGTGCCTCGGATCGGCGAACTTCGACAAGCTGAGCCTGCGCGTGAACCGCGAGACAAACATCGGGACGTCCGATCCCGGGTTCGTCGGCAGGCTGGAGCGCGAGTTGTTCGAGGCGGACTTTGCGCGCTCGCGCGAGATCGGCGAGCCGCCCTCGGCAGGCTGGGGCACCTACATCACGGCGTACGTGGCCGCGCAGCTCTGATTCACCTTAGACTCGCGGCCATCGACGCCGGGGCCACGATGTCACTCACCACGCGGATCATGATCGCGCTCGCCGCGGGCCTCGGGCTCGGCGCCGCGGTCGCGCACGTCACGCCTGAAAGCCTGCTCGCGGCGGCCGACCTGGCGGGCGCGCTGTGGCTGAACGCGCTGCGCATGACCATCGTGCCACTGGTGTTCTCGATGCTGGTCACGAGCGCGGTGGCCGCTGCCGCTACAGCCGCAGCGGGCGGAATAGCGGCTCGCGCGCTCGCGATCTTCGTCGCGCTGCTGTTCGCGAGCGCGGCATTCGGCGCGCTTGCGATCGAGACGCTGCTCGCGTGGAGCCCGATCCGGCCGGAGAGCGTCGAGGCGATCCGCGCCGGGCTCGGCGCCGCCGGCGCGAGCATGCCTGCGATGCCGCCGCTCGCCGAGTGGCTGAAGGGACTGGTGCCGTCCAATCCGCTGCGTGCGGCAGTCGACGACGCGATGGTGCCGCTGGTCGTGTTCGCGCTGCTGTTCGGATTCGCCGCTCGCGGATCGGCGCGGAATCGAAGCGGCACATCGTCGGATTCTTCCAGGCCGTGGCGGACACGATGCTGGTGCTCGTCCACTGGGTGCTGCTGATCGGCCCGCTCGGTGTCTTCGCGCTGTCGTTCGCGCTCGGTGTGCGGGTCGGGCTCGGCGCAGCCGGCGCGCTGCTGCACTACGTGCTGCTGATCGTCGCGATCTGCCTGCTGCTCACGCTCTCGGTGTACCTGTTCGTAGTGGTCGCCAGGATCGACCTCAAGGCATTCGCGCGCGCAGCGGCAGCGGGGCAGGCCGTCGCTTTCAGCACGCAGTCCTCGCTGGCGGCGCTGCCCGCGATGGTGGAGGGCGCGCAGCAGCATTTGCGCGTGCCTCCCCGGGTCACCGGACTCGTGTTGCCGCTGGCCGTGTCGCTGTTTCGCTACACGAGCCCGGCGGCGAACCTCGCGATCGCGCTGTACCTCGCGGCGTTCTACGGCATCGAGCCGTCGCTGGCGCAGGTGGTCGCGGCGGTGGGCGTGGCCGCCGTGGTCAGCCTGGGGGCGGTCTCGTTGCCGGGACAGGTGTCGTTCTTCACGTCCTGCGTGCCGATCTGCATGGCGCTAGGCGTGCCGCTCGCGGCGTTGCCGCTGCTGCTCGCGGTCGAGGCGATACCTGACATATTCCGGACCGTCGGCAACGTGACGGCGGACGTCGCGGTGACCGCCTTTGTGGCGAGGCGCCAGCAGGACTGAGGCCGCCGCCCGGCGCCTGCACGGGACTGGCATCGTCGGCTCGCTCGACCTATATTCAGCACCGGAACGATTGCTGTTCCGTTCGTCTCCGGAGGATGCCATGCGCATACCAGCCCTTATGCTGGCGGGAGCGGTCTTCGCGTTCGGGCCGATCGACGGCTTACAGGCTCAAAGTGACGGTACGCCCGGGCCCGTGTCCAAGGAGAATGCAGCAACGGAGAATGCAGCAACGGCGCCGGCAGCCGCACCGGCGCCCGCAAGTGCGGTTGCACCCGCCGCTGCCCCGGCCGAGCGAGTCGCTGCGGCCGATGCACCGGCCAAGGCGACCAGCGCCGAGCCGGTTGCCGCTGCCGACCAGGTCGTCTGCCGGACACAGGTCGAGACCGGCACGATCGGGCGTCGCAACAAGATCTGCATGACCAGGGCCGAGTGGGAACAGCACCGGCAGGCCTCGAGGAAGTACCTCAGGGCCATCAACCAGAGCCGGTCTACGCAGCCGGGCGGCGAGTCGCTGGGCCCCTGAGTTCCGCTTCGCCGGTGGCCGCGGCGGTCTTCGCGACTTGCGGCCGGCCCACGCGAACACCTAAGGTTGCCGATTCCAATTTTCAGGTTTCGGGAGCTGGTGATGCGCATCTCAGCCTTTCTGGTGACGGCCGCGTGCCTCGCCGCGTGGTCCATCCCGGGTGCGCTCGCGGACAGCGCGGGACCATCCGCAGCCGCCCCGGTGGAGCCCGCCGCGCCGGTCGACGGCCGCTGCTGTACCGGCGGCACCCGTCGCCGTGCACGACACGACTCACACTCCTCCGGCCGAAGGTTCGGCCCAGAAACCGGGCACGGATGCTGCTGCGGCCACCGACGCCAAGATGGCGGCCGCGGCCGAGGAAGATCCGGTCGTCTGCCGCACGCGAGTCGAGACGGGCACGATCGGTCGCAAGCAGAAGGTCTGCATGACGAAGAGCCAGTGGGATGCGCAGAGAGAAGCGGCCCGCCGGTTCAAGCGCAGCGTCGACCAGAGCCGTTCGACGCAGCCTGGCGGCGGCGGCTGACGCGGCAGGCCCGGGCGCGGTTCGCGCCCGGGCAGCCTCGATCAGCGGTAGGTCACCGTCTCGCGCGGCAGGCTCCGCGCGCGCTTCGGCCTTCATCCTTATAGCGCACCTGGCGCGCGCCGCCAGCCGAGCCGGGTCCGCCGTCCGCCGCTACGGCGGCGGCAGGCGGCACTTCGATCGCCTGCAGTCCGGCGCCTTGCAGTGCCGAATTGAGCGGCGGCAAGTCGCTGGCCAGCAGCGAATCGAACTGCTTGCGGATGTCCTCGAACTCCGCCTGCAGCACGTCGATGCGCTCGAGCTGGTAGGCGGCCGGAGCGCCGTCGTAGCTCAGGATGGCCCCATACAGGTTGTCCGTGTGCTCGCGCAGGCGCTCCTCGCCCGTGATCGCGCCGCCTTCGGTCGTCGCGACGATGCGCTTGCGCACGGAGTCGACCTTGCCCTGGAAGTCCGCGATCTGCTTCTGCAGCGCCGGCGACTTGGCCTCGCTCTGTCGTTCACCCAGCGGCCCGCGCACCGCCTGGATGCGGTCCATCAGCGCGCTCTCCTCACCGAACAGCGCGCGCACGCGCATCGCGGCGTCGTACTGCAGCTTGCGGTCCGCAACGGTGTACGTCGCGCGCCGGTCGAGCTCCACCGGCACCTTGGTCTCGTATACCTCGCCGCCCTTCGTCATGCGTACGGTGTAGGTGCCGGGCAGCACGGGCACGCCCTGCGTGCCTGAGAACGCCAGCTGCACTGCCGGTGGCACGCGCGGCGGCGGCGTGCGCATGGACCAGACCACGCGGTTGAGGCCGCGGCGGGGGCTCGCCGGCAATTCGTCGATGACCTTGCCGTCCGGGTCGATCACCTCGATCTTGAGCTTGCCGAAGAGGTGCCGCGACTTCTGGTAGTAATTGATCACGGCGCCGTCGACCGGATTGTCGCCGACGAACACTGCTGCACCGTTCGCCCAGCCGCCCCGGCCGTTGATGCGCTGTTGCGCGGGGCGCCCGGCGACGAAGGCCGCAGGTTTCTGCAGCACTTCCGGCGTGAGACTGCGCAGCGGCGTGATGTCGTCGACGATCCAGATTCCGCGCCCGTGCGTGGCCAGCACGAGGTCGTGGTCGCGCGGGTGGACCGCCAGGTCGCGCACGGCGACGGCAGGGAATTTCTCGGACTTGAACTCAGCCCAGTTGCGGCCGCCGTCGATCGAGATCCACAGCCCGAACTCGGTGCCGAGGAACAGCAGGTCCGGCCGTTGCGTGTCTTCCTTGATCACGTGGGCATAGCCGCGCACGCCCTTCGCATTCGCTGCAGTCACCAGCGGCTGCCATGACTTGCCGTGGTCGCGCGTCACGTACAGGTAGGGCGCGAAGTCGCCGAACGTATGGCGGTCGAACGTGGCGTAGGCCGTGGCCGCGTCGTGCCGACTCGCCTCGACCCAGCTCACCCACGACGCCTTCGGCAGCGCGCCCTTGCCCTGGTAGAGCGGCTCGACGGTGTTGGTCCAGGTCTTGCCGCCGTCGCGCGTGAGTTGCACGTTGCCATCGTCGGTGCCGACCCAGATCGTGCCGGCCGCCTGCGGCGACTCGCTGATCGAGTAGATCGTCGTGTGCATCTCGGCCGCGGAGTTGTCCACGGTCACGCCGCCCGATTCCTCCTGGCGCTGCTTCTGCGGGT
The DNA here is from genome assembly GCA_963776815.1 of uncultured Gammaproteobacteria bacterium. GTDB lineage: Bacteria > Pseudomonadota > Gammaproteobacteria > Steroidobacterales > Steroidobacteraceae > RPQJ01. The sequence goes on from CAVZNZ010000012.1 coordinate 864,617, forward strand.
CGCCAGTCGAGAGGTCGGGCGAGATACGGTCCCAGGTCTGGCCGTGGTCCCGCGTGCGGAACAGGAACTGGGCGCCGATGTACAGCGTGCCTTTCTCGTGCGGCGAGAGGTGCAGCGGCGTGTTCCAGTTGAAGCGCAGTTTCTCGCCGGCCCGGGCCGTCGGCTGGATGGCGCGCGCCTCGTGCGTGTAACGATTGACGCGCGCGAGCGTGCCGCCCTGGTACTCGGCGTAGATGTAGTCCGGATCGGCGGGATCACTGAACATCCAGAAGCCGTCGCCGCCGTACATGTTCTCCCAGCGGCTGTTGGTGATGCCGCCCGGGTAGGCCGAGTCGCCGACCCAGCTCGAGTTGTCCTGCAGGCCACCGTACACCTTGTACGGGTCCAGATCGTCGAGGCTCACGTGGTAGAACTGCGAGATCGGCAGGTTCTCCCCCTTCCACCAGCGGTTGCCGCCGTCGTAGCTCTGCCAGAGGCCGCCGTCGTCGCCGCTGATCACGTGCTTCGAGTTCTTCGGATTGACCCACACGTCGTGGATGTCGCCGTGCATGCCCTCGAAGCCGCCGACCACGCTGAAGCTCTTGCCCGCGTCTTCGGACAGGATCAGGTTGCCGTCGTCCTTGAAGACGCGATCGGGGTTGGCCGGATCGACCGTCATGCGAGCGAAGTAGAACGGGCGCCAGACCATCCACTGGCTCCTGTCGCGTGCTTCCCAGGTGCGCCCGCCGTCCGAGCTCACGTAGAGCGCACTCGCCGGCGATTCGACGAACGCATAGATGCGCTTCGAGTCGCTCGGCGCCACGTTCACGGCGATGCGTCCGTAGGGCTTCTTCGCGAAGCCTGCATTCGCCTCTGGCGTGATCTCTGTCCAGGTCCGGCCGCCGTCGCGCGTGACCATCAGCGCGCTCGCGGAGGGCGCGTTCGGGCCGTCTCCGCCCGAGCGGAATGTCCAGCCCTTGCGCCGGAAGTCCCACAGCGCCGCATAGATGACGTCAGGATTCTGCGCATCCATGCTCATGCTTGCGCAGCCCGTCGAGAGGTTGCCGCCCTTCAGCACCTGCTGCCACGTCGCGCCGCCGTCGGTCGTGCGGTAGACGCCGCGCTCGGCGGAATCGCTCCACAGCCTGCCCGTTACGCAGGCGTAGACGTTCTGGCTGTTGCGCGGATCGATGAGGATCTCGGCGATGCGCTCGGAATCCTTCAGGCCGAGGTGCTTCCACGTGTCGCCGCCGTCCGTGGTCTTGTAGATGCCGTCGCCGATCGAGACGCTGTTGCGCGTCCATGCCTCGCCAGTGCCGACCCAGACCGTGTTCGGGTCGCGCTGGTCGATGCGCACGGCGCCGATCGACTGCACCGGCTGGTCGTCGAACACGGGCTCGAATGTCGTGCCGCCGTCGGGCGACTTCCAGACGCCGCCGCTCGCAGCGCCCACCCACAGAGTGAGCTTGCCATCCGGCATGTTGATTGCGTCCAGCGACGCGATGCGGCCGCTCATCGCGGCGGAGCCGATGTTTCGCACGCCGAGGCCGGAGATCGTGCTGGCGTCGAACACCGGGGTGGCGGTGTCGGCGAGGGCAGCGGAAGCGGCGAGCAGCGCCACGGTGATCAGGATCTTGCTGGTCATGGCGCGGCCTCAGTTCTTTGCCGTGACGGGAAACGAGAAGTAACCGGGGTCGAACTGCACGTTCACCTCGACCTTGTCGTACTGGACCTTCGCCGGGTCGCTGTCGCCCTTGCGGCCGCTCGTGAGCGCGAGCGGCCAGTACACGCCCGCGACCTTCTCGTACTCGCCGAGGTCCGTGACGATCGTGCGCTTCACGCCGCGCACCGTGCGCTGGCTCTCGATGCGGATCTCGAGGAAATAATCCGGGTCGAGGTAGACGTAACGCACGTCACCCGACTTGCCGGTCAGCTTCAGCTTGTGCGCGGCCGTGCCGTCGATGTCCTCGGTGCCGAGGTACTCGAGCTCGTCGCCGCGCTGCCGGTAGCCGGGCAGCGGGCCGCCGATCTCTGCGTTCTCGATCAGGCCCTTCAGGTCGTCTGCCGGCATCCTCTCGGGATCCTTGCGGCCGCTGAACGGGTCGATTTTCCAGCCCTCCTTGCCGTCGTACGCCTCGACCTGCGTGAGCCCCTGCAGGCTGGCCTCCTCGCGAATCGAGCCGGGTCGCTGGCTCGCATCCATGATCGCGAGCACGAACTGCCCGCCGTTGATCGAGAGCTTGCCGCTGCGGCGTACGCTCTGCACCGCGTCTAGCGCTGCTGCGCCGCCCTTGGCCTCGATGTTCTTCGCCGCGAGTTCCTCGGCGGTGAATTGCCTGCGCCTGCGCGGCCACGCCGAGCAGCAGTGCGCACAAGGTCAGTTGCGTGCGAGTCATGGACGCTCCATTTGGCGATGAACGGTATCGCGCCTGAGACGGGTAGGGTCCACATGGCGCGAGACGCGAGACTAACATCCGGTATGCGCATCGTCCTCTCGAACCGTCATTTCTGGCTGTTCATCGCCGCCTGTGGCGTCTCGCTGGGCGTGCTTCAGGGTGCAGCACCCTTCACCATGACCAGTCGCGGCTCGACTCCCGGCAGCCGCCGCCGTCCCGTCCTGTCCAGGCCCGGCCGCGGACGAACCGGCCGGGTTTCGCGCCAGTCGGCACGCCGGCCTTCAGTGCCAGCGTGCCGTTGACCAGCACTTCGGAGACTCCGGTCGAGTACTGGTGCGGCTTCTCGAACGTCGCGTGGTCCTGGATCGTCTTCGGGTCGAGCACGACGACGTCGGCGAAATAGCCCTTTTTCAGCTGCCCGCGGTCGGCGAGCGACAGGTTCTGCGCAGGCAGCGCGCTCAGGCGCCGCACCGCTTCCTCGAGCGTGATGACGCCTTCGTCGCGGACATAGCGGGCCAGCACGCGCGAGAAATTGCCGTAGGCGCGTGGATGCGGATTCGACAGCAGGAACACGCCCTCGGGCGCCATCGCCTCGGCGTCCGAGCCGAAGCTCATCCAGGGCAGCGCGACCTGCCGGCGCACGTTGTCCTCGGACATCAGCATGTACGCCGTGCCGACGCGCGAGCCGTCCTCGATCACGAGGTCGATCGCCGCGTCCTCGGGCGATACGCCGCGTTCCTTCGCCACCGACGCGAGCGTGCGGCCCGTGAGCGGCTTCAGCTTCGGGTTCTTGAAGCTGAGCAGCAGCGTCTGGTCCGCGCCGGCGTGGCCCAGCAGGTTTTCCCAGTCGGGCGACGGGTTGCGCATCTCGGCGATTACGCGCGCGCGGATCGCAGGGTCCTTCAGCCGCTCGATCCACGCCTCGAGGCCGCCATCCTGCACCCAGGTCGGCATCGCGGCATTGAGGCCGGTGGCGCCGCCGACGTACGTGTACATGTCGGCGCTGATGCGCACGCCCGAGCGGCGTGCCTGCTCGATCATCGCGACGACCTGGTCGAGCTTGTTCCAGTTGGCGCGCCCGGCGAGCTTCAGGTGGTAGATCTCGGCCGGCGCGCCCGAGGCGCGCGCGATGTCGATGGTCTCCTGCACCGACTCGACGAGCCGGTCGCCTTCGCTGCGCATGTGCGTGATGTACATGCCGCCGCAGCGCCCGGCCTCCGTGACCAGCGCGATCAGCTCCGGCGTCTTCGCGTAGGTCGCGGGCGCGTAGATCAGCGACGAGCCCACGCCGAGCGCGCCTTCCTCCATCGCCCGGCGCACCAGGCCCTGCATCTCGGCGAGCTGCTCCGGCGTGGGCTGCACGTCCTTCTCGCCGAGCACGTACTCGCGCACCGTGGTCGCACCGACGAACGAGGCCACGTTCTGCGCCACGCCGCGCGCCTCGAGCTTCGCCAGGTACTCGCCGAGCGTCGTCCAGTCGACCGGGTAATGCACGTCGACCTGGCGCCGGACCGCGAGCTCGCGCATGCGCTCGTTCAGCGGCCCCATCGACCAGCCTTCGCCCATCACCTGCAGCGTGACGCCCTGGCGCAGCTCGCTCTGGCCCAGTCCGTCCTGGATCAGCGATTCGTTGGACCAGGAGAGCATGTTGACGAAGCCTGGCGTCACGGCCTTGCCGCGGGCGTCGATTTCCGTGCGCCCGCGCGAGCCGCGCGGCTTGCCGACGTACGTGATCCGGTCGCCGTCGATCGCGACTTCGCCGGCGTAGGGCTTGCCGCCGCTGCCGTCGTAGATCGTGCCGCCCCGGATCACGACGTCGTGGCGCGTGGCCGAGCCTGCCGGATCGGCCGCCAGCAGCGCGATGACGGCGATGCCGGTCGTGCAAAGCGCCGAGGCGCGGTTGCGATCTGAGTGGCAGCATGGAATTCCCGCGCTCGCGTGGACTGGATCGCCGGATGATAGCGGCTAGACTCCACGCAGGAGGACCCTTCGATGGCCGTGACCGAACCGCTTTTCCAGCAGGACGCCTACCTTCGCGAATGCAGGGCGCGCGTGATCGAAGTACTCGGCCGAGGGAGTGGTGCTCGACCGCACGGTCTTCTATCCGCTCGGCGGCGGGCAGCCCGGTGACACCGGTGCGCTTCGATCCACCGATGGGCGCGAATGGCGGGTGCAGGACGCCCGCAAAGGGGAGGGCGGTCGCATCGTGCACGTGCTTGCCGCCGGCGACCCGCCGCCCGAGGTCGGGGCGGAGGTGGAGGCGCGGCTCGACTGGGAGCGGCGGCACGCGCACATGCGCATGCACAGCTGCCTGCACCTGCTCGGGTCGGTGCTGCGGTTCGGCGTCACCGGGGGCCAGATCACCGCGGACAAGGGCCGGCTCGATTTCGACACCCAGGAGGAGATCGACCCGGTCCAGGTGACCGCCGCGGTCAATGCGCTGGTCGAGGCCGACCACCCCACCCGGTCGACCTGGATCACCGACGAGGAACTCGACCGCCAGCCCGGGCTCGTCAGGACCATGTCAGTGCAGCCGCCCCGCGGGGCCGGCCGGATCCGCCTGCTGGAGATCCCCGGTGTGGACCTGCAGCCCTGCGGCGGGACGCACGTCGCCCGGACCGGCGAAATCGGCCGGGTCGCGGTGACCCGCGTCGAAAACAAGGGGCGGCACAACCGGCGGGTATACGTAGCCTTCGCCTGACCCCCACTGGTCCGGGGGCCGGGGGCAAACGGGCGGCCAATGCGCTACCATTCCCCGTTCCAACCGATGATCCGCGGGCTGCGGGACTGGACAAGGCGGGAATGGCGCCCGGCACGGCATCAGGACAACGCAGGGGCGTGGCGACGATCAGGGGCGCGGACTTCACGACGGTGCCGAACCTGGTCTCCCTCGCGCGCATCGTCGGCGTGTCCGCCGCGGTCCTGCTCTATTTCGCCGGCTATCCGCGGGTGACCGTGGTGCTCGGCACGCTGGCATGCCTGACCGACCACCTGGACGGTTACCTCGCCCGCCGCCTCAACCAGGAGACCGCATTGGGAGCGATGCTGGACCAGGCCGCCGACAGCTTCACGACCGCGATCGCGCTCGCGATGCTGGTGATCGCCGGCGGCTTTCCGTTCGTCTTCCTGCTGGTGTTCCTGGCTCGCGAGTTCTGGGTGGCCACGGTCCGGCGTTTCGCGGCCATGGGCGGCGTGGAGATCCCGTCGCACGGTTCCGGCAAGTTCGCCACCGCATTCATCTACTGGGCGCTGCTGCTGATGGCGGTCGCCCTGATGCTCGACGTGCCTGAGACGACCGCGGCCTGGCTGAAGCCACTGGCGTTCGCGAGCATGGGCGCCGGCCTGCTGCTCAGCTGCCTGGCCGGGTGGCGCTATACGCGCGTGCTCGTCGGGAGTGCGGCATGACGTCGCCGGTCGTTCGGGCGCGGACCGACGTGCTGCTTTGTCCCGGGCCGGTGATGCTGTCGCCCGGAGTCAGGAAGGCGCTCGGCCAGTGCGACGTCGGCCATCGCGACGCACGCTTCTCGCAGATCGTTTCCCGGCTGCGCCGCAACTGCGCGACGATGCTGGGCGCCGGCAGCGAGCACAGCGTGCTGTTCATCACCGGTCCGGCGACGGCGGGCATCGAGGCCACGTGCGCGTCGCTGTTCCCGGAGGACGGGACGGTCGTCGTCCCGGTGAACGGCGCGTTCGGGGAGCGCATCCTGCAGATCCTCGCGGTGCATGGCATACCGTCGCTGCCGGTCGATTTCGGGTTCGGGCAGCCATTCGACCTCGCGCGGATCGAGTCGGCGCTCGCAACGAGCGGGGCAATGCGGGTTTCGGCCGTCGCGATGACGCACCACGAGACGTCATGCGGGCTGGTGAATCCCGTGGCAGCCGTCTGCGAGATTGCGAAGCGCCACGGCCTGCGCACGTTCGTCGATGCGACATCGAGCGCCGGGGCCGAGGACCTGCACGTGACCCGGGACCGCATCGACGTCTGCGTCACGTCGTCCGGCAAGTGCCTGCACGGCGCGCCGGGCATCGCGCTCGTCTGCGTGCGGCGCGACTGGCTCGCCGAGAGGACGGACGCCCGCCCGCGGACGTTCTCGCTCGACCTGCGCCGCTATCACGACCAGCTCGAGCTGAACTCGCAGACGCCGTTCACGCCCGCGGTGCCCGCCTTCCTCGCGCTGGATCGCGCGATCGAGGAGTTGCTCGAGCAGGGTGGCGTCGCCGAGCGCCGCCGCCAGTACCTGCGGCGCCGTTCGTACCTCGCCCAGGGGCTCGCGCGGCTCGGCCTGTCGCTGCTGCGACTGCCCGCGGGCAGCGAGGCGTGCTCGATACTCACGGTCACCGTCCCGGCATCGCTCGAGTTCGCGGACCTGTACGCCCGGATGCGCGAGCGCGGCTACGTGATCTACGGCGCGAAGGCGCCGCTGGCGCCGCGATATTTCCAGCTTGCGGTGATGGGCGACCTGACCGATGCCGACCTCGCCGGGTTCCTGGCGGCGCTCGAGTCGGTGTTGTCAGGCCCGGCGACGCATTACCGCGCCGCGACGGCGTAGCCGGCGCGCGAGCCCGGGCGCCAGGCAGCAAGCGGCGAACGCAGTGTTCGACCTGGCCATCAACTCCAACGTCTTCCGCAACTGGCGGCACTGCCTCGCGTTCGGCTTCGGCAGCGGGCTCGCGAAATACGCCCCGGGTACTTTCGGCACGCTCGTCGCGATACCGCTCTATCTCGCGATCAGCGCGCTGCCGGCCTGGCTCTATGCCGTGACCGTCGTCGCCGCGTTCGCGCTCGGCGTGTGGATCTGCGACACGGTGTCGCGTGACCTCGGGGTGCACGACCACGGCGGCATCGTGTTCGACGAGTTCGTCGGCTTCTGGATAACGATGTTCCTGGTGCCGCCGAGCGCGCTCGCGGTACTCGCGGGATTCGCTCTGTTCCGGCTGTTCGACATCTGGAAGCCGGGTCCGATCCGCTGGTGCGACCGCAACGTGCAGGGCGGATTCGGCATCATGGTGGACGACGTCGTTGCCGGCGTGGTCGCGTGCGCGGCGTTGCACCTGCTGCTGCGGGTGGTGGGCGCGTAGACGTGGCGAGACTCGGGCTGCCTGCAGCGCTCGCGCTGGCCATCGTGTCCGCGATCGTGGCGCTCCTGCTGCTGCCACGAGGCCACCACGCATCGCCGACCGAACTGGCGTTCGTTGCGGTGGCCGTACCCGCGCTGCTCGCGCCGCTGTTCTGGCCGCGCGAGTGCCCGTCTGTCCGCAGGTTGCTGGTCTCGGCGCTCGGTCCGGTCGCCGCATTCGTGGTGACGTGCTGCGTGCTGCGGGTCCTGCACGGCGCCGTTGCGCTGCAGGGCGTCGTGCTCGCGGGACTCGTCGCGGTGCTGATGCTGGCCGTGCTGCACCAGCTCGCCGCCTTGATCGAGCCTGTCGTCCGGCGCCTGGGGGCGAGCGAGTCGTCGGCCCGCGAGTGGTCGCTGTGGAGCGTGACGGCACTGCTGTGGCTGGCCGCGGCCGCGCCTGCCTGGCTCGGTCCCGCGGCCGACCTCGGTGCCAGGACTGACCCGCGGTGGCCGTCGTTCGTGCTCGGGTCGAGCCCGCTCGCGCACCTGGCGTCGGCTTCCGGCTACGACGTGCTGCGTGGCCAGTGGTTCTATGCGCACTCGAGTCTCGGCGCGCTGCAGGTCGACTATCCGCGCGTCGCGACGCTGCTGATCGCCTACGCGCTCGCACTGGTGGCGCTCACTCTGCTGGGTCGCGCCGAAGCTGCGCATGCTGCGTGCGCTGGCGCTGCTGGCCGTGCTCGGTGCAGCGAGTCATGCCGCGCACTCTGCGACCCCGCTCGATCTGGAAGTGGTGCCAGCCTGGGACGGCTGGACTCGTCCCGGGCGCATCACCGAACTCGATATCCGGCTGCGCTCGCAAGCAGCGGGATGCCGTGCGGGTGACGCTGAACTCGGGTTCGAGCAGGGTTCGGACGGTCGTGCAGCTGGAGCCGGGACAGCAATCGAGCAGCGTGATTCCGGTGCGGGCGGCCGAGGTGATCGGTGTCGGGGTGGGCCGTGCTCGCGACTTGAATGCGTCACGTACAGTCCGTCTTGCGCTGTCCGAATCGCCATTGCTGGCGTGGGCCGCGGGCGTGCCGGCCCCTGGCGAGCTCGCCGGATTCCACACGGTGATGCTCGAGCCGGGCCAGCTGCCGCGCACCTCGTCGGCATACTCGAGCATCGACGCACTGGTCATCGACCGCCGTGTCGTGGCCGCTCTCGGTCAGCAGCAACTCGCGGCGCTGCTCGCATACCTGTCGGGTTGCGGCCGCGCCGTGCTGATCAGTGCTGCGTCGCGCGACGAGGGGCTGTTCCGCTCAGTGGCCGGCTGCGGAGGACGGGGCTTCGCGGTCGCCGCCAATGGACAGCAGGCGCTGACGCAGCTCGCGGGTATCCTTGCCACACCCTCGGCCGACACGCTGGAGCCCGCGGCGCTCGCATCCGTCATGGGGCCCGACCTGCGCTCGTGGAATCTCGTCGTGGCGTCGCTCGCGCTGTGCGCGGCCGCAATCGTAATTCTCGGGATCTTCACGTCGTCGCTGCTCGCCGCAGTCGCCTTGCCGGCGCTGCTGGCTGCTGCTGCGCTCGGGCTGGTGCAGACGAGATCGCCGATGGAACGACTGACGGTCTGGGCGGAAGCGGGTGCGGGCGAGCGGATTGCACAGTATCGCGGGCTGCAACAGGTGACCGGGCTGCGTCGCGGCCGGGCGGACGTGCGTGTGCTCGACGTGCTCGCGCGGCCAGCCGCCTGCCGCGCAGAAGATCGCGGCCAGTGGACCTGGGACGCCGCCGCGCGCCGCTACTCCGGCGTTCACTTCGACAGCCGCCTGTTCGCCGGCGCCACGCTCTGCTATGCGGGCGAGTTTCCGGTAGCTCGTGAAGCCGCGGTGCATGTGACGCCGCAAGGCCGTTTGCTCCTTGCCAATGAAGGTGCCTCAGGCCTGCCGGCTGGCAAGCTTGCCTGGAACGGCCGGCTGTTCGAGGTCGATGCGCTCGCCGCGGGGCAGCAGGTCGAACTCGATCCCGGCCCGTGGCTCGATGCCGGCGGACGGTGCGCAAGCACTTGCACTCGCCCGGACACCGGTCGATGCGCAGGCGGTGCTGTGGCCATTGGAACTGCAGCGTGTTGCCGGTGCGCCCGCGCAGTCACAAGCATGGTTGCTCGTGAGTGCAGCACAGGACCGCGCGGCGGTGATTCAGTGAGCACCCGACTCGGTCTCGCGCTGGGTCTGGCACTCGCCGGTGCCGTGGCGGCCTGGTGGCTCATCGCCAGCCGGATTGCGCTGCAGTCGGGCATCGATGCCGCGCTGCCTGCGGGCCAGGCGCTGCTCGTGCTCGCGGTGACGCGAGGCATGCTGGTCGCGGTGATCGCACCCAGGATCGCAGCGGTCGGCGGCTACGTCGCCGGGCTGCGTGTGTGCCTGCCGATCGTTGCGCTAGGGTGGCCGCTGGTGGCGCTGTCGTGGGCCGCGAGTTCGGCCGACACGTTGCGCACATTGTCCGCTGGAGGCTGGCCTGCTTGGGCTCGCGGCGCTGCTGCCGCTCGCCGGGCGTGCGCTGGCGCGACTGATGAAGCAGGGCCCGGTCACCGAAGCCGTGGCCGCGGCGGTCGGCGTGCTGCTCGCGTGCGGCGTGTGGCTCGTGCTGACGGGGCCGCTGCACGGCTCGTAAGGCAGGCGTGCGGCGGCAGCGGCGGAATCGTACGATGCCGGAGCCGCGCGCTTGCACGGCGTACGAGGGACGACGCGAGCATCATGGGTAACATCGTCTGGCTGGCCTCTTACCCCAAGTCCGGCAACACGTGGCTGCGGGCGTTCCTCGCGAACCTCGTGGCCGACACGGAGGCACCGGTGCCGCTCGCCGAGCTGCCGCAGTACTGCGACGACGAGGCGCGGCCCGAGCTCTTCACTCAGCTTGCCGGCCGGCCGAGCACCGAGCTCACGTTCGACGAGATCTGTGCGCTTCGTCCGCGCGTGCACGCCGCGATCGCGGCGCAGGCGCCCGGCACGCGACTCGTGAAGACGCACAACTGTGCAGGCTTCGTCGAGCGCTACCCGCTGCACGAGGGGGCGGTCACGGCCGGGGCAATCTACGTGGTGCGTGACCCGCGTGACGTGGCGGTGAGCATGTCGCATCACTTCGGGCTCGACCTCGACGGGGCCATCGAGCGGCTTGGCGATGACCGGGTCGCGACGGTCAACGACGAGCTGTTCGTGACCCAGGTGCTGGGCTCGTGGTCACATCACGTCAGCAGCTGGGCCGATCTCGCCGGTCCGCGCGTCGTCGTGCTGCGTTACGAGGACCTGGTCGAAAACCCCGTCTTCGAGTTCACGAAGGCGGCGCGGCTGCTGAAGCTCGACGACGAGCGCGCGAGGATCGAGCGCGCGGTGCGGCACGCGTCTTTCGAATCGCTTGCCGGACAGGAACGCGCCGAAGGCTTCGCCGAGGTCTCGGACAAGGCACGGCGCTTCTTCCGCGACGGCCGCTCGGGCCAGTGGCGAACCGAGCTCACGATGGAGCAGTCGGCGCGCGTGCTGGCAAGGCACGGCGCGCAGATGCAGCGCTTCGGCTACGCGGCGATGCGCTGAGGCGGGAGCCCGGCGGCGGCGTCCTGCCCGGTGCGTATGAAGTCGTAGCTCGAGGCGTTCACCCGGCGCGTCTGAGCCAGTAGCGCCACGTCGACCACGGCCAGATGCTGAAGATGCGGCCATCGGACTGCCGGTAATAGCTCGCGCAGCCGGAAGACCAGACGGTGCCGCGCAATGCCTTCTGCACCCGTTCGTTGAAGCGGACCTGAGCCTGGGGCTTCACTTCCATGTAGTCCGCGCCGAGGCGCTTCAGGGTGCGGATGCAGTCGAGCACGTAATTCACCTGCGCCTCGATCATGAAGATGATCGAGTTGTGGCCTAGCGCGGTGTTGGGCCCGACCAGCTGGTGCAGGTTCGGGTAGCCGGCGACGTTGATGCCGTAATACGCCTCGGCGCCGTCCTTCCAGTCCTCGGTCAGCGTGTGGCCGGGCAGGCCCGTGATCGGGAAGTGCTGCATGTAGACGCGCGGGTCCACGACGAATCCGGTGCCGAGGACGATGCAGTCGACCGGGCGCTCGACGCCGTCGTCGGTCACGATCGAATCCGCGCGGATTTCGCGGATGCCGTTCGTCACCAGCTCGACGTTCGGTCGGTTGAACATCCTGAACCAGTCGTTCGAGATCAGCACGCGCTTGCAACCGAACGTGTACCCGGGCGTGAGTGCCTTGACGATCGCGGGATCCTTGACCTGGTGTGCGAGGAAACGCCGCGACATCGCCTCGGGCATGCGTGCCAGTGCGGGGTGCAGCAACCCGATCAGTCGCGACTCGTTCTGCCAGTACAGCTGCCAGCGGTGCAGCTTCCTGAGCAACGGGAAGCGCGCGAAGCGACGCTTCTGCTCCTCCGTGTAGGTGCGCCTGTCGCGCGGGATCACCCAGGCCGGCGAGCGCTGGAAGACGTACAGCTTGCCGGTCCTCGGCGCGATCTCGGGGCAGTACTGGATTGCGCTGCCTCCAGTGCCGATCGACGCAACGCGCTTGCCCGCGAGGTCATAGCCATGGTCCCAGCGTGCCGAGTGGAACACCTTGCCACTGAACGACTCGAGTCCCGGGAGGTTCGGGATGTGCGGCACGTGCAGTGGTCCCGTCGCAAGGACGAAATGCCGCGCCGAGAGCTCGAGGCCTGATTTCGCGCCGATCCTCCAGCGGCCGCTTGCCGCGTCGAAGTGCGCCGAGTTCACTTCCTCGCCGAACCGGACGTAGCGGCGCACGCCGCGCCGCTCGGTCGTGTCGAGAATGTACTGCTGGATCTCCTCCCAGCCCGCGTAACGCCTGCTCCAGTCCGGCTTGCCGGCGAAAGAGTACGAGTAGAAATGCGACTGCACGTCGCACGCAGCTCCTGGATAGTTGTTGTCGCGCCAGGTACCGCCGACTTCACTGCCCTTCTCGAGAATCACGAAATCGCGGATACCGGCCTCGAGCAGCCTGATACCCATGCACAATCCGCCGAATCCGGCGCCGACGATGGCGACTTCGACCTCGTGCGCGGTGTGTGGGTCTTTCATGCATGATTGCGGGGCCCGGGGTGGCCTGCCGGCTAGTCCGGCCACGGGCGCATGATGCCCGAATCGAGCCGCTTCGGGGCCGCACCGCGGCCGATCATATACTGCAGATCGTCGGCGCGGCGGGCGCCGGCGCGGCAGACGGGACTCCGACCATGCTCAAGGCCTACGGAAGATTGCGACGGCGCTGGTGATCTGCGCCGTGCTTCCGGCCTGCAAGGCCACGGATTCTCCCGAGGCTGCGGGATCGCCCTCCGCTTCGACGATCGGCACTCAAGGGCTGCGCCTCCCCGCGACATTCCCCGGCGACCTGCCGTGCTGCGACTGCAGGCTGTCCGCTATCACCTCGACCTGTGGCCGGACCACGGCTACCAGTTGCGCCGCGTATGGGTCGGGCGCGACCTCGAGCGTGACGAGGTCGGCGGGTGGCGCATCGATCCGGGTGGCAACGGGCTGATGCTGTACGGCGCCAGCGAGATGCCACTGCAGTTCGAGATTCTCGCGCCCGACAGGCTGCGGCTGCTGGACACGCTGAACCAGTCGCTGTCTTCCCATGAGCTGGTGAGCGACGGAACCTTCAGTCCTGCCGACGTGACACTGACGCTCGGTGGCGAAATGACGTACATGGCGGACGCGGCGAGCTTCACCGAGTGCATGACCGGTCGCAGCTACCCGATCGCGATCGGAAGGGTGACTTCGTGCAGCTGGAGCGCGCTTATGTCGCGGCCGTCGCATCGCCGGGCGCGAGACTCTACGTCACTTTCGACGGCTCGATCGTCGATCGTCCGAAGATGGAAGGAGAGGGCTCGAGCGCACCGTCGTCGTGAACCGGTACATCAACGTGTGGCCCGGCGAGCAATGTGAGCGCGCGAGGGCGCACGCATCGCTGTCGAACACCTACTGGCGCGTCGTTCGTCTCGGCGACGAGGCTGTCCGTGCGGCCGAGGGTCATCGCGAGCCCCACCTTGTCCTTCGCGAAGGGGACGGGCGGCAGGATTACACTGCCACCGTGGGCTGCAACAAGCTGGCAGGCGGTTACTCCGTGGATGTCGAGTCGATCAGATTCACGCCAGCCGCGTCGGCGCTCGCGCCCTGCGCGCCGCCACTCGCCGCGATGGAACGGTCGCTTGCGGCCATGCTCGCGAAGGCTGAGCGCTGGAGCATCACTGCCAGCACGATGGAGTTCTTCGATGCAGCGGGCCAGCCTGTCGCGCTGTTCGAAGCCGTGTACCTGAGATGAGCGAGGCCGCGCGACCGGCGCGCAAGCATCCGCTGCGCGATTTCTGGCGCCTGGCGGGCCCCTACTGGAACTGCGAGCGGCGCGGCAGGGTTCGTGGCGCGACGTTGCTGCTGTTCCTGCTCACGGTGGCGCAGGTCGGGCTGACCGTCTGGGGCAACTACTGGAACCGCGCGCTGTTCGACGCTCTGGAGCAGCGCACTGCGCGTGGCGTGCTGGTGCAGGTGGCGGTGTTCGCGCTGATCTTCGCGATCTCGATCGCAGTGACGGCTGCGCATCTCGTCGTGAAGCGCTGGCTGCAGCTGGACTGGAGAGCCTGGCTGACGGAGCAGCTGGTCGGCCAGTGGATGGCCGATGGACGCCACTACCGGCTGCTCTTCAGCAGCGGCGAGCACGACAACCCGGACCAGCGCATCGCGGAGGACATCCGCATCGCCACCGAGACCGCGGTCGCGCTGGCGCACTCGCTGGTTTTCTCGCTGATGGTCCTCGTGATGTTCGTGGACATCCTCTGGTCCGTGTCGGGCTCGATCGTGGTGCCCGGTACCGACGTCGAGGTGCCGGGCTACATGGTGCCGCTGGCGTTCGTGTACGCGGCCGTCGGTGGCGCACTCGGCTGGATGGTCGGCCGCCCGCTCGTGCGCACGACCAACGCGCTGCAGTCGGCGGAAGCGACGTTCCGGTTCGGCCTGTCGCGCGCCAGGGAACACACCGAGGCGATCGCGCTGATGCACGGCGAGCCGCTCGAGCAGGCCGGCTCGCAGACGCGATTCCGCCGGATCGTGCGCGACTGGGACCGTCAGACGCTCGCCTTCGTGGGACTGGTTTCGTTCGGCACTGCGTACGGCGCGCTGATGCCGGTGTTCCCGATCCTGATCGCGGCGCCGCAATACATCGCCGGTGCGATGTCGCTCGGCGTGCTGATGCAGGCGGCCCAGGCGTTCCAGGGCCTGACTTCAGCGCTGTCGTGGCCCGTGAACAACATCGGCGAGATCGCCCGCTGCCGCGCATCCGCCGACCGCGTGCTCTCGCTGCACGAGGACATGCAGCAGCTGGATGTCGAGGCGCGGGCACCGCAGGCCGCATCGGATCGTGCTCGAACGGGACGGGCGCGATCGCCTGGTAATCGATGACCTCTGCATCGCGGAGCCGTCCGGTCGCGTGCTGCTCGAACGGTTCAGCGCGGAGATCCGGCGTGGTGAACGGGTGCTGGTCAAGGGTGATCCCGCGGTTACCGGCAGTCTTCTTCAAAGTCGTCGGCGGGCTCTGGCCATGGGGCGCGGGCCGGGTCGTGCGGCCGCAGGACGACGACGCGCTGTTCCTGCCGCAGCGCCCGTTCCTGCCCGAAGGCACGCTGCGCGCCGCTTTGTGGTATCCACGCGCGCCGGACGAATCCGCCGACGCAGATGTGCGGACTGCGCTCGAACGCGCGGGCGTCGGGTGGCTTGCGCGCGAGACTCGACGACCAGGACAACTGGGAGCAGTCATTGCCGCTGGGTGCGCAGCAGCGGCTCGGCTTCGCCCGCGTGCTGCTGCACCGGCCCGCGTGGGTGTTCATGGAACAGGCGACCGACGCGTTCGACCCGGACGGGGAGCGGCTGATCTTCGAAATGCTCCACCGCGAACTGCCCAATGCCGCGCTGGTGACGGTGAGCTTCCATCCCGGCCTCGAGGCCCTGCACCACCGCGAACTGGTGCTGACGCAGATGGTCGAGACGAAGTACCTGTTCGATGGCCGCCGGCGCAACGGCGACAACGATCACGATAGCGCGACGGCATCCAGCCGCGCTCCACGCACTCGCGGAAGCACCAGGCGGGCGTGGTATCGTGCGGTAACTCCAGAAGAACCAGCCAAGATAGTGCTCGAAGGCGAGCAGCTGTGCCGCGGCATATCCGCGCAGTGCCACGGCTTCCTGGAACGCATCCAGCGGCTGCAGTGCGTGGTGGAACGGACCGTCGGCCCACAGGGAGACGACCTTGAGGTCGAGGCCGAGGCTCCATTCACCGGCGATGGCCGGGACGCCGAGCTCGCGCTGGATCGTGTCGGCTTCGTCCCTCCAGGTCACGCCGGCCTTGTGCAGGTGACCTTGGACGTCCATGTCCAGGTCCGCGCGCTCGAAGCACTGGTAGCGGTGGACGTCGAAGATCACGTTCTCGAGGTTGCCTGCGCGGAAGAATGGCAGGAACTCACTGTGCGGCCGGAATCCGTCGTGGAACACCACCGCGACGCGGTCGGGCGGACAATGCACGCGGATCGCGTCGTAGGCGCGACGGTAGTACTGCTCGAGCAGCTGCGTCGGCACGTCCCAGCGCGGCTCGTTGAGCACCTCGATCCCGTACAGGGCCGGGGCCGACGCGGTAGCGCTCCGCCAGCCGGCCGACCACGTCGACCGAGTGCGCGAGGTATTGCTCCTGCGTGTGCCACTCGCAGACACCCATGATGCCGCCATTGTCGAAGCCGTTCTGGCAGCCGGGCGCCGCGTGCAGGTCGAGCAGGACGCGCAGGCCGAACTCGTCCGCCCATTCGAGGGCCCGGTCGACGACTTCGATGCCACCCTCGACGAACGGGTGCGGGTCCGCGCCGTACTTCGGGTGATACGGATAAGGCGGGCCGAAAATCCAGTGGCCGATCGGGAGCCGGACGGCGTTGATCCCACGCGAGGCGAGCCACGCGAAGTCGTCGCGCGTGATGAAGCTGTCCCAGTGGGCGCGCAGCCGCGCTGGCGCGTCGCGTCCGAGCTCGGCGCACCACGTGGTCTCGTCGGTGGCGGCGAGGCCCTCGAACAGGCCTGGCGTCATCCACTTCTCGAGGACCAGCCAGCCGCCGAGGTTCACGCCGCGCAGACGGACCGGGGGCATTGTTGCGGGAGCTTTCACTGCGCGACTCACGACCTCTTGCCGGCGACGATCTCCAGTCAATGATAGCGCCAGCGGGCAAGGCGCCGAGCCTCGTTGCGAATCCGCACGCGCCGGGCGTGCGAACTGCGTTAGGCTTTACGACGCATGGCCATTTCGGTTGCCATGCGTCCGAGTACTTCGTCACCCCGGGTCACGCGCATGAGAGTTCTAGTCACCGGCGGAACGGGATTCATCGGCCAGGCGCTGTGTCCGCGGCTTGCCGCGGCGGGCCATCAGGTTGTGGTCCTGACTCGGCAGCCGAATCCGAGGCTGCCGAAAGGCGTCGCGAGTTCCGTGAATCGGCTCGACGACGTCGATGCCGGCAGTGTCGACGCAGTAATGAACCTCGCCGGTGAACCGATCGGCGATGCCCGCTGGACCGACGCGCGCCGCAGGTTGCTGCTCGAGTCTCGCGTCGGCACGACGTCGCGGCTCGTGCAGTGGATGCGGGGGGCGAAGCGCCCGCCGCAAGTCCTGGTGTCGGGATCGGCCGTCGGCTACTACGGCGAGCAGGGCGACCGGGTCATCACGGAGGACACGCAGCCTACGCCCGGATTCACCCATGACCTGTGCGCGGCGTGGGAGCGGGAAGCGGACAAGGCGTCCGAGTTCGGCGTGCGCGTATGCCTGATGCGTACCGGTGTGGTGCTCGATCGCGAAGGCGGGGCGCTGGCGAAGATGCTGCCGGCGTTCAGGATGGGTGCGGGCGGACGCCTGGGCTCCGGCCGGCACTATTTTCCCGTGGATACATCGCGAGGACATGGCTTCGATCTGCCAGTGGCTGCTGGAGAACCCTCGCGCGAAGGGCGCCTACAATTGCAGCGCGCCGAATCCGGTGACCAACGCGGAGTTCACGAAGGCGCTTGGCCGGGCGATCGGCCGGCCCACGGTGCTGCCGATGCCCGAAGCGGCGCTGAAGCTGCTGTTCGGCGACATGTCCGAACTGCTGCTGGTCAGCGACCGGATGGTGCCGAAGCGCCTGCTGGACGAGGGGTTCGAGTTCCGTTACCCGGATCTCGAGCGCGCACTCGCCGCGATCTTTCGCTGAACGCCGGCTGCGGGCCGGCCCCGACCAGGGTCACGTCCACAGCACTCGCTTGCCGCTTGCGTACCAGCCCTCCACCTGCGAGGCCACCACGGACTCGATCCGCGCGCGTTTCACCTTCATCGTCGGCGTCAGGCAGCCGTTCTCGATCGACCACGGCTCGCGCACGACGACGAACATCTGCAGCCTCTCGTAGTCCGCGACCTCGGCGTTGACCTGCCGCAGCAACTGCTCGAGTTCGCGCTCGACCTCGTCCCGCACCGATTGCTCGCCCAGGTCCTTGCGGATCTCCTCCGCGAGGACGACGAGCGCATAGGCCGCGGGCTGGCCGACGCCGGAGACGAGCGACAGTTCGACCATCGGGTGCGCGTTGATCCGGTTCTCGATCGGTGCCGGCGCCACGTACTTGCCCTTCGCGGTCTTGAACAGTTCCTTCGCGCGGCCGGTCAGCCGGAGCATTCCGTCGGCCCGTCGCTCGCCGAGGTCGCCGGTGCGGAAGAATCCATCCTCGGTGAACGAGGCCGCGGTGAGTTCCGGCTGCTTGAAGTAGCCGCTGAACTGGCCGGGCGACCGGATCAGGATCTCGCCGTCGTCGGCGAGACGCACCTCGACGCCGGGCAGCGGCACGCCGACGTACCCGGGCTCGCTGAAGTCCGCGTTCGACGTGTGCGAGTACGCGCTGTCCTCGGTCATCGCGTAGCCCTCATAGAGGCGCAGCCCGAGGCGTCGATACCACTGGATCAGGTCCGGCGGGATTGGCGCCGAGCCGCTGCCGGCCATCGCGACTTCGCTCAGCCCGAGCCCGCCGAGCACCTTGCGTCCAACGATGCGGCCGATGATCGGGATGCCGAGCAGCCGGTCGAGCCGCTGCGGCGGCATCTTCGCGAACACGCCCTGCTGGAACTTGAGCCACAGCCTCGGCACCGAGATGAACAACGTCGGCCGGGCGCGGCGCAGGTCGTCGACGAACGTGTCGAGCGACTCGGCGAAGTAGACGCGAGCGCGACCGTCCACCAGCGATGCGGCCTCGACCCACGAGCGCTCGAACGCGTGCGCCAGCGGGAGATACGAGAACAGCCGACCGTCCTCGTCGCGTCCGAGGCGACGGCGCACTTCCGCGGCGATGCCCTCCGCCGCGCGAGTGATCGCGGCGAACGTCACCATCACGCCCTTGGGTTGCCCGGTGGAGCCGGACGTGTACAGCAGCATCGCGAGCTCGTCGGGTCCGCGCCGCGGCGACCGCCGCGAGCGGCTCGGTGCGCGCGACGATCGCGTCCCAGGCCTCGAAGTCCGGTGGGCGGTGCGAGCGGCAGCGCGATGCAAGGCAGCGACTCCGGCACGCCGTGTCTTCTGCTGTGGCCACGTGTCGAGCTTGCCGACGAAGAGCAGCGTCGCCTCGCTGTGCTCGAGCACGTAACGAACGGTGCTCGCGGTCTCGGTGGGGAAGATCGCAACCGTCGTGCAGCCAGCCATCCAGATCGCGAGTTCTGCGACGATGAAGTGCGCGCAGTTCTTCGACAGGATCGCGATCCGGGCGCCCGGCGGAATGCCCATGGAGCGCAGGTGAGCCGCCATCCGGCTCGCCTCGTCGACGACCTGCGACCAGGTGAGGTCGACGACCTTGCCGCCGCCGATCGGCTGCGTGAGATAGATCCGGTCGGGGTGCCGCGACACATGGTCGAGCACGTAGTCGAGCAGCAGCCGTGGCTGATTCACGTCGGTCTCCCCCCGTCGCGCCGCGTGCGAAGCGGCGCTGGCTCGTCAGCGCCGGAAAAAGCGCAGCAGCGGCGTCAGACGCAGCGGACGGCCGTGGCCGAACCAGTGCCACGCCAGCAGTGTGCCCCAGCTCGCAGTCGCCGCGATCGCCAGTACCGCCGCAGTGAGCATGCGCGGCGTCGAAGCGGTCGTCTCCGGCATGGCGATCGCCGTCGCGATCGTGGTCGCCGAAGCGAATGCGGCGAGCGTCAGTCGCCCGCCGAGCGCATGCAGGCGTCGCGGCACGTCGTCGAGCTGCGGGGTCACGGCGCGGACCATGATGTTGCCGGTCTCGAAGTCGTGCATCAGCTGGTCGATCTGGCCAGGCACCGTGCGCAGCATCGAGCCGATGCCCGAGGCCTCGCTCATCATGTTGCCGAGGATCCGCTGCGGCGACAGGCGCCGCTGCACGATGTCGTCGAGGAACGGCCGCGCGATGCCGATCAGGTCCACGTCGGGATGCAGCGTGCGGATGATGTCCTCGAGCGTCGCGGCCGCCTTGCGCGAGGATCGACATTTCGCGTGGCGAGCTTGATCCGGTAGCGGCCGGCCGCCTTGGCGAACTCCTCGATGAACCCGGCCGAGTCGTACTCGCCGAAGTTCTTCGACCACCAGGTGCTTGGAGCGGATCCGCTCGATGTCGGCCTTGAGCTCGTTCAGGTTCACGCGCTGCGTGGGCGTGCCCATCTTCAGCAGCAGCCGCGCGACGGTCGTCGAGTCGTTCGAGATCGTCGCGATCATCAGCGTCACGATGTCGTCGCGCTGCTCGGCCGAGACCCGGCCGACCATGCCGAGATCGATCATGCAGACCGTGAGATCATCGTCGTACAGCAGGTTGCCGGCGTGCGGGTCGCCGTGGAAGACGCCGTCCACGAACACCTGCTTCAGCGCCGCATGCACGATCTCGTTGACCACGGCCTGCGCTTCGGGGCTCTTCGGCTCGAGCTTGCGGATGGGCCGGCCCGCGAAGAACTGCATCGTGAGCACGGTGCGCGTCGAGAGTTCCGGGTGCGGGCGCGGCACCGCGACCTTGCGCTCCGGGTCGAGGTTGCGCTGGAACTCGAGCAGGTTCGAGAGTTCCTCGGTGAAGTCGAGTTCGCGGATCAGGCCTTTCTCGAATTCCTCGACGATCGACACCACGCCGAACAGCTGCATCTCGTCGATGCTGGCCTCGAGAGCCTGCGCCGCGAGATACAACAGGTCGAGGTCCGAGCGCATCGTCGTCTCGATCCCGGGCCGCTGGACCTTGACCACCACTTCCTCGCCGTCCTTCGTGCGCGCGCGATGCGTCTGCGCGATCGACGCGGTGCCGAGCGGCTCCTCGGTGAACGAGGCATACAGGTCCTCGAGCCTGCCGCCGAGGCTGGCCTCGACCTGCTCGCGAATCGCCGTGAACGGCAGCCGCGGAGCGTTGTCCTGCAGCGTCTCGAGCGCACTGATCCAGTCCGGCGAGAACAGGTCCTTGCGCATCGACAGGATCTGCCCGAGCTTGATGTAGGTCGGGCCCAGTGCCGCGAGCAGCTTCGCGAAGCGTACCGGCGCACTCTGCTCGCGCAGCGACGCGTCGCCTTCGGGCGCCTTGTCGAACAGCCGGCGTCCGAGCGGCATCCGCATCAGCAGCGGGCCGAAGCCGTGCTTCGCCACGATGACGGCGACGTTGCGCAGGCGGGCGAGGTCGCGCACGGCGACCCCGACCAGCGAAGGCGATTCCCGGGTGGCGTTCATGTCGCGTTACCGGTCAATACACCTCCGCGCGGGGTTCGTCGGCGCGAATGCCGAGGTTGCCG
Organism: uncultured Gammaproteobacteria bacterium; assembly: GCA_963776815.1. Taxonomy (GTDB): domain Bacteria; phylum Pseudomonadota; class Gammaproteobacteria; order Steroidobacterales; family Steroidobacteraceae; genus RPQJ01. Next base: position 885,844 of record CAVZNZ010000012.1, read on the forward strand.
TAGCGATGGTAGTCGGTGCTGATGCTCTGCTCGCGCACGTACCAGAGCAGTTCGAGCCGGCCCTCGGCCGACACGGGCACGCTCACGACGCAGCCATTGGCCGCGTTGCCGGCCTGCAGCACTTCGAGCGACGCCCGGTCCGGGCGCGGCATAGCGGACGCGGTCCACCTGTCCCGCGCGCGATCGACCTGCGCCAGTTGCGCGTCGGACTCCTCGACGAACTCGATCGCGCCGGCCCAGGACTCCGTCAGCGCCTCCAGCCTCGCGACGATGGCCGACTCGAGCCCGGGCGGCGTGCTGATCACGACGCCGCAGCCGGCGACATGCGCCGCGCACGCGCGGGCGAAGACGTCGAAGGCAGTGTCGTCCGGATGCACGCGAACCCGCACGCTGCCGACCGGCAGGTAGCGCCGGACGTTGTCCTGGCCGACGAGCCGGAAGTGATCGTGCTCGACGCCGAACTCCTCGCGCTGGTTGCGTTCGTAGCTCACCGCCGCGGCGCGTATGCGCGCGTCGTCCCGGGTCGGGCCTGCGTCCGAGCCCGGCGCACAGCGCTGCGAGGCTCGGCAGTGCGCGGCGAACCGTCCGCCGGTGCCGTGGCCACGTCCTCGAAGTCCATGAACTGCGCGACGTAGTTCGGCCCGCCGGCCTTCATGCCCGGGCCGAAGCCCGACTTGCCCATGCCGCCGAACGGCTGGCGCAGCACGATCGCGCCGGTGGTGACGCGGTTGATGTAGAGGTTGCCGGCGCGGATGTGCTCCTTCCAGTAGTCCCACTCGCGCTCGTCGAGGCTCTCGAGGCCGCTGGTGAGGCCGTAGCCGGTCTGGTTCACGAGCGCCACGGCCTCGCTCAGCTTCTCGAACCGCATCACGGCCAGCACCGGGCCGAAGAACTCCGTCAGGTGCGTGAAGCTGCCGGGCCGCACGCCGTACTTCACGCCGGGCGTCCACAGGTACGGGTTGCCTTCGACCGGCTGCGGCATCACGGCCCATTCCTCGCCGGGCTCGAGCACCTTCAGCGCGGTCTCGAGGTCGCCGCGACGGCGGCCGGATCAGCGGCCCCATCTTCGTGTCGAGCTCCCACGCCGAGCCGACCTTCATGCTCTGCACGGCCTCGCACAGCGCGCGCCGGAACGCCGGATCGTCGTAGACCTCGGCCTGCAGCAGCAGCAGCGACGTCGCGGAGCACTTCTGGCCCGCGTGGCTGAACGCCGAATGGAGGATGTGCTTGATCGCCTGGTCGCGGTCGGACACCGCCGTCACGATCGTCGCGTCCTTGCCGCCGGTCTCGGCGAACAGGCTCGAGCCGCGGGTTGTCGTTCAGCATCGTCAGCGCCGTCTCGGTGCCGCCGGTGAGGATGACGGCGTTGACCTTCGGGTGGTTGACGAGCTTGCGGCCCTCGCGTGCGCCGGAGCACGGCACGAACTGCAGCGCCTGCTTCGACACGCCGGCGCGCCAGAAGCACTGGCACAGCTCCCATGCGACGAGCACCGTGTCGGAGGCCGGCTTGATGATGACCGTGTTGCCCGCCGCGAGCGCCGCGGCCACGCCGCCGCACGGAATGGCGATCGGGAAATTCCACGGCGGCACCACGACGACCACGCCCTTCGGCCGCGCCCGCAGCGACGGCATCTGCTGCCACCAGCGCGCCGTGTCGCGGTAGAACTCGAGGAAGTCGATCGCCTCGGAAACTTCGGGATCGGATTCCATCAGCGTCTTGCCGCCGTCGGCCAGCGCCGCGCCCATCAGGTCGCCGCGCGCCACGCGCAGCTCCTGCGCGACGCGGCCGAGCACTTCGAAGCGCTGCTCGACCGGCATGGATCGCCAGCCGTCGGGATCGGCCGCGGCGCATTCGACGGCGCGCGCGATGTCGGCGCTCGGTCGCCTGCCGATAGCGGCCGACGACCACGCCGGGACGCGAAGGGTCGAGGCACTCGCGGACCGGGCGGCCGTCGAACATGTCCTCGCCGGCGATCACGAGCGGCACCTGCACCGCCGCGTCGCCGCAGCGCGGCTGCCACGCGGCGACGATCTGCTCGCCCCACTCGCCGTTCTGCGGCAGCGCGAAGTCCGTGTCCGGCTCGTTCTCGAGGTGCTGCCAGCCGCGCGCGAGTGCGGCGGGCACGGCGGGCGGCTGGTTGCGGTCCTGGTCGCGACGCGGCGCATCGCTCGACCGTGTCGATCGCGTCGAACGCGGCGAGGAAACCCTGCTCCAGCTTGCTGCCACTCCGGGCTGTCGACCTCGATCTTGAACGCGTGGCGCAGGAAGTTCTCGGGCCCGGTGTTCTCGTCGAGCCGGCGGATCAGGTAGCCGATCGCGTTGATGAAGTTCTCCTTGCGGCAGGCCGGCGCGTACAGCAGCAGGTTGCGCGACAGCTCGAACAGCGCGCGGCGCTGCGCGTTCGCCATGCCTTCGAGCATCTCGAACTGCACCTTGTCGAGCGCGTCGCGCTCGTGCGCGAGCACCAGGCCGTAGGCGAGGTCGAACAGGTTGTGCGACGCGACGCCGACGTCCATCGCGGCGAGGTTCTCCGGCTTCATCACCTCGTGGACCATGCGCTTGTAGTTCGCGTCCGTCTCGAGCTTGGTCCGGTACGGCGCCTGCGGCCAGCCGCGCGACCGAGGACTCGGCGCGCTCGCTCTCCATGTTCGCGCCCTTGACGAGCCGGATCGTGATGCGTCCGCCGCCCGCGGCGACGCGCCGCGCGCGCCCACGCCTGCAGCTCGAGCAGCGTGCGGTACGAGTCGGGGATGTAGCTCTGCAACGCGATGCCGGCGCGCACGTGCCCGAGGCCGTCGCGGTCCAGCGTGCGCATGAACGCCTCGGCGGTGAGTTCCTTGTCGCGGTACTCCTCCATGTCGAGGTACACGAACTTGGGCACCACGGTGCCGTCCGGCCGCGTGAACCGCGCGCGATCCGCGGTGCGGAACAGGCGCTCCAGGCGATCGCACAGCACGCTGACGGTGTGCTCGCGTGCCAGCGGCGAGATCTGCGAGTACAGCGTCGAGATCTTGATCGAGACCACCTCGATCTCGGGCCACTGCAGGCCCTGCAGGTACTGCTGCAGGCGCCGCTCGGCCTCGGGCTCGCTCAGGATCGCCTCGCCGAGGAAGTTCACGTTCATCCGCACGCCCTCGGCGCGCCGCTCGCCGAGGTGGCGCGTGAGCATCGTCCTGCTCGCCGGGCAGGATGACGTTGGCGGTCTCCTTCTGCATGTGCTCCTTCACCAGCGGCAGCGCGACGCCGGGCACGAAGCCGCCGAACGACTGGAAGCCCTTCATCAGCGTGCGGTCGATCGGCCCGAAGAAGCGCGGCACGCCCTGCACGTCGAGGATGTGCGTCAGGTGCTCCACGGCGCGTGCGGGATCGCTGGTGCGGAACGCCTGGTCGGTCATCAGCGCCAGCGTCGCCTTGTCCGACGGCGTCTGGAGCATCCGGTCGAGCTCGGCCTGCTGGCGACGCTCCGAGGGCGTCTGCAGCGCGCGCGCGCGTTCCTGCAGGCGGCGTGCCAGCAGCAGCGCTTTCTGCACGGTAGCCTGGATACCGCGAGGCCGGGTCGGGCACGAACGCGTCTAGCAGTGCATGGAGCGAGTCTGTGTTGGGCATGTCGGGTGACCGTGGAATGGGCGGCAAGGCCCGTTGTTCGTTCTGGGCAATGCGGACAGCGGATTATTCAGGAGGTTACACGGCCGCCGAATCGCCACAAACCGAGGGAGGGCAGGGCGGCAGGCGGCGTCCGCCCGGGGCCGGCTCAGGATGTGCCTAGTGACCCGATCCGAACAGGAACACGAGCGGCTGGTCGAGCCGTGCGCTCCACGCGTTCTCGCTGTGCTCTGCGCCTTCGAAGCGCAGGGTCCGCCAGTTCGCCGCCGTGTACCCCCGGTCTGCCATCACCGCGTCGGCCCGGGCCTGCAAGGGCGGATAGGCGGCGTCGAGCGTGGCCGTTCCGTGGTCGAAATAGATGCGGTGCGTGGCGGGGTCGGGCAGCGATTGGCGCATGTAGTCGAAGAACGCCTGCGGGACCGGGTTGTCCGCCGCGTCCACGGCGCCTGGCCAGTGCGTGGACATGCACGCGGCGGCTCCGAACACCTGTGGGTACTCGGAAATGGCGTACAGCGAGATCAGCCCGCCCATGCTCGAGCCCATCACCGCCGTGTTGGCCGGATCGGTGAGCACCGAGTAGTGCTCGTCGATGTAGGGCTTCAGTTCCTGCACCAGGAAACGCAGGTACGCATCGGACTCGATGCCGCCGCCGAACAGCTTCAGGTTCGAAGCGCGGTCCATCCGCAGCAGCTCGGCCTGCTGCGCTGCGGGCAGGGACTCGAACGGCCGCTGCGGGAAGTACTCGACGCCGCGCTTCTTGCCGCCGTTGTGCACGCCCACGATGATGAACGGCCGCACGCGACCCTCGGCCATCAGCGTCGCCGCGACCTCGTCGGCGCGCCACTCCTGCTTGTTCCAGGTGATGGCCGGGTCGAACAGCATCTGTCCGTCCTGCATGTACAGCACCGCGTACTTGCGTTGCGCCGAGTAGTCGGGCGGCAGCCAGACGTCGACGTCGCGCGGCGTGACGAAACGCGACGGGAAATCCTCGATGCGTTCGATCTTTCCGACTGACGGCGCGGGAATGCCGACCGGATCCGGCGTGAGCACCGCGGCCACGACGCCGGCGAGCGCCGCGACGAGCGCCAGGGTGGCGAGCATGACCTTGGTCCTGCGGTTCATTTGCCCGGCCGCAGGCGCTGAAAGATCGTAACCGCGAGCAGCACCAGCAGGCCGGCCACCAGTCCCGCGGCCGCATCGAGCAGCAGCGTGCCGAGCTTGATGGTCACTCCGTCGAAACCATGCAGCAGCCCCGCGATCAGGTGGTGCAGCGCCGGCACGCCGTGCGTCAGGATTCCGCCGCCGACCAGGAACATCGCGATGGTGCCGGCGACCGACAGGCCCTTCATCAGCCACGGGGTGGCCACCAGGACGCTGCGGCCCATGGCCTGCAATGCGGCGGAACCAGAGCGGGTCAGGGCGAGGCCCCCGTCGTCGAGCTTCACGATGCCGGCCACCAGGCCGTACACGCCCGCGGTCATCAGCAATGCGATGCCGACCAGCACGATGATGCGCGACAGCAGCGGCGCAGTGGCGACGGTGCCGAGCGAGATCACGATGATCTCGGCGGACAGGATGAAGTCCGTGCGGATCGCGCCCTTGATCTTGTCCTTCTCCAGCGCCACGAGGTCGATGGCGGGGTCGGCAACGGCCTGCGCCAGCTTCTCGCGCTGTTCCGCGTCCTCCTGCTTCGAGTGCAGCAACCTGTGCACGATCTTCTCGGCGCCTTCGAAGCAAAGGTAGAGGCCGCCCAGGACCATCAGCGGCGTCACGGCCCACGGCGCGAGTGCGCTCAGCAGCAGCGCGAGTGGCACGAGGATCGCCTTGTTCACCAACGAACCCTTGGCCACCGCCCACACCACGGGCAGCTCGCGATCGGCCTTGACGCCGGTGACCTGCTTGGCGTTCAGCGCGAGGTCGTCGCCCAGCACGCCAGCGGTCTTCTGCGTCGCCACCTTGGTCATGGTGGCCACGTCGTCGAGCACGCTGGTGATGTCGTCGAGAAGGGCGAGCAGGCTGGAAGGCATGGCCACGCACGGCAGCAAGCGGTGCGTCCAGTTTGCCCTCACTGGGGCCGCAATCACCAGTCCTCGAGCGCGATGTGCTCCGGCGTGCCTGTCGGCCGGAGCGCGTCGCTCAGGACGGCGGCATTACGAACGTCGCGGGATTGACGTCGCCGGTGAGCCAGTGACGCAGGCGCTCGGCGTCGGCGATGCGGGTGTACGTTCCAGTGGAGTCGAGCAGCACCATGATCAGCTTGCGGCCGGCGAGCTCCGCCTGCATCACGAGGCAGCGCCCGGCCTCGACGATGTAGCCAGTCTTCTGCAACCCGATCGCCCACTCCGGGCTGTACACGAGCTTGTTCGAATTCTTGAACCGCACGTCGCGCGGGCCGATCGCGACGTAATGCAGCGGCGACGTCGACAGCGACCGGATCGAGTCGTACTCGTATGCCGCCTTGACCAATACCGCAAGGTCGCGCGCGCTCGACTGGTTGGCGCTCGACAGCCCCGTGGGATCGACATAGCGCGTATCGGTCATGCCGAGCTGCTGCGCCTTGCGGTTCATCGCATTGACGAACGACGGCAGCCCGCCCGGGTAATTGCGGCCGAGCGCGTGCGCGGCGCGGTTCTCCGACGACATCAGCGCGAGGTGCAGCATCTCGCCACGCGTGAGTTGCGTGCCTACCCTGAGTCGCGAGTGGCTGCCCTTCTCTGTGTCGACGTCGGCCTGCGTGACCGTGAGCAACTGGTCCAGCGGCTGCTGCGCCTCGGTGACGACCAGCGCGGTCATCAACTTCGTGATCGACGCGATCGGCAGCACCGCATTCGGGTTCTTGCTGAACAGCACTTCGTCCGTGTCCTGGTCGACGACCAGCGCGACACTCGATTTCAGCGAGAGCGGATCAGGCGTGGAGTGCAATCCCATCATCTGCCCGTACGACAGTCGCGGCGGCCCGGCCGGCGCAGTGCTGCGAGGCTTCGATTTCTGGGACTTCTTCGCGGTGGACTTGGTCTTCTTCTTCTGCGTATGCGACTTCGACGTGGATTTCGTGGTCGTCGTCTTCGACGTCGTGGCCGCTGCTGCGGTTGCAGGGGCCAATACCCCGCCCGAGCCGACGGCAAGCGCCGTCAAGGCCACCACGCACTGAGCCCACCCCTTGATACGCCCCATCACACCCCCGCCAGCATCCCGAAACCGCGCTTGTCGGAGTCTATGGACAAACGAAAACAAGTGCAACATCAGAAAGTTGCGACACGTTTCTCAAATCTTAAGGAGAAGGTGGGGGCAGCCCGGCCAGCGCCCCTGCCCGGGCCGGCGACCAATCTTCGAGTCAAGTACGAATTGCGGCAATTCCGGCGCGGTGCAAGCTGCAAGCTGCAGCGCCGGCGCTGCGATTGGTTCCTGGCAGACGCAGCGACGCGCGCGTGTCCGACATGCGCCTCGGAGAGCGCAAAAGGAGTTGCCATGAAGCCTCGTCGTACGGGTTTGCCGGTAGCGTTGCTCGCCGCCATTGCGCTGGCCGGATGCGGCGGCGGAGGTGGTTCCGGGTCGTCGCAGCCGCACCGTGCCGCGCCAGATCTCGCTGGTGTCTGGGCGGGAAACTGGCAGGGTACGGATCCCAAACTGGGTCCGGTCACCGGTTACTGGCACGCCACGATTTCGCAGAGCGCTTCGGGAGTCTCGGGCACGGGCTTCCTGATCGGCGATGCCGACTGCATGGATGGAGTGGTGAGCGGATCCGCCGGCAAGACAGCGGTCACGGGCACCGTAGACCGTCGGCCCTGCAGCCTGAACAAGTGGCAGTTGCAGGCGCTCAGCACAGCGGACGAAATGGCCAGCGGAAGCTGGAGCCAGGACGTCACGAAGGCGGAGGGCACGTTCGTCGGAATGCGAATCGCCTTGCCCGGCGGTCCACGCATCGACTTCATTTCACCGCCGGCCGGCAAGCCAGGAACGATTGCTACGCTGGTCGGGTCCGGCTTCGAATCGCTGGCGCAGAACAACGCACTCTATTTCGGCAGCGGTGTTCCGGCGCCCGTGCTGTCGGCCAGTCCCACGGTTCTGACAGTCCGTGTGCCGCTCGTGACCAACACGGCTTCGGTGCGCCTGAACACGATCGCGAACCGGGCGCTGAGTCCTCGGCCATTCAGCGTCGACGTCACCTCGCCGGACTTGCGTCCGGGCGCTTCGGTGCCGGTCGCCAGCGCGCCGCAAGGCATCGCGATCAGCCCGGATGGACGGAAGCTCTACGTCGCAAACCAGGGATCGGTGAGCATGATCAGCACGGTCACCAACAAGGTGCTGGTGCCCAGCAACTCGTATCCCAGGACCGCTCCGGCAGTCGCGCAGGGGATCGTCGCCAGTCCCGATGGCAAGCGTGTCTATGTCGGCGCCGGCACGTCCGGTGTCGTCGCGATGGACGCCGCATTGATCCAGCCGATCTCCGCCGAATCAATCACGGGCTTCACGGTGGGCGGTACGACTCAGATCGGCCCGCAGGCGCTGGCAGTGAGTCCAGATGGGGCCCGGCTGTACGTTGCAGACAATCTCGCTGACGGTGTCGTCCGGATCGTGACGCTTGATAACAGGCAGTTCGTGTCGTCGTCGGCCTTCGGAGCGGGGCTCGTGCCCGTGGGCGTCGCGGCGAGCCCGGATGGCGCGCGGGTGTATGTCGCAGTCGTGGACCCGAAACGGGTCGATTCGGATTTCATCGCGGTGCTGGACCCGCGTACCGGCGTCGCTTCTCCGTCGAAGATCGTGATCGCGCTCGGTGCTGCGCCGACGTCGATCGCGTTCGCGCCGGACGGCAGGACCGCGTACGTCGCCAATCGCGGCGCGAACACCGTGAGCGTCATCGACACGGCCACCAGCGCGGTCACCGCGTCGATCAGCGGACTCCGTGCCCCGACGGGCATCGCCGTCAGTCCGGACGGCGCGACGGTATGGGTCGCGAACAGTGGCGACGACACTGTTGCGACGATCGATGCTGCGAGCCGTACGACGTCGGCCGCGTCGATCGTCGTGCCGGGCGTCACCGTCAGTGGCCCGACCGGCATCGCCATCAGCCCGGATGGAAGTCACGCCTACGTTGCCAACAGGACGGCCAACGCCGTTACGGAGATCGGCGGTACGGCCGCATTGACGGTTGCATTGGGCGGGAACGGCATCGGCACGGTGACATCCTCGCCGCCGGGGATCCTGTGCGGCACGGAATGCCAGGCACGATTCGCGATCGGCAGCCGAGTCGCGTTGAGCGTGCTGCCGGGCAGCGATCCGAGTCGCCGGATGGAAGGGAACCGGTTGCGGCAATGGCGTCGTTGCAATCCAGGGTCCCGTTGTCAGCTGTACTGCAACCTTCAGGAACGCCTCGAACTCGACCGGTGCCGCTGGCGGTGGCGGCTGCTTCATTGCGACTGCAGCCTATGGCAGTCCGATGGCGGACGAGGTCGTGGTCCTGCGACAGTTCCGCGACCGGCACCTGATGTCGAATGCGCCGGGCCGCGTCTTCGTCCGGCTCTACTACCGCTACTCACCGCCGATTGCGGCGCTGATTCGCGATCACGAGCCGCTGCGGGCTGCCGCGCGGGCGGTGCTGTGGCCGGTGGTGTACGTGGTCAAGCACCCGGTAGCGCTGGGCGGTGTCGCTGCTGCTGCTTGCAGCGTCATTCAGTCGTCGTCGCGGCCAGCAGCAGGCGTGACAGGGCGCCTGCTGCCAGCGTACAGGTCGAACAGCAGCAGCTTGCACGGAATGCTGCCGTTCATCAGCGTGATCGCGCGGCTCGGCTTCAATCCGATCGCCTTGTACGGCGATGCGCTGGCCGCGAGGATCGCCGCTTTCCAGCCGGCGAATTTCTTCTTCAGCGTGTCGCCGACTTCCTCGTACAACTGGCGGACCTCGCCCTCGTCGCTGCCGATGCGCTCGCCGTATGGCAGGTTCGTCACGATCAGCCCGCGCTCCGCCGGAGGCTCGATGTCCTGGAAGCGGGCGGTCGCGAAGTTGATGTAACGCTCGACGCGGGCGTCAGCGCGCTCTTGCGCGCCATCGCCACGAACTTGTCGCTGATGTCCGACGCTGACACGGTTGCGATCGGTGCATCGAGCTTCTCGGCGCGTACCCGGTCCTGCGTGGCGCGCCAGAGTTCGCGATCGAAGTCCTTCAGCCACTCGAAATGGAACTCGCCTTTCCTGCGATGAATCTGCGGTGCCTTGCGGACCGCGATCATTGCCGCCTCGATCGCGAGCGTGCCGCTGCCGCACATCGGATCGAGCAACGGCTGCGTGCCGTCGTAGCCCGCCATGATCAGGATCGCGGCCGCCAGCGTCTCCTTCAGCGGCGCCGGATGGCCCTGCTCGCGGTAGCCGCGCTTGTGCAGCGACTTGCCCGACGTGTCGAGGCTCAGCATGCAGCGGCCGCGCGCGAGGTGCGCCACCACGACGACTTTCGGCTCTTCCGTATCGACCCGCGGGACAGCGCCTTCCGTACGCGCGAACACGTCGCGAATGGCCTCACGTACCTGCGTGATCACCTGCTTCGGCGCCATGCCGCCGGCGTCGGCATCGGCGCCGAGGCTCTCGACCAGGAAGCCGTGGCGTGCGTCGAACAGCTCTGGCCAGCGAATGCGCCGTGCCTGCGAGTGGAGCATCTGCGGCGTCGTGGCCGGCACTTCCTTGATGACGCGCAGGATCCGGCTCGCAGTGCGCAGTTTCAGGTGCAGCTCGTAGAACAGCGCGTCGCTCGCCTCGAACTCGACGGCGCGGAAGCGCGGCGTGAGGTCGGTCGCGCCCAGCGCCTCCAGCTCATGCATCAGCGCGGGCTTGGTCTCTTCGGGGCAGGTGGCGATCAGGCGCATTGGGATGCCGTCTGCATCAGCGTGCGGCGGCGCCTGCAGGCGCCAGGTCCCACACGCGCACCTCGAACGGCTGCAGTGCCACGACCGTCGTCTGCCCGGCTCGCCAGCGCTGCGCAGCCCGGCGACGTACACCGGGGTCGCCTGCCACGTACGTGCTTCGCCGGCCGGCAGCTCGAGTGCCGCGCCGAGATCGAACTCGAAGCGCGCCGGCCGATCGGTCGGATTGCGCAGCGCCAGCGTGGCCTGCCCGGGTGCCCATGCCGCCCAGCCGTACACCTCGCCGCGCACCGGATCGCCGCCGATCCAGTGGCTGTCGCGCAGCACGGCGGCGCGGGAACGCGCCCATTTCGCGGCGGCGGCGAGGTCGTCCCAGTTCTCTGCACTGAGCAGGTCCGGCGAGACGTACATCTCCTGCAGCCCGGTGCCGCTCGCGAAGTACGAGCGGACTTCGTCCTCGAAGTCGCCCTCTGTGCTGTGGTCGAGGCCCTGAGCCTTGCGCGCGAAAATGATGCCGTGGAGCATCAGCGAGTTCAGCGGGAACAGCGGGCCCTGGCGAACGATCCCGCCGTACGTGTCCGCATCGCGGTACGTGATCCAGCGCTGCCGATCGCTGCCGACGCCGGCGAACGAGTGGTCGTCGCCGCCGCGCCAGATCGAATCCGCGGTCAGCAGCCAGAACGGCGACGGCCAGGTGCCGGTCGTGAGGTTGATGAAGAGATCCGGCTTGATCGCGCGCAGGTCGCCGATCAGCGCGATCGCAGCGGCGAAATCGCTGTCGAACTCGCTGCCCGGCGTGACCTTGTCGGGGCTGCCGGTGCCGTCGAGCTTGAACTGGTTGATGCCGTAGCGACGCAGCAGGTTGACCGTCGTGTCGTGGAAGAGCGCGTAGTACTTCGGTCCCGACAGCGCGAGTCCCTGGTCGTCGACTTCGAAGCCGGCGGCGCGCGCAGTGGCGAGGCGCGCCTGGCGCGGCGGACCGTAGCCGCCCCACGGCGAGAGCCACACGCCCGGGGCCGCGCCGATCTTCGCGGTCGCGTCGCGCAACGGGGCGAATCCCGCCGGGAAGTCCTTGCTGAACTGCCAGAGCCGCGACGTGTCGTCCCACCCGTCGTCGAACAGGAACGAATCCATGCGCACGCCGCGCGCCTCGACGAGCTGCCTGCCGTAGGCCTGCACGACCGCGAGCGCCTCGGCCTCGGTGTACGGCGTGAAGTAGCCAATGTCGTACCACGAGTTGTAGTGCAGGAACGTGCGGAACGGTGCAGCGCGCTCGTTCTCGAGATAGGCCTGGAAGCCGCGGCGCAGTTGCCCGGCCGGCGTCACACCGAGCACCGCCGAATAATGCACGGGGACGCAGGGCGCAATGGCAGCGCGCGCCGGAGCCGCACGCTCGCTTGGCCGCCGATTACCCGCGCGTCGGCCATCGGGTGCTCGAAGCCGAAGAAAGCGTCGTCCGTGACCACGGGCGATCCGCTCACGGTGCCGGAGACTCGCGAGCCCGGCAGCTCGAGCTCGATCAGCGACACCGCGGACAGATCCGCGCCCTGCGGAGCGACCAGGTCGATTTGCTCGCGCACGTAGTTGCTGCCGTCGCGCAGCAGCGCTCGCCAGCGCACGCGCAGCCCGCTCTTGCCGTCCACGAGCGTTGCTTCGAGCGCTTGTCCGGCGCGACGGTCCGCGGCACGCGCCGAACCCGCGCTGGCCCCAAGCGGCCGGCAAGAGAGCGCGCCTTCGACCCGAAACTCGCTCGCCACGCGCTTCGACTTGTCCATGCGCAGCGTTACCGTGAAGAGCTCGCCCTGCAGCGGCAGCTTCCGCCCGGTGAAGCGGTTCTCGAGCAACTCTGGCCGAATTTGTCCGCCGGCAGTCGAGATCGAGAATGCGACGGCATCGTCGCTGAGCTCTGCGCGCCCGTCCGCGATGACGCAGCGAGCGATACCCGGATCGATCGGCAGCCACGGCGGCGACAACGATTCAGCGTCGACCGGTGCGACTCCGGCTGCGACGAGCTGGATCGCGAAGACTGCTGCGACTGATCGATTCATGGATGCTGCTCGCGACTCGACGATTCCACCACGAACACTACCGCGGTGCGCGCCGGCACCGTGAACGCGGCCGGTCGACGGATCATAGCGGGCCGCCTCGGCCGCGCCCGGTCCGCGGCGCCGGGCGCGCGATGCACCGGGTGCAGCACGTAGCGCTTGCCCGTTCACGCCGTGATCAGCGGTGGCGGCCTGATGTCGACGTTGACCAGGTACAGGACTTCGTCGAAGCCCGCGCCCGGATAGCCCTGGCCCTGCAGGTGCCCGGCCAATCACCGCGGGCACCTGTCCGGCCCGGAATTCGGGAAACTCAGTCGCGCCTCGACGTCGTCGCCGGTCCGCAGCCGGAACAGCGTCGAGCTCGAGCGGATCCGCAGCAGGTCGAGGAACGCTGCCCGCGTCCACGCGATCTCGGCGGGCGAGGGCTTGAGTCGCGGGTTGGCCAGCCGGGGCCGCATCAGTGGCCAGCTGTCGCCGAATTGTCCTGCGCGGGCGGCAGGCCGATGCCGAAGTAGTTGTCGCGAACGGTCCAGTCCAGGCGATTGAACCAGTCGCCCGAGTCGAAGCTGTTGCGGTCCATCGACTTGCTGCGCAGCAGCTCGAAGCCGGCGTGCAAGTAGGCGATGCCCTGGCTGAACGCGTTGAGCGCCGCGGCAGGATCTGCACGCGCGCTCGGTGCTCCGGCGTGGTGCGAGCGGCAGCTTGAAGGCATTGATGTCGTAGAGCGTCTGGTTGTCGTGGTTCTCGACGTAGTTGACCACTTCGGCGGGGAGGTCACGTAGCCCGCCGGCTGCCGCCGCCGTAGTCGATCTCCTCCAGCCGCAGCACGCGGCCGTCCCAGGGTCTCCAGCACGGTAGCTGCGGAGCGAGCCGGCCAGCCCGACCGTGACCATGTCCGCGGTGCGCATCAGGTCGGTCGCGACTCGCCGCGCGCCTCGTCGTTGGCGTCGTAGTGCAGGCCGTTGACGAAGCCCTGGCTGCTGACAGCTGTCGACGCCGCTGTCGACGGCACCGCCGCCGCGGATCGCAGTCGCGCGCGCGATCGCTGAAGGTGCGCGATGCCGCTGCCGTTCAGCGAGAGTTGCGAGGCCTGCACGAAGCGCGCGCCGTCCGCGACCTCGCCGAAGTTCCAGCCTTCGCCGAGCAGCAGCTACGGCCGGCCGGCGGCGGCGTCCACCATGGCGCTGCAGTTCCTCCATCGCGGCCCGCGGCTGGTGGCCCATGAGGTCGAAGCGGAACGAGTCGATGCGGTAGTCGCGTCGCCCACGTGACCGCGGAGTCGATCATCAGCCGGGCCATCATGCGGTGCTCGGTGGCCGTGTTGGCGCAGCAGGTCGATGTCGCCACGCGCCCGGCGGCGTCGAGGCGGTGGTAGTAGCCCGGCACGATCCGGTCGAGCACGGACCGCGGTCCTGTCCTGACGCGTAGGTATGGTTGTAGACGACGTCCATGCCGACGCGCAGGCCGGCCGCGGTGCAGCGCCTGCACCATGCGAGCGGAATTCGACGATGCGGACCGCGCCGTCCGGGGGATCGGTGGCGTAGCTGCCTTCCGGCGCGGTGAAGTGCACCGGGTCGTAGCCCCAGTTGAAGCAGTCGCTGTCGCGGCCACCGCCATCACCGTCGCCTGCTGCGCCTCGCCGTCCGGCGGGCCGGCCGGCCGGGGTGACGCAGCCCTGCCTCGGGAACCGTGGCGAAGTCGAACACCGGCAGCAGGTGCACGTCGGTGATGCCGGCCGCTGCCAGTGCCCTCAGGTGCCGCATGCCGTTCGAGCCCGCTCGGTGAAGGCCAGGTACTTGCCGCGGTGTTCCGGCCGCACGGTGGCGTCGACCGATCGAGAAGTCGCGCACGTGCAGTTCGTAGATCGACCAGTCGGTTGGCGCTGCCACCCGTCCGGGTTGGGCGTCCTGTCCCAGCCCGCGGGCTTGAGTCGCGGAGAATCGAGGTCGGCGACGTAGCCACGCCGGGAGTCGGTGGTCAGGCTCACGGCATACGGATCGGTCACGCGGTTGCGCACCAGGCCGACGCCATCCACCTGCACGTCCACGAGATACGTGTAGTAGTGACCCGAGAGGTCGCGAGGCTGTGTCGTCGACCAGGTGCCGCTCGTCGCGTCGAGCCGCAGTTCGAGTAGCGATTGCGCCGGCCCGGATCCGTCGCCGTGCAGGCAGAGCGCGACGTTGCGTGCCGTCGGCGCCCACAGCGCGAAGCTCGTGCCGCTGCTCGTGATCCGGGCACCGAGCGGCGCATTCGCGGCCGAGGGGAACAGGGCGTCGAGCGCCGCGGCGGATTGCAGCCGCGTGGCGTTCATCACGCGGCTGCCGGCGTCCTCCTGCACGAGGAGGAGCTGCTGACGTTGCAGTTCGCGGAGCGCCTCGACCGTCGCGTCCGTCCGCAGCCTCGTTCCGCTGCCGAGGTGGCGAAAGCGAGCCTCGAGGTCCGGCGGGAGCGGGACGGTCGTGGTGACGAGTTCGAGCGCGCCGTCCGCACCCACGACGCGACCGCCGACCGCCGCGGAGGCGCGGCCGTCCCGCGAGTGGTAGATACGAAACCGGCCGTCCCCAGCGTTGCCCGGCCAGAGGATCTGCGAGCCGTCGAGCCAGACGGCCCGCGCCTCGAGCCCGGCACCGGCCTCGGTGGGCTGGAGGACGCGAACCGGGTCGCTTGCGCCGCAGTCGGCCAGTGAAGGTGGGTCCCCCGCCTCGCCGCCCTGGGCGCCGCCGGCGCAGAGTGCGCCGCCCGCAATGATGACCCACGAGCGGTGCGAGGTCGGTGTGAGTCGGCGCATCACGATGGCAGTCGGCCCACGCGTCCCATCCTGCCGCGGAAGATACACGGTTGGGCACCCTGTACAATGCCGCGCTCGGTCCGGGCTTCGAGACGGTATGGCCTCCTGATGCACAAACCAGCGCCCCTGTCGCGCCTGCTGATCCTGATGTGTATCGTCGCCACGCTGCTCCCGGGCTGCGCCGTGACCAATCGCCTGTTCCGCGACCGGGCCGCCGAGGAGCGCGCGGCCGCGCTGCTGCAGACGCAGCTCGCGGTCATGCGCTTTGCCGACGAGTACACGGCCCGCGTCAACGCGCAGGTCGGGGTGTTCCAGCAGGCCACCAGCGATCCCGGCGAGCGGCTGGAATCGCAGGCCTGGCTCGTATCGCAGGCGACGGCCGCGTTCACGATCGCCTCGGGTCCCAATCCGGAGCTGAACGCCATCGACATGCTGGTGTTCACCACGCTGAGCCGGATGGTGATCGAGGACCGCTGGGTCGGCGAGCTCTACGGCGCCCGTGCCAGCGGCCTGCTCGCCGAGCACCGGGCGCTCGAGACCCGCATCTGGGAATACGCGCGCGTGCTGCTGACCGAGGCGCAGACGAGTGAACTCCGCTCCAGCATCGAGGCCTGGCACCGGCAGAATCCGCTCGGCCGCGCCGTGCCGTTCATCCACCTCGAGGACTTTGCGTTCGCCACGAGCGAGAGCCGCCCCGGCACCAACTCGTCCTCCAGCATCTTCTCGTTCCTCGGCATCGATCCGCTCAGCAACCTCGATCCGGCGGTGCGCGAGCTGGCGCAGTCGCGCCAACTGGCCGAGCGGGCGGTGTACTACGGTCAACGCGCACCCATGCTGGTCAGCATGGAGGCGCAGCGCCTGGCCTTCGAGCTGGCCGTGGCCCCGGAGTCGGTGCGTCTGATCGACAGCGTCGCGCGTATCGGCAACGCCGCGCAGACGACCAGCGTGCTCGCCGCGGACCTGCCGAACCTGCTGGCCGCGGAGCGCGCGGCGACCATCGACCAGCTCACCGGGATCCTCGACGAGCGGCAGGGACAGCTGAAGGCGCTGGTGGCCGAGCTCCGCACGGCCCTGGAGGCCGGCGGCGTGACCTCGGATTCGGTGCGGGAGACCGATCGTGGCGCTGGACGCGCTCATGGCGCGCTTCGAGCGCCCCGCGCCGCGCGAAGGCGCGCCGCCGTCGCGGCCCTTCGACGTGACGGAGTACACCGAGGCGCTGCGCCAGCTCGGCGACGACGGCCACGCAGCTCCAGGTGCTGCTCGCACAGGCCGACAGCAAGGCGCCTGCGATCACCCAGCTGTCGGATCGTGCCGCCGATCGCATGGCGACGGTGGTGGACCAGGTGTACTGGCGCCTCGTGCAACTGGTGCTGGTGCTGGTCGTCGCCGTCGTGATCGGCGCGCTCGCCTATCGGGCCATCGCGCGCAGGTCGTGATGACCCGAATCGCACTGCTGCTCGCCGCGCTCGGCCTGCTCGCCGGCTGCACCCCGACGACGGTACGCCTGATGCCGACGCCGACACTCTTCACGGACGGCGATCCCGGGCACTTCGGGGACGGGGGCCAGGAGGGTCGCGATACCACCATCGAGGTCCTCTACGCCACGAACCGGATGCCGGTGGGGCCGTCGAACGCGCGCCACTATTCGCGCATGCGCAGCAGCCAGCTGCGCCTCGGGGTCGCGACGCTCAAGGTCGGCGACGGGACGAACACGTGGGAGGCGCTGCAGGCCATGTCCACCAGCGAGGTCGAGGGCGAGCGGCCGGCGATCACGCTGCAGGCCACTCGCGAGATGGCCGTGCTGGACGACGGGTGCCCAGCCGTCCGGGCCCGAGGCCGAGGCGTTCTTCGCCCACCTCGACGAGCTGATGCGTCGCGGCAGCGAACCGGGACCTCCTGATCTACGTGCACGGCGCCGAACGGACTTCGACCGGGCCGCTGCCCAGGCGGCGCAGTTCCAGCATTTCCTCGGCCGCGACGCCGTGGTGATGGTGTTCGCGTGGCCGTCGGCCGGCACGCTGCTGCGCTACGGGCGCGACGTGGCCACCGCACGCCGCAGCGAGTCGACGTTCGCGCGCCTGCTCGAGGAGCTGTCGGCCCATACCGAAGCCGCGCACCTGAACGTGCTGGCCTACAGCGCCGGCGCCATGATCGCGAGCCCGGGCCTCGCCCGCGCCGCCGACGAGGCTGAGGCCTCCGGCGACCCCGGTCGCGTGCGCCTCGGCGAGATCTACTACGCCGCGCCGGACATCGACTTCCCGGTGTTCGTGGACAACCTGCCGCGCTACGAGGACCAGGTGCGGCGGGTCACGGGGCGATCAACCTGGGCGACCGGGCCCTGTCGTTTGCGCAGTGGATCCACCGCGTTTCGCGGGCCGGGCGGCCCAACCTGGCCGACATCGGCCCGGAGCGAGGCGAGCTGGCTGGTCGAGGCGTCGGGGCGCGAGGAACTCGACGTGCTGTCCATCCGGCCCGAGGACCTGCCCGGACTGCCGACGGGGTCGCATTCGTTCTGGTACGACCACCCGTGGGTCAGCAGCGACGTGCTGCTGAAGCTGCGCTTCCACGTCCCGCCGCCGGCGCGCGGCCTCGACCTCAACGCGCACGAGAGCGAGCTGGCGTTCTGGACGTTCCCCCCCGACTATGCGGAGCGCCTGCCCGCCGTGGTGCGGGCGCTGGATGCAGGCGAGCAGACCCATGACGAAGCGCATGAAGAACGATACTCGGCCGGGTGCTGATCGCGATCCTGCTGGTGGGTGCGGCCGGCGCTCGCCGTCCGTTCCTACCGCGCGCTGCAGGGGCCGGACCTCGAGCCCTGGCACACCTTCGTGCCTGTCGAACTGCGGGCCGACGAACTCGACGCCGCGGACTGGCCGCGCTACCTCGCGCAGGAGCAGGCGATCTTCGACAGCGTGCTGCGCCAACGTCACGCGGCAAGCTCGAGCCGGACGCGCGCGTGCCCTACAACCGCTACTTCGAGGGCAGCCCCGTCTTTCCGCCGAAGTTCGCGCAGGACTGGAACCGCTCCTACGTGATCGAGCCGGCCGTCGGCGCCGCGGGGCGCCGTGGTGCTGCTGCACGGGCTCACGGATTCGCCCTACAGCCTGCGCCACATCGCGCGGCGCTACGCGGAGCACGGCTTCGTCGCCATCGGCATCCGCATGCCCGGCCACGGCACGGTTCCGGCCGGGCTGACCGACGTGCGCTGGGAAGACTGGGCGGCCGCCACGCGGCTCGCCGTGCGCGAAGCGCGGCGCCGGGTGCCGGCGCCGGCGCCGCTGCACCTGGTCGGGTTCTCGAACGGCGGCGCGCTGGCGGTGAAGTACTCGCTCGACGCGATCGAGGACCCGCAGTTGCCGCGCGCCGACCGGCTGGTGCTGCTCACGCCGATGATCGGCATCACGCGCTTCGCCCGCTTCGCCGGGCTGGCCGGCCTGCCGGCGCTGCTGCCGCCGTTCGCCAAGGCGGCGTGGCTCAGCAACCTGCCGGAGTTCAACCCGTTCAAGTACAACTCGTTTCCCGTCAACGGCGCGCGCCAGTCCTACCGGCTGACCGACGCGCTGCAGGCGCAGATCCAGCGCCTCGGCGAACGCAGGACGGCTGGCGACGATGCCGCCGGTGCTGACCTTCCAGTCGGTGATCGACTTCACGGTCAGCACGCCCGCGATCCTCACCGCGCTGTACGCCTTCCTGCCGGACAACGGCAGCGAGATCGTGCTGTTCGACGTCAACCGCACCGTCAAGTTCGGCCCGTTGCTGCGGCCGTCGTCCTACGTGGCGCTGGAGCAGCTGACGCCGACGACGCCGCAGGCCTACCGCTTCACTGCCGTCGTCAATGCCGGCGACGACACGCAGGCGGCCGCCGAGCGATCCATCGCGCCCGGCGAAACTGCAGGCGATCCGAGCGTCCGCTCGGCCTCATCGTATCCGCCGGGCATCTTCTCGCTGTCGCACCTGGCGATCCCGATCCCGCCGGACGACCCGCTGTACGGCACCGAGCCCGACCCCGCAACCGCTCGGAGTTCGGCCTGAACCTCGGCGCGCTCGACGCGCGGGGGGAGCGCGGCGCGCTGATCGTCGACCAGGACTTCCTCATGCGCTTGCCGTCGAACCCGTTCTTCCCGTACCTGCTCGCGCGCATCGAGGACGGCATCGAAGGCTCCCGGCCGCGAGCGGCCGCGGGATCGCGCACGCCGCCGCCGAGCGGCATTCCGGTCAGGCTCGAGGCGCTGCTGTCCACGTTCGCGCCGGCCGATGCCGACGCGCAGACCGTTCGCGGGCCCGGACGCGTCATGAGCCGCCTTGAGAGAGCACGGCGTTCCTGCTCGTCTTCACGCTGCTGGCCGCCGCCGCGGCCTTCCTGCTGCCGGCGATGCCTCAGCCGCTCGACTACCATCACTTCGCGGACCAGCGCGCGGCGTTCGGAATCGGCAACTTCCTCGACGTCGTCACCAACGTCGCGTTCCTGCTGGCCGGACTCGCCGGCCTCGTCGTCGTGTTCTCGGGCCGGGCGTGCTTCGAGTTCCCGGGCGAGCGCTGGCCGTACGCGGTGTTCTTCCTCGGCGTCCTGCTGACGGCGGCGGGCTCGGCCTGGTATCACCTGTCGCCGGACAACGAGACATTGTTCTGGGACCGGCTGCCGATGACGATCGCCTTCATGGGGCTGCTGTCGAGCCAGATCGTCGACCGCATCAGCGTCCGGGCCGGACTGGTCACTGCTCGTGCCGATGCTGCTCGTCGGCATGGCCTCCGTCGTGTACTGGATCGTCACGGAGCGCACGGGCGCGGGCAACGTGCTGCCCTACGGCATCCTGCAGGGCTACGCGGTCGTCGTCCTGCTGATCATGGCTACGCTCCACCGCTCGCGCTACACGCGCGCCAGCGACCTGTATTTCATCTTCGGCTGGTACGTGCTGGCCAAGGTACTGGAGTCGATGGATGGCAGATCCTGGCGCTCAGCCACGTCGTGAGCGGCCACTCGCTCAAGCACGTCGCCGCGGCGGCGGCAGGCTTCGTCGCCTGCCGCATGCTGATGCGCAGGACGCTGGCGGAACCGGATCGCACGTTGCAGGCCCATGGATAGACTTCGCGCGCTGGTGTACGGGACCGTGCTGCTGGTCGCGATCGGCTGGGTGCTGCACGTCGGCAAGGAGATCTTCGTGCCGGCCGTGCTCGGCGCGGTCATCGTCTACATCATCGTCGGCCTTGCCGAAGGACTCGGCCGGCTGCCGGGCCTTGGACCCGTGCTGCCGTCGCAGGCTCCGCTACCTGTTTTCCTTCGCGGTGATCGGCGCCATCGGCGTGCTGTTCGCCTACCTCCTGATGGCCAACAAGGACCGCGCGCTCGCCCTGGCGCCGCAGTACCAGCAGTCGCTGCTCGCGGCCATCCAGGGCGTGGCGGTCCACTTCGGCTTCGAGGCCGAGCCCACCTGGGCGACGCTGCGCCGGGACCTGCTGGGGCAGATCAACCTGCAGCGCTTCTTCGGCTCGCTGCTCTCGTCGGTCGGCTCGATCGTCGTGACGCTTGGTCGTCGTCTGCCTCTACGCGACGTTCCTGCTGTTAGAGCGCCGCAGCTTCGCGACCAAGCTCGCCAACCTCTCCGACGATCCGGCGCGCGTGGAACGCATCCGGCAGGTCATCGGGGCGATCAATCGGCGCATCGGTTCCTACCTGGCGCTGAAGACGCTGCTCAGCCTGCTGCTCGGCGTGCTGAGCTACCTCGTCATGCGCCTGTTCGGGCTCGAGTTCGCCGCGCTGTGGGCGGTGCTCGCGACGGTCCTGAACTTCGTTCCCTACGTGGGCTCGGTGCTCGGCGTGGTCTTTCCGCTGCTGATGGCGATCGTGCAGTTCGCCGATCCGGCGACGATCCTGTCGCTGCTCCTGGCGCTGTCGGCGCTCCAGTTCGCCATCGGGAATTTCCTCGACCCCTACGTGATGGGCAATTCGCTGAACCTGAGCCCGTTCGCGATCCTCGTCAGCCTGGCGGTGTGGTCCGAGCTCTGGGGCGTGCCCGGCGCGTTCCTTGCCGTGCCGATCACCGCGATCCTGACGATCGTGTTGTCGGAGTTTCCGGGCACGCGGCCGATCGCCGTGCTGCTGTCGAGCAACGGACGACTGTGACTCCGCTGCGACGGGACTACAATCCCGTGCGTCCCTGACCTGGCCGGGAGTCCGAGAAGTTGTCCTACGCCGAGTGGTTCCTGCGGGCGCTGGTGCTGATCCCCGTCACGCTGCTGCCGATCATCAACCCGCTGAGCACCGCGCCGGTGTTCGTCGCGACCGTGGGCACCAACCGCGTCGTGGCGCGGCGCCTGGCGCGCCAGGTGGCGATCAACAGCTGGTTCGTCCTCGTCGTCTCCATGCTGATCGGGACTTACGTGCTCGCGTTCTTCGGCGTGTCGCTGCCGGTGGTCCGGCTCGGCGGCGGGCTGCTCGTCGCCATCGACCGCCTGGCGCCTGCTGCACCGTACGGACGACGACGACGTGCACGCGGTCGCGGTCGAGAAGGCCGCGACGCTCTCGGATGCGGAGATCGTCCAGCGCAGCTTCTTCCCGATCACCTTCCCGCTCACGACCGGCCCCGGCACGATCGCGGCCTCGATCGCACTCGGCGCGCAGATCCCGCCCGGGCCGAAGTTGTTCGTGCTCGGCGTGCTGGTGGCGGTGCTGCGGCGCCGCGCTCGTGTCGCTGTCGCTCTACTTGATCTTCGGGAATTCGGCGGCGGTGATGGCCCGCCTCGGAAGGATCGGCACGCTGGTGATGGTCCGCCTGATGGCGTTCATCCTGCTGTGCATCGGCATCCAGATCATGTGGACCGGCTGGGCGGAGCTGAACGGGATCGGATGACGGTGCCCCGGACGGCGACACGGGCGCCGGAAGCCGCGCCGGTCCTCGCGGCGGGCTCCTGGCCTGGGCTCCGGGCCTGGAGGCCCTGCGACGGTATCGGCTGGCCGACCTGCCGCACGACCTGGCGGGGGGCATCGCCGTGGCGGCGGTGACTGTTCCCGTGAGCATCGCCAATGCTCGGCTCGCGGGGCTGCCGCCCGAGAACGGGCTCTATGCCAGCATCCTTCCGCTCGTGGTCTACGCGGTGCTCGGGACTTCGCCGCAGCTGATCGTCGGCACCTCGGCGGCGGCCGCGGCCCTGGTCGCATCCGCGATCGGGACGCTGGCGGCCGGCGATCCGTCGCAGCACCTCGCGATCGCGATGGTGCTGACCCTGCTCGTGGGGTTCATGTGCCTTTGCGCCAGCCGTTGCGCCTCGGTGCGATCGCGGACTTCCTGTCCCGGCCGATCATCGTCGGCTTCATGAACGGACTCGCGCTCAGCATCATCCTCAGCCAGCTCGGCCCGCTGTTCGGCATCACGCTCGCGGCAGAGGGATTCTTCCCGCGGGTGCTCGAGTTCCTCGGCACGCCTGCCGGGCACCCACCTGCCGACGCTGGTCGTCGGCGTGTTGTCCCTCGGCGTGATCCTGGCGGCCAGGCGACTCGTCCCGCGACTCCCGGCGGCGCTGCTTGCGATGGTGGTGGCGGGCGTCGTCGTGCAGGTCTTCGATCTGCAACCGGCCGGGGTCGGCCTGATCGGCGCGGTTCCGGCGGGCCTGCCCGCGTTGTCGATACCGATCGGTGCCGCTGCATCAGATGCCGGTCCTGCTGGCCGAGGCCGCCGGCCTGACCCTGCTCAGCTTCTCGAGCACGATGCTCGCGGCGCGGAGCTTTGCGGAGAAGAATCGCTACGACCTCGACCCGGACCGCGAAATCGCGGCGCTGGGCGCGGCCAACGTCGCGGCCGCCCTGTCGCAGAGCTTCGTGGTGACCGGCTCCGGCCTGCGCACTGCGGTTGCCGAGGCCTCGGGCGCGCGCACGCAGGTCGCCGGCCTGGTTGCCGCGGGGGCGCTGGTGCCGGTGCTGCTGTTCCTGACGGGCCCGCTGCAGTACATCCCGTCGGTCGCGCTCGCCGCGATACTGATCTACGCCGCGACGTCGATGCTCAACTGGCACGACCTCCGCGCCATCCATCGCATCGAGCCGCAGGAGTTCTGGCTGGCCATGATCGCGACCGCGGGCGTGCTCGTGTTCGGCGCGATCGAGGCGATCCTGCTGGTGGTGGTCCTCGCGCTGCTGCGCTTCGTGCGGCTGACGGCCCGCCCGCGCGTCGAGATCCTCGGCGAGGTCGACGGCGACGCCGGCTACCAGTCGGTCACGCGCCACCCGGCGGCTCGTTCGCAGCCAGGCCTGCTGATGTTCCGCTACAACGGCCCGATCGTGTTCTTCAGCGCGCCGCACTTCAAGCGCGAGGTTCTCGCGGCCGCGGCGGCCGCGGGTCCCGACCTGCGCTGGTTCGTGATCGACCTGCTGCCGGTCAGCCTGATCGACACGACGGGCTTGTTCGCCATCCGCGACGCGTTCGACGCCCTGCGTGCGCGCGGCATCGTCGTGGCTGCGGCGGGCCGCGACGCGGAGTGGGCCGACCGCGCCTCGCGCCGCGACCTGAGCGGGGTCATCACGGGCATCCGGTTCTTCCCTACGCTGCGGCTGGCCGAGCTTGCCTATCGCGAGGAGACTCGCCACGCACCGTCCACGGCCGATCCTCGTACAGGCGCAGGCGCAGGTGCTGCGCTAGACTCCGGCGCTCGAACGGAACAGGACCGCGCGCCGGAATAACCGGGAGGCCCGCCCATGATCACTCGCAGACTCGCAAGCCTTGTTTTCGTCGCCGTCGCGCTGGTCACGGCCGGCTGCGCCACGAACCCCACGTCGATCAACGCGCAGTGGGCGAGTCCGTCGATCGCCGGTGGGGCCAAGGTGCAGAACGTGCTGGTCATCGCCGCCCTGCGCGACTCGACGCAGCGCCGGATGCTCGAGGACCGGATGGTCGCGGACCTGGGTGCGGCGGGCGTCAAGGCCTCGCCGTCGCACAGGGTCATTGCGGACGGCGCGGAGGTCTCCGAGGACCAGCTGCGCCAGGCCGTGACCGGCGCCGGCGCCTCGCACGTGCTGATCACCAGCATCTCCGGCCAGACGACCGACGTGCGGATCACGCCCGGGATGGTGACGGGGCCGGGCTGGGGGCCCGGGCTGGAGCCGGACGTCGCCCATGGGGCCCTCGTGGGGTGGCATGAGCCGTTACTACAACATCTCCTGGGCGCGCTCGACGCCGCCCGAGGTGCGCACGACGCAGAACCTGCACGGGGACACGCGCCTGTTCGACGTCGCCGCGTCGGAAGTCGTGTGGTCGGTGGCGACGACGACGGTGACCAACCGCGGCAACGTGCCGACACTGATCGACGGGTTCGTGCGCCTGATCGTCGAGACGCTGCAGAAGGACGGGCTGATCTAGCGCCGGGCGCCTGCTCAGGAGCAGGCGTTGCGCAGCCGCTTCAGCGTGCCTGTTGTTCGCGGGCAGCTGGTCGCTGTTCTCGCCGGGGAAGTAGCGCTCGCCCGGCGGCGGTGGCATCGCTGCCGCGCGGCGGGAAGCCGCGCACGGTGACCACCCCGGGAACCAGCGTCGCGGCGTCGATCGCGCCACTGTCGATGTCGCGCTGGCAGACCATGAGCACGCCGCCGGCGGCCACGACGCGGCTCTCGTACGGCGGCGGCCGACTGCGGCGCCGACTTCGTCAGTGCCGCGGCATTCGGCGGCAGGGCGAGCACGAAGAAGCGCTGGCCCGCGGGATTGCTGGCGAGCCCTTGCTCTGCGGCCTGTTCGAAGCTGAAGCGCCCCTCCGCGACGTAGAGCCCGCCTTCATCCTGGGCGAGCGCGACTTGCGGCATCGGCGCAGGCGATCAGCGCCGCCGCGGAGAGGGCGAGGAGGGACGCGGTCCTGCCGAAAATTGGGTTGGTCATGTCGCTTCAGAGCTGGTCGTTGAGGGCCACGCCGAGACCGATCGTCGTCTGGTTCCAGTCGTAGTCGATCATGCTTTCGCCGTAGCCCGAGAACAACTGGAACATAGGCCCGCATCGGTCCGAGGATCGGCCGCGAGGTCCACGAGAACTGCGCCGCCCCCTTGCCGGTGCTCAGGTTGCCGCGCCCCATCAGCGCGAACGAGTTGTCCCTGCCAGCGGTACAGCGCGGTCACCTGCCCGTGGCCCATGTAATCCATGATGTCCGGGTTGTCGTCCTCGTAATCGGGCGGCTTGATGCGCGCCCAGGCACGGACGATGAGGGCGAGGTCCTGCTTCTCGAAGCCGCCCTCGACGAAGACCCGGTCCCAGCTGCGCGAGAGCGGGTCGGCGCGGCCGTTCGACTCGTGGTTGTAGCCGAAATTGAGCACGTTGAACTTGAACCCGCCGAGGTCCACGCCGGGACGGAAGCTGCCGAACAGCTCGGGCATGTAGTTGGTCTCGCGGAACGGCCGCGAGATGTCGTCGCTGTAGACCTGCCACTGGCTCTGCTGTGTGTAGGCGAACCACAGGCCCCAGCGACGATCGTCGGTCGTCGCGAGCCGTCCCTTGAAGCTGATCTGGAACGCGGCCTCGACGTCCTCGAAGTCGTAGTTCTCCGCGAAGGCGTCGAACAGGGGCTCGTAGGGTTCGCGGTTCACGTCCGTCGTGTAACGCGCGAACAGCAGGTAGTTCGGCTGGTACAGGCGCACGTAGGCCTTGCGCGAATCGGGCAGGAAGCCCCAGGCCGCATCGATCATCGAGGGCGGAGCGGACTCGGTCACGGTGGCCGTCGGAGCTGTTGCCACCGTCGCCTGGGCCGTCGTCGCCGGGGCCTCGCCCGGGACAGCAGCAGGACCGCGGCGGCCGAGCGCGCGGCTTCGCCCACCGCGCGGTCAAAGCAGTCGAGCCGCGCCGACTGCTCGGGTATCGAAAGGCACTCGGCGCCCGGGACTGTCGCGGCCGCCCACGCACCGGGGGCGACCGCGACGATCAGGGCGAGCGCGAATCGGCACGCCCGGCTTCACAGGTCGAGGCGGGTGACGCGCGCGCCGTCGAGCGTGACTCCGGCCATCAGGCCGCGGTTCGAGAGCACGTAGCCGATCACCGGCTGCTGCGCCGTCGCCGTCGTCATCTGCGCGGTGGCGCCCACGTTGATCAGCGTGACCGAGGCATCCGCGCCCACGGTCCAGCCGCGGCTCGTTCTGGAAGCGCTGCAGCGCGTCCTGCGTCATGAACAGCACGAACACGGCCGTGGACTGCGCGCCCGCCTGCAGGCCGCAGCGATCCGCTGGTGGTCGCGTGGTAACTCACGGTCTTGCCGCCGACGCGCAGCGCGCCCTGGCCGCGCGAGGCGCCGACGACGAAGCCGGCCTCGACGACGTTCGGGAACACCAGCACGCCCGCCGCGCGACCGACGAGGTCACGCGAATCCGGCACCTGCTGGTAGAGCGTCGACAACGAGCTGTCGACCGACGCGTCGATCGCCTTGCGGCGCGCCGCCGGGTCTCCGGTGCCCGGGCCGGAGGTGGTGCAGCCGGAGGCAATGACCAGCATGGCGGCGAGCGCAGCGACGAAAATTCTCTTGTTCATGACTCGAACCTCGTTGCAGTTGAGACGTCAGGATCCGGAACTCGACGTGGCCGGTGGCGCCTTCAGCATCCTCACGCCTAGGAATGCCAGGGCGATCGAAATCAGCGGGCTCAGCACGTTGAAGAACGTGAAGGGCGCATAGGCCACGGTCGTCACGCCGAGCGTGGCGGCCATGAACGCGCCGCAGCTGTTCCAGGGAATCAGCGCGGAGGTCACCGTCGCCGAGTCGCCGAGCGAACGCGAAAGCACGACCGGCGCGAGGCCGCGCTGCTGGAACGCGTCCTTGAACATGCGCCCCGGCAGGACGATGGCGATGTACTGGTCGGCGGTCACGGCATTGGTGGCGACCGTAGAGCCCACGGTCGCGGCCACGAGCGCTCCGTTCGACCGGACGGCGGCCAGGACCGGCGCAATCAGCCGCTCGATCACGCCGGCCTTCTCCACCACGCCGCCGAAGGCGAGCGCGACGATGATCAGCCAGATCGTGTCGAGCATGCGCTCCATGCCGCCGCGCGAGGCGAGCTGGTCGATGGCTTCGTAGCCGGTCGTGGACGTGTAGCCGCTCGCGAGCGCGAGCCACGCGCCCTTCAGCAGCGCGAGCGGTGCCGGCAGGTCGGGATGCGGCGGCGAAGGCGATCACCCGGTCCGGCGCGTCGATCACGGCGAGCAGCGGCGCCGGCCAGCGCACCCATCATGATGGTCGTGAACGGCGGCACGCGCCGCGCCGCCAGCACGATCGACCACGACCAGCGGCAGGAAGTGCACCAGCGACACGTCGAAGGTGCTGCGGATGCTGTCGAGCTTCTCGGTCGCGTCGAAGTCACCCGGGGAGCCCA
Source organism: uncultured Gammaproteobacteria bacterium (assembly GCA_963776815.1). Taxonomy (GTDB): domain Bacteria; phylum Pseudomonadota; class Gammaproteobacteria; order Steroidobacterales; family Steroidobacteraceae; genus RPQJ01. The sequence continues at coordinate 913,448 of CAVZNZ010000012.1, forward strand.
TGAAGAAGAAGATCGCCAGCGTGATCGCCAACGCGGGGATGGACGGTCCACAGCACCTCGCGCAGGTGCTGGTAGAGGTCCGCGCCGCCGACCGCGGCGGCGAGGTTGGCGGTGTCCGACAATGGCGACGACTTGTCGCCGAAGTACGCCCCGGAGATGACTGCCCCCGCTGCGACCGCGGGGTTGAGGTCCATGTTGATGGACGATGCCGACCAGCCCGATGCCGATCGTCGCCGCCACGGTCCAGGAGCTGCCGACGCTGAAGGCGACGATGCCGCAGATGAGCGCGGTCGTCATGTAGAAGTAGTTCGGGCTCAGCAGCTGCAGCCCGTAGTAGACCATGGCCATCAGCGTGCCGCTCATCGCCCAGGCGCCCGTCAGCGCGCCGACCGCGAACAGGATGAAGATCGCGCCGACGCCCGGTGCCGACGCTCGCGATCGCCGCCTCGCGCAGTTGCTCGGCCGTGTAGCCCGCCCGCCGGCCGATGACGAGCCCGATCATCGCCGCCAGCACCAGTGCGACCTGGTTCGGGCCCTTCGCGCCGGCGTCGCCGAACAGGAAGAACGACAGCCCGACCAGCACGATCAGCGCCACGATCGGGATCGCCGCCTCGGTCATGGTCAACGGCCGCGGTCCGGCGTGCGCGTCGTTCGTTCATCGTCTATCGCGGCGCCGTCATGACAGGTCGTTGCTGCCGTGGTCCGCGGCAGGACGGGTCGGCCGTCCTGCCGCGGGCCACGCGCTGCGGATCAGTCGCCGCAGAGCAGCCGCATGCGGCGCTCGGCCCGGTCGAAGTCGGCGTCGGTGGTGGCGTCAGCAACTGCTGCTTCGCCTGGTCGCAGGCATCCGCCTCGGCCACCGCGCTGGCCGGGGCCGGGGTCCCGGCGCGCGCATCGCAGCGGTCGTCGGAGGCGAGCCGGATGTTGTTCCACTGGCCACGTTCGACGGACACGCAGTCGCCGACCCGCAGGCCGGCCTGCTCGGTCGTGATGCGGATGGTGTTCGTGCCGCCGATCAGCACGGTGTACTCGAAGCCGGTCGAGGAGCCCGCCGCACCGGCCAGGCGGCTGCCGACCGCGGCGCCGCCGACGCCGCGCAGCGCGCGATTGCTGCGCGACTGGCCCGAGCCCGAGGCGACGCCGAGCGCGCCGCCGACCAGCGTGCCGGCGGCCTGCGCGCCTTCATTCTGGATGTTGACCTGTCGCACGGCCGTGATGCGGCCGTAGGTGACGGTGGATGGCGACTGCCTCGATCGCGAACAGCGAGGTGCCGAGAACGGCGACGGATGCGAGGACATGCCAGCGAGACTTCATGGACGATGCTCCCGAGTTGGAGTGGGTGGTTGGAAGAGGGTAGACGAGGGCGCCGTGCGGCGCACGGCGTCACGGGCACATATTCCGTGACGTGCGGGCTGCGGGCAACAGGGACGCGAAGGACCGCCGCCGCATGCATGGGGCCCATGCAATCGACGGCGCCGGACGTCCGCAGAGCATCCTGTTGCGCGACGGTCTGCAGGTCGAAGCGCGGCCCGACGACGATCTCGCTGCGCCGTCGCCCGTCGCTCGCGTCGCACCGGTCGTCGCCATGAGCGTCAGAAAGCCTTGCGCACCGTCAGCCAGAGCTCGGTCGAGCTGTAGGCCAGGGCCGGGATGTTGCTCGTCTCCCAGTTGTACTCGAAGGTCGGCCGCAGCGACCAGCCACGCGCGATACGCCACACCAGCCCGCCGCCGAAGTTCCACAGGTCGTCGCTCGCGCACGACGAGCAGGTCCGGGTCGGTGGTGAAGTCGGGGCGCTCGTCGTCGTAGGCCTCGTTCTGGTAGGACCACCAGAAGAACGCGTCCAGCTCGTCCGAGAATGAGTGGTCGAGTTCGCCGTTCACGCCCCAGAACGAGGCGTTGCCGTCGGGGCGCTCCTGGGTCGCCCACTCCTGGCCGAGTTGGCGCCGAAAGCGAGCGACGTGCGGCCGTCGGCGAGCGAGTGCGTCCAACTCCCGCGTGAGCTCGGCGATGTCGCGCGTGCGCTGCCGCAGCGGTCCGCGGGGGATAGCGGCGCTCGCGCACCTCGCCGCCGAACGTCAGGCGGTCGTTCGGCCCGAGCCCGAGGTCGTAGGTCGCGAACACGCCCCAGTCGTTGCGGTGCTGGCCGTCGCCCCGGTAGCTCACGCGTCCGCGCATGCCGAAGCGCAGGTTGTCGTCGTCGACGGGACGGCTCAGGTTGACGTTCCAGCGCAGTCCGAGTCGTTGCGCCGGTCGCTGTCGTCGTACCAGCGGAAGCGGTAGTCGAGCGTGCGCATTGAACGAGATGGCGGTCGCCGACGTCCGTGTTCAGGCCGCCGCCGACCCGCAGCGGCCAGAACGTGTCGTAGTTGCCGGCGCCGCCGAAGATGTCCGTGGACGCGGAGCTGTTCTCGCGGTAGGTGCCGATGCCCGTTTCCGCGTAATAGAAGGCCCGCAACGCCCGACCGGCCTCGTACTGCGCGGCCAGCTGGTCGTAGGTCGCCGCCTGGTCGAGCATGTCTGGCGGCAGGTCGCCGAAGCGCAGCACGTTCTCGAACTCGAGCACGGCGCGGGAATATTCGCCGAGCCCATAGTAGGCGCGGGCGAGGCCGAGGTGGGCCGCCGCCGAGCTCGGGTCGGCGTGCAGCGCCTCCTCGAACGCGGCGCGCGCGGCCGGGTAATCGCCGGCCCCGAGCAGCGCAGTGCCCCGCGCGACCGCGTCCTCGGCCGGGCCCGCCGCCCCGGTTGCCGGCGCGGCGGACGATGCGCACGCGAGCCCCAGCATCAGGACGAGGATGACAGACCGGCCCAGTCCCGCCCGGAAACCCGCGCCACCTGTGCGCACGTCCATTGCCGACTCCCGCCGCGCCTGCTGCGCGGCATCGATGATCCAGGCCTCGACCGCGGTCGATATCCTCAGCCAAAGTCGACCGGGTCGCGGATGATCGGGCAGGTCATGCAGTGACCGCCGCCGCGGCCGCGGCCGAGCTCCGACCCGTCGATCTCGACGACCTCGACGCCGGCCTTGCGCAGCAGCGCGTTCGTGTAGGTGTTGCGGTCATAGGCGAACACGACGCCCGGCGACGCGCACACGAGGTTCGCGCCGCTGTCCCACTGGGTGCGCTCGCGCATGTAGGCGTTGCCGCCCGTCTCGATGATGCGCATCTTCTTGACGCCGAGCGCCTTGCCGACCACCTCGGCGAAGCGGCCCTCGTCCTTGCGGATCTCGATGCCGCTCGGCTTGTCCGACGGGTACACCGAGAAGGTCTGCACGTGGTCCATGATGTCCGGGTACTGCAGGCAGCAATCGCGGTCGGCGAACGTGAACACCGTGTCGAGGTGCATCGCCGCGCGCAGCTTCGGCATGGCGCAGATCATCACGCGCTCGGCCGCCTTCTGCTCGAACAGCGCCTTCGCGACCTGCTCGATGGCCTGCCGCGAGGTGCGCTCGCTCATGCCGACGAGCACGATGCCCTTGCCGACCGGCATCACGTCGCCGCCCTCGAAGGTCGAGAGGCCCCAGTTCTTGCGTCGGGTCGCCCCACCACACCTTCACCTTGCCGGCGAAGCGCGGGTGGAACTTGTAGATCGACGTCGTGAGGATGGTCTCCTCGTGGCGCGCCGGCCAGTAGAGCGGGTTCAGCGTGACGCCGCCGTAGATCCAGCAGGTCGTGTCGCGCGTGTAGAGCGTGTTCGGCAGCGGCGGCAGCAGGTACTCGGCCACGCCCGAATTCGCCTCGCGCGCGAGCTTCAGCTGCTCGCCGCCGAAGTCGTCCGGCACGTCGTAGGTCGAGAGGCCGCCGATCAGCGTCTCGGCGAGCGCGCGGTTGTCGAGCGTCTCGAGGTAGGCGCGGGTCTCGGCCATCAGGCTGACGCCGACCTCGTTCGCGGTGATCTGGTTGTCGAGGATCCACTTCTTCGCCTCGGGGACCGCCACGGTCTCGGCGAGCATGTTGTGCATCTCGATCACTTCGATGCCGCGGTCGCGCATCTTCTGCATGAAGTCGAAGTGGTCGCGCTTGGCGGTCTCGACCCAGATCACGTCGTCGAACAGCAGCCGGTCGTTGTTCGAGGGCGTGAGGCGCTGGTGGGCGCGGCCCGGCGCGCAGACCATCACGAGGCGCAGCTGGCCCACTTCCGAGTGGACGCCGAAGGCGGGGGTGTTGGTGGTATTGGTCATGTTCCGTTGCTCCGTGTCAGCGGGTTTGGAGGCGGGCCGGCGGCGCGTGCGACCGCGCCGCCGGCCCTCAAGGCTGGATGCGGTCAGACCGCGATCCGTCCGGTGGCGAGCGCCCAGAGCGCGATCACGGCACCGATCGCGATCAGCGCGAACAGGATCGTCTCGCTCTGCGAGAACACCTGCTTGCCGGCGTCCTTGCGGGCGCGCCAGAACAGCAGCGTCGCCGGCAGGTAGATCAGCGCCGAGAGCAGGATGTACTTGAGGCCGCCCGAGTAGATCATCAGGATCGAGTAGAACGTCGCGATCCCCGCGATGATCAGTTCCTTGTTGCGCGCGCTCGCGTCCTTCTCGTAGGTCTCGCCGGTGTAGGCGAGCTTGAGCGCGTAGGCGGCGACCAGCAGGTAGGGAATCAGCGTCAGCGCGCTGGTGAGCTCGAGCGCCAGCTGGAACGCGTACGTCGTGAACATCGTGACGATCAGGAACACCTGCACGACGATGTTGGTGAGCAGCAGCGAGTTGACCGGCACCTTGGCCTCGTTGGTCTTCTCGAAGTACTTGGGGAACAGCCCGTACTTGGCCGCGAGGTAGGGCACCTCGGCCGCGAGCAGCGACCAGGCGAGGTAGGCGCCCAGCACCGAGACGATCAGGCCCGCGCTGATGAACATGGCGCCCCAGGGACCGACCATGGCCGCCAGCACGCCCGCCACCGAGGGCGCGCGCATGGCGGCGATCTCCTCGCGCGGCAGCACGCCGAACGAGAGCACCGTGACGGCGACCAGCAGCGCGGTGACGATCATGAAGCCGATCACGGTCGCGCGGCCCACGTCCTCGCGCTTCATCGCGTAGCGCGAGTAGACGCTCGCCGCCTCGATGCCGATGAACACGAACACCGTGACGAGCATCGTCTGGCGCACCTGGGTCCAGATCGAGCTGAAGGTCTTCTCCGTCTCCGGGCCGCCCCACAGGTTGTCGGCGAAGATCTGGCCGTCGAAGTTGAACAGCAGCACCACGACGAACAGCAGCAGCGGCACGATCTTGGCGATCGTCACGATCTTGTTGATGCCGGCCGCGCCCTGCACGCCGCGCAGGATCAGGAAGTGGAAGGCCCACACCAGGACCGAGGCGACGAGCACGGCCGTGAGCGTGTTGCCGTCGCCGAACACCGGGAAGAACGCGCCGAGCGTCGACTTGATCAGCACCCAGTACGAGACGTTGCCGACGCAGGTGCCGATCCAGAAGCCGACCGCGGCCGCGAAGCCCCAGTACTCGCCGAAGCCGTACTTGGCGATAGGCGAAGATGCCGGAGTCGATGTCGGGCTTGCGCGCGGCCAGCGTCTGGAAGACGAACGCCAGCATCAGCATGCCGCCCGCGGCGATCACCCAGGCGATCAGCGCGCCGAAGACGCCGGTGGCCCCGGCGAAGCGCGACGGCAGCGTGAAGATGCCGGACCCGATCATCGAGCCCACCACCATCGCGATCAGCGCCGGCAGTGCGAGTTTCTGGACTGTGGATTCCGCCATTGTTCAGTGCCTCTTGATTGGAATCGCGAAACGTATTCGGATGGCCGGATCGGCCGCGCGGATCGCGCTCGTCACTCGATCGAGAATCGTCAGTCACGGACACAATCAGGGAACCCTGACCACTCGCCGCGTGACAGCGTGCACGAGCTTCAGGCACGGCTCGCTCATGCCGGAACTGCCACGGCGCCGCGGCGCAGCGCGTCCGGCGGATCGTCCGGCCCGATGCGGAACGCGGCGACGTACAGCGCCGGCAGGAAGATCAGCGTCAGCAGGGTCGCGACGAACAGGCCGCCCATGATGGTCACGGCCATCGGGCCCCAGAACACGGTCCCGGCGATCGGGATCATGCCGAGCACCGTCGAGATCGCCGTGAGGAAGATCGGGCGGAAGCGCGACATCGTCGCCGCGATGACCGCGTCCCAGGGCTTCAGGCCCGCCTTGCGCTCGATATCGATCTGCTCGATCAGCAGCACCGCGTTGCGGGCGATCATGCCGAGCAGCGCGAGGATGCCGAGGATCGCCACGAAGCCGAGCGGCTTGCCGGCGAGCAGCAGTCCGCCGACGACGCCGATCATGCACATCGGCAGCATCGCGAGCACCAGCCCCATGCGGCTGAAGCTGTGCAGCTGCATCATCAGGAACAGCAGCATCAGCAGCACCATGACCGGCACCACGGCGAACACCGAGGCCTGCGACCGCGCGCTCTCCTCGACGGTGCCGCCCGACGGCGATCTGGTAGCCCGGCGGCAACGTCGCGCGAGCTCGTCGATCTCCGGCCGCAGCCTGGACACCACGCTCTCCGGGAGCACGCCGGCGACCACGTCGGCCTGCACGGTGAGCGTCGGCACGTCGGTCGCGCCGCCAGAGGATGCGGCGTCTCCTGGTCGAAGGACAGCGCGCGAGCTGGTTCAGGGGCACCGTGCGGCCGCCGAGACAGCGGGATCTGCAGGCGTGCGCAGCGTCGTCGATGCGACACGCGCTCGTTCGCCGGCGGCACGCGCGACGACGTTGACGAGGTAGATGTCGTCGCGCACCTGCGTGACGGTCGTGCCGCGTGATCGGCCGAATTGATCGCCGCGCCGACCGAATCGGTGCTCAGGCCCAGCAGCCGCGCCTGGTCCTGGTCGATCTCGATCGCGCACCACGCGCGCCGGCTCCATCCAGTCGAAGTTGATGCGGCGCAGGTTGACTCGTGTCGCCATGAGCCTGCGCGACCTGGCGCGCGATCTCGCGCACCTGTCGAGCGACGGTCCTCGCCCGAGACGCGGTAGCGGACCGGCCAGCCGACGGGCGGGCCGAGCTCGAGCGGCGAGACGCGGCCGACGGCCTGCGGGGAACTCCTCCGCCAGCAGGGCCTGCAGCCGCGACTGCAGGCGCTCGCGCGCCTCGACGTCCTTGGCGATCACGACGAACTGGCTGAAGTGCGGGTTCGGCAGCTGCACGTCGAGCGGCAGGTAGAAGCGGATCGCGCCCTGGCCGATGTAGGTGCTCCAGGAGGCGACGTCCGGGTCCTTCGCGAGCACCGCCTCGAGCTCGGTCCACCGCCGTCTCGCTGGCGCGGATCGAGGAGTTCTGCGGCAGCGGCGAGGTCCACCATCAGCTCCGGCCGGTCCGACGAGGGGAAGAACTGCCGCGGCACCAGCCGGCAGGGCGAGGATCGAGAGCACGAACGCGCCCGAGCGTGACCGCGACCGTGAGCCACTTCGCGCGCATCGCGGCTCGACCAGCGGCCGCGGAACATGCGCATGCCCCGGCCGGGCCCCTCCTGCTGCTTCTCCGGCGCCTTCATCAGCCACACGGCGAGCAGCGGCATGAACAGCACCGCCACCAGCCAGGAGACCAGCAGCGCGATCGATCACCACCGCGAAGATCGAGAACGTGTACTCGCCGGCCGCTGCTCTGCGCGAAGCCGATCGGCACGAATCCGGCCGCGGTGATGAACGTGCCGGTGAGCATCGGCATCGCGACCGAATCGTAGGCGTAGCTCGCCGCGCGCACCTTGTCGTCGCCGGCCGCGAGGCGCACGGTGACGACGTCGATGGTGGTCATCGCGTTGTCCACCAGCAGCGACAGCGCGATGATCAGTGCGCCGAGCGAGATGCGCTGCAGGTCGATGTCCGCGATCTGCATGACCGGGAAGACGATCGGCGAGCGTGAGCGGGAAGGACAGCGCGACGATCAGGCCCGCGCGGCCGCCGAGCGCCACGAAGCTGATCACCAGGATGATCGCGATCGCCTGCCACAGCGATTCCATGAACTCGCTGATCGCCGTCGTCCACGACCTGCGGGCTGGTTCGCGACCAGCACCGGCGTGATGCCGACCGGCAGGTCGGCCGTGATGCTCCTTGATCGCCGCCTCGACGTTCGTCGCCGAGCCCGAGGACGTCGCCGCCGTCGCGCATGGCGATCGCGAGGCCGATCGCGGGCTCGGCCGTCGACGCGGAACATCGACTGCGGCGGGTCCGCGTAGCCGCGGCTCACCGTCGCGATGTCGCGCAGCCGCAGCAGCCGGCCGTCGGCGACGAAGTTCGTCGTCGAGGAGGTCCTGCTCGGACTCGAAGGCGCCGGTCACCCGCAGCGCGAATTGCTCGCGGCCGGTGCGCACGACGCCCGCCGGGCGCACCACGTTCTGCGCCTGCGAGGCCGGCGAGGATCGCCGCCTGGTTGAGGCCGAGGCTCGGCCAGCCGGTCGGTCCGAGAACTCGAGGAAGATCTGCTCGTCCTGCGCGCCGAGCAGGTCGATCTTGGTGACGTCCGGCACCTGCAGCAGCTGCGAGCGCGCGTCCTCGACGTAGTCGCGCAGCTGGCGCTGCGAGAAGCCGTCGGCCGTGAAGCCGTAGATGATGCCGAAGGTGTCGCCGAACTCGTCGTTGAAGAACGGGCCGACCACGCCGCTGCGGCAGCGTGTGGCGGATGTCGCCGATGCTTCTTGCGCACGTCGTACCAGAGGTCGGGCACCCGCTCGGGCGGCGTCGAGCCCTTGAGGTTGACGAAGATGCGCGTGACGCCCGCCCTGGTGAAGCTGCGCAGGAAGTCGACGTTCTCGACCTCCTGCAGCTTGCGCTCGAGGCGCTCGGTGACCTGCTCGACCTGCTCCTCGAGCGTGGCGCCCGGCCAGTTGGCCTGCGACGACCATCGTGCGGAAGGTGAACGGCGGGTCCTCGTTGCGGCCGAGGGTCGCGTAGGAGACGGCGCCCGCCACCATGGACGCGACCATCAGGAAAATGATGAACGACCGGTGGCTGAGCGCCCAGTCGGAGAGATTCGACGCCCATCAGCGACGCTTCGCCGAGCAGCCGGACCTTCTGGCCGGGGCGCAGCGCCTGCACGCCGGCGGTCACGACCGTGTCGCCCGGAGCGAGGCCCTCGCCGACGACGACCGAGTCCGGGTTCGTGGCGCAGCGATGCGTGATCGTGCCGCAGCGCCACGGTCGAGGTCGCCGCGGTCCACGACCCAGATGGCCGGGCTGCCGCTCGGAGGTGGCAGCGCCGAAGACGGCACGACGATGAGCGGGTCACCCTGCGAGCGTGACGCGCCCGGTCACGACGGAGCCGAGCAGCATGCCGGGCGGCGGATTCTCGAGCCCGACGCGGACCGTGAACGTCCCGGTGATCGGGTCGGCCTGCGGCGACGATCTCGCGCACGCGGCCGGTGGCGGTGATCGCCGGGTCGTCGGTCAGCGCGACGACGACCGGCTGCGCGCCGCGACGGCGCGGCGCAGCACCTGCGGCGGCACCTCGAACACGGCGTCGATGCCGCCGGACGCGCGCGATGCGCACGATCATCTGGCCGGCCTGCACGACCTCGCCCGGCTCGGCGCCGCGCGCGGTCACCGCGCCGGGCGAACGTCCGCGGTGAGCACGGTGAAGCCGACCAGGTCCTGCGCCATGCTGACCTGCGCCGTCGCGCTCTTGACCTGCGCCTCGGCGGCGCGGAACGCGGCCGTGGCCTGGTCGAGCTGGGCGCGGGTCGTGAAACCCTCGTCGATCAGCGACTTCTGCCGCGCAACTCGTCGCGCGCACGGATCAGCTCGGCATTCGAGGCATTGAGCGCCGCCTGCGCCGACAGCAACTGGTTGCGCTCGTTCATCTGCTCGAGCCGGGCGATGCACCTGGCCCGGGGCGCACCCGGTCGCCGACGTTCACGCGCGCTCGATGAGCCGTCCGGGGATGCGGAACGCGACCGCCACCTCGTCCTCGGCCGCGATGCGGCCGGACAGCGTGAGATGTGCTGCCGCCCTGCCTCTCGATGGTGATGGAGCGGACCGGGCGGGCTTCGGGCTCGGCGGCTTCCTCCCCGGCGCGCTGGCAGGCGGACAGGGACGCGCACGCAGCGAGGGCCACGGCGAGCGACGAAAGAGATCTGCTCGGCGGTCGAAGCATGTTGACCTGCATATATTCAGGACTGTTTTGAGCCGCCACCCCAGCGGCACCGTCGGGCAGGAGTGTGCCTCAGCGCGACCCAGTTGTGCAACAGTGATTCGCCGGATGCGAAAGTCGCCGACCGTGCTGGTACCTTTCCGGGCCAGTCGCCTGCCCCTGCGATCGCGGGCGAGCGTCAACAATTCTGCAACAAACTGCGCGGCCTCGTGCCGCCGTCAGCGAGCGTCCCGATGCGAACCAAGTGCCTGATGATCGCCTGCGCCGTCTGCGCCGTCCTGTCGGGACCGGCCGCGTACTCCGCCGACCTGATGCAGGTTTACGAGCAGGCGACCCGCAACGACCCGTTCATCCAGGAAGCGAGGAGCGCCGGCTCGCGGCGCTGGAAGCCAAGCCGCAGGCCCGCGGCGCACTGTTCCCGCAGGTCGGCGCCGCCGGCTCGGTGGAGACCAGCGAGCGCGACGGCAGCGCTACCTTCCTGCAGGCGGTGGAGGGCGCACCGCGACGGCGGCGACCGAACTCGCGATCGTCAACTCGACCAGCGCATCAACGCGGACTCGCTGGCAGATGGCAGGCGGGCCTGCGCCAGACGTGTTCCGCTGGGACCAGTGGCAGCGCCTCGGCCGGGCGGACGCCCGCGTCGCCCGGGCCAAGCAAATCGCGCCGCCCAGCAGGACCTCATGGTGCGCGTCTCCCAGCGCTATTTTGACGTGCTGGCGGCCGCCGAGACGCTGCGCCCTCGGCGGAGGCGACGCTCGACGCCTTCGCCAAGCAGCTGGCGCGAGGCCGAGCGGCGCTTTGAGGTCGGCGTCGTCACCGTGATCGACGTCGAGGAGGCCCGCTCCGCCCGCGACATCGGCACGGCCAACGTGATCGCGGCCAAGCGGGCGCTGGCGGTCAGCGGGCGAGGCTGCTGGCCGAACTCACCGGCGAACTGTATCCCGAGCTCTCGCGCCCGAAGGCCGACCTGCCGGTGTCGGATCCCGAGCAGCGCGGCGGAACAGGCCTGGGTGGACGATGCGCTCGATCAGAACCTCGGGCGTGGTCGCGGCCCGCCTCGGCGTCGAGATCGCCGAGCGTGACGTAAGACGCGCAGTCAGGCCACCTCCGACGCTCGACCTGTACGCCACCACCGGCGCGTTCGACGAGAGGCAACGGAAACCGTCACCAACCGCAACTTGGACCTGCGCACGCTGCGGCCCCGCGGACAGCGACGGCACGGAGGACGTGGTCGGCCTGCAGGTCGCCGTGCCGATCTTCACCGGCGGCGTCACGAGTTCGCGGGTCCGCGAGCAGGTCGCACCTGCACCGCGCGTCGCGGCAGCGGCTGCAAGGGCACGCTGCGTGTCGGCGGAGCGCTCGACCCGCGACGCCTACCTGACGGTGCTGGCGGACAAGCGCGCGCGTCGAGGCGCTGCAGCAGGTCGGTCAAGCCTCGAGCCGAAAACGACCGTGCGCGCCACCGGTCCGCGGCGTGGAGGTCGGCGAGCGTACGAACGTCGACGTGCTCGAACGCGCGGCGCGCCCTGTTCGACGCCGAGCGCGACTACGCGCCGGGCGCGCTACGACTACCTTACCAACCTCGTGCGCCTGCGCTCCACCGTGGGCGTGCTCCTGCCCGCGGACCTCGCGGCGATCAATGCCTACCTCGTCGAGCCCATTTCCGTAGCGCCGACCGGCGCCCCGCGCCGTTGAAGGCTCGCGCCAGGCTGCTGAGACCACCTGGATCGCCCGCTCGCCGTCGGCGCGAACGCCATGCGAAAACTAATCAGAAATTTCCAGTCCTACTGGCTGGCGGACGCCAGTTTCGTCACCTTGCTGATCATGCTCATCGCCGCAGTATTCGTACTTCCGGTAATCATGGAAATCAGTGGTCACGGCGTACTGCTGTTCAACATACTTTTGCTCAGCGTTTTCTTTTCAGGGATATTCTCGACACGCAGCGTGTGGCTGATAGCCGTCTCCGCAATTCTGTTTGGCATTCACCTGACGCTGCGACTCATTCGTTTCGGAGAGAACCCGTATTCGTTCTATGTCCTGGAGAATGTCATCGGCATCGCCAATGCGCTGGTATTCATTTTCATCAACCTCCAGCTGCTGTTTCGCGACCGGATTGTGAATGCTTACCGGATTGTCGGAGCGGTCAATGTTTACTTTTGTTCGCGCTCATGGGCGCGCTGGCGCTGGAAGTCATTCATGCCGCTACCGGCGTTTCCCTGGGCGGCAATGTCGTGCTGAGCGGGAAGGACGATGACTATGTTCACTTCATTTACTTCAGCCTGGTTTCACTGACTACCGTGGGCTTCGGGGACATCTATGCGGTGAGCACTTCCGCCAAGATGCTGGCCACTTTTTTATCCACTGTGGGCGTCCTGTTTCCGGCCATAGTCATCGCCCGCCTGGTCGGACTGGCTTCCAGCCGGACATGAGCCGAGCTCCCCGCACCCGCGCCTGGCGCGTGATCCTCGTCCGGGGCGTCGCATACTTCCTGGTCTGGATGATCATGGCGGGCGGACGGGACGCCGACGTGTTGCCCGGCCTCGCCGCCGCCGCCCTCGCCACCTGGATCAGCCTCGTGCTGCTGCCGCTGGACCCCGCATTCGCCCAGGTGCGGCCGCTGGCCGTGCTGCGTCTTGCGATCCGCTTCGTCTGGGGATCGGTGGTCGCGGGACTCGACATTGCGCGTCGGGCCTTCAGCCCGTCGTTGCCGCTCAAGCCCGGCTACGTCACTTATCCAGTCGCCCTGCCGCCCGGCACATCGCGCAACCTGTTCACGTCGGTGACGAGCCTGATGCCCGGCACGCTCTCCTTCGGGCACAGGCGACTCCGACGGCGTCATCTACCATTGCCTCGACGTCGACCAGCCGGTGACCCTGGATCTCGGGCAGGAGGAAGCTCGGCTTGATCGAGGCACTGGGTCAGGCACCGGACGACGCGCAACGCCCGGGGTCGGGTGCCGAGCGCGGGCCTGCGAACGCATGAGTCCCGAGTTCCTGGCCGCAGTTGCCGGCTTCGTCATGATCACGGTGGTGGTCGGGACTCGCGCGCATCCTGTGGGGGCCGGGGGATGCCGATCGTGTCATGGCGGCGCAGTTGCTCGGCACCGGCGGGATCGCGAGCCTGCTGCTCGTCAGCGTGGCGCGCGACCTGCCGGCAGCGGTGGACGTGGCCCTCACGCTGGCGATGCTGGCGGCGTTTGCCTCGATCGCGTTCGTCAAGGGCGTTACGGCGGCGCAGGACGAGGACGAGGGGGAGGGCTACGGGGCGATGACCGCGCTGCTCGACCTTTTCACCGCGGTCTCCGTGCTCTACGGGCGCGGTGTTCTTCCTGGCGGGCGTGGTCGGGCTGCTGCGCTTTCCGGACACGCTGTCGCGGCTGCACGCGTTGACCAAGGCGGACAACGTCGGCCTCGGGTGTGATCGTGATCGGCCTGTTGCCGCAGGCCGGCAGCGTGTTCGCGGCCCTGAAGCTGCTGCTGGTGTGGCTGCTGGTGCTGCTTGCCGCATCGACCGTAGGCCAGATGATGGCGCGCGTGGCGCGCCGCGCGGAACCGCGGCGATGAACCTGACCGTTGTGCTCGAATCCGCGCTCGCGGTGCTGGTGCTCGGAGCCGCGGTCTGGACGATCGCAGCTCGGAGCGCGTTTGCGGCGGCGGTGGGCTTCGTGAGCTACGGACTGCTGCTCTCGCTGGTGTGGGTGCAGCTCGCGGCGGTGGACGTGGCGCTGACCGAGGCCGCGATCGGCAGCGGGCTCACCGGCGTGCTGCTCCTCGGCGCCGTGGCGACGCTGCGTCGCACCGAGGCGCACACCCTGCGGCGCCCGGGTCGCGCACTGCGCGTGACGGCAGCTGTCTGCTGCGCGCTGATCTCGGCGGCGCTGGCGGTCGTCGTGCTGACGCTGCCCGAGTCCGGGCCGACCCTCGCGCCTGAAGCAATGGCGGCACTGCCCGCGACCGGGGTCGGCAATCCGGTGACTGGCGTACTCATGGCGTTTCGCGGCTTCGACACGCTGCTCGAAAAGGTCGTGCTGGTGCTGGCGCTCGTCGGCGTGTGGTCGCTGGCGCCCGACCGCTGCTGGGACGGCCGTCCGGGACTCGAGCACCGCCTGCCGGCCGACGGCGTGCTGCCGTTCTTCGCGCGCACGCTGCCGCCGTTCGGCGTGCTGCTCGGCATCCACCTGATGT